>NZ_CP049780.1:3423084-4057709 GCF_011193355.1 Streptomyces sp. JB150
CCGTCAACACCAGGCAGCAGCGGCGCTATCCGCTCCCACGCCGCATCCGTCAACTCACCCCGACCCACCACAAGATCAATTATCAGACAGGACCTAGGACCAGTTCTGCCCGGAGCGGCCGCGCTTGGTCTCGGCGCGCTGCTTCTTCTCCCGGAGCCGGCGCTCGTTGATGCCGCGCGGGATGCGGGTCGGCTTGCGCGGCTTGGGCGGGGGCGCGGTCGCCTCGGCGAGCAGCGCGGCGAGGCGTACGGCGGCGGCCTCGCGGTTGCGCCACTGGGAGCGGTGCTCGGAGGCGCGGACGCTGATCACCCCGTCGGTCAGCCGGCCGGCCAGCCGCTCCAGGGCCCGCTGCTTCCACACCTCGGGCAGCGCCTCGGTGCGCGCGAGGTCGAACCGCAGCTCGACCTGGGAGTCGCTGGTGTTCACATGCTGCCCGCCGGGCCCGGACGACCGCGAGAAACGCCACATCAGCTCGGCCTCGGGAAGCGAGACGGAGCCGCGGATGACGTGGGGACCGGACATGCCGTCCATGTTCCCCGCGCTGACGGGCTCACGTCATCCGAATATCCGCACTACGGCCATCCCGGTAAAGAAAGTAAAGACTCCAGGAACCTCGCGTACCCCTCTTCGCGTTCATAGGGGTAGCTGTAGCTTCTTGCCGAATGTAAACGAGGAAGGGACTCCCGAACCATGGCTGTAAGCCTGTCCAAGGGTGGCAACGTCTCGCTCACCAAGGAGGCTCCGGGCCTGACCGCCGTCACCGTGGGCCTCGGCTGGGACGTCCGGACCACCACCGGCACCGACTTCGACCTCGACGCCTCCGCGATCGCGGTCAACACGCAGGGCAAGGTCTACTCGGACCAGCACTTCGTCTTCTTCAACAACAAGCAGAGCCCGGACCAGACGATCGTCCACACCGGTGACAACCGCACCGGCGAGGGCGCCGGCGACGACGAGGCGATCAACGTCAACCTCGCCGCCCTCCCGGCCGACGTCGACAAGATCGTCTTCCCGGTCTCCATCTACGACGCGGAGGCCCGCTCGCAGAACTTCGGCCAGGTCCGCAACGCCTACATCCGCATCGTCAACCAGGCCGGCGGCGGCGAGATCGCGCGCTACGACCTGTCGGAGGACGCGGCCACCGAGACGGCCATGATCTTCGGCGAGCTGTACCGCAGCGGCGCGGAGTGGAAGTTCCGCGCCGTGGGCCAGGGCTACGCCTCGGGCCTCGCGGGCATCGCGCAGGACTTCGGCGTGAACGTCTGAGTCACCCGCTGACCCGCCCGCGCCGCCGGGCCCCCCGACTCCGTGCCGGGGGCCCGGCGGCGCGTTAGGTTGCCGCGTGTGATCCTCGAACCCCTGACGGTCCCCCGCGGCCACACTGTCCCTGCGCCGCTGCTCGCCGAACTCACCGCGCTGTACGCCGCCGACCGCGAGTTCCAGGCGCTCAGCGGCGACTTCCCCGACCCGGACGACATCCGGGCCGAGCAGGTCGCGGCGGCGCTGGCGCAGGAGCTGGCGAACCCGGACACGGAAGTGCTGCTCGCGCGCGCCGCCGGGCGGCTGACCGGCATGGCGATCACACTGGCGCACCACCCCGACCCCAACGACCCCGACCCGTGGATCGGGCTGCTCCTGGTGGACCCCGCCGTGCGCCGGCAGGGCCACGGCCGCCGCCTCGCCGCGGCCGTAGAGGACCGCTTCCGCGCCGCGGGCCGCACCGCCGTACGGCTCGCCGTCCTCGAGAACAACCCCAGGGCCCTGGCCTTCTGGACCGCCTGCGGCTACGAGGTCATCGACCACCGGCCCGACCGCGCCCTGCACCGCCCCTGCGCGGTCCTGCGCAAGCCCCTGCGCACCCCGCGCCCGGACGCCTGACCCCGCACCGCTGTGCAGCCGGGAACACGCCGGCCCTCCTCGACGGTGACCCGCGCCCTCAGGGCCGGGCCGGGCGGCCGTCGCCGTACAGCCAGTCCTCCCAGACGCCGGAGAAGTCGTGTCCGGGCGCCTGCCGTTCGACGTAGGCGGTGAAATCCGCGGTGTCCGCGTTGCCGTGCCGGTGCTCGCCGGCCCAGTCGCGCAGGAGGCGGCGGAAGGCGCCGTCGCCGACGATCTGCCGGATCCTGTGCAGGACCATCGCGCCCCGCTCGTAGACCGGGCGCCCGGAGATGTCCTCGACGGCCGGCGGCTTCGCGGGCGGGAACGCGAACACCTCCTCGTCGGCGTACAGCGCGTCGAAGATCCGCTCGGCGCTGTCCCCGCCGTGCTCCTCCTCCCACAGCCACTCGGCGTACGTCGCGAAGCCCTCGTTGAGCCACATGTCCCGCCAGGTCTTCGGCGAGACCGAGTTGCCGTACCACTGGTGGGCCAGCTCGTGGACGAGGAGCAGGACGTCCGGGGTGCCGGGGAAGACCGGGCGGTTCTGGGTCTCCAGCGCGTACCCGGCGATACCGGAGGGCGCGACGATCGCGCCGGTGGAGGAGAAGGGGTACGGGCCGAAGGTGTCCCGCGCCCACTGCATCGCCTCGGGAAGGCGGGCCAGCACCGGGCGGCTCGCCGCCGCCTCGGCCGGGTGCACCGCGCTGTACACGGGCAGTCCGTCCTTCGTCCGGCCGCGCCGGATCTCGTAGCGGCCGATCACGAGCGTGGCGACGTAGCTCGCCATCGGTTCGGTGGTGCGCCAGGTGTACGTCGTGCGGCCGCCCTGGGTGCGCTCGCCCGCCTGCTCGCCGTTGGAGACCGCGGTGAGCCCGCGCGGCACGGTCACCGTCACGTCGTACGACGCCTTGTCGGAGGGGTGGTGGTTGCCGGGGAACCACGCCATCGAGCCGACCGGCTGGCCGAGCGCGACCGCCCCGTCGGCGGTGCGCAGCCAGCCCTCCTCGGAGCCGTCCGCGTCGGTGAGGGCGGCCGGGGTGCCCGCGTAGCGGACCGTGACGCGGAAGGTCGCGCCCTCGGCGAGCTCGTCGCGGGGACGGACGGTCAGTTCCTGGCCCGCGCGGTTGAAGTCGGCCGCCGTGCCGTCCACCGTCACCGAGCGCACGTCCAGGCCGTCGAGGTCGAGGTTGAGGGCGGACAGCGGCTGCGTGGCACGGGCCGTGACGATCGCGCGGCCGGTGAGCCGGCGGCTGTCGGGGGTGTAGTCGAGGGTGAGGGCGTAGTGCGTGACGTCGTAGCCGCCGTTGCCCGCCTTGGGGAAGTACGGGTCGCGCAGCCCGGAGCCGCCGGGGGTGCCCTCCACTCCGCCGCCGCAGGCGGTCAGGGCGAGGGCGAGACTCAGGCTCAGGCTCAGGGAGGCGGCGACGGGGACAACGGGTGCGAAACGGGACACGTCCGTGATCCTAGGGCGGCGCCGCCGTCCCGCCGGCCGGCGGCGGACCGGCCGCCCCGCGTGCCGTGACACCATCACCTACGTGCTCGACATCGGCTACGCCCTCTCCACCCGCTTCCCGGACCCGCCGCAGACGGACTACCGCCGCGCGGACGTCCACGCGCTGCGCCACGATCTGTTCTGCGGCGACGTCTACCTCGCCGACACCGAGACGGACCGGGAGCTGTCCACAGCCTGGGGATGGGTGCCGGTGCTCGACTTCGCGTGGGCGCTGTGCGACATCGTGGAGCGGCTGGACCGCGACCCGGCGGGCTCCCGCGCCTCGCGCCCCCAGCACGCCGAGCTGGACTTCACCGAGTCCACCGACCGGATGCTGTTCGAGCGTCGCTTCGGCTGGGTGGACATCGAGGCCGACTGGATGCCGGCCGAGGAAGCACCCCTCACCTTCTCCCACACCGAACTGCGCCGCGAGGCCCGCGACTTCCTGCACGACCTGATCGCCGACCTGTGCGACCTGCACGAGGACCTGGCGGACAACCCGGCGATCTGGACGTTGCAGGCGAGGTTCCCGCGGGTGGCGTGAGCAGCGGGCCACCCGCGGGCCCGGAGGCACCTGAAATCCGGGCCGCCCGAGACCCACAGGCACCCGAGACCCGCGCCACCCGTGATCCGGGCCGCCCGTGATCGGGGTGGGCGCTAGCCCACCCGCACGCGCACCCCCAGCGCCGCCGCGAACACTTCCGCCAGGTCCATCAGTTGGCCGGGGCTGATGACCGCGCCCGACAGGCGGTCCACCCCGCCCGCGATCTCCAGGGGCTCGGCGCCGCGCAGGTCGACGTCCTTGAGGGTCGCCGCGGTGAAGTCGGCGCCCTTCACGGCGCAGCCCGCGAACTCGACGCGCTCCAGGCGGGCACCGCCGAAGTCGGGTTCGACCAGGACGCAGTTCTCGAAGACGACGTCTCTCAGCCGCGCCGTGCGCAGGTTGAGGTAGTCGAGCTTGCCGCCCCGGATCACCACCCGCTCCAGCACCGCCCCGTGCAGCTGGACGCCGCCGAGCCGGGGTTCCGTGACCTCCACGTCCCGCAGCGTCGCCTCCGCCAGGTCCGTGCCGACGCCCTGCACGCCGGTGACGGCCGAGTCGAGGAAGCGGGCCTTTCTCAGCCGGGTCTCGGTCAGGGTGCAGGAGGTGAGCGCGCAGTCCATGAAGCGGGCCCCGGCACCGTCCTGACCGGTGAGGTCGCCGCCGCGGAACTCCACGCCGTCGTAGTCCCCGTCCGCTTCCAGCCCGACGCCGCCGTACGGCTCCAGCGGCGGCAGCCGCAGCTCCGGCCTGCGCGCCGGCTTCACATCGCTCACGTTCCGCACCCCGTCCATGTCCGCACCCCGTCCGTGTCCGCACCCAGGCCCCTGCCCCCGCCCAGGCGCCGGCTCCTGCCGATGCCCACGCCCTTGCCGGCGCCCCTGCCCTCGCCCACGCCCCCATGCTGCACCCCACCACTGACAACGCCCCCTCCCACGGCCCTCACCAGCGAAGGCCTCCCCGATGTCACATCCGGACCCCCCTCACCTGTCTTACCTGCGAGACAGACCAGCGACCCGAGGGAGACCCACCCCATGCACCGCATCACCGTCATCGGAGGCGGCTTCGCCGGACTCACCGCGGCGATCACCGCGGCCGAGGCGGGCGCCAAGGTCACCGTCCACGAGGCGCACCACACGCTCGGCGGGCGAGCCCGGACCGCGGAGGGGCCGTACCGGACCAACGAGGGCCCGCACGCGCTCTACAGCGGCGGCCCGCACTGGACCTGGCTGCGGCAGCGCGGCCTGCTCGGCCCGCTCGCCCCGATCCCGCCCCTGGAGGCCGCCCGGCTGCGGCTGCGCCACCACGGCGCGCTGCGCCGCACCCCGCCGTTCGCGATGCTGAAGCTGCTGCGCCCCGGCGCCCGGCAGGCCCCGGCCGACACCGACTTCCTGACCTGGGCGACCGCGCAGGCCGGCGAGGAGGGCGCCCGCGCGGCCGCCCACTACGCCGCCGTCGCCCTGTTCCACCACGACCCCGGCTCCCTGTCCGCGGCGTTCGTGCAGGAACGACTGCGCCGGGCCACCAAGCTGCCGCCGGAGGCGCACTACCCGCGCGGCGGCTGGGGCGGCCTGATCGACCGGATGGCCGGGCGCGCCTGGAACCTGGGGGTGCGGATCGAGACGCTGTCCCGCGTGGACACCCTGCCCACCGACACACCCGTCATCGTCGCCACCTCCCTGGACGCGGCCCGCCGCCTGCTCGGCGACGACTCGCTGACCTGGCCGAGCGGCCGTACGGCGCTGATCGACCTGGCGGTGCGCACCCGGCGCGGTGACGCGTTCATCGTCTCCGACCTGGACGCGCCGGGTTGGCTGGAGCGGTTCACCGCGCAGGACCGCACCCTCGCCCCGGCGGGCGAGCAGCTGGTCCAGGGGCAGTTCCCCATCGGTCCGCACGAGTCCCGCGCGGACGGCGTCGCCCGCGCCGAACAGCTGCTGGACCTGGCCTTCGAGGGCTGGCGCGAGCGCGTCACCTGGCGGCGCGAGGCGGTCGCGAACGGCCGTACCGGAGCCGTCGACCTGCCGGGCACGACCTGGCGGGACCGTCCGGCGATCGACCGCGGCGACGGCGTGTACCTCGCGGGCGACCAGGTGGCGGCGCCGGGCGTGCTGGCGGAGGTGTCGTTCACGAGCGCGCTGACGGCGGTGTCGCTGGCGCTCGGCCGGCACGGATCGCGAGCCCTTGACCTCAAGCGCGCTTGAGGTCGGAGAGTGGTGGCCGTCCGGACCGGTGACCACGACCGGCGGAACGGAACACGACAGTCCGGGGGGATCCCATGCACGCCATCCGTCTCCACGCCTTCGGCCCCGCCGACAACCTGCGCCACGAGGAGGTCGAGGACCCCGTCCCCGGCCCCGGCCAGGTCCGGATCAAGGTGGCCGCGGCGGGCGTCCATCTGCTCGACACCGCGATCCGCGAGGGCCTGCGCGGGCCCCTGCCCGAGCTGCCCGCCCTGCCCACCGTCCCCGGCCGCGAGGTCGCCGGGACGGTCGACGCGCTCGGCCCGGACACCGACGACTCCTGGCTCGGCAAGCGGGTCGTCGCCCACCTCGGCTTCGCACCCGGCGGCTACGCCGAACTGGCCGTCACCGGCACCGAGCGCCTCCACGAGGTCCCCGCGAACCTGGACTTCGCGCAGGCCGTCGCGATGATCGGCACGGGGCGTACGGCCATGGGGATCGTCCAGTTCGCCGAGCCGGGCCCGGACGACGTCGTGGTGATCCCGGCCGCCGCCGGCGGCATCGGCACCCTGCTCGTGCAGTACGCCAAGAACGCCGGCGCGACCGTCGTCGGCCTGGCCGGCGGGCCGGAGAAGACCGCGCGCGTGCAGGCGAACGGCGCCGACCTCGCCGTCGACTACACGGAGTCGGACTGGCCGGAGAAGGTCCGCGCCTGGCTGGGCGGCCGGCCCGCGACGATCGTCTTCGACGGCGTCGGCGGGGACGCGGCCCGCGCGTCCGTCGCGCTGCTCGGCCCGGCCGGGCGGCACATCGTCTTCGGCTGGTCCGGGGCAGGGCTGCGCGACGGGTCGCCGTACCTGGTCGAGGGGGTCTCCGAGGAGGTGCTGGGGCCGGTGATGATGCGCAAGGCCGGCGGGGACAACCCGGTGCGCACGCTGGAGCTGCGCGCCCTCGCCGAGGCCGCCGCCGGCCGGCTCGTCCCCGCCGTTCAGCGCTTCCCGCTCGCCGAGGCCGCCGCCGCGCACCGCGCGCTGGAGAACCGGGGGACGACCGGGAAGGTGGTGCTGGAGCCCTGACCGGGCGGGGCGTTCACACCCAGTGAGCGGTCGGGGTGCGGTACGTACCGTTTCATGGTCTTCTGACCCGCATGAGTGTCCCCCGGCGTGACCCGCCCTCCCCCACGACGGCTCCTGCGGCCGCGGACCCCCGCCGCTGGTGGAGCCTGGTGGTCATCGCCATGGCCCAGCTGATGGTCGTCCTCGACTCGACCATCGTGAACATCGCGCTGCCCTCCGCCCAGCGCGACCTGGGCATGACCGACGGCAACCGGCAGTGGGCGATCACCGCCTACACCCTCGCCTTCGGCGGACTGCTGCTGCTCGGCGGCCGCATCGCCGACCTGGTCGGCCGCAAGCGCACCTTCGCCATCGGGCTGGCCGGCTTCGCCACCGCCTCCGCGCTCGGTGGCGCGGCCACCACCCCGGGCATGCTGTTCGGCGCCCGCGCCCTCCAGGGCATGTTCGCCGCCTTGCTCGCCCCGTCCGCGCTCAGCCTGCTCACCACGACCTTCACCGACCCCAAGGAGCGCGGGAAGGCCTTCGGCATCAACTCCGCCCTGGCGGGCAGCGGAGCGGCCATCGGGTTCGTCCTCGGCGGAGTGCTCGCCGAGTACCTGGGCTGGCGCTGGTGCCTGTACGTCAACGTGCTCATGGCGATCACCGCGCTCATCGGTACGTACGCCCTGGTGCACGGGGGCGGCCCGCGCCCCGCCGGGGCCCGGCTCGACGTGCCCGGCGCGCTGCTCGGCTGCGGCGGGTTGCTGACGATCGTCTACGGCCTCAGCGAGGCGGAGCCGAGGGGCTGGGCGGACGTCCGGGTGCTCGGCCTGCTCACCGTCGGCATGACCCTGCTCGCCGGCTTCGTGTGGTGGCAGAGCAGGGCCCGTACGCCCCTGCTGCCGCCGCACATCCTGCGTGACCGCAACCGCGCGGGCTGCTGCCTGACCCTGTGCCTGGCCGTGATCGGCATGTTCGGCATGTTCCTGTTCATGACGTACTACTTCCAGGTCGTCAGGGGGTACTCCCCCGTCACGACCGGGCTGGCCTTCCTGCCGCTCACCGGCTCGATCATCATCGGCTCGACCCAGATCTCGGCCCGGCTCGTCCCGCGCGTCGCCCCGCGCCTGCTGGTGGCCCCCGGCATGCTCCTGGCCACATCCGGGATGCTGATCCTGACCCGGCTGACGGTGGAGGCGGAGTACACCACCGAGGTCCTGCCCGCGCTGATCCTCGTGGGCCTCGGCATGGGCCTCACCTACACGCCGGTGTTCGCCAACGCGACCGCCGGGGTCGCCCCCCGGGACGCCGGCGTCACCTCGGCCACCCTCAACACCTCGCAGCAGGTCGGCGCTTCCCTCGGCGTCGCCCTGCTCAACACGATCGCCACCACCGGCGCCGGCGGCTACCTCGCCGCCCATCCGGCCCACCCGGCCCAGCGGGAGGCGGTCATCCGCCAGAGCCTCGTCCACGGCTACTCGGTCGCCATCTGGTGGGCGGCGGGCATCATGCTCCTCGCCGGTCTGATCGCTGCCCTGATGATCACCGGCAAGCCTTCCCGGTCGAGGCACGGGGCACCGGAGAAGGCCCCGGCGGCACAGTCCGCGGCCTGAGTCTCAGCCCCGCCCCGCCACCCGGTCCGCCCACCGGGCCAGCCGGGACGACTCCGCGCTGTGGGTCACCGCCTCCCGCCGGTCGGCCGTGCGGTAGGTGGCGTACATGCCGTGGACGCCCAGCCAGCGCAGCGGCTCCGGCTCCCACCTGCGCACCTTGTGCCCGACCCACGGCAGCTCGGTCAGCTCGGTCCGGCCGCCCTGGCCGGAGTCCTGCTGGACGAGGTCGCGCAGGGTGCGGCCGGCCAGGTTGGCCGTGGCGACCCCCGAACCGACGTACCCACCCGCCCAGCCGAGCCCCGTCGACCGGTCCAGGGTGACCGTCGCGCACCAGTCGCGCGGTACGCCCAGCACCCCCGACCAGGCGTGCTCGATCCGCACCCCGGCCAGCTGCGGGAAGAAGCCGACGAGGACGTCGCGCAGCGCCTCCACGGTCTCCGCCTGCGTGCGCCCGTCGTTGTCCGTCCGCGACCCGAACCGGTACGGCACGCCGCGCCCGCCGAGCGCGATCCGGCCGTCGGCGGTGCGCTGCGCGTACATGTACGCGTGCGCCATGTCGCCCAGCGTCTCCCGGCCGTCCCAGCCGATCGCCGCCCACTGCTCGCCGGTCAGCGGCTCGGTCGCGATCATCGAGGAGTTCATCGGCAGCCAGGTGCGCCTCTGCCCCTTGAGGGCGGCGGTGAAGCCCTCGGTGCAGCGCAGCACGTACGGCGCGCGGACGGTGCCGTACGGCGTCACCGCGTGCTTCGGCCGGATCTCCGTGACCGGCGTCGACTCGTGGATGACCACGCCCAGCGCCTCCACGGCCGCCGCGAGCCCCTTCACCAGCTTCACCGGGTGCACCCGCGCGCCGTGCGGCGTCCACGCCGACCCGACCGCGTCGGCCACCCGGATCCGCCGGGCGGTCTCCCGCGCGCCGTACAGCTCGCGGTCCTTCTCCCCGAACGCGACCTCTGCCTCGTGGTACGCCCTCAGCCGGGCCAGCTGCGCGGGCGTACGGGCCACCTCCAGCACCCCGCCCTTGTGCAGGTCGGCGTCGATGCCCTCCGCGTGGGCGACCCGGATCACCTCGTCGACCGTGTCGTTCATGGCCTTCTGCAGCCGTACGGCCGCCTCGTGGCCGCGCAGCCTCGCGTACCGGTCCCGCCCCGCGATGCCGTTGTACAGCCAGCCGCCGTTGCGCCCCGAGGCGCCGTAGCCGCAGAACTTCTGCTCCAGGACGGTGATCCGCAGGAAGGGCGCGGCCTTCTTCAGGTAGTACGCGGTCCACAGCCCCGTGTACCCGCCCCCGACGATCACCACGTCGGCGGACGCGTCCCCCTCCAACGGCCTCCTGGCCTCGGGAAACCCGTCCGCCGCGTACCAGAAGGAGACTCCGCCGTTCACGACACCGCTGCTCATGGCCCCGGACGGTAACCCGCGCCGCGGCCCGCTGTCTCCTTCGGATCCCGCGGAATCCCGCCCGCCCCGGCCGGGCGTAGGCTCGGCGGCGTGATCGACGTCCCGGAGCAACTCGCCGCGTCCCAGGAGCGGTTCAACGGCGCCGCGGGCCGTGCCTTCGTCGCCCGCCTGCCCCGCCTCGCCGAGACCTTCCTGGACCGCTGGGAGCTGCGGCCCGACGGCCCGTCCCTGTACGGCGTCTGCGCCCTGGTCCTGCCGGTGCGCCGCGCGGACGGCACCCCCGCCGTCCTCAAACTCCAGCTCGTCGACGACGAGACCGCGGGCGAGCCGGTCGCGCTGCGCGCCTGGAACGGCGACGGAGCGGTCCGCCTCCTCGGCCACGACCCGGCGACCGGCACCCTGCTCCTGGAACGCCTCGACCCGTCCCGGTCGCTCTCCCGCGTCCCCGACACCCGCGAGGCGTGCCTGGTCATCGCCCGCCTCCTGGCCCGGCTCACCGCCCACCCCGCCCCGCCGGGCCTGCGCCGCCTCGGCGACATCGCCCCGGCCCTGCTGGAGCGGACCCCGCCGGCCCTGGCGCGCGTCCCCGACCCGGACACGCGCCGCCTGCTCGCCGACTGCGCGGCGGCGGTCCGCGAGGTCGCCGACGAGCCCGGCGACCGCCTCCTGCACTGGGACCTGCACTACGACAACGTCCTCGGCGCCGACCGCGCGGACTGGCTCGCCATCGACCCCAAGCCCCTCGCCGGCGACCCCGGCTTCGACCTCTTCCCGGCGCTCGCCAACCGCTTCGCCCCGGACGAGATCCTCTGGCGCTTCGACGCCCTGACCGACACCCTCGCCCTGAACCGCTCCCGCAGCCGCGCGTGGACCCTCGCCCGCGTCCTCCAGACCTGCCTGTGGCACCTGGAGGACGAACGCCCCCTCGGCGAGGACCACCTGGAGATCGCCCGACGCGTACGAGGGGCCCGAGGCTGACCACCCCGGCCCGGGTGACCAGAGTCCGCACCCGCCACGCAGGGGTTTCCCGCCTCAGCCCGCACGCACGCAGCGCCCCGCCTTATCCCGCCGTCGCCCGGCGCCCGTGCCGGTACTCGTCCCACAGGCCGAAGAACAGCTCGACCGCCGGCACACCGGCCTGCCGGGCCTCGCGCTCGATCTCGACGGCCCAGCCGAGGGAACTGTGCCGGCCGAGTCGCCGCCACAGCCACGCGTCGAACGGTCCCGGCGTCCCGGGGCTCCAGAAGGGGAAGTCCTCCTCGATGCCGTGCACGGCCATCGCCGCCCGGTAGCCGCACAGCAGGGAGTCCAGGTGCTGGAGGGAGTTCCCCCGCAGCCACATGCCGGGGCGGAGTCGTATCTCTTCGAGGAGATCGTGGACGTCGGACAGCTCCGTGAGTGGTCTCGGCTGCCGGCGTGCGTTGCTCGTGCCTGTCATGACCGCCCCGGTCGGTGTCGCCGGAAGATGTCCGAACGCCCCGTCCGGGTCACCGGCGGGGCGTTCCTGCTGCGCTGGACCAGAGCCCCCTGTCGGACTCGAACCGACGACCTTCGCTTTACAAGAGCGGCGCTCTACCAGCTGAGCTAAGGAGGCACGCGCGCGTGGAGCACTGCGCGCCCGTGCAGTGTACCCAGCTCCCGGCCGGGTCCCGTCGAAAATTTCCGCGAAGTTCACAGCCGTCCGACTACTGACACAACAGGTGAACGGCGGGTACCGTCTCGACCCAGTTCGCACGGTCACCCGTGTGGACTAGACCACCACCTTCCTACAACGGATCGTCCGGCACGTTCCTGCCGGTAGAAGGGGGCCCATTCACCATGGCCACTGTCACGTTCGACAAGGCGACCCGGATCTACCCGGGTTCCGACAAGCCCGCCGTCGACGCCCTGGACATCGAGATCGCGGACGGCGAGTTCCTCGTCCTGGTCGGCCCGTCCGGCTGCGGCAAGTCCACCTCCCTGCGCATGCTCGCCGGCCTGGAGGACGTCAACGGCGGCGCCATCCGCATCGGTGACCGCGACGTCACCCACCTGCCGCCCAAGGACCGGGACATCGCCATGGTGTTCCAGAACTACGCCCTCTACCCGCACATGACCGTCGCCGACAACATGGGCTTCGCGCTCAAGATCGCCGGCGTCAACAAGGCGGAGATCCGGCAGAAGGTCGAGGAGGCCGCGAAGATCCTCGACCTGACCCAGTACCTGGACCGCAAGCCGAAGGCGCTCTCCGGCGGTCAGCGCCAGCGTGTCGCCATGGGCCGCGCCATCGTGCGCGAGCCGCAGGTCTTCCTCATGGACGAGCCGCTGTCGAACCTCGACGCCAAGCTCCGCGTGTCGACCCGTACGCAGATCGCCTCGCTCCAGCGCCGCCTCGGCATCACCACCGTCTACGTCACCCACGACCAGGTCGAGGCCCTGACGATGGGCGACCGCGTGGCGGTCCTCAAGGACGGTCTGCTGCAGCAGGTCGACACCCCGCGCAACATGTACGACAAGCCCGCGAACCTCTTCGTCGCCGGCTTCATCGGCTCGCCCGCCATGAACCTGGTCGAGGTGCCGATCACCGACGGCGGCGTGAAGTTCGGCAACTCGGTCGTGCCGGTGCAGCGCGACGCGCTCTCCGCCACCAGCGACAAGACGGTCACCGTCGGCGTCCGCCCCGAGCACTTCGACGTGGCCGGCCCCGACTCCGACCTCGGTGTCGAGGTCGTCGTCAACGTCGTGGAGGAGCTGGGCTCCGACGCGTTCGTCTACGGCACCGCCAACGTCGGCGGCGAGTCCAAGGACCTCGTGGTCCGCGTCGGCGGCCGTGAGGTCCCCGAGAAGGGCAGCACGCTGCACGTCGTCCCGCGGGCCGGCGAGACGCACGTCTTCTCCACGTCGACCGGCGCGCGCCTGTCCGACTGAGCGGAACAACCCCGGGTAATTCACCCAGGTTGACGAGAAGGGTCCCGCAGATCGCTGCGGGGCCCTTCTCGTTGTCGACAAATACCCCGGCACACCTGCCCATTTCGACCACCGTTCGTCAACACGCCACCCGGTTTCGTCGCCTCCCCGTCCCCCGAACCGGTGACCAAATGTCGCCGTGTCATTACCGGGCGCTACCCTCACGAGCGTGAAGCACTCCACCACCCCACAGACGCGACGCGGCCGGGGCCCCGCCCGCCGGATCGGCCGCTCCCTCGCCCTCGTCCTGCCCGTCGTCCTGGTGCTCTCCGGGACCCTCGCGGTGACGCACGTCAACTGGTCGGGGAACCCCGAGGGCTCGGTGCTCGCCGCCTCGGACATCTCGGCCGCCGACGCCGCCACGCGCACCCAGCGCAAGGCCGCCCACGAGGTGCTGCGCGACCAGCTCCTGACCGAGCTGCAGCAGAAGGACCCCGGCGTCGCCCTCACCCACCTCCAGCAGGCCGTGGACGAGCGCCCGTCGCTCGCCAGGCACTGCGTCTCCCTCGCCCGCGCCCTCGGCCGCGCCGCCGTCGCGACCTACGGCCCGACCCGCGCACAGTCCTACGCCCGCCCGGTCTGCGACACGTCGTACGCCTCCGGCGTCCTGGCCGCCCACGGCTGAACCCGGTCCCTGGGGAGCGGCACAGCCGATCCCCGGGGGCGTGGGGCAGTACCGCCCCACGGCTGTGCCCCACGGGCACGGCCCGCCACGGACGACCCGCACCCGCGCTCGTCCGGCACCTCCCGAGCCACCGGACGACTGCGGCCAACCCCCCGCGTACAGTGCGACGCATGACTGATCCGACCGCCGCGGCCCGCCCTGTCCAGGCCGTCATCCTGGCCGGAGGCCAAGGCTCCCGGCTGCGCCCCTACACCGACGACCGGCCCAAGCCGATGGTCGAGATCCCCGGCACGGGGACGCCGATCATCGGTCATCAGCTCGCCTGGCTCGCCGAAGAGGGCGTCACCGACGTGGTGGTCAGCTGCGGCCACCTCGCCGACGTCCTGAAGGACTGGCTCGACTCCGCCGAACTGCCGGTGTCCGTCACCACGGTCGTGGAGAAGGAACCGCTCGGCCGCGGCGGCGGCCTGAAGTTCGCCGCCGCGCACCTGCCCCACCCGGACCGCCCCTGGTACGCCACCAACGGCGACATCTGGACCCGTTTCTCGCTGCGCGAGATGGCCGACTTCCACACCGAGCGGGACGCCGTGGCGACGCTCGCCCTGGCCCGCCCGCGCATCCCGTGGGGCGCCGTCCGCACCGACGGCTTCGGTCACATCACCGACTTCATCGAGGCCCCGCCGTCCACCTTCGAGATCAACGCGGGCGTCTACGTCTTCTCCCCCGGGTTCGCCGCCCTGCTCCCCGAGCGCGGCGACCACGAGCGCACCACCTTCCCGCACCTGGCCCGCGAGCGCCGCCTGGCCGGCTTCCCGATCCCGCACGGCGCGTACTGGCGCGCCATCGACACCGCGAAGGACCTCACCGAGGCGGCGAAGGAACTGGCAGCCCTGGGCCGCTGAGCCCCTCCTGGGCCGCGGAGCCCTCACTCCGGCCCCGTCGGCCCTGCGGGCCTCCCCGCCTCTCCCCCGGCCCCACCCGGCCCCACCCGGGCCTGCCCGTCCCCGCCCATGCGCCGGCCTTCCCGGGCTCTCCCGGCTCACGGCCCTCGGGGACCCCCTTCCAGGGCGACTCCCTAGCCCTCACGACCCCCGGTCGTACGACGGAACGGGGCCCCGCACCCGAAAGGTGTGGGGCCCCGTCGTCGTAACGGGGTGGGTGGAGGGCTACCCGAGGAGTCCGCCGACCAGGCCGGGCCGGCCGGACTGTCCGGATGACGTGTCACCGCCGCTGCCGCCCGGCGAGCCCGTGCCGCCGCCGGTGGTGGTGGAGCCGCCGCCGGACGTCGGTCCGGTCGTCGTGCTCGGCGCCTGCTGCTCCGGGGAGGACTGCTGCGGCGGCGCCTGCCCCGCCGTGCCCTGGGTCTGGCTGGGCGCCCCGCCGGTGACGGCCTCGGGGGTCGCGTCCGGCGTGGTCGTGGCGCCCTCCGCGCCCGCCGTGGGCGCCGACGTGGCGCCCTGGCTGGGCGAGGAGGTGCGGGCCGACGGGCTGCTCTCGGCCCGGCGCTCGCCGGGCTCCTGCGGCAGCGGCGAGCCGGGCAGCTCGTTGCGCGGCGACTCGCCGGGGCCGGGGACGACCACCCGGTCGGCGTCGCGCACGGCGCCGCCCAGCAGGGAGCCGACCAGCAGGGTGAGCCCGACGATGACGGCGGTGACGAGGGCGCCGCGGCGCAGCACGTAGCGCCGCAGCTCCCAGATGTCGGAGCGCGGTCCGAGGCGGCGCCAGGCGAGCCCGGCGAGGCGTCCGTCGACGGAGTACACCGGCGCGCCCGCGATGATCAGCGGCGACCAGGCGGCGAGGTAGATGATGTCGGGCGTCTCGTAGGCCGGGACGCTCTTCCAGCTGACGGTGACGAGCAGTGCGGCCGACAGCAGCGCACCGCCCACGGCGGCGACCCGCTGCCAGCATCCGAAGACGGTCAGGACACCGACGATGACCTGGGCGAAGGCGATGACGAGCCCGGAGCCGACGGGGTGCTCCAGGGCGAACTGGCGCAGCGGCTCGGCGACGTCCCAGGGGTGCAGGGTGTTGAGCCACGTGACCATGGAGCCGCGCTTGCCGCCGTCGAAGTAGACGGGGTCGCAGAGCTTGCCCATGCCGGCGTAGATCGAGATGAAGCCGAGGAAGATCCGCAGCGGGAGGAGGACGCCCCCCAGGTTCATCCGCCGGCCGGGGTAGTAGGCGTGCCGCGCGGGGTCGTCGCCGTGCCGCCGGCCGCGGCCCTCGGTCCCGGTCTCGTCGGTGTCCGGGTCGGCGTCGGCGTCCGCGTCGAACCGTTCGTCGTCGTCGTAGGGGAGTTCGTCGTACGCCCCCTCCACGGTCCGCATGTGGGGCAGCAGCCGGGTGCCGTCGCCGGGGGTGCGCTGGGCGCCGACGACGGGGGTCTCCACGGTCTGGTCGAGGTCGTCGTAGCCGAGGCCGCCGTAGGCGTCGCCGGTGTGGCCGCCGCCGTAGCCGCCGGTCCCGACGCGGGGGATGACCTGGGTGGCTCCGGCGTCGGCGGCCGAGGGGTCCTCGGCGTGCCGGACGCCCGCCCCGCGCACGGCCTGGAGCAGGCGGTGGGCGCCGGTGTCGTCGGGGGCGGACCTGCCGCTCCAGACCACGGGGCGTCGACGGGCGCCGGCCGGGGCCGCTCTGCCCGCGGCCGTACTCGCGGCGGGGATGCGGGCGGTGTCCTCGGCGGCGCTCACGTGCCGCGCGATGCGCGGCGATTGCGCGCGTCGCGAGGAGGCGCCCAGCTGCACGCGGAAGCTCGCGTGATTGACGATGATCTGCGCCGGATCGCTCGGCACCTTCACCATGCTCAGCGCGGGAGCGTCGTCGTATCCCGACGAGCGGTCCCCCGTGGGTGTGCGGGGTGTTCTGGTGTCCACACTCATCTAACCGAGTGACGTGTGTTTAGGACACTGCTTTGACCCGCCGGATCTGTCCGGACCGCGTCAAGCTTGCCCGGACAGAACCAAACACCCCTTCCGGGTGACTAATACACACACCCGTTCGGGATCGTCACGCCCGGCGGCGCGCCGCCTCGTACAGCACGATGCCCGCCGCGACACCCGCGTTCAGCGACTCGGCGCCGCCCGGCATCGGGATCCGCACCCGGAAGTCGCAGGTCTCGCCGACCAGCCGGGACAGGCCCTTGCCCTCGCTGCCGACGACGATCGCGACCGGCCCGTCCAGCGCCTCCAGCTCGCCCAGTTCGACCTCGCCGTCGGCGGCCAGACCGACCACGACGACACCGGCCTTCTTGTACTGCTCCAGCGCGCGGGTGAGGTTGGTGGCGCGGGCGACCGGCGTGCGCGCGGCGGTACCGGCGGAGGTCTTCCACGCGCCGGCGGTCATGCCGGCCGCGCGCCGCTCCGGCACCAGGACGCCGTGCCCGCCGAACGCGGAGGCCGAGCGCACCACGGCACCGAGGTTGCGCGGGTCGGTCACCCCGTCCAGGGCGACGATCAGCGGGTCCTCGCCCTCGTCGGCGGCGGCGTCGAGCAGGTCCTCGGGGTGGGCGTACTCGTACGGCGGCACCTGCAGGACCAGGCCCTGGTGGTTGAGGCCGTTGGTCATCCGGTCCAGCTCGGGACGCGGCGCCTCCATGAGGTTGATGTTGCCGCGCTCGGCGGCGAGCTGCAGCGCCTCGCGGACCCGCTCGTCGTTGTCGATGAACTGCTGGACGTACAGCGTGGTGGCGGGCACGCCCTCGCGCAGCGCCTCGTACACCGGGTTGCGCCCGACCACCAGCTCGGAGGCGGACTTGCCGCCCCGGCCGCGCGCCGCGGGCCGGCGGGCGGCCTGCTTCGCCTTGGCGGTGGCGATGCGGTTCTTCTTGTGTCCCTTGCGCATCTCGGCCGGGGGCGTGGGCCCCCTGCCCTCCAGGCCCCGGCGTCGCTGGCCGCCACTGCCGACCTGCGCGCCCTTCTTGCCGGACATGCGACGGTTGTTCGCGGCCATGACCTACCTGTCTCTGTGGTGCTTCGGTTGCGTACGTCTTTGCAGTGTGCCGCCCGGCGGCCCGGGCGGCACAATCGATCTTCGCCTGGCGCTCAGCGCGAGCCGAGGCTCCAGCGGGGCCCCTGCGGGCTGTCCTCGATGACCAGCCCGGACTGCTTGAGCTGGTCGCGGATGGCGTCGGCGGTCGCCCAGTCCTTGCGGGCCCGCGCGGACTCGCGCTGCTCCAGGACGAGGCGTACGAGGCTGTCGACGACGCCGTGCAGGTCCTCGCCGCGCTCGCTCCCGCCGGCCCACTGCGCATCCAGCGGGTCGAGGCCGAGCACGCCGAGCATGGCGCGCACCTCGGCGAGGCGGGCCACGGCGGCGTCCTTGTCGTCGGCGGCCAGGGCGGAGTTGCCCTGCCGGACCGTGGTGTGCACGACGGCGAGCGCCTGGGGCACGCCCAGGTCGTCGTCCATCGCCTCGGCGAAGGCGGGCGGCACCTCGGCGGACGGCTCGACCGGGCCGCCGGCCAGCTCCACCACGCGCTGCACGAAGCCCTCGATCCGCGAGAACGCGGCCTCGGCCTCCCGGAGCGCCTCCTCGCTGTACTCGATCATCGAGCGGTAGTGCGGGGTGCCCAGGTAGTAGCGGAGCACGATGGGGCGCCACTTCTTGACCATCTCGGAGACCAGCACCGAGTTGCCGAGCGACTTGGACATCTTCTCGCCGCTCATGGTGACCCAGGCGTTGTGCACCCAGTACCGGGCGAACTCGTCGCCGTAGGCCTTGGCCTGGGCGATCTCGTTCTCGTGGTGCGGGAAGATCAGGTCGAGTCCGCCGCCGTGGATGTCGAAGGCGCTGCCCAGGTACTTGTGCGCCATGGCGGAGCACTCCAGGTGCCAGCCGGGGCGGCCGCGGCCCCAGGGCGTCTCCCAGGTGGGCTCGCCGGGCTTGGCGGCCTTCCACAGGGCGAAGTCGCGCGGGTCCCGCTTGCCGGTCTCGCCCTCGCCGGAGGGCTGGAGCAGGTTCTCCAGCTCCTGGTTGGAGAGCTGGAGGTAGCCGGGGAAGGACCGCACGTCGAAGTAGACGTTGCCGTCGGCCTCGTAGGCGTGCCCGCGCTCGATGAGCCCGCGCATCATCTCGACCATCTCGGTGACGTGGCCGGTGGCCCGGGGCTCGTACGTCGGGGGCAGGCAGCCGAGGACGCCGTAGCCGTCGTTGAACGCGCGCTCGTTCTCGTACCCGATCGCCCACCAGGGGCGGCCCTGGTCGGCGGCCTTGGCGATGATCTTGTCGTCGATGTCGGTGACGTTGCGGATGAACGTGACCTCGAAGCCGCGGTACTCGAACCAGCGGCGCATGATGTCGAAGTTCAGGCCCGACCGGATGTGGCCGATGTGGGGCGCGGCCTGCACGGTGGCACCACACAGGTAGATCGAGACACAACCCGGCTTGAGCGGGGTGAAGTCACGGATCTGCCGGGCGCTGGTGTCGTACAGGCGAATAGTCACGGGACCTAGGGTAGTGGGCCGGGGAGGGTGCGTGGGCCGTCGCACGGTTTGTCGGCCACGCCTCCGCGGCCGAGCGGGGGCCGGTGCCGGCGCGGGCCCGCGGCGGCCGGCCCGCCCCGCGGCCGAGCGGCCCGGCGGTCGCGCCCCGCGCCCCCGCGGGCGGCGCCGCTCACGCCACGCGCACGACCAGCGCCGTCGCCACCGCCATCAGGCCCTCGCCCCGCCCGGGGAAGCCGAGCCCGTCCGTGGTGGCCCCGGACACCGACACCGGCGCCCCGGCGGCCTCCGACAGGATCTTCTGCGCCTCCTCGCGGCGCTTGCCGATCTTCGGGCGGGGGCCGACGACCTGCACCGCGATGTTGCCGATGCGGAAGCCCTCCGCGCGCACGATCCGGGCGGCCTCCGTCAGCAGGGTCACCCCGGACGCGCCGGACCACTCGGGGCGGCCCGTGCCGAAGTGCCGGCCCAGGTCGCCGAGCCCGGCCGCCGAGAACAGCGCGTTGCAGGCGGCGTGCGCGACGACGTCCGCGTCCGAGTGGCCGGCCAGGCCAGGGCCCTCGCCCTCCCACTTCAGGCCCGCGCACCACAGCTCGCGGCCCTCCTCGAAGGCGTGGATGTCGGTGCCGATGCCGACCTGGGGCAGCGGCATCTCCAGGGGGGCCCGCGGGGGAACCTCAGAAGCCATCGTTGAGCCTCCTGCGTGCCAGGACCGCCTCCGCGAGGACCAGGTCCAGCGGCCGGGTCACCTTGAACGCCTCCTCGTGGCCGGGCACGACCACGACCTGCACGCCGAGCCGCTCGACCATGCTCGCGTCGTCGGTGACGTCGTCGGTGACCGTCTCGTGCGCCCGCACCAGCGTGGCCCGGTCGAAGCCCTGCGGTGTCTGTACCGCGCGCAGCCGCGCGCGCGACGGCGTGGCCAACACGGGTTCCGGCTCGCCCGCGACGGCCGCCGGCTCGACCTCCTTGACGGTGTCGGCGAGCGGCAGCGCCGGCACCACGGCCCGCGCGCCCGCGCGCACCGCGTCGATCACGGCGTCCACCGTGTCCACCGGCACCAGCGGGCGGGCCGCGTCGTGGACCAGCACGATCCCGTGTCCCGGCGGCGCCGCCTCCAGGCCGCGCCGCACGGACTCCTGGCGGGAGTCGCCGCCGGGGACCACGACCACGTCCGTCCGCTCGGGCAGTGCGTGCGTGTCGAGCAGCGACTTGACCTCGGCGGCGCCGTCGGGCGGCGCGACGACCACGACGAGGGACACCGCGCGGGAGGCGGCCATCGCCCGCACCGCGTGGACCAGCATGGGCGTGCCGTTCAGCGCGCGCAGCGCCTTGGGGGCGCCCGGACCGAGGCGTACGCCCCGCCCGGCGGCCGGAATCACGGCGGCGACGGAGGTCGCTCCCGGCGAAGGTCGCGATACGTCAGACATCGTTTCCTGTCAGGTTTGTGTGCTCGGCCTGGTTGGGTATGGCCCTGGAGGTACCCCCCGCTCACCGAGCGTGGGAAGTGCCGGGCGCCCAGCCTCGACCGGACCCTTCCGTGACCCCGGTCGAGCCGCCGGCCAGGGCCCGGCACGCACAGTACCGGGGGAGCCCTCTCGGGGGACGGCGCGGGACGCGGCCGCAGACGAACATGCCGCAGCGCCCGGCGACGTGATCCACGTCATCGGGCACCGCGGCAGTTCGGTGTACTGAGGCGCACTCGGTGTCTTCTGGTGACCGAGTACGAGACGTACGTACGAGATGTCCTGGGCTTCAGCGTTCAGCGGGCTGCTGCCACGCGTCAGGAGGCGAGAACCTCGTCCAGCAGGGCCTCGGCCTTGTCCTCGTTCGTGTTCTCCGCGAGCGCCAGCTCGCTCACCAGGATCTGGCGGGCCTTGGCGAGCATGCGCTTCTCACCGGCGGAGAGTCCGCGCTCGCGCTCTCGACGCCACAGGTCACGCACGACTTCCGCGACCTTGATGACATCGCCGGAGGCGAGCTTCTCCAGGTTTGCCTTGTAGCGACGGGACCAGTTGGTGGGCTCCTCGGCGTACGGCGCGCGCAGCACCTCGAAGACCCGGTCCAGTCCGTCCTGACCGACCACATCACGCACGCCGACGAACTCCGCATTGTCCGCTGGCACACGCACCGTGAGGTCACCCTGGGCGACCTTCAGCACCAAGTAGGTCTTGTCCACGCCTTTGATCTGGCGAGTTTCGATGGCCTCGATCAGCGCGGCCCCGTGATGGGGATAGACCACGGTGTCGCCAACCTTGAACGTCATGTGACAGGTACCCCTTCCGTGGCTATCCAGGGTAACACGGATACGGCGTCTTCTGAATGGCGTTTTCGCAGGTCAGGGCATATCTCGGGGCTTGACAACAGCAACAGGAACGTGCTTTGCGAGGCGGGCGGGACAAGGTATTCGCAGGTGGGAGCGGCTGTCCGGGCCGGGCGAAACGGGCACGTCACATACCGCCGACGCACCCCCCGAGTGGCCGAACGTCCACATATGTCCGGTTCCATGTGCTCGACTTCCGCTACTCCGTTCGGTGCGGGGCGGCGGGTACGAGACGATTCCGGAATTGATCACGCCCCCCGATCACGCCGCGATCACGCGCCGCGCGGTGATCAATTCCGCTGCCGCCCGCGCATTCCTTCACGGAAATTTCGCGGGTCGTCGCGGCCCGTATGGCGAACCGTTTGCCCACGGTCTTCCACGGGGCCTTATGCGAAAGCCGGACGGTACCCCCCGGCTGAGCGAACCGCCGGGCGAACCTCGCCGCGGGGGAGGGTCGGGTGCGGCGGCACGAGGACGGCTCGGTAACCTGGGGCCGCTGACAGCCACTTAGGGCGGCTTTACAAGGACAGCTGCCCCTGCGTTCAAGGAGTTGCCGCCGCCGTGAGCAGCAGCCTTCGACGCGGCGCCCTCGCCGCCTCCGCCATCGCGTTCTCGATCGCCTCGCTCGCCGCCTGCGGCGCCGGAAACAACGCGCAGACCCTGCAGATCCAGCCGGACAACGCGGCCACCAGCGTCGGCGACATCAAGATCCAGAACGCCGTCGTCATCACCCAGCCCGACCCCGAGGCCACCGGCCCCGCGGTCGTCTCCGCCACCGTCTTCAACGCCGGTGACCGCGCCGAGACGATCGACCGGATCACCGTGGACGGGATCGGGCAGCCCGTGGAGCTGTCCGCCGCCAAGGGCGGCGGCAAGCTGACCGTCCCCGCCGGCGGCTCCCTCGTCATCGGTGGCAAGGGCAACGCCTCCGCCGTGCTGGAGGACGGCGAGGGCCTGGAGGACGGCGACGCCCAGAAGGTCACCTTCTCCTTCAGCGAGACCGGTGACGTGAGCATGGAGGCCTTCGTCGTCCCCGCCGGGGGCTACTTCTCGACCTGGGGCCCCAGCGGGGTCCCCGCGGCGCCGGGCGCCTCCGCCTCGGCGACCCCGGGCGCCACGCCGTCCGGTGAGGCCGGCCCGTCCGGCGCGGCCGACGGCCACGCCACCGGCACCGCCGCCCCGAGCGGCGCCGCCACCGCGTCCGGCGCGGCCACCGCGTCCGCGTCGGCCGGCGAGTCGGCCGAGGGGCACGACGCGGCCGGGCACTGAGGGTCGTAGACCGCACGCCGTACGACGAAAGGGCGGGGCCTCACCGGGAGGTCCCGCCCTTTCGTGGGTCCGTGTCCGTCACGGCGCGGCCTACGGCTCGAACTTGTAGCCCAGGCCGCGGACCGTCACCAGGTAGCGCGGCGCGCCCGGGTCCGGCTCGATCTTGGCGCGCAGGCGCTTGACGTGGACGTCGAGGGTCTTGGTGTCACCGACGTAGTCGGCGCCCCAGACGCGGTCGATGAGCTGCATCCGGGTCAGGACGCGGCCCGCGTTGCGCAGCAGCATCTCCAGCAGGTCGAACTCCTTCAGCGGCAGATCGACCTTGGAGCCGCCGACCGTGACGACGTGCCGGTCGACGTCCATCCGCACCGGACCGGCCTCCAGCGCGGCCGGCGCCACCTCCTCCGGCTCGCCGCGGCGGCGCAGCACGGCCCGGATCCGGGCCACCAGCTCGCGGGAGGAGAACGGCTTGGTGACGTAGTCGTCGGCTCCTATCTCCAGTCCGACGACCTTGTCGATCTCACTGTCCTTGGCGGTCACCATGATCACCGGGACGTTGGAGCGGCTGCGCAGCTGCCGGCACACCTCGGTGCCGGGCAGACCCGGCAGCATCAGGTCGAGGAGGACGAGGTCGGCGCCGTTGCGCTCGAACTCGTCGAGTCCGTCGGGCCCGGTGGTCGCGACCGCGACCTCGAAGCCCTCCTTGCGGAGCATGTACGACAGGGCGTCGGAGAAGGACTCCTCGTCCTCGACGACGAGCACACGGGTCACGGAAGGACCTCCGGGGCGGGAACTGTTTCTTCGTACGGGGGTGCGTCGGGGGACGTGCTGCGGGAGGAGCGGGCACCCGCTCCGCCGCCGGCGGAGCCGTGCTGCGCCCGGTCGCGGGCGGCGCCCGCCTCCGGCAGCCGCAGGGTGAAGGTGGAGCCCTGTCCCTCGGAGCTCCACACCGTGACCTCCCCGCCGTGCGAGGCGGCCACGTGCTTGACGATGGCGAGGCCCAGACCCGTACCGCCGGTGGCGCGGGAGCGGGCCGGGTCGACGCGGTAGAAGCGCTCGAAGATGCGCTCCTTGTCCTTGTCGGAGATGCCGATGCCCTGGTCGGTGACGGCGATCTCGATCATGTCGCCGCCCTGCGCGGTGACCCGGCGGGCGGCGATGCCGACGCGGGTGCGGGCGGGCGAGTAGTTCACGGCGTTCTCGACGAGGTTGCCGAGGGCGGCGGCGAGCTGGCCGCGGTTGCCCCACACGTGCAGGTCGGCGCCGGCCGCGCGGCGCCCGCCCTGGTCGGGTCCTTCGTGCGCCCCGGTGTTGGAGGCGATGGTGATCTGCTTGGTGGAGGCCGCGTGCCGGCAGCGGTCCATGGCCTCGGCGACCAGTTCGTCCACCGCGACCGGCTCGGCGTCCTCCAGCGGGTCGTCGTTCTGCACCCGGGAGAGGTCGATCAGTTCCTGCACCAGGTTCGTCAGCCGGGTCGCCTCGATCTGCATCCGCCCCGCGAAGCGCTGGACGGCCTCCGGGTCGTCGGAGGCGTCCATGACCGCCTCGGAGAGCAGGGAGAGCGCACCGACCGGGGTCTTCAGCTCGTGGCTGACGTTGGCGACGAAGTCGCGCCGTACCGCCTCGATGCGGCGGGCCTCCGTCAGGTCCTCGACCAGCAGCAGCACCAGGCGGGAGCCGAGCGGGGCGACCCGCGCGGAGACCGCGAGCGCCTCGCCGCGACCGGTGCCGCGCCGCGGCAGGTCCAGCTCGACCTGCCGTATCTCGCCGTCGCGCCGGGTGTCGCGGGCCATCTGGAGCATCGGCTCCACGGCCAGCTTGCCGCCGCGCACCAGGCCGAGGGCGTACGCCGCCGAGCTGGCCTTGACGACCGCGTCGGCCTCGTCCAGGACGACGGCCGACGAGCGGAGCACGGACAGGACCGTGTCCACGCCGGGTGGCAGGACGGGATCGGTGTGCAGGGAGGTGCGGGTGGGTCGTTTCAGGTCGCGCTCGCTCCAGCGGAACGCCAGCATGGCGATGACACCGGTGAGTACCCCGGCGATCGCAGCCGCTGCGGCGACCGCCGCGTTCACGTCCATGCATCCAGGTTAGGCATGGTGAGAGGCGTGGCCACAGCCATCCGTGGTGGAGCTCGAACACTCGTCGCCCAGAGTTCACCCAGGAGCCAGTGATGGTTCATTTGGGGTGGCGGAAACGGACGCGTAGGGGACGGATCGTGGGAGCGTGGGGTTGACGGAACGGGTTGTCGGCACGGGTGTGCGGCGGGGGTACGCGACAAGGGCCCGGCGGCCACGGCGGCCACGCCCCTCGGCGAACGGCCCCTGGGCGCCTCGCGCCTCGGCCTTCGGCCGCTGAAACCAATCGGACCCCTGAAACCACCCGGACCCTGGACCCACCGGACTCCCGGGAACGACGCACGAGAGGGAACCCTGATGCGGGACGCGTACCACGAGGAACTGGACTCGATCGGCGACGGGCTGGTCGAGATGGCCCGGCTGGTCGGGTCGGCGATCGGGCGCGCCACGACGGCCATCCTCGACGCCGACCTGAAGCTGGCCGAGAACGTGATCGAGGCCGACCAGAAGGTCGACGACCTCCACCACGACCTGGAGGCGCGGGCCATAGCCCTGCTGGCCCGCCAGCAGCCGGTGGCGACGGATCTGCGGATCGTCGTGACCTCGCTGCGGATGTCCGCCGACCTGGAGCGCTCCGGCGACCTGGCCCAGCACGTGGCGAAGCTGGCCCGGCTGCGCTTCCCCGAGCGCGCGGTCCCGCACGACCTGCACGCGACCATCCTGGAGATGGGCCAGCTCGCCCAGCGGCTGATGGCGAAGGCGGCGGAGGTGCTGGTCACCAAGGACGTCGACCTGGCGCTCCAGCTGGAGCAGGACGACGACGCGATGGACCTGCTGCACCGCACGCTCTTCCAGCACCTGATGGACGACCGCTGGAAGCACGGCATCGAGACCGCCGTCGACGTGACCCTGCTCGGCCGCTACTACGAGCGGTTCGCCGACCACGCGGTCGCGGTCGCCAAGCGGGTGGTGTTCCTGGTGACCGGTGAGCACGCGGACGAGCTCCAGCAGGAGTTGCAGACGGAGATCCAGCCGGCGGCGGGGGCGGAGGGCGCCTGAGCCGGCCGGGGTGGGGCGGGCGGCGCTTGACCTGGCCGGCGGCGGGGGCGGGCGTCTGACCCGGCCGGCGGTCAGGGCGAGGGCGCCTGACCGGGGCGTCGGGGTGAGGCGGGGCGCGTACGAGCCACAGTGCGCCGTTGATGCGCCCAGGGGACCGGGCGTGCAATGGGCTCAGGCTCCAGCCTTGAGGAGGGACCATGGCCGATTCCCCCAGCACTCCGGGTACGACGCCCGACCCCACGCGGGAACGCGGGACCGAGCAGCCGGCGGAGATCAGGAACCTGACACTGATCGGCGCCTGCGGCTGCGGATCGGGCTGCGGCTGCGGCTGCCAGTCGGGCAGCCCGTGCCAGTGCGGGTGACCACACGTCCGTCACGAAGGGCCTCCGGCGTGCTGCCGGGGGCCCTTCGGCGCAGCATGGAAGGGGGTGGCAGGCCCTCTCCACGGAAGGGGTGGCAGGGCTCCCCCCGGGAAGGAGGTGGAGGCCATGCCCGAGTTCATGGACGTCCACCACAACATGAAGGGCATCACCGAGGACCAGCTCCGCGAGGCGCACCAGGCCGACCTCGCCGTCGAGCAGGACGAGCGGGTCCACTTCAAGCAGGCGTGGGCCGATCCCGAGTCCGGAGTCGTCTACTGCCTCTCCGAGGCGCCGTCGGCCGAAGCGGTCCAGCGCGTCCACGAGCGGGCCGGGCACCGGGCGGACGAGGTGCACGCGGTGCCGCTGAGGGTGTAGCCCGGGAGTACGGACGTACGGAGGCAGGGGAGTACGGACGTACGGGGCCCAGGGTTTCGTACAACCATTCGGCTGCCGCGCAGGTCGTAGAGCGCGTCCGAGCAACCAGCAGGCCGCTCACAGCACGCTCTCGGCCCCCTCGACACCGGAGGACCATGCGCGCCAGACGTACCGCCCTCACCGCTGCCGCGGCTCTCGTGGCAGCGGTCTGCACACCGCTCCTCGTGGCCCCCGCGGCCTCGGCGGCCCCCGCCAAGCTGTCGGACGACTTCAACGGCGACGGCTACCGCGACCTCGTCATGCTGGGCGGCGAGCACGGCAAGGACGGCCGGGTCACCGTCGTCTACGGCACGTCCTCCGGCCCGGGCACCCGCGTCCAGGTCCTGCACCAGGACTCGCCGGGCATCCCGGGCGCGGTGGAGACGGACGACGGCTGGGGAACCGCCGCGACCACGGCCGACCTCGACCGGGACGGCTACGCGGACCTGGTCGTGTCGTCCCCCTACGAGGACGCCGGCGACGTACAGATACGCGGCGGGCTCACCGTCGTCTGGGGCGGCACGAAGGGCCTCGGGCCGGGCACGGTCCTCAACTCGCCGATCCCCCCGCAGAACGAGCACTCGGGTGACGTGTTCGGGCAGGACGTGGTGACCGGCGACTTCGACGGCGACGGCGACGCGGACCTCGCCGTGACCAGCAACAGCACGGCGGGCGTGGTCCTGCTGAAGGGCCCCTTCACCCGCACCGGCGGCAAGAGCGGCTGGGACTCGCTGGGCGGCGGCTACGGCTACCTGGCGCCCGACAACCTGGTCGCGGGCAAGGTCACCCCCGACGCCGCCACCGACCTGTACATCCTCGGCAGGGACCTCGTGCGCTCCGGCGACCTGGACCTGCGGGCCTACTTCCACCGCGGCGGCAGCGCCTTCACCCAGCGCGCGGCCGAGCTGCGGGTGCCCGACGACGGCGGCCACCAGGGCGGCGACATCCTCGCCGTCGGCGACTTCGACAAGGACTCCTACGGCGACCTGGCCATCGGCCGCGGTTACGAGGCCGGGGACGGCGAGCGCGGCTACGTCACCGTGCAGTACGGCGGCGCGCACGGCCCCGACACAGCCCGCAAGCAGGCCAGGTTCACCCAGAACACCACCGGCGTGCCCGGCTCCTCCGAGAACGAGGACTACTTCGGCTCCGCCATCGCCGCCGGTGACGTCAACGGCGACGGCTACGCGGACCTCGCCGTCGGCGCCGCCGGCGAGGACCTGGGCGCCAAGCGCAACGCCGGCTCGGTCACCGTCCTCCTCGGTCGCGCGGGCGGCCTGTCCGGCACCGGCGCCAAGTCCTACTCGCAGGACACCTCCGGCGTCACCGGCACCCCCGAGACCGACGACCTGTTCGGCGCCAGCCTGAAGTTCGCGGACTACACCCGCGACGGCCGCGCCGACCTGGCCGTCAGCACCAACGAACAGCTCGGCTACGAGGACCGCTGGGGCCTCGTCCACTTCCTCAAGGGCTCCGGCACGGGACTCACGACGACGGGCGCGAAGGCGTACTCGGTGACGTCGCTGAAGCTGCCGTACGACCGGCTGGGCGGACCGTTCGCGCGCTGAGCACATCGGCGGGGCCGCTCACAACGCGCGCCACCGCGACCGAGGACGGCTACCGGCGCTGGTACTTCACCGGGACCTCCACCACTCCGGCGGTGAAGGCGGCGGGCGACTTCGTGGACGTGCGGTAGCACGCCACCGGGAGCGGCGGGCACGTCCCGCCCGCGTCGCTCAACGAGGCCGAGGCAGGAGGGTGAAGTGTCCGGCGAAGAGTCCACCGAGCACCGCGTGTTGCTCTGCGACGATCCGTCCCACGAAGTGGTGCTCGTCGACTGCGGGTCCCGCGAGAGGGACGTGATCCTCGCCGTGCGGAAGGTGACCGGGCTGAGCTTGTGGGACTGCCGGGCGCTGGTGCGCCGCGCGCCCGTCACGCTCTGCCAGAAGCTGTCCGCGTACAGGGCGCAGTCCGCTGTCGCCGTGCTCCGCCGTGCCGGTGCCGCAGCGGAGTGGCGACAGGAGGCGGAGCCCGGAGGGTGCGCGGCCCTGGCGCCCTAGCACCGGAGTGCGAAGAAGCCCCCTCCCGGCGGGGAACCCGCGGGCAGGGGGCTTCCTCAGGGGGCTTACTTCTTCTTGCCCTGGTTCTTCACGGCCTCGATCGCCGCGGCCGCCGCCTCCGGGTCGAGGTAGGTGCCGCCGGGGTTGACCGGCTTGAACTCGGCGTCGAGTTCGTAGGAGAGGGGGATGCCCGTGGGGATGTTCAGGCCCGCGATGTCGGCGTCGGAGATGCCGTCGAGGTGCTTGACCAGGGCGCGCAGCGAGTTGCCGTGGGCGGCGATCAGGACGACGCGGCCGGTGAGGAGGTCGGGGACGATCGAGTCGAACCAGTACGGGAGCATCCGGTTGACGACGTCCTTCAGGCACTCCGTCTGCGGGCGCAGCTCCGGCGGGAGGGTCGCGTAGCGCGGGTCGGAGAACTGGGAGTACTCGGCGTCGCGGTCCAGCGGCGGCGGCGGGGTGTCGTAGGAGCGGCGCCACAGCATGAACTGCTCCTCGCCGAACTCGGCGAGGGTCTGGGCCTTGTCCTTGCCCTGGAGCGCGCCGTAGTGCCGCTCGTTCAGGCGCCAGGAGCGGTGGACCGGGATCCACAGGCGGTCCGCGGCCTCCAGCGCGAGCTGCGCGGTGCGGATGGCGCGCTTCTGGAGGGACGTGTGGACGACGTCGGGCAGCAGGCCGGCGTCCTTCAGCAGCTCGCCGCCGCGCGTCGCCTCCTTCTCGCCCTTCGCGGTCAGGTTGACGTCCACCCAGCCGGTGAACAGGTTCTTCTCGTTCCACTCGCTCTCGCCGTGGCGGAGGAGGATCAGCTTGTACGGTGCGTCGGCCATGGCTTCGAGCCTACCTAAGGGGTATGGGGGCTGCGGGCCACGCTCCCCCGCCGGCGGCGACGCCCTCGTTACCGGCCGGTGAACTCTTCCACAACCTTTCCTCACATTCGTCTGTCTCCTTAACGCAGGACTTGTGCAGGGGGAGCAGAAGAGGAGCACAGAACGTGACCGTGCGTTCCTTTGCGCGGCGGATGCGACCGCGAGTAGAGCGGAAGGCCGCCGAGCGGGTGTGGCAGCTGCGGACGATGCGGCGGCGGCGGAAGGCCGCGGTCACCGATCCGGTGCTGCGGCCGGTCGCGGTGCGCGGCCAGCGGCTGTACGGGCGGGTGGTGTCGCGGTTCACCGCCGCGGAGGCGGCCGCCGGCAACCTGGAGATCGTGATCTCGGCGCTGGAGCAGGCGGGGGTGCCGTACTTCCTGGTGCCGACCTCGCGGACGCGGCACATCGTCGGTGTCGCCGCCGCCGACCGGGAGCGGTTCCTCGCCGCGCTGGAGGCGCGCAACGCGGGCAAGGCGGTGTTCATCGGGCGGCCGCTGCCCGGCGGGCAGCTGAAGCATCCGGCGATGTTCATGGACGGGGTGCTGCCCGCGCCGCTGCGCTCCGCCCCGGTGCTGCGCATCGGCGAGAACCACCTCGGGCCCGCCGGGCAGCTGCTGGCCGGCCCCGAGCTGGCCTGTGACGTGGAGTTCTGGGAGGACGGCGGTGAGCTGCTGGAGTCCGAGGACGGGCCCCGGCGGCTGGCCAAGGTGCAGCCGCAGGCGTCCGAGGACGTCTTCCGCGACTCGATCGTCGCGCCCCGCAACAACGGGCTGACGGATGTCCTGCCCGCCGCGGAGCGGCAGCCCGCCACCGTGCGGGTCGGCGACCGCGAGCTGCCGACCTTCGCGCCGTTCACCGTGCCGACCGTGAACCGGGTGACGTTCCCGGTCGACGTGGTCTACACGTGGGTGGACGGCGAGGAGCCGCGGATGCGGGCGAAGCGGGCCCGCTACCAGGAGCGCGGGACGGCCGAGATCCTGGACAAGGAGACCAACGCCTCCCGCTACACCAGCCACGACGAGCTGAAGTACTCGCTGCGCTCACTGGCGATGTACGCCGACTTCGTGCGGCACATCTACCTCGTCACCGACGGGCAGCGCCCGCACTGGCTGGACGACCGGGCCGAGGGGATCACCGTCGTCGATCACCGGGACATCTTCCCCGAGGACGTACTGCCGGTCTTCAACTCGCACGCCATCGAGACCCGGCTGCACCACATCCCGGGCCTGTCCGAGCACTACCTCTACTTCAACGACGACGTCTTCGTCGGCCGCCGCGTCACCCCGGAGCACTTCTTCTACGGCAGCGGCCTGATGAAGATCCCGGTCTCCCCGCTGAAGATCGGCGTCGGCAAGCCGCACGGCGAGGAGACCGCCACCAACTCCGCCAGCAAGAACGTCCGCCGGCTGCTGCTGGAGAAGTTCGGGCGGATGACGACGAACAACTTCATGCACACCCCGCTGCCGCAGCAGCGCGGCGCGCTGCGGGCGCTGGAGGAGCTGTTCCCCGCGGACATCGCCCGCACCACGGCGTCCCGGTTCCGCTCGCCGACGGACATCGCCATGACGGCTCCGCTGCTCTACCAGTACGCGCTGATGACGGGCCGCGGCGTGCCCGGGAAGTTCTCCTTCCGGTACGTGAACATCAGCCGCCCGGACGCCGCCCGGCGCCTGGCCGACCTGCGCCGCAACCGCCGCTTCGACTTCTTCTGCCTCAACGACGTCGACGTGCCGCCGGAGGAGCGGGAGCAGGTCAGCATCCGGATGCACGAGTTCCTGGAGGACTACTTCCCGTTCCCCAGCCCGTACGAGAAGCAGCCCGGGCAGCTGCCGGAGGAGCCGTCCGAGCAGCTGCCGGGCAAGCCGTCCGAGTGGCGGTCCGGGGCGCGGCCCGGCACCGCCGAGCCCCGGGTCTGACGAGGGGCGCGGCCATGGACCTCCGACACCGTCTCGCGCCGCCCCGGAGCCTGCGGGCCGCCCGGGACCTGCTGCTGCGCCACCGGCTCCGGCTGTGGGCCTGGCTGCGGGCCGTGCTGTGGGCGCTGCGCGCGGCGCCGGCCCGCCGCCGGCTGCGGGCCGCCGTGCCCGGCCTGCGCCGGGTCGCCCGCGGTCCGGTGCGGCTGTACGGCCGTACGGTCACCGCGTACGCCGCCGCCGACGCCGCCGCGGCCGACCTGGAGCAGGTGTGCGCGGTGCTGGACGCGGCCGGCGTGCCGTACTTCCTCGTCCCGGGCGAGCCCGGCGCCGGCGGGGCGCGGCAGGTGGTCGGCGTCGCCGAGGAGCACCGCGCGACGGTGCTCGCGCAGGCCGCGCGCCACTTCGCCGGCACCGCCGGGTTCGTCGGCGCGGTCGGCGTGGACGGCGCCGTGACCACGGCGGTGCTGTGGGCCGACGGGAGGCTGCCGCGGGCCGTGCGCGGGGCGGCGGTGCTGCGTACCGGTGTGCTGCGGCTGGGGCCGTGCGGGCAGGTGCTCGGCGGTCTGGACACGGGCTGCGACATCGAGTTCTGGCGGCACGGCAGGGACGTGGGGAAGGACCCCGCGTATCTGACCGTGCCGGGCGACCGGCTGCCGGACGTGTTCGGCAGCGCGCTCGTGGCGCCGCGGCCCAACCCCGTCTCGGAGGTGCTGCCGGTGGCGGCGCAGCGGCCGGCCGAGGCACCGGTGGCCGTGGCGGGCCGGCGGCGCCGTCCGGTGCCGACCTTCGCGCCGTTCGCGGAGCCGGGCATCGACGAGGTGTGCTTCCCGGTCGACGCCGTCTACACCTGGGTCGACGGCGACGACCCGGCGCTGGCCGCCAAGCGCCGTGCCCACCAGGCGCTCGCGGACACCGCCATCGCGCCGCGCGAGACGGGCGCCTCCCGCTACACCAGCCATGACGAACTGCGGTACGCGCTGCGCTCGCTGGAGATGTACGCCGGGTTCGTCCGGCACGTGTACCTGGTGACCGACGCGCAGCTGCCCGCCTGGCTGGATCCGGCGGCCACGGGCCTGACCGTGGTGGACCACCGGGACATCCTCCCGGCGGACGCGCTGCCCGTGTTCAACTCGCACGCGATAGAGAGCCGGCTGCACCACATACCCGGCCTGTCGGAGCACTACCTGTACTTCAACGACGACGTCTTCATCAACCGCCCGGTGCGGGCCGAGCACTTCTTCCACGGCAACGGCATCGCCCGCATCCCGCTGTCGCCGCTGAAGCTGGGCGTCGGCGACCCGCATCCGCTGGAGCCGGCGCCGAACTCCGCGGGCAAGAACACCCGTGAGGTGATCCGGCGCTTCCACGGCCGCCAGATCCGGCACAAGTCGCTGCACACCCCGCATCCGCAACTGCTGCGGGTGATGCGGGAGATGGAGGACCTGGGCATCGAGGAGCTGCGGCGCACGGCGTACTCCCGGTTCCGCTCCACGGCCGACGTCGCCCCCGCCTCCACGCTCCACCACCACTGGGCGATCGCGACCGGCCGGGGGGTACCGGCCGAGTACCGCTTCCGTTACGTCCAGCTCGGCAGCCCGGACATGCGGCGGCGGCTGGCCCGGCTCGCGGCCGGGGAGGACGTCGACTTCTTCTGTCTGAACGACGTGGACACCGCCCCGGCGGAGCGGGCGGCGGCGCAGGCGGCCATCCGCGCCTTCCTGGAGCGGAAGTATCCGTTCCCCAGCCGCTGGGAGCGGGCGGCGCGCGTCGTCCCGCAGTCCTCACGTTTGACGCTTCCCGTTAATTGAGTGGCGTCCATGACAACCCTGCTCGTAAGGTGTGGCCGCTGTCTGAGCCGCTTACCGCTGTGGGGGATCCGCGATGTCGTCAGCCGCCGTGAGACGAGCCGTCCGGGAAACCGTCTCCGGTCTCCCCCGCGAGTTCTGGTGGCTGTGGACCAGCACCCTGGTGAACCGCCTCGGCGCCTTCGTGGCCACCTTCCTGGCCCTCTACCTCACCCTCGACCGCGGCTACTCCGCCACCTACGCCGGACTGGTCGCCGCCCTGCACGGCCTCGGCGGGGTCATCTCCTCGCTCGGCGCGGGCGTGATGACCGACCGGCTCGGCCGGCGCCCCACCCTGCTGATCGCGCAGGCGTCGACCGCGCTGTCCGTGGCCCTGCTCGGCTTCGTGCGCGACCCCGTCGCCATCGCCGCCGTCGCGTTCCTGGTCGGCATGGCCTCCAACGCGTCCCGGCCCGCCGTGCAGGCGATGATGGCCGACATCGTGCGGCCCGAGGACCGGGTGCGGGCCTTCTCCCTCAACTACTGGGCGATCAACCTCGGGTTCGCCGTCTCCTCCATGGCCGCCGGGTTCATCGCCGAGACCAGCTATCTCGCCGGCTTCCTCATCGAGGCCGCGATGACGATGGCCTGCGCGATCCTCGTCTTCGTCAAGCTGCCGGAGTCCCGCCCGGAGCGCACCGCCGCCCAGAAGGCCGAGCCCGAGACCGGCCTGGGCACCGTGCTGCGCGACGGCCGGTTCATGAGCGTCGTCGGCCTGTCGTTCCTCGTCGCGCTGATCTTCCAGCAGGGCTCGGTGGGGCTGCCGGTGGCGATGGGCGAGGCCGGGTTCACGCCCGCCGAGTACGGCATGGCGATCGCCGTGAACGGGGTCCTCATCGTCGCCCTGCAGATCCCCGTCACCCGCTTCATCCAGCACCGCGACCCGCGCCGCCTGCTGATCGTCTCCTCCGTGCTCGCCGGATACGGCTTCGGCCTCACCGCCTTCGCCGGATCGGTCGCCGTGATCGCCCTGACCGTCTGCGTGTGGACCCTCGCCGAGATCGTCAACGCGCCCACCCAGACCGGGATCGTCGTACGGCTCTCACCCGTGCACGGCCGCGGCCGCTACCAGGGCATGTACACCATGTCGTGGTCCGTCGCCGCGCTGGTGGCGCCCCTGATGTCCGGGTACGTCATCGACCGGTACGGCGCGGAGTGGCTGTGGGGGATGTGCGCGGTCGTGGGCACGGTGGCGGGACTCGGGTACGGACTGCTGATGCGGCGGCTGCCGGAGGAGGAGCCGGCGAGCGGGACGGCGGTCGAGACGACCGGCGGGACGGCGGTCGAGACGACCGGCGGGACGGCGGGCGGGACAGAGATCGGGACGGCGGTCGAGACGGTTCCCAAAGCAGCGCCGGGCCCGGTGGCCCCGACCGTCCCGCAAGCCCTCGACGAGATCGGCGGAACCCGCCCCTCCCCCAGTTCCGCCGGATAGCGTCACCGCCATGGACGAGACAGAGGACACGCGGCAGACACGGAAGACGGAGCGGATACCGGGGGCCGCACGGGCCCAGGGTCGGATGGGGCGCCTCTCGGCCGCCGTCGCGGGGGCGGCGGTCCTGGTGACGCTGAGCGTGGGGGTCGCGCTCGCGGCGGGCTCGCAGGACGACCCGTATCCCGCCGCGTCCTCCACCTCGACCGAGCCCCCGTCCGAGGAGACGCCCGTGCCGCCGGACAGCGGCGGCACCACCGACGGCGGCACCAGCGACGGCGGTACGAGCGAAGGCGGCACCGGAGGCTGGGACCCGAGCCCCGCCCCCAGCCCCACCGCGGCACCGAGCGACCCGCCGGTCACCGACGCGCCCACCGCGTCGCCCGGCCCCACCGACCCGGGCGACCCCGGCGGCCCCTCCGCACCGGCCGGCCTCGCCGAGCTGAACCGGCGTATCGAGGAACTCGACAAGAAGGTCGACCAGTTGCCCACGAAGAAGGAACTGGCCGACGCGCTGCGCGCCTTCGCCGACGAACTCGACAAGGAGGAGTGAGGAAGGGGCAGGGCTAGGCGGTGCCCTGGTCCCCGCCGCCCTGGTCCTCGCCGCGCCGGGTGAGGTGGGCGAAGGCGTCCAGGTTGCGCGTGGACTCCCCGCGGGAGACCCGCCACTCGTACTCGCGGCGGATGGCGCTCGCGAAGCCCAGCTCCAGGAGGGTGTTGAAGGCGCCGTCGGCCGCCTCCAGGACCTGGCCGAGGAGGCGGTCGACCTCGTCGGGGGTGACCGCGGCCAGCGGGAGCTTGCCGGTGACGTAGATGTCGCCGAGCGGGTCGATGGCGTAACTCACGCCGTACAGCTTGAGGTTGCGCTCCAGGAGCCAGCGGTGGACGCCGGGCTCGTTCTCGTCGGGCCGGCGGATGACGAACGCGTTCAGGGACAGGGAGTGCCTGCCGACGATCAGGGAGACGGTCGTCGAGAGCTTGCGCGTGCCGGGGAGTTTGACCACGTAGTGACCGGGCTCGGGGCCCTCCCACTCCAGCTCGGCGTCCTTCAGCACGCCCTCGATGGTCTGCGCGGCCTGTCGCTGTGCTGCACCCGTGGAGTCACCCATGGGCCGAGCGTACGCGACGGCGGTGGGCGTGCAGGGCGGCCGTGTAGACCTCCGCGGTGGCGGCTGCGGAGGCCTCCCAGCCGAAGGCGCGGGCGTGGGCGGCGGCGGCCGCGCCCATCCGGTCCGACAGGGTGGGGTCGGCGGCGAAGTCGTACAGCACGCGCGCGTAGGCGGCCGGGTCGTGGCCCTGGACGAGGACTCCCGTACGGCCGTCGCGCACGGCCACGGGCAGGCCGCCGACCGCCGCCGCCAGCACCGGCGTACCGGACGCCTGGGCCTCTATGGCGACCAGGCCGAAGGACTCGCTGTAGGACGGCATGACCAGCACCGACGCGGCGCGGAACCAGTCGGCGAGGTGATCCTGGCCGACGGGCGGGCGGAAGCGGACGACGTCCGCGATGCCGAGGCGCGCGGCGAGTTTCTGCAAGCCCTCCGGCTTGGCGAGGCCGCTGCCGCTGGGGCCGCCGACGACCGGCACGAGGATGCGGGAGCGCAGCTCGGGGTGCTCGTCGAGGAGGACGGCGACCGCGCGGAGCAGGACGTCCGGCGCCTTCAGGGGCTGGATGCGGCCCGCGAACAGGGGGATCAGGGCGTCCTGGGGCAGGCCGAGGCGGGCGCGGGCGGCGGCGCGGCCGTCGGCCGGGCGGAAGCGGTCCAAATTGACGCCGGGGTGGACGACGGCGACCTTCGCGGGGTCGGCGGCGTAGTGCCGGACGAGTTCGCCGGCCTCTTCGTCGGTGTTGGCGATCAGCCGGTCGGCGGCGGCGACGATCTGGGTCTCGCCGATGACGCGGGCGGCCGGCTCAGGGGTGTCGCCGTCGGCCAGGTTGGCGTTCTTGACCTTGGCCATGGTGTGCATGGCGTGCACGAGGGGGACGCCCCAGCGCTGGGCGGCGAGCCAGCCGACGTGGCCGGAGAGCCAGTAGTGGGAGTGGACCAGGTCGTAGTGGCCGGGGCGGTGGCCGGCCCAGGCCTGCATCACGCCGTGGGTGAAGGCGCACAGCTGGGCGGGCAGGTCCTCCTTGGCCAGGCCCTCGTAGGGGCCGGCGTCGACGTGCCGGACGAGGACGCCGGGCGCGAGTTCGACGGTGGGCGGGAGGGCGGCGGTGGTGGCCCGCGTGAAGATCTCGACCTCGATGTTGAGCGCGGCGAGGCGCTGGGCCAGCTCCACGATGTACACGTTCATGCCGCCGGCGTCGCCCGTGCCGGGCTGGTGCAGCGGGGAAGTGTGCACCGAGAGCATCGCCACGCGGCGGGGCCTGCGGTGGAGCCGCAGCCGGGGCGGGGTGGCCGGGGAGCGCCGTCCGAGCCTGCCGATGTACTGGCTCACGGGCCGTTCCTCCTCGCTGCGGGCATGCCGGTGGGAGGACGTGCGAGCCCTCCATCAAGGGGCAACACGGGAGCCGGCCACTCCATTTCCACCGCACCCTTCTTTACGCAATCATTACCGTTCCTCGCTCAACCGTTCGAGTGCCCGCTGCGTGCACCTCGGCTCCGCCTACCCTCGTAGGCATGTCATCCCGCACGACGCCCGCTCCCCGCTCCCGGCCGCGCCCGAGCGCGAGGACCGCCGTGGTGGGCACGGTGACGCGCGGGACGACCAACCCCAACCGGCTCCGCCGCATGGACCGCTGGATCGCCGCCACCCACGGCGCCGAGCTGCGCCGCGCCGCCGACCCGGTCGCCGTCGACCTCGGCTACGGGGCCGCCCCCTGGACGGCCGTCGAGCTGCTGCTGCGGCTGCGGGCCGTGGCGCCCCGCACCCGCGTGGTCGGCATCGAGATCGAGCCGGCCCGGGTCGCGGCGGCCAAGCCGTACGAGCGGGCGGGGCTGGACTTCCGGCACGGCGGGTTCGAGGTGCCGGTGCCCCAGCGCCCGCAGCTGATCCGCGCGGCCAACGTGCTGCGCCAGTACGACGAGGCGCAGGTCGCCGGCGTCTGGGAGCGGCTGTGCGCCCGGCTGGCCCCGGCCGACCCGGCCACCGGCGCGCGCGGCGGGCTGCTGGTCGAGGGCACCTGCGACGAGATCGGCCGCCGGCACGTGTGGGTCGCCCTCGGCCCCGAGGGCCCGCGCACGGTCACCTTCGCCACCCGCCTCGGCTCCCTCAACCGCCCCTCGGACCTCGCGGAACGCCTGCCGAAGGCGCTGATCCACCGCAACGTCCCCGGCGAGCCGGTGCACGCCTTCCTCCGCGACTTCGACCGCGCCTGGTCCGCCGCCGCGCCGTACGCCTCCTACGGCGCCCGCCAGCGCTGGATCCGCGCGGTGCGGGACCTGGCGGCGGACTGGCCCGTGACGGACGGCCCGGCGCGCTGGCGGCAGGGCGAAGTGACGGTGCGCTGGGCGGCGTTGGCACCCCTCGGTTGAGGGCGCGGCTGACGGCGCGGCCACCCGCACGCCGCACCGACCGCACCACCGGCCCCACCGACCGCACCACCGGCCCCACCGACCGCACCACCGGCCCCACCGACCGCACCACGGTCCCCACGGGCCGCACCCACCGCACCGGGCGGGCCGGCCCTCCCCCGCGGCCGCCCGGGCCCGGAACGATCTCGCCCGCTCGTTCGTCACAGAGCCGGGGAGTCCGGCACACCGGGCGGCGGGACCCGGGGGGCCGAGTCGCGACGCCCGGACCTCTGTCGTTTTGCGCCACGGCATGGCACGATCCCTCAGGCGAGCCGTAAGTTACTGACGGTAAATCAGTTGGGGGCAGGGGTATGGCAAGGGGCAAGCGCGGCTTAATCTCGGTGGCCGTGACCGTCGTGTGCGCGGTCACCGTACTGGCGGTACCCGGCACGGCGTTCGCCGCCGGCGCACCCGAACCGGCCCCGGCACCCACCCCGTCCGCCTCAGCGTCCGCCTCCGCGTCCCCGGCGGCCGGGACCGACCGGGAACTGGAGGCGGTCCGCGAGAGGCTCGACACGCTCTACCGCGAGGCGGCCTCGGCCACCGACGCCTACAACGCCGCCGAGGAGAAGGCGAAGGAGCAGTCGCGGCAGCTCGCCGAGCTGGCGAAGAAGATCGCCGAGGGCAAGGAGAAGCTCGCCGACCTGAAGGCCCGCGCGGGCGCCGCGGCCCGCGCCCACTACCGCTCGGGCGGCCTCCCGCCCGAGGCCCGGCTCGTCCTCAGCGACGACCCCGGCGCGTTCCTCGACGGCACCGGCCGCGTCCTGCAGGGCCAGCGCGCCACCAAGCACCTGATCGACGAAACCAAGCGCACTCAGCAGGACTTGGAGCAGTACTCCGCGGACGCCGCCTCCCACTGGAAGAAGCTGGAGGCCAACCGCAAGGCCAAGGCCGCCGCCCGCAAGAAGATCGAGAAGCAGATCGCGCAGGCCGAGAAGCTCGAGTCGGAGCTGGAGAAGGAGGAGAAGGAGCGCCTGGCCGAACTCGAGCGCGCGGCGGCCCGCAAGGCGCAGGACGACTGGCTGGGCACCGGCGTCCTCGACGACGCCGACGGCCCGGCCACCACCGCCGGCGAGCAGGCCGTGAAGTACGCCACGGCCCAGATCGGCAAGCCGTACGAATGGGGCGCCGAGGGCCCCGGCTCCTACGACTGCTCCGGCCTGACCTCCCAGGCCTGGGCCAGCGCCGGCCGCGTGATCCCCCGCACCTCCCAGGAGCAGTGGAAGCAGCTGCGGCGCGTCGACGTCACCGACATGCGCCCCGGTGACCTGGTGATCTACTTCGACGACGCCAGCCACGTCGGCCTGTACGTCGGCGACGGCACCATCGTCCACGCTCCCCGCCCCGGCCGCGACATCACCCTCGCGGGGGCCGGCTCGATGCCGATCCTGGGGGTCGTACGACCGGACGCGGGCTGAACCCGTGCCGCGCGGCCCAGTTGGTGACCCGGGCCACGTGACCCACCTAACGCCGGCGCCCCCGCGAAACCGTCCGGCGACGTGACGTTCGTCATCCCGGCAGGTCGGGCGGCGTGTCCAACTGCGGTACGGAACGCGGCATATGACAGTGGCCCGCGGCCGGCCGGCGTGCGCCGCGCCATTCCGCTGCGGCGCCGTCACCCGCTATGGTCCCCGTCGGTGGGTCGAGGTCCCTCGCCCCGCCGTGCCCTCGGGGGGAGGGAAGGAACCCAGGACAATGCCCGTACCCGTACCGCGGCAGAGAGCGATCCCGGCCGTGGAGAGTGGTCAGGCGCCCGCCGCGTCCACCGGCGGCCCCTCCGGAGACTCCGGCACCGGGGCCCCGCGCACGGAAGACCCGGCGCACAACACCTCCAACAGCACCGCCACCGCCCACCACACCCACCTCACCCTGCTGCTGATCGAGGACGACCCCGGCGGCTCGCCGATCGTGCCCGACCTGCTCGACCAGGCCGGGAAGCCCATCCGCGTGCGCACCGCCCGCAACCTCACCGAGGCCGAGCGGCTGCTCACCGACGACGTCCACTGCATCCTGCTGGACCTGGCGCTGCCGGCCCCCGGCCGGGCGGGCGAGACCGACGACGAGCTGGCCGTGCTCCGCCATGTGCTGGAGCTGGCGCCCCGGCACGCCGTGCTCGCCCTCACCGGCTCCGGCGACGCCGAGCGCGGCGCCGAGGCGGTCCGCGTCGGCGCGCAGGACTATCTGTTCCGCGAGGAGCTGGACGGCCGGCTGCTGGGCCGGGCCATCCAGTACGCCGTCGAGCGCAAGCGCTCCGAGTCGGCCGAGCGCCGGCTCGCCGAGGGCCGGCTGCGCGCGCAGGAGAACCGGCGCCTGGAGCGCGGCCTGCTGCCGACGCCGCTGCTGGAGGGCTCCTCGCTGCGGTTCGCCGCGCGCTACCGGCCCGGCCGCTCGCGCGCGCTGCTCGGCGGCGACTTCTACGACGTCGTACGCACCCCCGACGGCACCGTGCACGCCATGATCGGCGACGTCTGCGGGCACGGCCCGGACGAGGCCGCGCTCGGTGTGGAGCTGCGTATCGCCTGGCGGGCGTTGACGCTGGCCGGGCTGTGCGGGGACCAGCTGCTGAACACCCTCCAGCAGGTGCTGGAGCACGAGCGGTCCGACGACGAGATCTTCGCGACCCTGTGCACGGTGGACATCGCGCCCGACGGGCGCCGCGCGGGCCTGTGCCTGGCCGGACACCCGGCGCCGCTGATAGCCCGCCCCGGCCGCGCGCCGCGCCTGCTGCCGTACGACAACAACGGCCCCGCCCTCGGCCTGCTGCCGGGCGCCCGCTGGCCGCGGACGCAGGTGGAGCTGGGCGCCGAGTGGAGCCTGATGCTCTACACCGACGGCCTGATCGAGGGCCGGGTCGGCGAGGGCGGGGAGCGGCTGGGCCAGGACGGCATGGTGGAGATGATCAGCCGCCAGCTGGCCGCCGGCCTCACCGGCGAGGACCTGCTGCGCGCCGCGGTGAACGAGGTCCGCGAACTGAACGGCGGCGAGCTGACGGACGACGTGGCCGTGCTGCTCCTGAACCGGGTGCCGTAGGCCAGGGCGACCGTACGGGACCCGTGAAGCCGAGAGCCGGCGTCGACGGCCGACGGGTCGGGAGCGGCGGCCGACGGGGCGGGGCCGAGTATCGGGGCCGAGAGCTGGGGCAGGCGGCTGACCCGTCGAGGACGAGAGCCGGAGCCGAGTGCCCGGGGTCGAGTGCCGGCGTCGGCGACCGGCGGGGCGAGGACGGTGGCTGACGGGCCGGGGCGCCTGCCCGTGCGGCGGACGATTCCGGTGGCGCGTGCCGGCGCGAGGGCGGGCTCAGCGGCCGCCGTTGTACGGTCCGTACGGGCCGTCGCTGCTGGAGCCACGGTGGCTGCGGCCGCCGCCGGGCAGGCCGCGCAGGGCCGGGCGGACGTCGACCATGTACACGATCGTCGCGATGAGGCCGATGATCGGCAGGAACGACAGGATGCCGAAGATCAGGCTGACCACCAGGGCCAGACCGAGGATGATCAGCCAGAACGGCTTCGTCTGCTTGTCCGCCGCGCGGTAGGCGTCCTCGCGGCGCGTGGCGGCGTCGACCAGCGCGAAGCCGGTGAAAAGGACCAGGGCCAGGTTCAGCAGCCACAGGAACCCAGCGAAACCCTGCATCAGCACAACGTCCACCACCCGACTCGGCTCGTCCCTTACGCGGTCACCGTACCCGCAACCGCCTCCCGGCTACCCGGACAACGGTCCGGGCACCCATCGAGTGCCCGGCCGTCCTCCGGACGCCGTCACTTGGCGGGCGGCGTCGCCTTCTTCGTGGTGTTCTTGCGGGCCGCGGGCGCCTTCGTGGCCGGCTCCTGCCGCCCGGCCGCCGCCCCGGCCGGCTCGGCCTCGACCGCGACCGGCTCGGCCTTCGGCTCCGTCTTGGACTCGGTCTTCGGCTCCGGGTCGGGCTCGACGGCCACGGCCACGTCCTCGATGGCCTCGGCGGCCTCGCCGCGCCAGGTCTTCACGGCCTGCTCGCCGTGCTCGGCGACCTTCTCGTAGGTCTCCCGGGCCTTCACGGCGTACTCGGCGGCGACGCCGACCCCGCGCAGGGCGAGGTCCTGGGCGGTCTCACCGAGCTTCTTCAGGTCGACCTTCTTCAGGTCGGACTCCAGCGCGCCGAACAGCTCGGTGACCTTGGCCTGGATGGTCTCCTGCGTCTCCTTGACGCGGGCGGTGGCCTTCTCCTGGACGGCCTTCGGGTCGGTGTTGCGGACCGCCTCGATCCGGGCCGGGGCCTCCTGGCGCAGCTGTTCCACCAGCTCCGGCACCTTCCTGGCCCGCTGCAGGGCGAGATCGGCGGTACCGGCGGCGAAGTAGAGCGGGGTGGGGTCGGTAAAAGTCTTGCGCAGGTCGTCGGTGATGGCCATGGTGAGGGTCCTCCGGTTCGATGTCGATCACTGTCGATCTGTCGATCGCTGCGATCACTGCCGATCACTGCCGATCGCTGTCGGCTGGGGGTGGCGGTCCGCGGCCGCCGGCCGGTCTCTCCCTGGTCCGGTCAACCGGTCGTCTGCCGCGGACCGGCCTCGCTCGTGCCGGACGGGGGGTCCGTGCCGGGACCGTCCTCCCCGTGCCCGTTCTCCTTGCGGAACGAGTCGTAGACCTGGAGCAGCACCTGCTTCTGCCGCTCGTTGAGCGTGGGATCGGCGAGGATGACCGCCCGCGTCTCGACCTCGTCCCGCTCCCGCTCGGCGTCGAGGATGCCGGCGCGCACATAGAGCGTCTCGGCGGAGATCCGCAGCGCCTTGGCGACCTGCTGCAGCACCTCCGCGCTCGGCTTGCGCAGCCCGCGCTCGATCTGGCTCAGATACGGATTGGACACCCCGGCCGCCTCGGCGAGCTGCCGCAGCGACAGCTGCGCGTTACGCCGCTGCTCGCGCAGGTACTCGCCGAGGTTGCCGACATTGAGCGATGCCATGGCTCCACCATGCCTCCCCTCGCTAACAATTGCAAGCACCCCGCTTGCAAAAGTGCACCCTCGCTCGGTCCCGGGCACGGTGAAACACCAAGCGTTCCCGCCAAGTCGACTCCACCGGGGACCATGAAGCATGCGCCGGGATGACTGGCACCTCACCAGCGACGTCGACGACTTCCTCACCCGAGCCGGGGACTTCCTGCGCTCGCGGCCCGCCCTGCACAACACGCCGCTGACGGACATCGAGAAACTGCGCGGACGCGGCACGGCCGGACCCCACGCCGAAGCCGCCGTCTTCGGCCGACTGGAGCCAGAAGGCGAGGTCCGCGCGATCTTCTCCCTCACTCCGCGCGGCCGCCTGGGCCTCACCGCCCCTCTCCGCCGCGCAGACCGACACGCTCGCCGCCCACCTGGCCGGCCTCCGCCTCTCCCCCTCCCACGTCATCGCGGACCACGACACCGCCGGCGCCTTCGCCCAGTCATGGCAGCGGCACATCGGCGCGGCGCCGGTGCCCTTCCGGCGGACGCACCTCTACCGTCTCGGCACACTCACCCCACCGCAGCCGCGCCCCGAGGGCCAGGCTCGCGTCACGGGCGAGGAGGACCGTGAGCAGGTCGTCCGCTGGTGCCGTGAGTTCTGCGTCGACGTCGGGGAGCAGACCTCCATCGACGTGATCGACGCCGGCTCCTGGGCCGGCTCGCGCTTCGGCGACAGGCACTTCACGTTCTGGGAGACCCCGGGCGGCACCCCCGTCTCCATGGCGGCCGCGACCTCGGTCGTCGGCGGCATGATCCGGGTGGACCCCGTCTACACCCCGGCCCGCCTCCGGGGGCGCGCCTCCGCGGGCGCCGTGACGGCCGAGGTGAGCAGAACCGCGCTGACCGCGGGCGCCACGGACGTCGTCCTGTTCACGGACCCGGCCAACCCCACCAGCAACGCCCTCTACCGGCGCGTCGGATACGTCCACGTCGCCGACTTCGCCGGATACGAGTTCTCCACGGCCCGCAGGTGACGAGATGGCCGGCCACCGGCCGCTTCCCGGCACCGGCCGAGGCCGTGCACGACGGCACGGACGTGGACGCCCGGACATCCTTCGGGACCGGACGCGGGCCGCGACCGCCGCGCGGGCCGGACGGATCGGGCGGGCCGTAACACCCACAAAAAAGTGGGTACTTGGCAGCGCTGGGCGGTCGTAAGAGGCTGTTCGCGGGTGGCCGGGCCGGCCGTGGGCACGGCGGTCAGGACACCTCCGCCAGCCGGTCCAGGCGGCGGTACCCCCAGGCGGCGAGAGGAGCGAGCGCCTCGGACAGTTCACGGCCGAACGCGGTGAGCGAGTACACCGTCTTCGGCGGCAGGACGTCATGCACCTCCCGGTGCACCAGACCGTCCTCCACCATCTCGCGCAGCGCCTGAGTCAGCACCTTCTCGGTGAGGCCCGGCAGCTTCCGGCGCAGTTCGCCGGGGCGGTGCGGTCCCGACTCCAGCAGCCACAGCAGCGCCGTCTTCCACTTGCCGTCGATCACCGCGATCGCGGCGGTCACCCCGCAGACGTTCACGTCCCTGGCCCGGCTGCGCGACATCGTCACCCCATTTGTTCGTTTTGTTGGTTTTTCGGTGTTTTCACTGTTCGCAGTGGTTTCACTGTTCGGTTCTACCGGTCTCACAGGACAGCAGGAGCTTTCCCATGTCTACGAACGTCACGGACCCCGCGTCCGCTTCCGTCACCGTCCTCGGCCTGGGCCCGATGGGCCGCGCCCTGGCCGGCGCCTTCCTGGAGGCGGGCGTACGCACCACCGTCTGGAACCGCACCCCGGGCCGGGACGCCGGCCTGGTGGCGCGCGGGGCGCTGCGGGCCGCGTCCGCCGAGGAGGCGGTCGCGGCGAGCGGGCTCGTCGTCGTCTGCGTCGTCAACTACGACGCCTCCGACGCGATCCTGCGCTCCGACTCCGTCACCGACGCCCTCAAGGGCCGTACGGTCGTGAACCTCAGCGCGGACACCCCGGACCGCGCCCGCGACACCGGCGACTGGGCCGCCCGGCACGGCGTCCGCTACCTGGACGGCGCGATCATGACCCCGACGCCCACCATCGGCACCCCGGACGCCGTCTTCCTCTACAGCGGCCCCGCGGACCTGTACGCGGAGCACCGGCCCGTCCTGGACGTGCTCGGCGGCGCCCACACCCACCTCGGCGAGGACATCGGCCGCGCGGCGGCGTACGACCTCGCACTGCTGGACATCTTCTGGACGGCGATGGGCGGCTGGGCGCACGCGGTGGCCCTGGCCCGCGCCGAGGGCGTCTCCGCGCGGGAGCTGGCCCCGTTCGCCCAGGGCATCGCCGCGATCCTGCCGCCGCTGTTCGAGGAGTTCGCCGGCGACGTGGACAGCGGCACGTACTCGGGCGAGCTGAACCCGATCACCTCCGGCGCCTCCACCATGGCGCACATCGTGCACGCCTCCGAGGCGCACGGCATCGAGGCGAGCGTGATGCGCGCCATCGAGGGACAGGCCCGCCGGGTCATCGGGCTGGGTCACGGCACCGACGGGTTCATGCGGGTCGCGGAGATGCTGGGGCGCACCCGGCGTCCCTGAGTGCCGGACGGCGGGGGCCGACAAGGGACCGGGGCGGTGCGCGCCCGCCCCGGCCTCAATCGCCTTGCCACGCAGGGCAGTCCGCCGATAGCGTCACCGTCATGACTGCCGGGTCGGCCTTGTGCCGTGAGCGAGTCGGGTGCCCGGCCTCTGAGTGAGGCCGCCGCGGGTCCCCCCTGCCCGAGAGGTTCGGAGCAGGTCCAGGGGGCCGCCCCCTTCTCCGTGAACAGACGCGATCAGCGAAAGCCACGGAGTGAGGAAGAGCATTGCCCGACGCCATCGACGACACCGTCCACACCACCATCCACGACTTCAACCAGCAGATCATCGACGAGTTCCGGGCCAACCGGGGCCGTCTGACCGGCATGTTCGAGAACGCCCGGCTGCTCCTGCTGACCACCACCGGCGCCCGCTCGGGCCGGCCGCACACCACCCCCGTCGGCTATCTCCCCGACGGCGGCGAGCGCGTCCTGGTCATCGCCTCGGCGGGCGGCTCGCCCCGCCACCCGGCCTGGTACCACAACCTGCTCGCGCACCCCGAAGTGACCGTCGAGACCGGCGCGTTCACCTATCAGGCGCAGGCGGTGCCGCTGACCGGCGAGGAGCGCGACGAGGCGTTCGCGCGGGCCGTGGAGAGCGATCCGGGCTGGGCGGAGTACCAGGCGAAGACCACCCGGACGATCCCCGTGGTCGCCCTGTACGAGAGCGGGGACGGCGGTCCGGGCACCATCAACGCCGGCTCCCTGAGCGAGGCGATCAAGGTCGTGCACGACGCCTTCCGGCAGGAACTGGTCCTGCTGCGGGCGGAGATGAGCGGCGCCGGTTCCGCCCTCGGAGCCCAGCTCCGCGTCAACTGCCTCACCTTCTGCCACGGGCTGCACAACCACCACACCGGTGAGGACACCGCCCTGTTCCCGTTCCTCGCCGACCGCCACCCCGAGTCCGCCCCCCCGGTGTTCGCGCGGCTGCGCGAGGAGCACGAGCGGATAGCCGCCCTGGTGGCGGAGTTGCGCCGGACGGTGGACGGGACGGCGACGGACCCGGCGGCCGCCCGCGCGGAGGTCGAGCGGCTGACCGTCGAGCTGGAAGCCCACCTGGCCTACGAGGAGGAGCAGCTGATCCCGCTGCTCGCCTGAACCGCCGACGGCCCGCGTCAGGGGATGTCTGGTCAGAACGGCAGCGGGCGGCCGTGCACCACCGTCAGCGCGGACACCGCGCGGGTCAGCACCACGTACAGCCGGTGCGGCCCGCGCTCCTCCGCCTCCGCGATGGCCGCCGGTTCCACGGCGACGACATGGTCGTACTCCAGGCCCTTGACCAGGGACGCGGGCACCACCGCGACCCGGCCGCCCACCGCGTCCGACGTCTCGATCCCGGCCCCCGCCAGCGCCTCGCGCAGCCGGGGCACGTCCGCGTCGGCGGCGACCACGCCCACGGACCCCTCGCCGCCGAGCGCGTCGCGTACGGCCGTGACGACCGCACCGGGCACGTCGTCGGCCGCGCGGACCGTCAGCTCGCCGTCCCGGCGCAGCGAGCGGGGCTCCGGGACGGCCACGTCCAGGCCCCGCAGCAGCCGGTTGGCGAGCCCCAGCACGGCCGCCGGGACGCGGAACCCGGTGGTCAGCGGGGTGACGACGGCCTCCGGCTTGCCCAGGTGGCGCAGCTGGACCGACCAGTCGCGGGCGGCCCACGGGGTGGTGCCCTGGGCCAGGTCGCCGAGGACGGTGAGGGAGCCGTGGACCGAGCGGCGCGCGATGGCGCGGCACTCCATGGGGGAGAGGTCCTGCGCCTCGTCGACCACGATGTGGCCGTACCCCTCGGGGCGCTCGATCAGCCCGGCGATCTCGTCGAGCAGGACCAGGTCGGCGGCCGACCAGCGCGCCGACTTCCAGGAGCGCGGCGGTCGCGGCCACAGCAGCGCCTTGCGCTCATCGGCGTCCAGCAGTCCGCCGGCGGCGCGGGCGAGGGTGCCGGGGTCGGTGAGCAGCGCGGCGAGCACCTCCTCGGGCCGTGCCACCGGCCAGACGGCGTCCAGCCACGCCCCGAGCGGCCGCGCCCGCTCGATCCGCCGCGTCCAGGCGGTGGTGCGCGGCCCGGCGCGCCGCTCGGCCCGCGCGCGCAGCACGGCCACCACCCGCGCGCGGACCCGCTCCCGCCCGACGGCGTACGGCGGCTGCTCGGCGCGTACGTCCGCGACGACCGCCCGCAGTTCGTCGGCGGAGACCCGCCAGCGGTAGGAGCCGTCCGGTACGGCGAGGCCGCCGGCGGACGCGTCGTCGGGTGGCGCGGCGTCGGTGCCGGCGTCGGCGTACGCGTCGGGGTTCACGCGGGCGTACAGCGCCCGGCGCAGCACCTCGGCCATCCGGGCGTCGTGCTTGACGGCGGCGGCCCGGTCGTCGTCGGTCCCGGTGACCGGGTGGCGGGCGATCTCGTCCAGGACGGTGGACTGCCGTACGCCGGTCTCGCCGAGGGCGGGCAGCACCTCGGCGATATAGCGCAGGAAGGTGCGGTTGGGGCCGAGGATCAGCAGTCCGCCGCGCCGGACGCGCTGCGGGTGGGTGTAGAGCAGGTAGGCGGCGCGGTGCAGGCCGACGGCGGTCTTGCCGGTGCCGGGGGCACCCTGGACGCACACCGAGGTGGTGAGTCCGGCGCGGACGAGGTCGTCCTGCTCGGGCTGGATGGTCGCGGCGATGTCCCGCATCGGACCGACGCGGGGGCGTTCGATCTCGCGGGCGACGATCTCGCTCACCCGGTGCCCGCGTACGACGGCCCCTCCCCCGGCGGCCTGCCCCCCGGCGCCGTCTCCCAGGGGTTCGTCCTCCAGGCCGGTCAGGTCGGCGGAGTCGCCGCGGCTGCCGGGTGCCCAGCCGAAGCGGCGGCGGACCGCGACGCCCTGCGGGTCGCGGGCGCTCGCCTGGTAGAAGGCGCGCGAGACGGGGGCGCGCCAGTCGACGACGAGGGGCGGGGCGGTCGGGTGCTCGGTGATCCGCAGGCGGCCGATGTGCAGGGTGCCGTGCGCCGCCTCGGGGGTGAAGTCGAGGCGGCCGAAGAACAGCGGTCCTTCGGGCAGTTCGCGCAGCTCCTTGGCCTGGCTGCGCAGCCGGAAGCCGAGGACTTCGGCGTCGGCGCCGGAGGCGGAGACGTCCTCACCGGTGACGACCTGCTCCTGGGCGCCCTCGATCAGGGCGGCGAGGGCGGCGCGGCAGCGGTCGTGGTGGGCGCGTTCGAGGCGGAGTGCGTGCTGGAGGGCGTCCTGGGCGTGGTCGGGTGACGTCATTCCGACGAGCCTAATGGAATGACGTGACCGAGTTAAATTATTTACCCAGTCACCGAGTCACCGAGTCACTTGGTCAGCAGGTCAGCGGGTCAGCGGGGTCACCGCCGGGCGAGGTGTGGCAGCCCGGCCGCGAGCAGGTCGTACGCCCGCTCCGCCGCCGCCACCGCCGCCCCGCCCACGTCCGCCGCGCGCTCCCCCGCCGCCATCCGCCGCCAGTTCTCCTGCGCGAGGATGCGCTGCACGGCGATGATCTGGCCGGCCGCCAGCCGGGCGTCGAGATCGCCGCCGAGGGCGTCCGCGAGCGCGGCCTCCGAGCGCTCCAGCAGGCCGTGCAGCCGGGCGACCAGGGCCGGGGTGCCGTAGAGCAGGGTGTGGAAGGCCAGGACCTGCGGTTCGTCGTTCAGTCCGGTCACGGGGTCGCGGCGGTCCAGCGCGGCCAGGAAGTGCCGGCGCAGGGCGGTCAGCGGGGCGAGGTCCGAGCCGGCGACCACCCGCGCCGCCTCGCCCTCGTGGTCGGCGATCCGGTGCAGGACCAGGTCCTCCTTGGCCGGGAAGTACCGGAACAGCGTCGGCTTGGAGATTTCCGCCGCGGCGGCGACCTCGGCGACCGACACCGCGTCGAACCCCTTCTCCAGGAACAGCCCGATCGCGAGGTCCGACACCACCTGGTACATCCGCTGCCGCTTGCGCTCGCGCAGCCCGATCTCTCCCATGGCCCCGAGCCTACGGTCGGCCCCTGGCCCCCGGCGCCCGGTCGGCCCGCCGCCGCTCCTTGACCTCAAGTCCGCTTGAGGACCGAGACTGCGCACGCGGACGAGGATCCCCCGGCAAACGGAGGTGTGAGCGGTGCTCACGGCGCAGGTGAAGGAGTTCGGCGGCCCGGAGGTGCTGGTACCGGTGGAGGTGCCCGACCCCGTCCCCGGACCGGGCGAGGTGCTGATCGAGGTCGCCCGGATCGACACGATCTTCCTGGAGACCCAGCTGCGGGCGGGGTGGGGCGGCGAGTGGTTCCGCATGGTGCCGCCGTACGTGCCCGGCGGCGGGGTCGCGGGGACCGTGCGGGAGGTGGGGTCCGGGGTCGCGCAGGAGTGGCGCGGGCGCCGGGTCGCCGCGTTCGTCGACGGCGGCTACGCCGAGCTTGCCGTCGCCCCCGAGGGCGCCCTGACCCCCGTACCGGACGGGCTCGCGCTGCCGGTGGCGGCGGCCCTGGTCCACGACGGGGTCACGGCGATGGGCCTGCTGGAGCGGACCGCCCTCACGGCCGGCGACCGGGTGCTGATCCTCGGCGCCTCCGGCGGCATGGGCACCCTCCTCGTCCAGCTCGCCCGCGCCCGCGGCGCCCACGTGGTCGCGGCGGCCCGCGGCGCGGAGAAACTGGCGCTGGTACGGCGGCTGGGCGCGCACGAGACGGTGGACGTCACCGCCGCCGACTGGCCCGAGCGCGCCCGCGCCGCCCTGGGCGGGGCCGCCGACGTGGTCCTCGACGGCGTCGGCGGCACCCTCGGCGCCGCCGCGCTCCCCCTGACCGCGCCCGGCGGCCGCTTCTCCGCCCACGGCGCCCCGAGCGGCACTTTCGCCGGCATCGACCCGGACGAGGCGGCCCGCCGCGGCATCACCCTCTACGGCATCACCGACGCCCAGTACCCCGAGGCCGAGGTCCGCCGCCTGCGCACCCTCGCCTGCACGGAAGCCGCCGCCGGCCGCCTCACCCCGGTCATCGGCGAGACCGTCCCCCTCCGGGAAGCGGCCCGCGCCCACGCCCTCATCGAGGGGCGGTCACTGACCGGGAAGGTGCTGCTGCGCACGGGGTGGTGAGGATGGCTTGTTCTCGCGGAGGAGGCGCAGCAGCGGCTCCAGGGAGCCGATGACGTCGCGCGCGCCCGCGTCCGCGAGGAGGCGGGCCTTGCGGGTGTTGCGGGCGTAGCCGAGGAAGGGGATGCCGGCGCGGCGGGCGGCCTCGTGGTCGGTGGGGCTGTCACCGATCAGCAGGGCGGTGGCGGGGGCCGCGGTGAGCGCGTTGAGGGCACGGTGGAGGTGGTAGGGGTCCGGTTTGAGGCGGTGCGCGTCGGTGTCGCGGCCGTAGATGTGCGGTCCGAAGCAGTCGGCCAGACCCCGGCCGGCGAGGTAGGCGCCGATGACGCGCGGGGAGTTGTTGGAGGCGACGGCGAGGCGGGCGCCGAGCGCGGTCCAGGTGCGGATCAGCGGGTCGGCCCACGCGGTGGGCATCGCGGTGGCGGTGGCCCGCAGTTCCTCCCGGGTCAGCCGTTCCTCCAGCTGTGCCACCACGTCCAGGCCGAGCCCGGCCCGGTCCACCGCGCGCAGGACCGCGTGCGGGTCGGCGGTGTGCCGTTCCGCCTCGGTCAGCAGCCCGCGCAGGCCGCGCGTCTCCAGCCAGTCCACCAGCCTCCCGGCCACCTCGGGCGCCGGGTGCCCGGCGAACAGCCGGCAGATCGGTCCGTCGAAGTCCCACAGCACGACCTCGGCGCGGCTCACCAGCCGCCGCAGCCGGTCGGTCGGGCCCGCCACCGGTTCGGTCCGCGTCGTATCAGAAGTCACAAGGAGAGTGTCAGGTCCGTGGTGATGGTTTCCCAGAGGGCGTCGAACCACTTCTGCGATTCGGCCACGAACGAGGCGTCGCGCGGCCCGGCCTCCCGGTCGAAGGAGAACAGCAGCGACTCGGTGCCGAGCGCGTCGTACATGTCGAGGACACCGGCCTCGGTGGTCTCCTCCCGGCGCGCCACCATGTAGTACGCGATCAGCGCCTCCGCGCCGTTGAGCAGGTACAGCTTGACCGGCGGGGTGAACGGCAGGGCGCGGAACGACACGCGCACGTCGATGCCGTGCGAGACGGTCAGCATCCGCAGGTTGTGCCGCAGCACGTGCCCCTGCGCGTTGCGCATGGCGAGCCAGCGCTGGTGGACGGGGTTGTCGTCGCCGTCGCCCTGGTCCTCGACCGGGACGGGGAAGGCGAGGTTGATGTTCCGGGACGGCAGCAGGACGCGGACGTCGACCGACTCGGGGCGGACGCGGCCCTCGTGGATCAGGCGCAGCGGTTCGCCCAGCGCCAGCATCAGCGTCTCGGCGGTCAGGCAGGCCGCGTCGACGCGGACGTGCGGGGCGGTGAAGGCGTGGGCGAGCCGGGGGGCGAGGCCCACCATCGCCGGCTGGGGCGTCTCGGCGGGCGGCACCGCGCGGTCGGCGATCCGCGGCGGGCTGCCCTTGGTGACATGGCTGAGCAGCCCTTCCTCCTGGAGGACGCGCAGCGCCTGGCGCACGGTGCCGCGCTCCACGCCGAACTCCCCCGCCAGCTCGGCCTGCGTGGGCAGCCGGTCACCCGGCCTGAGCCGGCCGTCACGGATGCGTTCGCGCAGGCGGGCGGCGATCTCCCGGGCCGCGGTCCGGGTGCCGCCAGGCACTGCCGCGTTCTCCTCTGTCACAGCCGAACGCTACAACTCGACACCACCTGGCGGAAGTTGCCGAACAGATGGTTACAAGTCGCCTGCAAGTGGAGATAAGGACAGTCAAGTTGGCCACCAACTTCCACAACCTGGCGAAAGCTGTGGAAGGTTGGCGGACTTCCCTCCGGAGGGGAGCCGGGAGCCCGACGGCCACCGCACCACGGCACAGCGGACACCACAACCGAAGAGCACGCTACGGATGCGTGAAGCCCACAGCCGCCGGCCGAAGGGAGGCTCAGAACGAGTCCGGGCACCAAGGACGCCTGGACGTGCGCAGCAGGGCGTCGGCCACCCGGGCGGCGCCCGCTCGTGTCTCGCGCACCCGCCCCGCGGCCGCCAGCCGCACCGCCGACTCGTCCCCCAGCCACAGCGCCCCGAGGTCCGACACGTCCAGCGTCAGGTCCGCCTCCCGCGAGGTCGCCGCGCACACCGCCCGGCCGTCCTCCGCAGCCTCCAGCAGATACCGCCCGCCGGTGAACCCGCCCGCGTCGGCGACCTCCAGCACCAGCCGCCCCGCCCCGGCGTACGTCCGCGCCTCCAGCGCCCGTACGACGTCCAGGATGCGCACCCACATCCAGTCCGCCTGGGTGGTGATCCGGGCGGCGCGCGGGTCCGGCAGGAACAGCGGCAGCAGGTCGTCCGGGGCCCGGTAACCCGTCTTCACCGTGGTGACCCAGTCGATCGAGCACATGAACCGCCACAGCGCCCGCTCCGCCTCCGGACGGTCCGCCACCAGCCAGTTCACGGTGGCGGTGTTCAGCGGCTGCTTGGCGTCGCCCCACCGGTCGTCGGCGGTGTACGCCACCATCCCGTCGACCTGCCCGGCCGCCGAGCGGTACACCGCGTAGAACGGCTCCTTCCGCTCCGGCCGGACCCGCAGCTCACCGGTCTCGATCCGCCACCACCGCGCGCCCCGGTCCACCGCGCCCGGCGTCGCCCGCCGCACCCGCTCGTACAGCTCCGGGCCCAGCTTGCGCACCTCGGCGGCGTCGGCCAGGTCGATCCGCCCGCCGTCCTCCGGGCCTGCCCAGCGCGGGTCGAGGCCGGTGCGCGGCACGTCGACGGTCCACTCGGCGGCCGTGGTGGCCGGGCCGAACCCGTACCGGCCGTAGATCGGGTACTCGGCGGCGATCAGCGTCGCGACCACGTCCCCGCGCTCCTTCGCCGCCGCCAGGTCCCGGCCCATCATCCGGGTCAGCAGCCCGCGCCGGCGGTGCGTCGGGGTCACGGTCACGTTGGTGACGGCGTTCGCGGCGACGAGCGCGCCGCCGACCGCGGTCAGCTCCTGCGGGAACGAGCGCAGCGTCGCCACGCACCGGCCGTCGTCGAAGGCCCCGGTGGTGCGCTCCGGCACGATGCCGGTGGCCCGCGCGGCCAGCACGTCCTCGGACACCACGGGGCCCTGGAGGAAGCCCACCGACAGGGCCCGCAGCCAGTCCGGCGTCTCGTCCTCGGTGATCGTGCGTATGTCGAGTGCGTCGCGGTCGCTCATGGCGTCACGGTAGGCGCCCCGCACCGGGCCCGTCGCGAGGTTTTCGACACGGCGCACGACAGCGGCGGGCCACCGGGCGGACCGGAACCGCGGGCCACCAAGCGGAACTACACCTCCGGACCACCGCGCCGATCACAGACCTCCGGCCACCGGGCCGATCACCCCAGCCCACCGGACGGCTCACGCACCCACCTCACCGCCGGCACCTATGAGCCTTCGGGCCCCCACCGGCGCGCAAGAGCCCCCAGGCCCCGCCCGCGCCTCACAGCAGGAGGTCGTCGACCTGTGCCTCCCCGTCCCGGTAGCGCCGGGCGATCTCCGCGCTGCACTCGTCGGCCGTGCGCTGGAGCCGCTGGCGGCGCCGGGAGACCTGCTGCTCGTAGCGGACGAGCCGCCCGATCCCGTCCGTCAGCTCCGCGTCCGTGCGCGCGTCCAGCGCGGACAGCTCGACCTCGGCCAGCATCTCGGCGGCCAGCCGCCGGTACTCCTCGCTCTGCGGCGTGCCCAGCGTGACATGGCGGGCGGAGGAGCGGTGCCGCGCCGGGGCGTCCGTCAGGATCTCCGGCAGCCGCTCCACCACCGACGCCTCGCCCACCGCCACCACGGACGCCGGCCCGCGCCGCGCCAGCTCCGCCCGCAGGATGTCGATCCGTCCCTGCAGCAGCCGCCGCACATAGCTGAGGTCCGCCTCGTCGCGCTGGGCGGCGCGGCGCAGCGCGCGCAGCTCGGGCAGGCTCAGCGCCGTCAGGTCGGGCTCGGGCGGCTCCGGCGGCAGCGGTGGCCGCACGGCGCTCTCGAAGCCGCCGGGACTGTCGGTGCGCTGCGCGGGTGGCCGCCGTGTCCCCACTTCCTCACCCGTGCTCGGTGTGCTCATGTGCCTCTACCGTCCCCTCGACCGGTGTGTGGGAAGCATCGTGCCACCCCAAGTGGCCGCTATGTGACCGAGTGCCCCCGAACGGCCCCAGATGGGCGGGTTAGGGATCGAAAAGCGGCCACGGCATGATGGTCGTATGCGAGCTGTGGTGCAGAGGGTGGACGGCGCGAGCGTCGTGGTGGACGGCCGGACCGTCGGGGAGATCATCGGCGAGGGCCTGTGCGTGCTCGTGGGCGTCACCCACGACGACACCAAGGAGAAGGCGGCGCAGCTGGCCCGCAAGCTGTGGACCCTGCGGATCCTGCACGACGAGAAGTCGTGCAGCGACCTCGACGCCCCACTCCTGGTGATCAGCCAGTTCACTCTCTACGGCGACGCCCGCAAGGGCCGCCGCCCCACCTGGAACGCGGCCGCGCCCGGCGAGGTCGCCGAGCCGCTGGTCGACGAGGTGGTGGCCCAGCTGCGGGCGCTGGGCGCGACGGTGGAGACGGGCCGGTTCGGCGCGCAGATGCGGGTGTCGCTGACGAACGACGGCCCGTTCACCGTCCTGCTGGAAATGTAGCCCCACGGACCCCGAGGACCCCGACGGACCCCATGGGCCACGGGCCTACGGCCTACGGGGCGACGACGACTTCCTGCGCCGCCGCGGTGTCCCCGGCCATCAGCCGGGCGTCCACCGGCACGTTCCGCTTCACCAGCGCGAGGGCGACCGGGCCCAGCTCGTGGTGGCGTACGGAGGTGGTGACGAAGCCGATCTTCCGGCCGTCGGGGCCGTCGTCCGCGAGCCGGATCTCGGTGCCGTTCGGCGGCAGGTGGACCTCGCTGCCGTCCAGGTGCAGGAAGACCAGCCGGCGCGGCGGCTTGCCCAGGTTCTGCACCCGGGCGACGGTTTCCTGGCCGCGGTAGCAGCCCTTCTGCAGGTGCACGGCCGTGCCGATCCAGCCCAGCTCGTGCGGGATGGTCCGGTGGTCGGTCTCGAAGCCGAGGCGGGGCCGGTGGTGCTCGACGCGCAGCGCCTCGTAGGCGAGCAGCCCGGCCGCCGGGCCGGCCTGCGCCGCGAACTCCTCCAGCCGCTCGCGCGGCAGGAACAGATCACGGCCGAACGGGGTCTGCCGTACGACGACGCCCTCCGGGACCTCGGCGATGGAACCGGCGGGCAGGTGGACGACCGCGTGGTCGGCGGTGCGGTCGGCGACGTCGACCCGGTAGAAGAACTTCATCGACTCCAGGTACCGGATCAGCGCGTCCTGGGTGCCGGGCTCCACGTGCGCCCACACCGTCGTGCCGTCGTCGACCAGGTAGAGCGCGTGCTCGATGTGGCCGTTGGCGGACAGGATCAGCGCCTCGGTGGCCTCGCCCGCGGGCAGGTCGCTGACGTGCTGGGTGAGCAGCAGGTGCAGCCAGCTCAGCCGGTCCTCGCCGGAGACCGTGACGACCCCGCGGTGCGAGAGGTCGACGAAACCGGTGCCGTCGGCGAGGGCGCGCTGCTCGCGGAACAGGTCGCCGTAGTGCGCGGCGACGCCTTCGTCCACGCCCTCGGCGGGGACGGCGCCGGGCAGGGACAGCAGGGGGCTCTTCATGACTCCAAGCCTACGACTCGGTACTTGAAGACTTCAGCGAACAGTCCTCACACCGGCCGAAGATCGCGAAGTGCTTCATGTCCGTGTCGAACCCGAACTGCTCGCGCAGCTTCGCGGTGAACTCGGCGGCCACGCTCACATCCGCCTCGATGACGCCGGAGCAGTCCCGGCACACCAGGTGGATGTGGTGGTGCCGGTCGGCCAGGTGGTACGTCGGCGCCCCGTGGCCCAGGTGGGCGTGGCTGACCAGCCCCAGTTCCTCCAGCAGCTCCAGCGTCCGGTAGACCGTGGAAATGTTGACCCCCGACGCCGTCTTCCTCACCTCGCTGAGGATGTCGTCGGGGGTCGCGTGCTCCAGGGTGTCCACGGCTTCGAGCACGAGTTGCCGCTGCGGGGTCAGCCGGTAGCCGCGCTGCCGCAGATCGCTCTTCCAGTCGGTGCTCACCACACCGGCCAGTCTAGGACTACTTGAAGAAGGCGATCCCGTCGTCCGGCAGGTCGTCCGGCAGGGCCTTCGCCCAGCGCTCGACGTCCTCGGGGGTGACGACCTTCTTCAGGTGCGCCGACATGTAGGGGCGCAGCTCGACCTCGGGGGTCTGCTTCTCGCCGACCCACATCAGGTCGCTCTTGACGTAGCCGTAGAGCCGCTTGCCGCCGCTGTAGGGCTGGGAGGCGGGGGTGCGGGCGACGGCGTCGGTGACCAGGTCGATCTGCGGCTTCTGGTGGGCCATCTCGCCGTACCAGATCTCGATGACGCCGTCGTCGCGGGTCATGGTCACCTCGACCTTGCGGTCGGCGTCGATCCGCCAGAAGCCGTGCTCCGACTCCAGCGGGCGGACCTTGTTGCCGTCCTTGTCGAGCACCCAGGTGTGCGAGTGGTACTCCAGGAAGTCCCGGCCGTCGTGCGTGAAGGTGACCTCCTGCCCGAAGTTGCACTTCTCGGAACCGGGGAAGTCGTGCACACCCGCGCCCACCCAGTTGCCGAGCAGGAAGGCGAGGGGGACGAGGTCCTTGTGGAGGTCGGACGGGATCTCGATCATGAGCAGATGTTCCTAGGGGTGGTCAGCGCTGGCCCTGGTACAGCTTCTTCACGGTCAGACCGGCGAAGGCGAGAACGCCGACGGCGACCAGGACCAGCAGGATTTCGAAGAAGAGCTCCACGGCGTGCTCCTTGGATGAGCGTGGTGAGGTACGTACGTACACGGGGCCAGGCCCCAGCTTACGCGGCCGGGGTCCGGCCCACGGTGTGAGGTGCCCCCCTGGAGGCGGCCGCGGGCCGGGTGAGCAGCCGGACCTGCCGGGGTGACCGTCCGGTCGTACGGCCGCCGCGGCGCCGTGCCGCCCGCGCCTCCGTCGGCACGTCGGGCGCCTCGGGTCCCTCTCCGCCTCGGCGGGGGGTGACTACGATGCGGCCATGGCGAAGAAGCTCGTGATCAAGGTGACGGCGGGGGCCGACGCTCCCGAGCGCTGCTCGCAGGCGTTCACGGTGGCGGCCGTGGCCGTGGCCAGCGGGGTGGACGTGTCCGTCTGGCTGACGGGCGAGTCCGCCTGGTTCGCGCTGCCCGGCCGGGCGGCCGAGTTCGAGCTGCCGCACGCGGCCCCGCTCCCCGACCTGATCGACTCGATCCTCGCCGCGGGCCGGCTGACCCTGTGCACCCAGTGCGCGGCCCGGCGGGACATCACGGAGAAGGACGTCATCGAGGGCGTCCGGATCGCGGGCGCGCAGGTCTTCGTGCAGGAGGCGCTGGCCGAGGACACCCAGGCGCTCGTCTACTGACCGTCGTCCCCCGTCGGCACGTACAGACAGAAGGGGTGTCCCGCCGGGTCCAGCAGCACCCGCACGTCGGGCTGGGGCTGGTACGCGGCGAGCCGGGCGCCCGCGAGGAGGGCGGCGGCCGTCTCGCCCTCCAGGTCGTCCACGGCGATGTCCAGATGGACGGACATCTGCTGCCGGTCCGGCTCGCTCGGCCAGACGGGCGGCACGTACCGGGGCTCGGTCTGGAAGGACAGTCCGGTGCCGCCGTCCGGCGGGCGGATGTGCACCCAGTCCGGCTCCTCCTCGCCGTTCCACACCCGCCAGCCGGGCAGCAGCCGCAGGTAGAAGTCCGCCAGCTCACGCGCGCTCGGCGCGTCCAGGGTCGCCGCAACGAGTCTCATGCGCCGGGGGTACCCCGCCCGGCCGGTCCGACGCCCGTCACCTGGGGCGCTTCCTGCCGTCCAGCTCGTCCCACCACTCGTCGGACCGGGGGTCGCCGGAGGGAGCGTCCCACCAGCGGTCGTCCGGGCCGCGCCGGTTGGCGACGATCGCGGCGACGGGCGGGATGAGCATGGCGACCACGCACATGCCGACGGCCGCCTCGGTCGACACGAGCCGGACCACGGCCCACGCCAGGACGAACAGCACCAGGCAGGTGCCCATCAGGGCGAAGTACAGACGACGCCGCCGCGCGTACATGTGTCCAGCGTAGGCAGGGGCGCGGGCACGGAGAAGGGCCGCACCCCAGGCGTCCAACCCGGGGGGTGCGGCCCTCTCGCCGTACGGGTCCGTCAGACCGCGATGGCGACCTCGGCCAGCGCGCCCTTCTCGGCGACGACGACCGTGCGGTCGGCGGTGCCGCCGGGGACCAGGGCGCGGACGGTCCAGGTGCCCTCGGCCGCGTAGAAGCGGAACTGGCCCGTGGCGGAGGTCGGGACCTCCGCGGTGAACTCGCCGGTCGAGTCCAGGAGCCGGACGTAGCCGGTCACCGGCTCGCCGTCGCGGGTCACCTGGCCCTGGATGGTGGTCTCACCGGGCTTGATGGTCGAGGCGTCGGGGCCGCCGGCCTTCGCTCCGCACATGTCTTTCTCCAAGAGGGGTCTGACCGGAAGGCCGGTCGGGTCGTCTTTCTTGCCTGCTTGCCGGGATTACTTGTTGGCGCCGAGCTCGATCGGCACGCCGACGAGGGAGCCGTACTCGGTCCAGGAGCCGTCGTAGTTCTTGACGTTCTCCACGCCCAGCAGCTCGTGCAGGACGAACCAGGTCAGGGCGGAGCGCTCGCCGATGCGGCAGTAGGCGATGGTGTCCTTGGAGAGGTCGATGCTCTCCTCCTCGTAGAGCTTGCGCAGCTCTTCGTCGGACTTGAAGGTGCCGTCGTCGTTGGCGTTCTTCGACCACGGGATGTTGCGGGCGGTCGGGACGTGACCCGGGCGCTGCGACTGCTCCTGCGGCAGGTGGGCCGGGGCGAGCAGCTTGCCGGAGAACTCGTCGGGCGAGCGGACGTCGACGAGGTTCTGGCTGCCGATGGCCTTGACGACGTCGTCGCGGAAGGCGCGGATGGCGGTGTTCTGCGGCTTGGCCTTGTACTCGGTCGCCGGGCGCTCGGGCACCTCCTCGACCAGCTCGCGGGCGTCCAGCTCCCACTTCTTGCGGCCGCCGTCGAGGAGCTTGACGTTCTCGTGGCCGTAGAGCTTGAAGTACCAGTAGGCGTAGGACGCGAACCAGTTGTTGTTGCCGCCGTAGAGGACGACCGTGTGGTCGTTGGCGATGCCCTTCGCCGACAGGAGCTTCTCGAAGCCCTCCTGGTCGATGAAGTCGCGGCGGACCGGGTCCTGCAGGTCCTGCGTCCAGTCGATCTTGATGGCGTTGCGGATGTGGTTCTTGTCGTAGGCCGACGTGTCCTCATCCACCTCGACGATCGCGATGGCGGGGTTGTCCAGGTTGTCCTGGAGCCAGTCGGCGTCGACCAGGACGTCGCTGCGGCTCATGCTCTTTCTCCTCCGGGGCAGTTGCGGCGGGGCGTGCGAGTGAGAGGCGTGCGCGGACGGCCGCCGCGGTGCGGCGCGGCACGGCGCACGGATGCCCTGGGCAGGGCGGGTGTGGGTGAACGCGGCTGGCGGGTGCTGCCGCTCAGACGGTGCGACAGAGCATGGCGGCAACGCGGCACAGGTCCACTGCCCGCCGCTTCGTGAGATCCGCCTGTCGCTTCATGCGGTCGATCGTAGGGACGGACGGGCGGGCGTGTCACCGGCGTGTCGCATGATGAGACACGATCGTCCGGATAACGGGATGAGAAAAGCGTCCGGGCCGTCGTCGTACGGCTCCCGGCCGCCTGCTCCGGGCCTCACGGCTGCGCCGCGGACGGGGCCGTCTCGCCCCTCGGACAGTCTCGGACAGCCACGGGCGGATCGCGAACAGATCAGGAGCAACCGTGGACAGCCGCAGTCACGCGCCGTCCCGTCCGCACGCCCCGACCCGACCCGACCGGAGCCGTCGCCCGCCCCGCCGGTCCTACCCGGCCAGCCGGACGTCCGAACCCTTCACGGAGATCTCCACCCCGTCCGCCGCGGCCTCGACCTTGTCCAGCCGGATGCCGCCCGGCAGGTCGTCGATGGCCTGCTGGAAGTCGGTGATCTCGCGGACCGAGTTCTCGGCGAGGTCGAGCCCGGCCAGCTCCGGCAGGGAGTCGGTGCGCACCTCGACGTTGTCGCCCTTGACGCTGACGGTGCTGAGCACGGACAGCTGCCGGGTGCCGAGGACCGGCAGCTCGACCTCCACACCCACCTTGATCTTGCCGTTGCCGCCGTTGGCGAGGCTCACCACGCGGGCGGTGATGTCGGGGGCCACCTGCGTGGGCTCCGACTTGGCGGCCTTCATCAGCTCGTCGTAGGCGATGGTCGCCGTGCCGGTGGCCGAGGCGGCGGTGGCGGAGCTGTAGTCGCCGGAGAACCGCACGCCCTTCATGTGGGCCTGGAGGTCGTCGATGCGGATCTTCCCGCCGTCGCCCGCGGCGGCCTCGTAGTCCTGGATGCCGACCTCGACGTCGTCCAGCTCGCCGCCGGCCACCTGGGTGAGGAAGGGGAAGCCGTTGATCGACACGTCCGGGGTCCGCGGCAGGTTCTCGGTGGCCCGCAGCCGGTCCGCGGCCTCTCCCTCGGCGAAGTGCACGGCGATGCGGTCGGCGGCCACGAAGAGTCCGCCGAGCACCACGACGACGATCAGAAGTATTCGCAGCGCGCGCATGTTTCCCCACTTCGGCCTTCGGCGACGACCGCCACGGTAACCCCGCGGGGCGGGGACGCCGGGGGATTGTGGATCAACTGTGACAGGGCGCCGCGCCGTCCGCCCCCCCGGCGGCGCGGCTCAGCCCAGGGCCCGCCCCAGCACCCACACCACCGGCGCGGCGGCCGTCAGGGGCAGGGCGACGCCCGCGGTGAAGTGGACGAAGCGGGACGGATAGTCGTAGCTCGCGACGCGGTGGCCGATGAGGGCGCAGGCGCCCGCCGCCGCGCCGAGCAGCGCGGCCTCGGTCCCGGCGCCGGTCAGGTTGCCCACCGCGAGGCCCGCGCCGGCGGCGGCGAGCAGCGCGGCGACGACGGAGGCCGGGGCCGGCAGCGGCAGCGCGCGGGCCGGGACGGCGACCGCGACGGCCGCCGCGCCGATCGTGACCGCGTCGGCCTCGGCCGCCAGGTAGCCGGTCGCGAGGACCGCGAGCGCGGCCGAGACGACGGTGGCCGTCAGGCCGTACAGCCGCTCGTCCGGGTCGGCGTGCGAGCGCAGCTGGAGGACGAGCGACAGCAGCACCCAGACGCCGAGCGTGCCGAGGATGACCGCCGGGCCGTGGTCTCGTCCGGTGGCGAGCAGTGCCGCGTCGGCGGCGAGCGCGCCCGCGAAGGCCAGCACGATGCCCTGCCGGGCCGGCCACATGCCGTTCAGCCGGAACCAGCCGGCCGCGGTCACCGCCTGCAGCGCGACCAGCGGCACGAGCAGCGCGTACGCGCCGACAGCGGCGGCGCCGGACAGCAGCGCGCCGAGCAGCGCGGTGAGCGCGGCGGGCTGGAGTCCGGGCTCGATGATGGGGCTACGGCCCTCCAGGCGGGCCCGCTGGGCCGCCGTGAGCGGGGCCGAGGGGGCCGCGGGAGGGGCGGGCTCCGGTTCGGGTGCCGGTGCCGGTGGGGGCACCGCCGCCGCGGGGGGCTGGGGCTCGTACGGCTGCCCGGGCATCGCGTACGTCTGCTGCGGGGCGTAGGACTGCTGCGGGGCGTACGGCGCCGTCGTCTGCTGCGTCTGGGGGTCCCAGGTCTGCCCCTCCCACTGCTGGGTGTACGGGGCGGCGGCGTACTGCTCCGGGTACTGCTGATACTGCTGCTGGGGCTGCTGGTACTGCGGCTGCTGCTCGTACTGCCGCTGGTACTGGTCGTAGCCCTGGTGGCCCGGGTGGCCTTGGTGGCCCTGGTAGTCCGGGTAGCCCTCGTGCCCGTCGTACCGCTGCCCGTCGTACGGCTGCCCGTCGTACCGCTGCTGGTCGTTCATCGGTCGGTCACCCTCCTGCGAACGGCGGGAGCACCTCGACCGTGCCGCCGTCGGTCAGCCGTACCGTCTCATGTCCACGGGTCCCGACGGGATCGCCGTCGATGAGGAACGAGCAGCGCCGCAGCACGCGCGCGAGTTCGCCGGGGTGGCGCTCCCGCACCGCGGCGAGCGCGCCGGCGAGCGTGGCCGCCTCGTACGCCTCCTCGGCCACCCCGGCCGCGGCCTTCGCGGCGGCCCAGTAGCGCACCGTGACCTTTGCCATCTCGTCCCTCACGTCAGTCCACTCATGACACGGCCAGGCTAGCCCGCCACGCCGGTGGCCCAGTCACCCATGCGGGCGAGCAGGGCGTCGTCGGCCGCGTGCTCGGCGTGGCCCATGCCCGGCTCGATCCACAGGGCGGCGTGGTCGCCCGCGGCGGTGGCCAGCATGTACGGGTGGTCGAGCGGGAAGTAGCCGTCCCGGTCGCCGTGGACGATCAGCAGCGGGGTCGGAGCGATCCGCGAGGCCGCCTCCACCGGGGAGAGCGGCACCGGGTCCCAGTCGCGGTGGTGGATGCGGGTACGGAAGCCGTAGCGGCCGACCAGGCGGCCGGCGGGGCGGGTGACCAGCCAGTGCAGGCGGCGCATGGGGGCGGTGCCGCGGTAGTACCAGCGGGCCGGCGCGCTGACCGAGACGACGGCGGCCAGTTCCTGCTCCCGGTGCAGCGCCGCGTGCCGCAGCACCACCGAGCCGCCCATGGAGAAGCCGACGGTCACCACGCGCGTGTGCCCGAGGGCGCGGGCCCAGTCCACGGCGGCGGCCAGGTCCAGGATCTCGCGGTCGCCGACGGTCGAGCGGCCGCCGGAGGCGCCGTGGCCGCGGAACGAGAAGGTGACGACGGCGCCGTGGTGCGCGAGGGCGCGCGCCACCCGGCGCACGTGCGGGCGGTTCACGTCACCGGTGAAGCCGTGGGCGACCACGAACACGAGGTGGCCGGCGGGCGGCCGCGCGGTGTCGTCGTCGCCCGCCGCCGGTTCGCATGGCGGTTCGTACACGGCACGGGGCGGTTCGTACACGGCTTCGATCCGCACCCCGTCGGCCGTGTGCAGAAACGTCCGCTTTCGTGCGGACTTGGTCCCTCCGGCCGTCTCGCGATGCGGACGAACGGTGGATGGCGGGGTGGATCGGGCCACATGACCTGCCGGACCTGAGCTCATGTGGGCTATTCTGCTGGGCAGAGGACTCGGGCAGCGTAGCCCCCGGGTCCTTTTGTGCTTTCGGAAGCGTTGTATACGACGCGGGAAACCGCAGGTGTACGGGCCGTCGATCGCATGAGTGGCCCCACGGGGCCGCAGCGGATCCCAGGGGCGCGGGGACCGCGCGTACGAAGCAGTGCCGCAAACGTCCTCGAAGGGACCGAGGAGGAACCAGACGTTATGGGCGAGCGAACCGTGCACGAACGTATGACGACGACCCAGGCAGGTGGGGCGCGATGAGCTCTCTGCTGCTTCTCACCAATGCCCTCCAGCCGTCGGCGGAGGTGCTCCCCGCGCTCGGCCTGCTCCTGCACAACGTGCGGGTGGCCCCGGCGGAAGGCCCGGCCCTCGTCGACACCCCGGGTGCCGACGTCATCCTCATCGACGGCCGCCGCGACCTCCCGCAGGTCCGCAGCCTCTGCCAGCTGCTGCGCTCCACCGGCCCCGGCTGTCCGCTGGTCCTCGTCGTCACCGAGGGCGGCCTGGCCGCCGTCACCGCCGACTGGGGCATCGACGACGTGCTGCTCGACACCGCCGGCCCGGCCGAGGTCGAGGCCCGGCTGCGGCTCGCCATGGGCCGCCAGCAGATCGTCAACGACGACTCCCCGATGGAGATCCGCAACGGCGACCTGTCGGTGGACGAGGCGACGTACAGCGCCAAGCTCAAGGGCCGGGTCCTCGACCTGACCTTCAAGGAGTTCGAGCTGCTGAAGTACCTCGCCCAGCACCCGGGCCGGGTCTTCACCCGTGCCCAGCTGCTCCAGGAGGTCTGGGGCTACGACTACTTCGGCGGCACCCGCACGGTCGACGTCCACGTACGGCGGCTGCGGGCCAAGCTCGGCCCCGAGCACGAGTCGCTGATCGGCACCGTCCGCAACGTCGGCTACCGGTTCGTCACCCCGGAGAAGGTGGAGCGCGCCGCCGAGGAGGCCAAGGCCAAGGCCGACCGGGCGAAGGTGGACAGGGCGGGCAAGCCGGACAGCGTGACCGCCTCTTCCGTCACCGAGGTCCCGGCCGACGCCTGACCGGGCATACCGGACGCGGCGGACCGGTACTGCGGGCGGGCACGGCCAAGACGCAAGACGCCCTGCCCAGAGCCGGTCTCTCCGCGTAGACTCCGCGCGTGGCCAAGGTGACTCGGGATGATGTGGCGCGGCTGGCGGGGACTTCGACCGCCGTCGTCAGCTATGTCATCAACAACGGACCCCGGCCGGTCGCCCCGGCCACGCGCGAGCGTGTCCTCGCGGCGATCAAGGAACTGGGTTACCGGCCGGACCGGGTCGCCCAGGCGATGGCCTCCCGCCGCACCGACCTCATAGGCCTGATCATCCCGGACGCCCGCCAGCCCTTCTTCGGGGAGATGGCGCACGCGGTCGAACAGGCCGCGTCGGAGCGCGGGAAGATGGTCCTGGTCGGCAACACCGACTACGTCGGCGAGCGCGAGGTCCACTACCTGCGCGCCTTCCTCGGGATGCGGGTCTCCGGCCTGATCCTCGTCTCGCACGCGCTGAACGACCTGGCCGCCGCCGAGATCGAGGCGTGGGACGCCCGGATCGTGCTGCTGCACGAGCGCCCCGAGTCCATCGACGACGTCGCCGTGGTCACCGACGACCTGGGCGGCGCCCAGCTCGCCGTACGCCACCTGCTGGAGCACGGCTACGAGTACGTCGCCTGCATGGGCGGCACCGCCGAGACCCCGGCGGTCGGCGACCCGGTCTCCGACCACGTCGAGGGCTGGCGGCGCGCCATGGAGGAGGCGGGCGTCCCGACCGAGGGACGGCTGTTCGAAGCGCCGTACAACCGTTACGACGCCTACCGGGTGGCCCTGGAGATCCTCGCCGGCCCGGACCGCCCGCCCGCGATCTTCTGCTCCACCGACGACCAGGCGATCGGCCTGCTCCGCGCGGCCCGCGAACTGCGCATCGACGTCCCCGGCGAGCTGGCCGTGGCCGGCTTCGACGACATCAAGGAGGCCGCGCTCGCCGACCCGCCGCTGACCACGGTCGCCTCGGACCGGTCCGCGATGGCGCGCGCCGCGGTGGACCTCGTCCTCGACGACGGGCTGCGGGTGGCGGGCTCACGGCGGGAACGGCTGAAGGTGTTCCCGTCGCGGCTGGTGGTGCGGCGGTCGTGCGGCTGTGAGTGACCTCCGCGGGTCCGGGCGGCGCTCCTCTCACGGCGTGGTCACCACTGGGCGATGAGCGGCGTGTCCGGCTCGTGCCGCCGCCACGCCTCGCCGAGGCGGACCAGGCGGGCGGGCGCGGCGATACCGCGCACGGTGGCGATCCGCCCGTCGGCGAGGTCGAACGTGACGGCGCCGATGACCCGGTCGCCCAGCACGAAGAGGACGGCGGGGGCCCCGTTGACGGGCGCGTAGTGGACGGCGGGGGTGCCACCGGCCAGGCGCCGCTTCGCGGGCGTGGGCCGGAAGCCGGCCCGGACGACCGTGGCGATGCGCTGCGGGGTGTCGAACCGCAGCAGCCGCTCGGCCCGGCCCGCGCCGTCGGAGATCGCGGTCGCGTCGTCGGTGAGCAGCGCCACGAGCCGGTCGGTACGGCCCGAGGAGGCCGCGGCGAGGAATTCCTCGACGATCCGGCGGGCCGATTCCGGGTCCGGTGCACCGCTGCGGCGGCGGCCGGCGGTGAGGCGGCGCCGGGCCCGGTGCAGGTGCTGCTGGCTCGCGGACTCGGTGATGTCGAGGATCTCGGCGATCTCGGCGTGGCTGTGGGAGAACGCCTCGCGCAGGAGGTAGACGGCCCGCTCGACGGGTGACAGGCGTTCCATGAGCGTCAGCACGGCCAGCGAGACCGATTCGCGCTGCTCGAACGTGTCGGCCGGGCCGAGCATCGGGTCGCCGTCGAGAAGCGGTTCGGGCAGCCAGGCACCGACGGCGCGTTCGCGGCGGGCCTGTGCCGAGCGGAGCCGGTCGAGACAGAGATGGGTGACGACCTTGGTCAGCCAGGCCTCCGGCACCCTGATCCGCTGCCGGTCGGCCGCCTGCCAGTGCAGGAACGCGTCCTGCACGGCGTCCTCGGCGTCGGCGGCGGAGCCCAGCAGGCGGTACGCCAGTGAGGCCAGCCGGTTCCGGCTGGCCTCGAACCGGCTGGTGTCGAAGCGATCGGTGGCGATGCCGTCCACGTGGCCGGTCCTAGGCGGCCGGGCGCATCGCGGCCGGTGCCGCCGGGACGGCGGTCAGCCGGCGCCGGCGCCTGGGCATGCCGAAGGTGGGGTGCGAGACCGCCCACAGCGCGGTCGCGAGGATGCCCGCCTTGATCCGCGCCGCCTTCCGGCCGCCCAGGTACGCCGGCTTGGCCCGCCCTTCGCCGTCGACCAGCTGCAGGATCCCGTCCCGCCGCCCGAGGCTGATGTGATTGCCCACGTAGGTCAGTCTGACGTCCGCGGTCCTGCCGCCGGTCAGGCGCCCCACGATCGCCTCGGTGGCCTGCCGGGCGGTGTCGCCGGCCGACGCGCAGGACATCGGCAGCGGCCGGCCGTTGTCGCCGATGGCGTGGACGCTGTCGCCGATGGCGTGGACGTCCGGGTGGGAGACCGAGCGCATGCTGCGATCGACGACGATCCGGCCCTCCTCGGTGACCTCCAGACCGCTCTGGGCGGCGATGGAGTCGACGGCGAACCCGGCCGTCCACACGGTCGCGTCGGAGGCCAGGACGGTGCCGTCGGCGCACAGCACCCGCGTCGCCTCGACGGCTTCGACGGAGGTGTGCTCCAGGACGGTGATGCCCAGCCGGTCACAGGCCCGGCGCAGGTGGCCGCGGGCCCCGGCGGAGAGCCGGGCGGCCGGCTCGCCGCGGGCGATCAGCGTCACCCGCAGGCCGGGCCGGGACTCGGCGATCTCGGTGGCGGTCTCGATGCCGGTCAGCCCGTCGCCGACGACCAGGACGGTGCCGCCGCCCCGCCCTTCCAGGGCGTCCAGGCGATCGCGCAGGCGCAGCGCCGAGGGCCGGCCGGCGACGTCGAAGGCGTGCTCGGCCACGCCGGGCACACCGTGGTCGGCGACACGGCTGCCGAGCGCGTAGACGAGCGTGTCGTAGCCGAGTTCGCCGCCGCCGCCCGTGTCCGCCACGGCGACGGTGCGGCGCTCGGGGTCGACGGCGGTGACCCGGGCCACGCGCAGCCGGATCCCGGTGCCGGCGAAGACGTCGGCGAGCTTCGGCGCCCGGATCCGCCGGCCGGCCGCGAGCTGGTGCAGCCGCAGCCGCTGGACGAAGTCCGGCTCGGCGTTGACCACGGTGATCTCGGTGTCCGCCGGGGACAGCCGGCGGGCCAGGTTCCCGGCCGCGTAGGCCCCGGCATATCCGGCGCCGAGGACGACGATGCGATGCTTCATGTGCGGCTCCTGTCGGTTCGGATGCTGTCGTGGGTTGAGCGGGACGGCGAGCCGATTGCTGACAGGAACCGCATGTGATGTGCGCCACAGGTTGGCCTGGGCGTACCGAGCCCGGTCCTCACATCGGGCATACGACGTTCTGCCGGGCTTCTCAGGCGGCCCTCAGGAAGCTCTCATGGTCGGGCGACAAGCTCATGGACATGACCGACAGCAACGTGAACCCCGAGTGGCCGCCCCCTCCGGCGTACCAGCCACAGCAGCAGCCGCAGCAACCGCAGCAACCGACCGCGCTCCTGGCGGAGCCCGTGTCCCGGCGGCGCGCCAGGCGGCGGGGGCCCGTGGCCCTGCTCACCGCCGTCGCGATCGTCGCCGCGGCCGTCGGCGGCGGCACGGCGTACGGCATCCAGGAGCTGACCGGCGGTTCCGCGGCCGTCGCGTCCAGCTCCACCAGCACCACCGTGGTGCCGTCGAGCCAGAAGGGCACGGTCGCCGGGGTCGCGAAGGCGGTCAGCCCGAGCATCGTCGAGATCGACGCCACCTCGAACGCGGGGTCCTCCACCGGCTCCGGCGTGATCATCACGTCCGACGGCGAGATCGTCACCAACAACCACGTCGTCTCCGGCGCCTCCCGGATCACGGTGACGACCAGCGACGGCACGCAGTACACCGCCCGCGTCGTCGGCACCGACAGCGGCAAGGACCTCGCGCTGATCGAGCTGGAGAACGCCTCCGGGCTCAAAGCGGCGACGCTCGGCGACTCCGACGGGGTGCGGGTCGGTGACCAGGTGGTGGCGATCGGCTCGCCCGAGGGTCTGACCGGCACGGTGACCAGCGGCATCGTCTCCGCCCTGAACCGGGACGTCACCGTCTCCACCGGTGAGGGTCAGCAGCAGCGGCAGCCGGACGGCGGCTGGCCGTTCGAGTTCGGCGGGCAGGAGTTCAACGGCGACACCGGCTCGTCCACGACGACGTACAAGGCCATCCAGACCGACGCGTCCCTCAACCCGGGCAACTCCGGCGGCGCGCTGATCGACATGAACGGCAACATCATCGGCATCAACTCCGCGATGTACTCGGCGAGCGGTTCCTCCTCGTCCGACGCGGGCAGCGTCGGCCTCGGCTTCGCCATCCCCATCAACACCGTGAAGGCCGACCTGGCGAAGCTGCGGGCGGGCGCGACCGACTGAGAGCGACCGGCCCAGACCGACCGGCGAGTCGTGCGACGCTGAGAACGTCAGCCGCCCGCTTGCCGACCACCCCCGAGGAACCCACGCCATGAGCCCCGCCGAAGGCGACCGTGACCCCCAGCGCATCCTCATCGTCGACGACGAGCCCGCGGTGCGCGAAGCGCTCCAGCGCAGCCTGGCCTTCGAGGGATACGACACCGAGGTCGCGGTCGACGGCGCGGACGCCCTGGAGAAGGCGACCGCGTACCGGCCCGACCTCGTCGTCCTCGACATCCAGATGCCGCGCATGGACGGCCTGACCGCGGCCCGGCGCATCCGCGGCGCGGGCGACACCACCCCGATCCTCATGCTGACCGCCCGCGACACCGTCGGCGACCGCGTCACCGGCCTCGACGCGGGCGCCGACGACTACCTGGTCAAGCCCTTCGAGCTGGACGAGCTGTTCGCCCGTATCCGCGCGCTGCTGCGCCGCAGCTCCTACGCGGCGGCGACGGCCGGCGCCGGCGCCGAGGCCGGCGAGGTGCTGACCTTCGCCGACCTGCGGATGGACCTCGCGACCCGCGAGGTGACGCGCGGCGGGCGGCCGGTGGGGCTGACCCGCACCGAGTTCACCCTGCTGGAGATGTTCATGGCGCACCCCAGGCAGGTCCTCACCCGCGAGCAGATCCTGAAGGCGGTGTGGGGCTTCGACTTCGAGCCGTCGTCGAACTCGCTGGACGTGTACGTGATGTACCTGCGCCGCAAGACCGAGGCGGGCGGCGAGCCGCGGCTCGTGCACACCGTCCGGGGCGTCGGCTACGTCCTGCGGCAGGGCGGCACCGAGTGAGCAAGGCGGTACGGCGGCTGCGCGCGCTGCCCCTGCGCTCCCGGCTCGCGCTGCTGGTGGCGGCGGCGGTGGCGTTCGCGGTGGCGGCGGTCTCGGTCAGCTGCTGGTTCGTGGTGCGCGGAAAGCTGTACGCCGAGATTGACGACAAGCTCGACAACGTCCGGGTCACGCTGGACGCCATCCGGGACACCCTGGCCGACTGCCGCCAGACCCCCGGCGACGCCCGCGCCTTCGGCCCGCCCACCCAGGTCTACGCGGAACTGGTCAGCGCGGACGGGACGTACTGCGTCTTCGACACCTCCGCGGGCGCGGTGCGGGTGACCGCGGCCGACGCCCGCATCGCCGCGCGGAACCCCGGCGACACCCCCTCCTTCCGCGACGGGAAGGACTCCGACGGCAAGGCCGTCCGCACCATGACGCGCCCGCTCGGCGGCGGGATCGCCCTGGTCGTCGCCCTCCCCCTGGAGGACACCGAGGGCACCCTCAACGAGCTGGCGCTGCTGCTGCTCGCCGTCTCCGGCATCGGGGTCGTCGGCGCCGGCGCGGCCGGACTCGCCGTGGCCCGGGCCGGACTCCGTCCCGTCGACAAGCTGACGGAGGCCGTCGAGCACGTCGCCCGCACCGAGGACCTGACCATCCGCATCCCCGTCGAGGACGACAGCGAGGACGAGATCGCCCGCCTGTCCCGCTCCTTCAACTCGATGACCTCCGCGCTGGCCAGCTCCCGCGACCTCCAGCAGCAGCTCATCGCGGACGCGGGCCACGAGCTGCGCACGCCGCTCACCTCGCTGCGCACCAACATCGAACTCCTCACCCGCAGCGAGGAGACCGGCCGCCCCCTGCCGGAGGCCGACCGCACGGCCCTGCTGGCCTCGGTGAAGGCCCAGATGACGGAGCTGGCCGCGCTGATCGGCGACCTCCAGGAGCTGTCCCGCCCGGACACCGCCCAGCACGGCGGTCTGGCGCCCGTCATCCCCTTCCACGACGCGGTCGAATCGGCCCTGCGCCGCGCCCGGCTGCGCGGACCCGAGCTGACGATCACCGCGGACGTCCGGCCCTGGTACGTCCGCGCGGAGCCGGCGGCGCTGGAGCGGGCGGTGGTCAACGTGCTGGACAACGCGGTGAAGTTCAGTCCGGCGGGCGGCACGGTCGACGTACGCCTGGACGGCGGTGTCCTCACGGTCCGGGACCACGGTCCGGGCATCCCGGAAAACGAACTCCCCTACGTCTTCGACCGCTTCTGGCGCAGCCCGGGCGCCCGCGCCCTCCCCGGCTCGGGCCTCGGCCTGTCGATCGTGGCCCGCACGGTGCAGCAGGCGGGCGGCGAGGTGACGCTGACTCCTGCGGAGGGCGGGGGCACGGTGGTGACGATCCGCTTGCCGGGGGCGGCTACTCCTCCGCCGGAGGCTCCGTAGGAGGTTCGTGAACCTGCCAGAAAAGCTGTTCATCGAGCCGCCAGTCCGTCTGCCAAGGCGGCGTCATGAAGTCGTCGATCACTCGCCCGGCTCCGTCCTCAGAGCCTTGTCCCGAATCCTCGCCGCCTCGTCGAGGAGGGCCCTGGCCTCGGCGATGTCGGTGGACTCAGCCGCACGGAGTTCCAGGTCGTGCAGGCGTGCATCGAGCTCCGGATCACGAGCGATCGTGTACTCGATCCACCAACGAGCCATGAACGCGGGAACGGGTCGAAGGTCGTACGTGTCGGCGATCGCCCGCTTCCAGTGTTTGTCGAAGTCGGGCAGAAGCACAGGTGCGTGCTGGGCAATGGCCTCGCGCAGCGCCTTGGGAGTCCGGGAGAACGGGACCCGGGCCCCCTCCGGTGCTTGATCGAGTTCCTGTGCCATGGGATCACCGTGACCGAACCGCACACCTTCGCGTCCCGGGTTCCCGCCCGCTTCACCCGAGAGCGTGCGAAGCCCTCTCCTGCTTGACGCCCTCCACGAACGCGGCCCACGGAGACGCCCCGAAGAGCAGGACCCGGCCGGCCGGGATCTTGCTGTCACGGACCGGGACTATGCCGGGGCAGTTGTCGGCGACCTCGACGCAGTTGTTGTCTCCCCCGTCGCTGTAGGACGACTTACGCCACACGGCGGTGGTGAGGGCGAGGGCTCGATTCATGATCCGGCGACCTCCGTCAGCTCTTGACGCCGTTCACGAACGACACCCACGAGCCGGCCCCGAACACGAGCACCGGGCCCTCCGGGGCTTTGCTGTCGCGGACCGGGACTATGCCGGGGCAGTTGTCGGCGACTTCGACGCAGTCGTTGGCTCCCCCTTCGCTGTAGGACGACTTACGCCACACGGCGGTGCTGAGGTCGGGGGTGCCCGTCATGATCTGTGCTCCTCCAGTACGTCCCTGATGAGCGCGAGCGATTCCGACGGGGACAGCGCCAGGTCGCGGAGCCGATCGTAGGACAATCGCTGCCGCAGAACCTCGTGCGGATCCTCGATCAACCGGCTGCACCCGTTGCCCTCCTTGTAAGCAACAGCGCTCCCGTCGCTCTGCCAGAGCAGCGTCAGCGATCCGTTCATATGGTGGTGCGCTCCCGCCGAGAAGGGCAGTACCTGGAGCGCCACGTTGGGCCACAGCGCGGCGGCCTCGAGATGCAGCAGCTGATCCTCCCAGGTCTTGCCCTGGGCGGCGGGCCGTCGGAGCGCGAACTCGTCCACGATGATGCGCACTTCCGGTTCCGGCTTCTGCCTCAGCAGGTACTGACGACCAAGCCGTGCGGCCACCTGCTCCTCGACGGCCTCGTCGCCGTCGGCCGTTGTCTGCGCGCCAGACAACACCTCCCGAGCGAAGTCCTCGGTCTGCAGAAGCCCTGGGACCCCCAGCGAGAACACCCACATGATCCGCGCCGTCGCCTCCAAGGCCATGTACTCCTTGTACTGGTCCTTGAACGCGTCCAGCCGAGCCGCCTTCCAGTGGCTCAACAGCAGGTCACCGGTGCCGTAGTACTCGTCGAGGTCCTCCATGACCGTCACCTTGGACAGCCGCTCGCCCGACTCCAGCCGGCTCAGATAGCTCTTCTCGTAGCCGGTGTCGTCGGCCAGCTGCCCCAGTGACTTTCCGGCCTTCTCCCGCAGGACCTTCAGCGTCTGGCCGAGCATCGCCCGCCCGGAAACCCGCTGAGCGTCAACCTTTTCGCCCACGTCACCCCTCCCCGTTGCCTGGGCGCCAGACAACACCGAACCTCTTCCGCAGCGTACGCGTGATCCGTAACCATCGAGGCACGAACGGTAATCGCCGCTCGTCAGCCACCCCTGTCACGCCCCGGAAGGGCACCCCCATGCCTCTGCGCCTCCGCCTGCGCCTCGCCGCGCTCTGCGAGACCGTCCTGCTCGCCCTCGTACGGCTCCTGCTGCCCGCCGAGGGACGCCACCGCGCCACGGCGCCCCCGCCACCGCCCCCGCCCGCCCCGCCGATCGCCCTGGAGCCCGTCTGGCTCGACACCCCGCTCGTACGCCCCTACCTGGAGGTCCCCGCATGAGGCTGCTCCCCTGGACGGGCGTCGACGGCAAGCCCTGCTACCTCAGCAGCGACGACCCGCACAGCCCCCTCTCGCGGCTCGCCGACGACATCGAGGCCGCCCAACTGCGCTCCGCCCAGGAGGTGCTGGCCGGGGCGAGGGCCGTACTCGGCGACGCCAAGGCGGGTGAGCGGGCCGTGCGGTTCGCGCTCACCCGGGCCACCGAGTCCCTGGCGGACGTCCTGCGGATCGCGGTCAGCCGGCGGTGACCCGCACGAGGACCGCGTCACCCGGCGACGTCGGGTTCGTTCGGCCGCCCCGGCAACCTTCCAGGCGTCCGCGGCGACTGTTCGTCGACCATCCCCACACCCCACGGACGAACGGAACCCGCATGAGTGAGACGACTCGTGGCAAGCCCCGCAAGCCCCGCAGGGCACAGCACCGCAGGCGCCGGACGACGGTGCTCGCGGCCGGTGTCCCCCTCGCCCTGATCGCCGCGGGGGCGCTCGTCTACGGCGAGCACGCGCAGCCCGAGGCGGCGGCCGCCGTGGTGCCCGCGTGGGCGACGGCGACCGCCGACGGCTTCGCCTCCGTGAACTCCCTCGGCCAGAACGGCACGTACGGCGGGCGGGGCGGTCAGACCGTCACCGTCCGCACGCTCGCGGACCTGGAGAAGTACGCGACCGCCCCCGAGCCGTACGTCATCGTCGTCGCCGGGACCATCACCATGTCCCCGGCCGGCAAGGAGATCAAGGTCGCCTCCGACAAGACCATCATCGGCTCCGGCACCTCCGGGCACATCGTCGGCGGCGGCTTCTTCCTCGGCCCCGGCGTGCACAACGTGATCATCCGGAACCTGACGATCCGGGACGCGTACCAGGGCGTCTGGAACGACAAGGAGCACGACTACGACGCGATCCAGATGGACGGCGCGCACCACGTCTGGATCGACCACAACAACCTGCGGCACATGGCGGACGGGCTCATCGACGTCCGCAAGGACAGTACGAACATCACCGTGTCGTGGAACAAGCTGAGCGACAACGACAAGACGTTCGGCATCGGCTGGACCGAGAACGTCGTCACGGACATCACGATCCACCACAACTGGTTCCGCGAGACCGAGCAGCGCAACCCGTCCACGGACAACGCCGCCCACGCGCACCTCTACAACAACGTCCTGGAGGACACTCCGGGGACCGCCGTCACCTCCTCCTACGGCAACTACTCGCGCGGGAAGACGCAGATGGTCCTGGAGAACTCCTTCTTCCAGGGCGTGAAGAACCCCGTCATCAAGGACGCCACGGCGTCGATCGTCCAGCGCGGCAACGTCTTCTCCGGCACCAGCGGACGCAACGAGAGCGGCGGCACCGCCTTCGACCCGAAGACGTACTACGGCTACACCCTCGACAAGGCGGCGGACCTCCCCGCCCTGCTGAAGTCGGGTGCGGGCCCCCGCGGTTCCCTCGGCACCACGGCGGCCACGACCGCTGCCGCCGCCGCGGCGACCACGCTCACCGTCGCCAGGGACGGTTCCGGCCAGTACTCCACCGTCCAGGCCGCGGTGAACGCCGTACCCGCGAACAACCCGAGCCGCGTCGTCATCGCCGTGAAGCCGGGCACGTACCGCGAGACGGTGAAGGTCCCCTCCAACAAGCCGCACGTCACCATCCAGGGCACGGGCGCCAGCCGCAAGGACACGGTGATCGTCTACAACAACGCCTCCGGCACGCCCAAGCCGGGCGGCGGCACGTACGGCACCGGCGGCAGCGCCACCGTCGCCGTCGAGGCGGACGACTTCCAGGCCCGCAACCTGACCATCGCCAACGACTTCGACGAGAAGGCCAACCAGCACATCTCCGGCCACCAGGCCGTCGCCCTGCGCACCGCGTCGGACAAGGTGTTCCTGGACTCGGTGATCGTGGAGGGCGACCAGGACACGCTCCTGCTCGACACCGCGGCGAAGGACCGCCTGGGCCGCGTCTACATGACCAACAGCTACGTCGTCGGCAACGTCGACTTCATCTTCGGCCGCGCCACGGCGGTCATCGACCGCTCGGTCATCACCCTGAAGAAGCGCTGGGACGGCACCTCGGCCGGCTACGTCACGGCACCGAGCACGGCCGCCGGGCGCAGGGGCATCCTGATCGCCAACTCCACGGTGAACGGCGCCGTCTCGGACCGCACCTTCTACCTCGGCCGCCCCTGGCACGCGGGCGGTGACGCGACCCTCGACCCGCAGACGACGGTCCGCAACACCACCCTCAGCGCCGCCATCCGCACCACCCCCTGGACCGACATGAGCGGCTTCTCCTGGAAGGACGACCGCTTCGCCGAGTACAAGAACACCGGCCCCGGCGCCGGTTCCGCCTCGTCCGACCGCCCCCACCTGACCGACGCCCAGGCCGCCGACCAGGAGGTCACGGACTGGCTGGCGGGCTGGACACCCGCGGCGTCCTGAGATCCGCCCCAGGCTCCTGGCGTCCTTCCGGGCGCCATCGCCCGAACAGGTGAACTCAGAGCAGCACCCCGGGCCGGCAGCGCCGTCACACCTGGTCGGACGCCCGGATCACGATCCGTCCGCAGCCCGCGCTGGACAGGTTCCTGGCCGGCTGAGCCGAGCAAGGCGGAAGAGTCCGAGAACGGGGTGGGGGGAACGCGCTCGCGCGCGTTCCCCCCACCCCGTCTCCCGGTCCGGCGTCTACTTCACGATCGTGATCCGGTCCGCCTTCGGCGGTGCGATCGGGCTCGCCGGGGACGAGTTCGCCGTCAGGTACTTCTCCAGTGCCGTCAGGTCGTCCGCGCCGACCAGGTCGTTGGTGCCCTGGCCGAGGGTCGGGAAGCCGTCGCCGCCGCCCGCGAGGAAGCTGTTCGACGCGACGCGGTACACCGCCGACGGGTCGACGGGGGCGCCGTTCAGCCTGATGGAGTCGGTGACCACGCGGTCCGCGCCGGTCTTCGTCAGGTCCAGGGTGTAGGTGAGGCCCGAGGAGACCTGGAGGATCTTCGGGGCCGCCGCGTTCGCGCCGCTGACCTGCTCCTTGAGGATCTGGATCAGCTGGGTGCCGGTGATGTCCTGGAGGTTGACGGTGTTGGCGAACGGCTGGACCGTGAAGCCCTCGGCGTAGGTGACGACGCCGTCGCCCTCGGCCGCCTTGGCCGCGTAGGTGAGCGGGGCCCGGATGCCGCCCGGGTTCATCAGCGCCAGGTCGGTCTCCGGGTCCAGCTCCTTGCCGTAGGCGAGCTGGGCGTCGGCGATGAGGTCGCCGAGCGGGGACTCGGTGCCGGTGTTGCCGATGTCACCGGAGATGTAGCCGATCGGGCGGTTGCCGATGGGCGCGGCGAGCGCGTTCCACTTGCCGATCAGCTCGGTCATGTCGGGCGCCTTGGGGACGTCCCGGGTGACGACGTGGTTCGCCGACCGCACCGCCGTACGGGCGATGTCGCCGGTCCACCGGTCGTACGTCAGCGTGGTGTCGGTGTAGAGCCGGCCGAAGGAGGCGGCCGAGGTCACCATGCGGGGCTTGCCGGCCGGGTCGTCGACGGTGCAGACGTACGGCGCGTGGGTGTGGCCGGTGACCAGCGCGTCGACCTGCGGGGTGACGTTCTTGGCGATGTCGACGATCGGGCCGGAGATGCCGTCGCCGGGGCCGGGCGCGTCGCAGTCGTAGTTGTACGCCGTCCCGGCGGGGAAGCCGCCCTCGTGGATGAGCGCCACGATGGACTTCACGCCCTGCGCCTGGAGCACCTTGGCGTACTTGTTGATGGTCTCGACCTCGTCCTTGAAGGTGAGGCCCTTGACGCCCTCGGCCGAGACGATGTCCGGGGTGCCCTCCAGGGTCACACCGATGAAGCCGATCCTGACGTCCTTCTTCTTCCACACCCAGTACGGCTTGAGGAGGGGCTTCTTCGTCTTCTCGTCGCGGACGTTGGCCGCCAGGTACGGGAAGTCCGCGCCCTCGAACTCCTCGTCCGTGTAGCAGCCCTCCGTGGGGTGGCAGCCGCCCTTCTGGAGGCGGGCCAGCTCCCGGGCACCCTCGTCGAACTCGTGGTTGCCGACGCTCGTGACGTCCAGCTCCAGCTTGTTCAGCGCCTCGATGGTGGGCTCGTCGTGGAAGAGACCGGAGAGCAGCGGGGAGGCGCCGACCATGTCGCCGCCGGCGGCGGTGACGGAGTACTTGTTGCCCTCGCGCGCCTGGCGCAGGTGGGTGGCCAGGTACTCGATTCCGCCCGCTTCGACCGTCTTCGTCGTGCCGTCGGCCTGGAGTTCGGTGACCCGGCCCGAGGAGCCGGCCGGCGGCTCCAGGTTGCCGTGCAGGTCGTTGAAGGAGAGCAGCTGCACGTCCTGGTAGCGGCCCGGCTTGTGACTCGTGGTCTTCTCGTCGGCGCTGGCGGCCGACGGCAGCGCGGCGGCCAGCGCGCCGACGGTGGCGACACCGGCGGCGGCCGCGAGCAGCCTGGTCGTACGCCGTCTGCGGCGGTCCTGCGGCGGAGTGGTGGCTGGCATGCGCCCCCCTGTCGTTCTTATCCGGGTGTGTGAGGGTCCCGGCGCAGCCTAGAGTCAACGCGCGTAGCGCGACAGGGGGTTCATGGTTACAGCCTGGTTTCCCTTTGGGTTTCCCCTTGCGCTCGCCCGCGCTGTCCCCCCGTGCCGCCGTTTTGGCGGCGCCTCCCCTTACTCTCGTAGGCATGACCAGCGACGACTTGGCACGGCCCGGCCCCGCACGCGCCCTGGAGACCCACGCGGCGCTCTCCCCCGGGCAGATCGAGGCCGTTCTCGACCTGCTCGCCCAGGCCGCCCGCGTCGACGGCCGGCAGGCGGTGTCCGAACAGGGCCGGCTCCAGCTGCGCGGCGGTGAGCGCGAGGGCGTCTCCCATCTGCTGCTCACCAGCGGCGGCGAACTCGTCGGCTACGCGCAGCTGGAGGACACCGACCCGGTCGAGGCCCCGGCCGCCGAGCTGGTCGTCCACCCCTCGCACCGCGGCCACGGCCACGGCCGCGCCCTCGGCACGGCGCTGCTCGCCGCCTCCGGCAAGCGGCTGCGGGTGTGGGCGCACGGCGGGCACTCGGCCGCCCGGCATCTGGCGCAGGTGCTGGGGCTGACCCTGTTCCGCGAACTGCGGCAGATGCGGCGGCCTTTGTCCGGGTTCGACCTGCCGGAGCCGGTGCTGCCGGCCGGGGTCACCGTCCGCACCTTCGTGCCCGGCCAGGACGACGCGGCCTGGCTCGCCGTCAACGCGGCCGCCTTCGCGCACCATCCGGAGCAGGGCTCCCTCACCCAGCGCGACCTCGACGACCGCAAGGCGGAGCCGTGGTTCGAACCGGCGGGCTTCTTCCTGGCCGAGCGCGGGGGCGAGCTGGTCGGCTTCCACTGGACGAAGACGCACGCCGAGGAGCAGCTCGGCGAGGTGTACGTGGTGGGGGTCGCGCCCGGCGCGCAGGGCGGCGGCCTCGGCAAGGCGCTCACCCTGATCGGCCTGCGCCACCTGGCCGCGCAGGGCCTGCCGACGGCGATGCTGTACGTCGACGCGGACAACAAGGCGGCCGTGTCGGTGTACGAGGGCCTGGGATTCACCACATACGAGACGGACCTCATGTACCGGACCGAAACCTGAGAATCGGTCAGCACAGGCCCCACAGGGGGCGGCGATCTTGACGCCGCCCCCTTCTTTGCACCACCCTTTCACTACTCAATTAGTGAAAGGGTGGTTGCCGAGTGGTCGAATACCGCATCGACCGGCGCAGCGGAGTCGCCACCTATCTGCAGATCGTCCAGCAGACCAAGCAGGCCCTGCGCCTCGGCCTGCTGCGGCCCGGCGACCGGCTGCCCACGGCCCGCGAGGTCGTGGCGGCCACCGCCATCAACCCGAACACCGTGCTGAAGGCCTACCGCGAGCTGGAACGCGAGGGCCTGGTGGAGGCCCGCCGCGGCCTCGGCACCTTCGTGCGGCGCTCCCTGGGCGCCGCGCCCGCCGACTCCCCGCTGCGCAGCGAGCTGGAGGCGTGGGCGGCGAAGGCCCGCGAGGCCGGGCTGGAACGGGACGACGTGGCCGCGCTCTTCACTTCCGTACTGGACAAGCACTTCAAGGGGGACCAGGAATGACCGACACCGCCATCGAGGCGGCCGGCCTCGCCAGGAGCTTCGGCCGCGGGGGGCGGCGGCGGGCGCTTAACGCCTGCACGTTCCGGCTGCCCGCCGGCAGCGTGTGCGCCCTGGTCGGCCCGAACGGCGCCGGCAAGTCCACCCTGCTCGCCCTCGCCGCCGGACTGCTCGCCCCCACCGAGGGCACCGTCCGGGTGCTGGGCGAGCACCCGGCCCGGGTCCGCGAGCGCGTCGGCTACGTCGCCCAGGACAAGCCGCTGCACCCCCAGCTCACCGTCGCCGACACCCTGCGCCTCGGCGCGGAGCTGAACCCCGGCCGCTTCGACCCGGCCGCCGCCGCCCGCGTCGTCGCCGGGGGCGACCTGGACCCCGGCGCCCGCGTCCGCTCGCTCTCCGGCGGCCAGCGCACCCGCGTCGCGCTCGCCCTCGCCCTCGGCAAGCGGCCCGAGGTGCTGCTGCTGGACGAGCCGATGGCCGACCTCGACCCGCTGGCCCGGCACCAGCTGATGGGCGCCCTGATGGCGGACGCCGCCGACCACGGCACCACGATCGTCATGTCCTCGCACGTGGTGGCGGAGCTGGAGGGCTCCTGCGACCACCTGCTGCTCGTCGGCGGCGGCCGGGTCCGCCTGGCCGGCCCGCTCGACGCCGTGCTCGCCGCGCACACCCGGGTCAGCGGCCCGACCGACGGCGACCTCACCGGTCACACCGTCGTCGAGTCCCGGACCACCGGACGCCAGCTCACCGCCCTGATCCGGCCGCGCGGCCCGCTCCGCGGCACCTGGCAGCGCGCCGAGCCCACCCTGGAGGAACTGGTCCTCGCCCACCTGCGCGCCCCCGACGCCCCGCCGCTCCACCTCGACCCCGCCGCACTCCACCCCGACACCACCGCGCACGGCACCGGCACCGCCGCGCACGGCCACGACACCACCGCGGAGGCCGCCGTATGACCGCCACGACGACCACGGCCACGGCCCGCACCGCCCCCGCGCCCCGCGGGCCACGCGGCCTGACCTGGCTGATGCTGCGCCTGCACCGCTCCGCGCTCTGGTTCTGGCTGATGCTGCTCGCCGTCGCCGCCGGGGCCCTGCTGTGGGCGTACGGGCCGGGCGCGGAAGCCGCCTGGGAGGAATTCCGCCGGATGGACTGCGGCCCCACCGGCACACCCGACCTGTCCTGCGACTACGCGGGCCCCGCCTACCAGGACTACGACCTCGCCCTCGCCCTCGCCGCCGGGCTGCTCACCGTCGCCCCGCTGCTCGTCGCCGCCTGGGCGGGCGGCGCGCTCACCGGCCGCGAGCTGGAGAACGGCACCGCCCGGCTCGCCTGGGTCCAGTCCGTCTCCCCCGCCCGCTGGCTGGCCGCCAAGCTCGCCGTGCCCGCCGCGGTCCTCACCACCGGCGCCCTCGCGCTGACCGCGCTGCACCGGCTGGTGTGGGCGTCGGACGGCGAGCTGCGGGACGGCTGGCGGGAGTGGCACAGCACCACCACGTACATCGTCAACGGCCCCCTGCTCATCGCCTACCTCCTGCTCGGCCTGGCGGTCGGCGTCCTCGCCGGCCTGCTGCTGGGCCGCGCCCTGCCCGCGCTCGCCGCCGCCGCGGCCGCCCTGGTCGCCCTGCTCACCGCGCTCGACGCGGTGCGCCCGCACCTGTGGCCGGCCGAGACGCTGGTCGACAAGGAGCAGTACCCGGACTGGATCGGCATGGTCGTCGACGACGGCGCCCTGACCGCCGACGGCACCCGGATCGACGACCCGATCTGCGTCGACGACGCCCGCTGCCTCGCCGAGCACGACGTCGTCGGCTTCTACCGCGACTACCACCCCGCCGGCCACTTCTGGCCGCTCCAGCTCATGGAAACGGCCCTCGTCCTCGCCCTCACGGCGCTCGCGCTCCTCGCCGCCTTCCGACTGCTCCGCCGCCGCACCCACTGACCCCCGGGCCCGCGTACGCCCCCGGGCGTACGCACCCCTCGCACCCGTTCGCACACCCCGCGCCCGCTGGCGTCACCGCGCCCCGGTGCCCCCGCGCACGCACCCGCGCCCCACCCCACAGACCCCCCGCGCCACCCCCGGACCCCCCGCACCCCCTCCAGGCCGCCCGCGGGCCGCCGCGCGCTAGCCCACACGTCATGTCGCCGTAACCATCGATTCAGACACGCTTGCGACGCTCGCCGAATGAAGCCCGCCGTGCCAGAGCCTTCGCCCCCGCCCGGGGGGACCTCCGGGAACGGAAGCGCGGACGCCAGCGCCGTGCTCCCGCCCGCCCGCTCCGACGCGCCTGTCTCGCTCGTGGCGCGGAAGAATGGCTCTATGAGCCAGCAGAACGCCCAGGCACCGGTCCCGCAGGTCCAGCACGCCCAGCCCTCCGTGGGCTCCATCGCCGCGCACCGCCCGCACACCGTGGCGGCGGCGGTCTCCGATCTGGAACCCGACATCGACTCGGACCTCGACGTGTACGAGGAGCACGCGGACGGCGCCCAGCTGCCCCAGGGCCGCTTCCTCGACCGGGAGCGCAGCTGGCTCGCGTTCAACGAGCGCGTCCTCGAACTCGCCGAGGACCCGAACACCCCCCTGCTCGAACGAGCGAACTTCCTGGCGATCTTCGCCAGCAACCTGGACGAGTTCTTCATGGTCCGGGTCGCCGGCCTGAAGCGCCGTATCGCCACCGGCGTCGCCACCCGCTCCGCCTCCGGCCTCCAGCCGCGCGAGGTGCTGGAGATGATCTGGGCCCGCTCCCGCGAGCTGATGGCCCGGCACGCCGCCTGCTACCACGAGGACGTCGCCCCCGCCCTCGCGGAGGAGGGCATCCACCTGGTCCGCTGGAGCGAGCTGACCGAGAAGGAACAGGCCCGCCTGTTCACCCTCTTCAAGCACCAGATCTTCCCGGTGCTCACCCCGCTCGCCGTGGACCCCGCGCACCCCTTCCCGTACATCTCCGGCCTGTCCCTGAACCTGGCCGTCGTCGTGCGCAACCCGGTCAGCGGCCACCGGCACTTCGCCCGCGTGAAGGTGCCGCCGCTGCTGTCCCGCTTCCTGGAGGCCTCCCCGGGCCGGTACGTCCCCATCGAGGACGTCATCGCCGCCCACCTGGAGGAGCTGTTCCCGGGCATGGAGGTGCTGGAGCACCACGCCTTCCGCCTCACCCGCAACGAGGACCTGGAGGTCGAGGAGGACGACGCCGAGAACCTGCTCCAGGCCCTGGAGAAGGAGCTGATGCGGCGCCGCTTCGGGCCGCCGGTGCGCCTGGAGGTCGAGGAGTCCATCGACCGCGAGGTGCTGGACCTGCTGGTGCGCGAGCTGAAGATCAGCGAGGCCGAGGTCTACCCGCTGCCCGGCCCCCTGGACCTCACCGGCCTCTTCCGCATACACGGCCTCGACCGGCCCGAGCTGAAGTACCGCAAGTTCATCGCCGGCACCCACCGCGACCTCGCGGAGGTCGAGTCCTCCTCGCCGCCCGACATCTTCGCCGCCCTGCGCCAGCGGGACGTGCTGCTGCACCACCCCTACGACTCGTTCTCCACGTCGGTGCAGGCCTTCATCGAGCAGGCCGCCGAGGACCCCGACGTCCTCGCGATCAAGCAGACCCTCTACCGCACCTCCGGCGACTCCCCCATCGTCAACGCGCTCATAGACGCGGCCGAGGCCGGCAAGCAGGTCCTCGTCCTCGTCGAGATCAAGGCCCGCTTCGACGAGCACGCCAACATCAAGTGGGCGAAGAAGCTGGAGGAGGCCGGCTGCCACGTCGTCTACGGCCTCGTCGGCCTGAAGACCCACTGCAAGCTGTCCCTGGTGGTCCGTCAGGAGGGCGAGACGCTACGGCGCTACAGCCACGTCGGCACCGGCAACTACCACCCGAAGACGGCCCGGCTCTACGAGGACCTCGGCCTGCTCACCGCGGACCCCCAGGTCGGCGCGGACCTCTCCGACCTCTTCAACCGCCTCTCCGGCTACTCACGCCGGGAGACCTACCGCCGTCTCCTGGTGGCCCCCAAGTCGCTGCGCGACGGCCTCATCTCCCGCATCAACAAGGAGATCCAGCACCACCGCGCCGGCCGCCCCGCCTACGTCCGCATCAAGGTCAACTCGATGGTCGACGAGGCCGTCATCGACGCCTGCTACCGGGCGTCCCAGGCGGGCGTGCCGGTCGACGTCTGGGTGCGCGGCATCTGCGCGGTGCGGCCGGGAGTCGCGGGCCTGTCGGAGAACATCCGGGTCCGCTCGGTCCTCGGCCGGTTCCTCGAACACTCCCGCATCTTCGCCTTCGCCAACGGCGGCGAGCCCGAGGTGTGGATCGGCAGCGCGGACATGATGCACCGCAACCTCGACCGCCGGATAGAGGCCCTCGTCCGGGTCGTCGACCCCGCCCACCGGGCCGCCCTCAGCCGGCTGCTGGAGACCGGGATGTCGGACTCCACCGCGTCCTGGCACCTCGGCCCCGACGGCGAGTGGACCCGGCACGCGACGGACGGGGACGGCACGCCCCTGCGGAACATCCAGGAGATGCTCATAGACGCCCGGAGGCGCCGGCGTGGCAAAGCGACACCTTGACCCGACGGACCCCGTGGCCGGGCCGCGCCCCGAACCGGCGGCCGCGCCGGAACGGGCGGGCACAGTGCGGGCGGGCACGGAGCGGACAGGCACCGTGCGGGCAGGCACCGTGCGGGCGGGCACGGAGCGGGCGGGCACCCCCACCGGGGACGTGCTCGCGGGCTATCTGCGCGCCCAGGCCACGGAGTTCCTGCGCGCCCTGCGCCAGCACCGGGAAACCGGCACCGGGGACTCCCTCGACGCGGCCCGGGCGCTGCGCCGCTCGGCCCGCCGGATCAGCGGCAGCCTGCACACCTTCCGCCCGCTGCTGGACAGCGACTGGTCCGAGGCCATGCGCCCCGAACTGGCCTGGCTGTCCGGCACGCTGGCCCTGGAGCACGCCTACGCGTCCCGCCTGGACCGCCTGCTGAACGCCCTGCACCGGCTGTCGGGCTCGGCGGCGTTCCCGGACCGGGCGGGCAGCGGCGCGACGGCCCGCGTGGGCGGTGGCGGCGGCGGTGGTGGCGGCGGTCCGGAGCGGGGGAGCCTCACCGTGGGCGCCGCGAAGGCCGGCGCCCTCCTCGACCGCCAGCTCACCCTCGCCCGCACCCGGGCCCACTCCACCGCCCTGCAGGCCCTCGGCTCCTCCCGCTTCCACGCGGTGGCCGACAAGGTCGCCTTACTCGCCAGCGAGGTCCCGCTCACCGCCACCGCCGCGGCGACCGACCTGCGCCCGCTCGCCACCGCGGCACAGGAGCGCCTGACGGCCGCGGTCGCCGCCCTGCCCCTGGTCACCGCGGGCAGCCCGTACAACGCCGAGGCCCTGATCCACGGCCTCTCCCCCGACCCGGCCCCGCACCCGCAGGACGCCCCCTGGCACCAGGTCCGCCTCCTGCTGCGCCTGCACCGCTACGCCCGTGAGGTCCTGGAGGGCGAGGCGGGCCCGGTCGACGTCCGCCTGCTGGCCGCGGGACAGGCCCTGAACCGGCACCGCGACGCCTCCGAGGCCGCCGCCGCGGCCGCCGCCGCGGCCCGTACCCCGCGGATCGCCCCCGCCACCGCCTACGCCCTCGGCGTCCTGCACGCCGACCAGCGCCACGAGGTGGAGGCGGCCCGGTTCGCGTTCCAGCAGTCCTGGCAGAAGCAGACGGTGAGCACGCCATGAGCGCGGAGAGCACCCCGTGAGCGCGGACGGCGGGCAGCGCCCCCCGGCCGGCCGGCAGGCCGGCGTCCCGGCCGCCGCCGGGGCCGGTGACCCGGTCCGGGCCGCCGGCTGTGTCCTGTGGCGCCGCCCGGCGGCCGGCGCGGCAGTGGAGATCTGCCTGGTGCACCGCCCCAGGTACGACGACTGGTCGCACCCCAAGGGCAAGCTGAAGCGGGGCGAGGACCCGCTGTCCGGCGCGCTGCGCGAGGTGGAGGAGGAGACCGGCCACACGGCGGTGCCGGGCGCCGAGCTGCCGACCGCGCGCTACCTGGCCGACGGCCGCCCCAAGGAGGTCCGTTACTGGGCGGCCGAGGCCGGCCCCGGCACCTTCGTGCCCACCGACGAGGTCGACCGGATCCTGTGGCTGCCCGCGGACGCGGCCCGCGACCGCCTCACCCGGCCCCGCGACAGGGAACTGGTGGACGCGCTCCTGGCCGCCCTGCGGGACGGCTGACGCCCGGCTCACCCCTCACCGGCGTGCCCCGCCCCGTCCGTGCGTGCCTGACTGCGCGCCCGCCGGGCGGGCCCGCGCCAGCCGCAACTGCACCGCGCCACACAAAACGGCCCCTGCTCCACCGTCGTCACCCGGTGTTCCGCATGGTTTCGGCCAGGGGCGAGCCTGTCCTGCTCGGTCACGCCGTCACGGTAACCGGTGAAGGTGAACAGCCCGTGGAGAGCCCTCCGCCCGCGACGCGCGCCCCGCCCCGGCGGCGTGACGGCCCCACCTACCCGTCGTTAACCGGACAACACGGGGCCCGTGACGGACCGACGGACGGCTGGGGGTAGGCAGGCGATGGCGGAGCGGCAGCACGGCAGGGCGGGCGGGACGGTCGTCGCGGCGGGGCTGATGGCCTGGGTCTGCCTGGGCGCCACGGGATGCGAGAGCAGCGGCGCGGCGGCCGACGACGCCGCGGCCGCCGACCCGGTGGGGACCCTGCACCGGGCCGCCGACGTCCTGGTGGCCGCGCGCACCTCGAAGGCGCGCACGTCGATGGAGATGGCCACCGGCGGCACCCGCGTGACGATCCGCGGCGAGGGCGTCTACGACTACACGCGCGGCCTGGGCCGCCTGAAGGTGATGCTCCCGCACGACCCGGCGGGCGCGGCCGAGCGCCGCCCCATCACCGAACTCCTCGCGCCGGGCGCCCTCTACATGAAGAACCGCGGCGCGGGCGTCCCGGCCGACAAGTGGGTCCGGGTCGACACCGGCACGCTCTCCGACGGCAACCTGGTCACCGGCGGCGCCACCGATCCGCTCGCCGCGGCGGAGGTGCTGCGCGGGGCGCGGACGGCGACGTATGTCGGCCGGACGCGGTTCGCGGGCACGCCGGTGCGCCACTACCGCGGCACCGCGCACCTCGCCGAGGCCGCGAAGAAGGCCTCGCCCGGCGGGAGGGCGTCGCTCGCGGCGGCGGCAGAAGGGTTCGCCACGGCCGAGGTCCCGTTCGACGTCTTCCTGGACGACGAGGGCCGCATCCGCAAGGTCCGGCACCGCTTCAGCTTCGTCAACGGCAGCGGGAAGACGGCCGTGGCGGTGGCCTCCACGACCCTGCTGTACGCCTTCGGCACCCCCGCCGACGTACGGCTGCCGCCCGCGCGGGACATCTACGCGGGCCGGATCGCGGAGCAGTGAGCGCCCGCGCGGAGGAACGGGCCGGGGGAGGGGCCCGGGGGACGGCCGAGGGGGCCGCGCACGGGAGAGGTGACCGGCTGGAACTAGCCCGTCCGTGCCATGCGCGGTGCGCGGGCCGCTCCCTACTCTAGGAAGCGGTGACGGCAGAGAAGAGGTGATGCGCGTGGCTCCGGTCGGCGGTCCGGCGGTTCAGGACCACGTGGCCCTCGCCGAGATCGAGCTGTGCGGAGAGCTGATCATCGCGGCCTCGGCCGCCGAGGACCGGCTCAGCATGGAGAGCATCGACCAGGTCCTGCGGGTGGCCGAGGAACGCGCGAGCGCGCCGAGACCGTAGTACGGACCGGCGGGGTCAGGTGCGCAGCATCCGCCCGATCGCCTTGGTGGCCTCCTCGACCTTGGCGTTGATCTCGTCCCCGCCCTTGAGCGCCGCGTCGGCCACGCAGTGCCGCAGGTGCTCCTCCAGCAGCTGCAGCGCGAAGGACTGCAGGGCCTTCGTGGAGGCCGAGACCTGGGTGAGTATGTCGATGCAGTAGACGTCCTCGTCGACCATCCGCTGCAAACCGCGGATCTGGCCCTCGATCCGGCGCAGCCGCTTGAGGTGCTCGTCCTTCTGGTGGTGGTACCCGTGGAGCCCGCGGTCGTGATCGGTCACCACGGCCTCGGCGGAACCCTCCGCGACCGCCTCCGCGACGGCTTCGGCGGGCGCACCGGCGCCGGCCTCGGTGGTCGTCATAGCGTCCTCCATCCACAAACCCATCCCCATACCCCTACTGGGTATATCGTACTGGACTTTGCCGGGTATGCGCCCCTTGCCGGCAGGCTGCACCGTGCCCCCGCGACGCCCCCGTGCCGATAACTCTGCCTGATGGGCGACACTGGGGGACGGCCCGATAGCCGTGGCCGGATGATGCGCCTAGCATCAGCCTGACCGAAACCGATGCATCCCGAGGACCCCACGTGCGCTTTCGTCTGACCCCCAGGGAGACGAGCTTCTACGACATGTTCGCCGCCTCCGCGGACAACATCGTCACGGGCTCCAAGCTCCTGATGGAACTGCTCGGGGCGGACGCCTCCGCCCGGGCCGAGATCGCGGAGCGTATGCGGGCAGCGGAACACGCAGGTGACGACGCCACGCACGCGATCTTCCACCAGCTGAACTCCTCCTTCATCACGCCCTTCGACCGCGAGGACATCTACTCCCTCGCCTCCTCCCTCGACGACATCATGGACTTCATGGAGGAGGCCGTCGACCTGGTCGTCCTCTACAACGTCGACGAGCTGCCCAAGGGCGTGGAGCAGCAGATCGAGGTGCTGGCGCGGGCGGCGGAGCTGACCGCCGAGGCCATGCCGCACCTGCGCACGATGGAGAACCTCACCGAGTACTGGATCGAGGTCAACCGCCTCGAGAACCAGGCCGACCAGATCCACCGCAAGCTGCTCGCCCACCTCTTCAACGGCAAGTACGACGCCATCGAGGTGCTGAAGCTCAAGCAGATCGTCGACGTCCTCGAAGAGGCCGCCGACGCTTTCGAACACGTGGCGAACACGGTGGAGACCATCGCCGTCAAGGAGTCCTGAGGCGTCGATGGACACCTTTGCCCTGGTCGTGACCATCCTGGTCGCACTGTTCTTCACCTACACCAACGGCTTCCACGACTCGGCCAACGCGATCGCCACCTCCGTGTCGACGCGCGCGCTCACCCCGCGCGCGGCGCTCGCGATGGCGGCCGTGATGAACCTCGCGGGCGCGTTCCTCGGCTCGGGCGTCGCCAAGACGGTCAGCGAGGGCCTGATCCAGACACCCGAGGGCTCCACCGGCATGGGGATCCTCTTCGCCGCGCTGGTCGGCGCGATCGTCTGGAACCTCGTCACCTGGTACTTCGGCCTGCCGTCCTCCTCCTCCCACGCGCTGTTCGGCGGCATGGTGGGCGCGGCGCTGGCCGGCGGGACGACCGTGTACTGGGACGGCGTGCTGGAGAAGATCGTCATCCCGATGTTCGTGTCCCCGGTGGTGGGCCTCCTGGCCGGCTACCTCGTGATGACGGCCATCATGTGGATGTTCCGGCGCACCAACCCGCACAAGGCCAAGCGCGGCTTCCGGATCGCGCAGACGGTGTCCGCGGCCGGCATGGCGCTCGGCCACGGCCTCCAGGACGCCCAGAAGACCATGGGCATCGTGGTCATGGCCCTGGTCATCGCCGACGTCGAGGACTACGGCGACCCGATCCCGATCTGGGTCAAGGTCGCTTGCGCCGTGATGCTGTCGGCGGGCACCTACGCGGGCGGCTGGCGCATCATGCGCACCCTCGGCCGCAAGATCATCGAGCTGGACCCGCCGCAGGGCTTCGCCGCCGAGACCACCGGCGCGACGATCATGTTCGGCTCGGCGTTCCTCTTCCACGCGCCGATCTCCACCACCCATGTCATCACCTCCGCGATCATGGGCGTCGGCGCCACCAAGCGCGTGAACGCCGTCCGCTGGGGCGTCGCCAAGAACATCGTCCTCGGCTGGTTCATCACCATGCCGGCGGCGGCGGCGGTGGCGGCGGCCTCGTACGGCCTGGTGCACCTGGCGTTCCTGTAGCACCCGGCGCCCGTACGGCGGCGCCGATGCGCCGCCGCGGAGTACCGCCGCCGAAGCACCGCCGCGAGGCGCCGCAGGCAACGCGATGGGCCCGCCCCCGGGAGCCAGGGGCGGGCCCTTTTGCGACCTCGCGGTGGCACCGCCATGCAGCACCGCGAGGAGTCGTCGGCTCAGCCGAAGCGGCCGGAGATGTAGTCCTCGGTCGCCTGGACCGACGGGTTGGAGAAGATCCGCTCCGTGTCGTCGATCTCGATCAGCCGGCCGGGCTGCCCGACCGCCGCGAGGTTGAAGAAGGCCGTACGGTCCGAGACACGCGCCGCCTGCTGCATGTTGTGCGTGACGATGACGATCGTGAACCGTTCCTTCAGCTCGCCGATCAGGTCCTCGATGGCGAGGGTGGAGATCGGGTCGAGCGCGGAGCACGGCTCGTCCATGAGCAGGACGTTCGGCTCGACGGCGATCGCCCGCGCGATGCACAGGCGCTGCTGCTGGCCGCCGGAGAGGCCGGAACCCGGCTTGTTCAGGCGGTCCTTGACCTCGTTCCAGAGGTTCGCGCCCCGCAGCGACTTCTCGACGATGTCGCTCAGCTCGCTCTTCTTGTAGTTGCCGTTCAGGCGCAGCCCGGCCGCCACGTTGTCGAAGATCGACATCGTCGGGAACGGGTTCGGGCGCTGGAACACCATGCCGACCTCGCGCCGCACGGACACCGGGTCGACCCCGTGGCCGTACAGGTCCTCGTCGTCGAGCATCACCTTGCCCTCGACCCGCCCGCCGGGCGTGACCTCGTGCATGCGGTTCAGGGTGCGCAGGAACGTCGACTTGCCGCAGCCGGACGGGCCGATGAAGGCCGTCACCGAGCGGGGCTCGACGGTCATCGAGATGTCCTCGATCGCCTTGTGGGAGCCGTAGTAGGCGGTCAGTCCGCTTACGTCGATTCGCTTGGCCATGTTTACGTCACTTCCAGAGGTTCGATCGGTCGCCGTTGGCCGCGTCAGCGACCGGTCTTCGGGGCCTTCCAGCGGGCGATGCCGCGGGCCACCAGGTTCAGGATCATCACGAAGGCGATCAGCGTCAGCGACGCCGCCCAGGCACGGTCGTAGGCCGCGGGCGAGCCCGCGCTCTGCGAGTACTGCTGGTAGATGTAGAGCGGCAGCGACGCCTGCGGGCCCTCGAAGGGGTTGTTGTTGATGAACGGGTTGCCGAACACCAGCAGCAGCACGGGCGCCGTCTCACCGGCGATGCGGGCGACCGAGAGCATGATGCCCGTGGTGATGCCGCCGACCGCGGTCGGCAGGACGACCTTCAGGATGGTCCGCCACTTCGGCACACCGAGCGCCAGGGAGGCCTCCCGCAGCTCGTTCGGGACGAGCTTCAGCATCTCCTCGGTTGAGCGGACGACCACCGGCATCATCAGGATCGCCAGGGCCAGCGCGCCGGCGAAGCCGGAGAAGCCCATGTCGAAGATCAGCAGCAGGCTGAGGATGAACAGACCGGCGACGATCGAGGGGATACCGGTCATCACGTCGACGAAGAAGGTGACGGCCCGGGCGAGGTTGCCGCGCCCGTACTCCACCAGGTAGATCGCGGTGAGCACGCCGATCGGCGCGGCGATCAGGGTGGCGAGGCCGACCTGCTCCAGCGTGCCGATGATGGCGTGATAGATGCCGCCGCCCGGCTCGGAGTCGGCGATGAGGCCCATGGAGTGGGTCAGGAAGTAGCCGTCGAGGACCTTCACACCGCGCGAGACGGTCGTCCACACCAGGGAGACCAACGGCACCACGGCGAGCAGGAAGGCGACCCAGACCAGCGAGGTCGCGATGCGGTCCTTGGCCTGACGGCCGCCCTCGACGCGCGCCGCGATGACGTACGTACCGAGGACGAACAGGATCGCGGCGATCAGACCCCACTGGATCCGGCTCTCCATCCCGACGGCGAGGCCGCCGCCGACGGACACCGCGACGGAGCCAGCGGCGATCGCCCAGGGGGACCACTTCGGCAGACGGGCGCCCTGGAGCGTGCTGGGGCGCTTGACGGCGGTCGTGGTGCTCATGCGTTGGCCCCCGAGTACTCCTTGCGGCGGGCGATGATCGCGCGGGCCGCGCCGTTGACCAGCAGCGTGATGACGAACAGGACCAGACCGGAGGCGATGAGCGCGTCGCGGCCGAACTCCGTCGCCTCGCCGAACTTGCTGGCGATGTTCTGGGCGAAGGTGCCGCCGCCCGGGTTGAGCAGGCTGGCGTGGATCAGGAAGTCCGGCGACAGGACGGTGGCGACGGCCATGGTCTCGCCGAGCGCGCGGCCGAGGCCGAGCATCGAGGCCGAGATCACGCCGGAGCGGCCGAACGGCAGCACCGCCATGCGGATGACCTCCCAGCGCGTGGCGCCGAGGGCCAGGGCCGCCTCCTCGTGCATCTGCGGGACCTGCCGGAAGACCTCGCGGCTGACGTTGGTGATGATCGGCAGGATCATGATCGCCAGCAGGATGCCGACGGTGAGCATCGAGCGGGGGGCGCCGCCCTCCCAGTCGAAGACGCCGGTCCAGCCGAGGTAGTCGTCCAGCCAGCCGAACAGGCCGTCCATGTGCGGGACGAGGATCAGGGCGCCCCACAGGCCGTACACGATGGACGGCACGGCGGCGAGCAGGTCGATCACGTAGGCGATCGGGCCGCTCAGCCGGCGGGGGGCGTAGTGGGTGAGGAACAGCGCGATGGCGACGGCGATCGGGACCGCGATGACCATGGCGATGACCGAGGACACGATCGTGCCGTAGGCCAGGACCGCGATGCCGAAGACCGGCGGCTGGGCGCTGGTGTTCCACTCGAAGGTGGTGAGGAAGTCGCCCTCGTTCTCGCTGATCGCGAGGGCGGCCCGCCAGCTGAGGAAGACCGCGATGGCGGCCATGATCGCCAGGAGCAGGATGCCCGAGCCGCGGGACAGGCCCAGGAAGATGCGGTCGCCGGGCCGGGTGGCGCCGCGGGCCGCGCGCTTCTGCTCGGGCAGGGTGGGCTGTGGGCTGGGGGGAGGTGCGTCGGTGGGTGCTGTCGTTATGTCCATCGGGGTCTCCGGTCTGCGGAGCCGCGCTCGGCGGGCGGCTCGGTGGAGCGTGCGCGGGGCGCTGCTCCGGGCGGCGGTGCACCGGACGGTGCGGTCCGGTCCCGCTCGGGACCGGACCGCACTCGGGTCAGCTCAGCTCTTCGATGGTGGTGCGGACCTTGGCGATGATGTCCGCGGGCATCGGCGCGTAGTCGTTGGCGGCGAGGACCTTCTGGCCGTCCTCGCTGGCGATGTAGCGCAGGAAGGCCTTGGTGGCGGGCAGGGTCTCCTGCTTGTTGCCCTTGTCGCAGACGATCTCGTAGGTGACGAGGGTGATCGGGTAGGCGCCCTCGGCCTTGGTGGCGTAGTTCAGCTCCAGGGCGAGGTCCTTGCCGGTGCCCACGACCTTGGCGTCCGCGATGGCCTTGGTGGCGTTCTCGACGGTGGCCTCGACCGGCTCGCCGGCGCCCGTGTCGATGGCGGCGGCCTTGATGCCGTCCTTGGCGTACGACAGCTCCATGTAGCTGATGGCGCCGGCGGTCTGCTTGACCTGCTGGGCGACACCGGAGGAGCCCGCGGCGGACTGGCCGCCCTTGGCCTGCCAGGCCTTGCCGCCCTCGTACTTCCAGTTCTCCGGGGTGGCGGCGATCAGGTACTTGGTGAAGTTGTCCGTGGTGCCGGACTCGTCCGAGCGGTGGAACGCCTGGATCTTGAGGTCGGGCAGCTTGGCGTCGGGGTTCAGCTTCTTGATCGCCGGGTCGTTCCAGTTGCTGATCTTGCTGTCGAAGATCTTGGCGATGGTGGCCGCGTCGAGGACCAGCTTGTCGACACCCGGCACGTTGTAGCCGACGGCGATCGGGCCGCCGACCATCGGCAGGTCGATGCCCTGGCCGCCGGAGCAGACCTTCTTGGAGGCCGCGATCTCCTCGGAGTCCAGCGCGGAGTCGGAGCCGGCGAAGGCGACCGTGCCCTGCGTGAAGGCGGTGACGCCGGCGCCGGAGCCGCCGCCCTTGTAGTTGACCTGCACGCCCTTGCACTGCTGGGTGAACTGCTTCACCCAGGCGTCGATCGCGTTCTTCTGCGCCGAAGAGCCGTCGGCCAGCAGCTGGCCCTGGGCGTCGTCACACTTGATCGAGCCGGCCGCCTGCGTACCGCCCGTCGGGTCGGCACTGGTGCCGGGGTCGTCGGAGCCGCACGCCGTGAGGGCCAGGGCGCCGGAGACGGCGAGAGCACCGAGGGTGAGGGCCCGCCGGTTCTTGCGCTGAAGCTTCACTTTCGGGAGTTCCTTCCGGGAGCCGCCGTCCTGAATCCGGCGGCGTGCGAGAAGTGCGGGTGAGACGGCGCGAGGGCGGACGTGGCATCCGGGCGCGCTCGTCGTCAGCAAGGCCGAAATTAGGCAGATCAGGTGAAGCCGCCTATGGCCGGAAGTGAACGGGGGGTGAACCCCTGCGGACGGTGCGGTTAGGTCACGGAATGCTTACAGGGAGAACACGTGGAGGTCCCGGCCCCGGCCTGCACGGCTGTCGGCACCGCTGACTCCCAAGAGCGAGCAAATGGAGCATTTGCGTGGAAAGTACACCACTTTCCGTGCACAGCGGGAGTACCCGATCGGGTAGGGAACCCGCCGCCCGCAGACCCCGTCTCGTTCCCTGAGAGCACCCGTCGGGCGAAGGCAGGCAGCACATGGAACGGCGTACGTTCATCGGCGGCGGCACGGCCGCGCTCGCGACGGCGGTCTCCGTGGCGGCCTGCGGCGGCGGCACCGGCCGCGCCCAGGCGACGGCCACCGCGACCGGCACCGGCACGGGTACAGCCGCCGGCACCCGGACGGCCACGACCAGCGCCGCCACCCGGGCCTCCGCCGAGTGGGGCGCCCTCGCCCGCGACCTCGACGGCGCCCTGATCCGCCCCGGCGACGCCGCCTGGGCCACCGCCCGCCAGCTCTACAACACCCGCTTCGACGCCCTGAAGCCCGCCGCCGTCGCCTACGTCGCCCACGCCGACGACATCACCACCACCCTCGCCTACGCCCGCGCCCACGAACTGCGCGTCGCCATCCGCAACGGCGGCCACTCCTACGCGGGCTGGTCCTCCGGCAACAACCGCCTGATCATCGACGTCTCCCGGCTGAACCGGGTGCGGGCGAGCGGGACTTCCGCCGTGGTCGGCGCCGGCGCCAAGCTGATCGACGTCTACCGCGCGCTGGCCGCGAAGGGCGTCACCGTCCCGGCCGGCTCGTGCCCCACGGTCGGCGTCTCCGGTCTGGTCCTCGGCGGCGGACACGGCGTGGTCTCCCGGGCGTACGGCCTGACCTGCGACAGCCTCACGGCCGCCACCCTCGTCACGGCCGACGGCAAGCAGATCACCGCCGACGCCACCCACCACAAGGACCTCTTCTGGGCCCTGCGCGGCGCGGGCAACGGCAACTTCGGCGTCGTCACCGAACTCCACTTCCGCACCCACCCCGCCCCGCAGGCGGTCACGGCGTACCTGTCCTGGCCGTGGGCGAAGGCGGCGGCCGTGGTGAAGGCCTGGCAGGAGTGGGGCCCGGACCAGCCGGACGAGATCTGGTCCTCGCTCCACCTGGCCTGCTCGGCCGGCGGCGCCCCGAAGGTCTCCGTCGCGGCCTTCTCCCTCGGCACGTACGGCGGACTGCAGAACGCGGTCGACCGCCTGGCCGCCCGCGTCGGCGCGCCCGCGAGCAGCGTCTCGCTGCGCCGCCGCTCCTACGAGGAGGCCATGGAGGTCTACGCCGGCTGCGCCTCCTTCTCCAGCGACGCCCAGTGCCACCTGCCCGGCACCACGCCGGGCCGCTCGCCCCAGGGCGCACTGGCCCGGGAGACCTACGCGGCCCGCTCCGACTTCTTCGACCACTCCCTGTCCACGGCGGGCGTCCAGACCCTGCTCACCCGCATCAAGGACGTGCGGGGCGGCGCGGGCAGCATCGCGCTCACCGCGCTGGGCGGCGCGATCAACCGCGTCCCGCCCACGGCGACGGCGTTCGTCCACCGCCGCTCCCGGATGCTCGCCCAGTACCTCGTCTCCTGGCGCACGGGCACCACCGGCTCCACCGCCCGCGCCTGGCTGGATTCCACGCACCACGCGATGCGCCCGCACGCCTCGGGCGCGGCCTACCAGAACTACACGGACGCGGCCCTGACGAACTGGCGCACGGCGTACTACGGCGACGCGGCCCCACGCCTGACGAAGCTGAAGCGGACGTACGACCCGGGCCGGGTGTTCACGTATCCGCAGGCGCTGTGAGGCGGGGCGCTGGGAGGTGGGGCGCCGGGACGCGGGAGGCACCCGACGGGCACCCGACGGGCACCCGACGGAGGAGGCGCCTCACGGGGGAGGCGCCTCACGGGAGAGCCACTGGACGGGGAAGCGCCGCGCAGTCGCCGTGGCCCGGCCTCGCCCGGCCGCTCAGGCGGCCAGATCCCGCTCCTCGCTCTGCCTGCCGGCGGCCTCCCGCCGGGCGCCCGGGATCATCGCGTCCCGGCTCCCCCCGGACGGCCGCTTCCAGATCAGCCACCCCACGCGCGGCGACCGCTCCATCGCCCGCGCGACAGGCGTGAGGAGCGCCATGGCGACGGGCGAGAGCAGCAGCGCGACGGCGGTGCCGAGCGCGAGGCCGCCGATGACGTCGGTCGGGTAGTGCACACCCATGTAGACCCGGCAGAACCCTTCGAGCAGGGCGAGCACGAGTCCGACGAGGCCGAACTTGCGGTTGGCGACGAAGAGCCCGACGGCCATGGCCATGGTGATGGTCGCGTGATCGCTGACGAAGGAGTAGTCCGTCTTGCCGGACACGAGGACGTCGAGGCCCTCGTGCTCCAGGAACGGCCGGGGCCGTTCGACGAACCCGCGTATCGGCACGTTCACCAGCACGGCGACACCGGCCGCGAGCGGCGCCCACACCAGCGCGGCGACCGAGGAGGCCGCGTCCTCCGCGGACTGTGCCCGGCGCCGACCCGTCCACCAGCACCACAGCACGAGGAGCACCATGGCGAGCAGCAGTCCGTACTCGCCGACGTACTCCATGACCCGGTCGAACCAGTGCGGCGCGTCCTTGGCCAGGCCATTGATGTCGTAGAGCAGCTCGACGTCGGGGTTCGACCCTGATTGCGCGAGTCCAGCCATGGTGCAGCGGCCCCTTCGTCGTCATCTCACCGGCGCGCTCTTGTCGCGCGCCGTCCTGCCACCCCCGTGGTACGTAGAGCGATCGGCTAGGTCTTCGGGCTAGGTCAATCGGCTACGTCAACAGGAACGCACGATCCCGGTTCCTACGTTCCACATTCCACTGAATGATCACGCAGACGTTATCGAAGAGAGATACATCGCCGCAGCTCAGGGGTGGGGTTCACACGCCGTTCCGGCCCCGTCAGGCGGTCGTGGGCAACGCTTTTGCGCCATCTTCGGTGACCCGCGTCGCCCCGAAGTACTTCTTCGTGTCGATCGGGTCGAACCGGATCACGGCCCCCGTGTAGGGCGCGTCGATCATGTACCCGCCCCCCACGTAGATCCCGACGTGGTCGATGGCCCGCGAGTTGGTCGGGTCGGGCGAGAAGAACACCAGATCGCCGGGGAGCAGCTCGTCCCGCGACGGGTGCGGCCCCGCGTTGTACTGATCGTTCGCCACCCGGGGCAGCGTGATCCCCACGCTCTCGTACGCCGCCTTGGTCAGACCCGAGCAGTCGAACCGTCCGCCCTGCTCAGGCGTGCCGTTGCCGCCCCAGAGATAGGGCGTGCCGAGCTTCTTCTGGGCGTAGTGGATGGCCCCGGCGGCCTGCTTGGAGGGGTCGAGCCGGGTCTGGGGGGCGGCGAAGCTCTCCTCCAGCGTGGTGATCGTCTTGACGTAGTTCCGGGTCTCCCGGTACGGCGGCACGCCCTTGTACTTGATCACCGCGTAGGCCCCCGCGTTGTAGGCGGCGAGCATGTTCGCGGTGGGGTCGCCGGGCACGTCCTTGACGTACTTGGCCAGCGTGCAGTCGTACTTGGCGGCCGATGGAATCGCGTCATTCGGGTCCCAGACGTCCCGGTCGCCGTCCCCGTCGCCGTCGATCCCGTGCGAGGCCCACGTCCCCGGGATGAACTGCGCTATCCCCTGCGCGGCGGCCGGGCTCTTGGCGTTCGGGTTGAACCCGCTCTCCTGGTACAGCTGCGCGGCGAGCAGCGCGGGGTTGATGGCGGAGCAGAGGTTGCCCCACTTCTCCACCAGCGGCCGGTACGCGGCGGGCACCGATCCCTTGGCCAGCGTCCTGCTCCCGCCGCGCATCCCGTTGACCAGGTTGCCGGCGACCACGTACACGCCGACCACGAGCAGCATCACGAAGGCGAGCGACCCACCGACCACAGCAGTGCCCACGACCCACGCCTTACGCACCGTCAACCGCCCCTCACCGTCCGGGAGTACGCCGCCGCCAGTGTAGATGCGCACCTCCCACGAGGGGACGCTCCCGCTCGCCGGCGTCTCGGATCCGGTCGTGGCTGCTCTGGTCGGCGAGCATCCCTTTCGTGCGACCCCCGTGAACCACGTACCCCGCCGTTCGGGTCAGGTCAGGTCAGGTCCGTGACGAGAACGTAGTCGTAGTACAGAGGGTCCCCCTCCTCGTCCACGGGGTAGTCGAAGCTGCTGTTGTTCGCGAAGCGCAGGCCGAGGTCCGTGACCTCCTCGAACCCGTAGTCGCTCTCGACGACCTGGTGCCCGCGTTCCTCCAGGATCTCCGGCAGGTCGTCCGCCGGCGTGCGGAAGACGTCGATGCCCTCCAGGAGGAAACGGATGTCGGCGGCCTCGTCACGGAACCGCCACACCTCGATCCCGGTCAGCTCTTCCTTGTCCTCCGCTTCGAAGAGGAGGACGAACTCGAATTGGTACGTCTCGTTGACGACGACGTACTTGCCCGGCGGGCGCCCCCCTTCAGGGGAGTGCTCGACACGTCCCCACGTCCGAGCCTCGGCCATCGCATCGTCGAACGGCATACCAAGCCGGAACGCTGCGACGCCGACGTGCGGCACCAGTTCGACGTCCATCCTTCTGTCTCCCTCTCACGGCCTGTTGCTTCGTCGGCATCATGCCAACAGAGCTGCTTCGTCGATCGTCCACCCTCGCTTGGCGAGCATGTCCTGGAGTGGCTTGTTGTGCTTCAGGCTCTCCACCATCTCCTTGATGTGCTGGTCGTACTTCTCGGGGAACTTCGTCTTGATGTCGTCGATGTCCATGCGCATCGCCTCGGTGATGCGCCCCTGGTTGATCAGTGCCCTCTGCGTGGCGTGCCAGTTGGCCGCCGTGGTACTGGACCCCGTGCTGTTGAGCTGAGCGTGGTCCGCCTTCTCCATGCGGATCGCCGGGCCGTTGTTGACCTTCTGCTTCCGGTGCGGCTTGTTCGCGATGTAGAAGCCCGGCTCGATGACGTCTTTCCACGCCGCCTTCGGCGGGATGTGGTTGACCTCCATCTTCTGTGGGTAGGGCTTGCCATTCGCCATCAGGTTCGCGGGCAGCAGTCCGCCGTACCAGCCGGCGATCTGCGTGCATCCCTTCGCGATCAGCCCCTCCGGGTCCATCCAGGTGAAGGGGTTGACCACGTACGCGGCCGGGTTGGGGGCCGGGACGAGACCCAGGGGGTCCGAGGACACGTAGCGGCCCGTCTCGGGGTCATAGTGCCGGTTGAGGTTGTAGTGCAGGCCCGTCTCCGGGTCCGCGTACTGACCGGGGAAGCGCAGCGGCGTGTGGGCACGGGCGTCACGGTTGCGGGTCGTGATGCCCCAGACCGTGGAGCGCTTGTGCCAGGCGATGTCGCCCTCTTCGCCGACGAGTTCGGTGGGCGTTCCTATGACGTCGGTGACGATGGCGAAGAACCGGGTGTCCACCTCGCGCTGGTCACCGTCGGCCGGCAGCCGGCGCTCCAGCTGGGCCATCGGCTGGTGGCCCTCGTATTCCCAGGTGAGCGTGACCCCCGTGGCCGTGTCGGTCTCCTCGGCCGGCTGGGTGCCCTCCCAGGCGAAGCGGACCGTCGAGACGACCGTCCGCCCGTCCGGGGACATGCGGTGCTTGGCGGTACGGCGGCCCAGCGCGTCGTAGGTGTAGCGCCACTCGGTGCCGTCGGGGGTGGTGCAGGAGACGAGGCGATCCTCGGCGTCCCACGTGTAGCGCCAGGTGTCGGGCTTGCGGGACAGCCGCCGCTTCTGCCGCAGGACGACCCGTCCAGCGGCGTCGTACTCGTAGCGCACCCCGTCCGAGCCGAGCAGCCGGGTGCCGTCGTAGGTCCGCGGGCCGCGGCTCTCGGCGTGCCGGGCCCGGTCGGGCCAGTGGGCGTCGGTCTGGTTGCCGATGGCGTCGTAGGCGTAGCGCTCCGACCAGTCGTCGGCGGTGACGCCGAGCGGGCGGCCCACCGGGTCGAGTTCGAACCGCCACTGCGTCCCCGCCGCCCGGTCCGTGACGCCGGTGAGGAAACCGTCGGCGCGGTACTCGTAGAAACGATTCCGCAGTGTCCCGCGGGCCGTGGTCAGTGACCGTGCCGAAAGCCGGCCGAGCGTGTCCCACCGCGAGGCCAGGGTCACCGGCGCCTGCTCGGGGCCCAGTGTGCGCCGCGTCTCACGGCCCAGCTCGTCCCGGGTGAAGCGGAGCGCGTGCCCCGCACAGTCCACCCGCACGCGGTTGCCCGCGGTGTCGTACGCGTACGAGCTGACGGCGCCGGTCGGGGTCGTACGCGAGACCAGTTCGCCGTGCGAGTCGTAGCCGAACCGCATGCTGCGTCCGTCGACCGTCTCCGCGAGCAGCCGCCCCATGGTGTCGCGCTCCACGCTGAGCGAGGAAACCGGCGAGACCGCGGCGACGAGCCGGTCACCGCTGTCGTAGGAGTAGCGGGTGACCATGCCGTCGGCGTCCTTCTCCACGACGTTGCCCACGGCGTCGAACGTGAAGCCGATGCGCTGTCCGAGGGGAGTCGTCCGGGCGACGAGGCGGCGGGCGGCGTCGTACTCGTAGCGCGTGGTGCGCCCGTCGAAGTCGGTCTCGGACTCGGTCAGCCCGGACGGACCATACCGGTACCGCCACGTTCTGCCCTGCGGGTTGCGCACCTCGGTGAGGCGCAGCTCGGTGTCGTACCCGAACTCGTACCGGGCCCCGTCCTTACCGGTGCGGGCGGCGAGCAGGTCGAACGACGTGTACGCGAAACGCGTGACACCGCCCAGCGGGTCGGTGTGGCTGAGGCAGTTGCCTTCCTCGTCGTACGTCCACTGCTCGGCCGACCCGTCGGGTGCCGTCCGCCGGGTGAGCCAGCCGTCCGCCGTCCACTCCAGGCGGGTCACGGAGCCGGCGGGGTCGACGGACTCGCGGGGCCGGCCGAACGCATCGCGGCGGACCGTGTAGGTGGCGCCGTGCCCGTCCGTGACCGACAGGACCAGGCCCGCCTCGTCGTTGACGCGCGTCTCCGTCTCGCCGGTCGGGAACGTGACCGTCGCCAGGGCGCCCGTGGCGTCATGGGTGAAGGTGGTCGAGGTGCCGTCCGGTGCGACGACGGCGGTCCGGTTGCCCCGCTCGTCGAAGACGTTGCGCCACACGGTGCCGTCCGGGCCGGTCACCGTCTCCGGCAGGTGCAGCTCGTTGTACGTGGTCGACGCCTGCCGCCCGTCCGGGTACCGCACCGTCAGCAGGTTGCCCGCGTCGTCGTAGGTGAACCGGGCGGTGTGCCCCAGTTCGTCGGTGCGCGACAGCAGGTTGTCGTAGCGGTCCCACGCGAAGTGGACCGTGTTGCCGAGCGGGTCGGTCTCGCTGATCGTCTGGCCCAGCTCGTTGAGGCGGGTGACGGTGACCGCGCCGGTCGAGTCGGTGAAACGGGTCTCGCGGGCGGCGCGGTCGTAGGTGAACCGCGAGGACAGCGCGCCGTCGGGACCGATCGTCTCCACGACCCGGCCGGCCACGTCGTAGACATAACCGTAGGTGTGGCCGTTGCGGTCGGTCCAGGACGTCACGCGGTGTGCGTCGTCGTAGGTGAACCGCAGCGGCACCCCCCGGGAACCCGAGACCGCCACCAGATCGCGGCCGGGGCCGTCGTACCCGAATGAGGCGACGCGGACCGGGCCGTCCGGTGTCCGCACCTCGAGGGCGGTGACCCGGCCCAGCTCCGGGTCCGAGGTGACCCGTACCCGGTAGCCGCCGTCGTGCAGGACCGCCGTGGGGATGCCCTCGTCATCGCGGGCGATTCGGAGGCCGTTGCCGTTGCGGTCCTCCATGTCGGTCAGCCAGTACAGGCTGCCGGAGGAGTAGGGGCTGCCGGTGAAGCGGCGGGTCAGACCGGAGCGGACGTCGGACGTGGCGTACGTCACGTCCCCCAGGGCCGACCTTTCCACGTAGGTCAGCGGGATGCGCTCGCCCTCCAGCGGAAGCACCTCGTCGCCCTCCTCGAGCGGCAGTCTGGGGTACTGGAGCAGGGACCCGTCCTCGCGCGCCCAGATCGCGCCGCCGCCCGTCAGTTCCAGCCGCTCGTCGAGCGTGGAGGCCCAGCTCGCCCCGAAGCAGTGGCCGAAGCGATAGCCGGATATATGGGTACGCCGCAGCACCAGGGGCAGCACACCCGGCAGGACCAGGTCCGTCTGAGAGAGGACCATCTCCCCGCTCGCCACGTCGACCGGGTCGCTCTTGCAGCGCCGCTGCGCCAGGGCGATAGCTCTCTGGCGGACGTTGTCCAGCGCGGTGCGCAGCGACTCGGGCACCCGCCGGCCGGCACCGCCGGCCGGGCGTGCGTGACCACCGCCTGCGTCACCGTCCTTCTTGCCGCCCGCGATCGCGTTGAGCCGGTCCCGGACGTCCAGATCCTTGTTCTTCTCGAGCCGGGAGGCGGCCTTCACCCGCTCGGGCACGGTCTCCGTCACATGCTTGGAGATCTTCTTCAGGGCCTTCTCGGTGCCGTCGAGCGCGCCGTGCAGGATCGACTCGAAGGCCTGCGTGAACGGGTCCTTGCCCTTCGTTCGCCCGAAGGCGGTTCTCGCGCGGGTCAGTCCCGCCGAGGAGTTGAGGTTCAGGTCGCCGCCGTGCAGCGAGATCTTGCGGGAACCGTCCTCGAACGAGACATGGTCGATACGGGTCTTCTTGCCCGCTCCGCCGCCCGGGGCGTCACCCCCCGTACCGCCGCCGGCGGAGGCCAGCTGCATCCCGTCGTGACCGCGTCCGTGCCCGTCGCCTCCGGCGCCATCGCCGCCGGAACCGGCGGGCGGCATCGTGAACGCTCCTTCGGCGAGGTCGAGGACCGCGTCCTCGACCATCGCCTCCAGCTTGGCGTTGACCGGTTCCGTGACCCGCGCGATCAGCTCCTCGACCACCCGGTCGGCGGCCTCGTCGACGATCTTCTTGACCAGTTGCCTCATCGCCGCGATCTCCGCGGCGCCGAGCAGCGCGGACAGACCGCCGGTGAAGGCCGCGAGCCCGAGCGAGATGCCCACCGAGGCCGCCATCGCGCCCAGCTCGATCTCGGCCTTCCGCTTCATCCCGAAGATGATGTCCGCGACCACGTCACAGGCGTCCGCGAACAGCCGCGCCAGCTCGGGGACCTTGTCCAGGTGCCCGGACTTGACCTTGCCCCAGTGCTTCTCGATCGCGTCCACGGCCCAGCCCTCCGAGGAGGAGAGCATGGCCGTGGCCGCCTTGTGGGTCTCGCCGCCGTGCTTTTCGAACTTGTCCGCGAAGTCCCGCATGGCCCTGGCCATTTCGCGGTAGTCATCCTCGTCGACGTTCGGGAAGTTGATCCCGATGAAGTCGAGGATTTCGTCCAGCCAGTCCGGAAGCGTGTATCCCACAACTTCGCAACCCCCGTTACCGCACCATCAGTTCGCCTGCCACGTCGGAGCAGTACCTCTCGCGACACCGCCACTCGAACGATAGTTGGACGCGAGGTCACGTGTACGACCAGGGACCCTGCACCCGCACGGCTGAACGCCTCCGCGCCGCACCGTCTTCACACACGCATCCGACTACGGGCTTGCGCAGGCAAGGGGAACAGGTGACGCCCTCCCCTGCGCACTCCCCGGAACCCCGCCGGGACCTCACCCGAGCCCGCGGAACCCCACCCCCGTGGGCGGCAGGGCGCCCGCCGCGTCGTCCTGGGCGAAGGGGCGGTTGCCGAGGGCCATGGCCAGCCGGCTCACCCGGCCGGCGGCATGGCTCTGGAGTGTCGTCGCCGCGTAGCGGGGTGCGTCGCAAGTGCCCGCGCTCGAGCTGACGTACACCCGCAAGCAGGACCCGGACACCCCGAGCAGCTGGACGACGCCATCGCCCGCACGAAGGAAACCTTCTTCCGGCCCATCACCGACGCCCGGGAGCGTGGCGAGATCGTTCCGGACGACCCCTAGCGCACCGCCCTCCTGGCCGGTGCCGCCTTGCACGGCGTCGCCGGCTCCACCACCACCGGCCACCTGCCGCCGCCGACGGCCCTGACCGGCGCCGACGAGCCGGTCCACCATCTGCTGCACGGACTACGACCCCGATAGCCTTCACCCGGATGACTCTCACCCGCAGCACATCGGCGCGATCGTTCACCCGTCACACCATCAGAGGGCGGTGTACGCACCAAAAGTGACACAACGACGGAACCACACCACAGGTTCCGCACTCGCCTCGTTGCCCGGCGTTACCTGCCGTGATACACAGAGTGACCATACGAGCTATTCGTACGAAACCTGCCAAGCAATGACGCCAAGTCGACATACCTGGGCGTCATTGTCGGCGAGAATGAGGCCTGACCTCTGCGCACCGCAGGGGACTGCGGAACTACCCAACAGGGGCGGTGACTTACATGCTCTTTGCGGCCGACAAGGGAGACATCAACACCATCATCGGCGGAATCGCTCCGGACTGGGGGCCCTTCGGCAGCCTGGGCAACGAGGCCAAGGTGATGATCGAGGTGGTGATGGCGGTCGCCATCCTGATCTGTCTGGGCATCGCCATCTGGGGCGCCGCGAAGCAGCGCATCGGCGCGACCGCGCTGCGCGACACCTTCAGCGCGGAACAGGGCAAGGGCCTCATCATCGCCGGCCTCACGGGCGTCTTCATCATCGGATCCCTCGGCACGCTCTTCACCATCGTGTACGGCATGGCCGTGTAGCCCGGCGCGCGCCGCCGACCGTCGCGGGCGCGCCCAGTCCGCTCCGGGCACGCCCGGTCCCCTCTACCCCACCCGCCCGTCGTGCCCACCGGCTGAGGTTGCGTTTCCCTGATGTCGAGTCACCACACCGCGCCCGCGCGGGAACCAGCACGGCTACCGTCGTACTTCCACACGTTCTTCCGGTACGAGGGTTTCCGCTACGACGTCGAGGGGGCGGATGCGGCATGAGTCTCGGAGACGAACACCAGCCGGAGGGCTCCGGCGGCTACGCCGGCACCGGGCACACCCGCACCCGCCTGCCCGACTCCGACCCCTACGGCGGCGCCCGGCGGCCCGGCCGCTCCTCCTCGCGGAGCCTGGTCACCGTCGTCGGCGTCGTCGTCCTCCTCATCGCGGCCATCGCCTTCGCGAACCGCGGCGACGACGACGCCCCCGCGGGCGCCCAGGACCCCGAACAGCCCCGCCCGGCGGCGACGGCCGCGAGCGGGGTCCGCCCGGTGAAGGCGGGCTTCGCCCGGGACGAACAGGGGGCACAGAGCGCTGCGGCGAATTATGCGGTGACGCTGGTTTCGGCGGAGATCCTCAAGCCGGCCCGGCGAGCCGAGATCGTCCGGCAGCTCTTCGTGCCCGACCAGCGGGCCGCGCTGGAGGAGAGGTTCGACCAGGCCTACTCGAAGGAGTTCCTGAGCAACATCGGCCTGGACCAGAACGGCAACGCGGCCCGGGGCCACACGTACGTCTCGCGCACAACGCCGATCGGCAGCAAGGTCACCCGCTACTCCGACACCGCCGCCACCGTGGACGTCTGGTGCACCGGTGTCTACGGAACCGCGGGGGAGGACTCGACCAACCCGGTCACCAGCGACTGGTTCACCCTGACGCTCCAGTTGCGCTGGAGCGACAACGACTGGAAGGTCGAGAGCTTCGCTCAAAAGGACGGACCCGCCCCCGTTCCCGGCGACAACCAGGCGTCCAGCGCCGATGAGATGAGCAAGGCCGTCGAGGAGTACGGAGGCTTCACTTATGCCCGGTAAGCCGCGCCGCGCACTCGGAATCGCCGCTGCCCTCACCGTCGTACAGACCACCGCCGTCCTGCTGGCCACCCGCGCCACGGCGGAACCCACTCCGTCCCCCACCCCGACTCCCACCCCAACCCCCTCTCCTTCGGCGTCGTCGTCCCCGACCGCGTCACCGTCGCCGTCCGCTTCCAACGACAACTGCGACCTCATCGTCGGCCCCGCCAAGGACTACTGCGAACGCGGTCAAGGCGCTCGCTCCCGGTCCGGGGGCACCGACACCCTCGACCCCACCTCCACCCTCGACCCCCTCTCCTCCCTAGCCAAGGGCTGTGCCGACGCCGCGTCCTGGACGATCGACAAGCTCAGCGAGGCCGTGCAGGAGACCGCGAACGTCGACTTCACGAACAAGACGTTCCTCCAGCAGTACGCGGTGGTCTTCGCCGCGTCGACGATCCTGACGCTGCTGCTCTGGCTGCTCGCGGTAGCCAAGCGCGCGGTGCGCGGTGTCCCCCTCGCCACCGCGATCTCGGAGGCGATCGGCTTCCTCTGGCTGACCGTCCTGGCCTCCGCGTTCACCCCGCTGATCCTCTACACCGTCGTCTCGGCCACCGACGGCGTCACCGACGTCCTCGCGAAGGCCACCGGCGACCAGACCGACACGTTCTTCGGCAACTTCTCCGCCGCCCTGGAGAAGGGCGAGGACATCGGCGGCGGCCCGATCATGCTGATCGTCGTCTCCCTGGTCAGCATCCTCGCCGCGGGCGTCCTGTGGCTGGAACTCGTCATCCGCGCCGCCCTGCTCTACGTCGGCGCCCTCCTCGGCACCGTCGTCTACGCCGGCCTGGTCGACAAGAACCTGTGGGGCCACGTCCGCCGCTGGGCGGGCATCATGATCGCCGTCATCCTGGTGAAGCCGGTCATCGTGATCGTCCTCGGCCTCGCGGGCGCCCTCTCCGCCGACGACGGCCCGGACGCCTTCTCCGCGGTCGTCTCCGGCCTCGCGATCATCCTGCTCGCCATCTTCGCCAGCGCGATGATCTACCGCTTCGTCCCCGGCTTCGGCGACGAGATCGCCGGCTCCCGCAACAACCGCATCATGGCCGGCGCCGAGAGCAAGGCGGCGGCCGTCATCAGCAGCCCCGCCACCCTGGTCGCCCAGGGCATCAAGACCCACAGCTCGCGCGCGGACAACAACGGCGCCCAGCCCACCGGCGGCATGAGCGGCGCCCGCCCGGCCAACACCGCCGCCGGCGGCGTCGCCGCGCACAGCACGCGCACCTCGACCGGTGGCGGCGGATCTGTCCCCTCCGCCGCGCCGCCGCCCCGCTCGTCCAGCCCGGTGAACACCCCGCACGCCAGCAACACCCGCAACAGCAGTACCCATCGCACGGGAGGTGAAGGGCGTTGACGACCGAGTCCCACCTGTCCCATCCGGTCACGCCCCGCCGTACATATCTGATCGGCCGCGCCCGGCCGAACGCGATCGTCGGACGCAACCGCGAGACCGGCGAGATCGTGCTGATCATCGCGGGCGCGTTCCTCGGCATGATGTGCGGGCTCCTCGTTCCGGTCCTGTCCCTGCGGATCGTGCTCCTCATGGGCTTCCCGCTGCTCGCGCTGGCCGCGGTCTACGTGCCGTACAAGCACCGCACGTTCTACAAGTGGTTCGAGATCAACCGCAGCTACAAGCGCACCCTGCGCCAGGGCGCCACCTACCGCTCCGGCGCCATGGAGGCCGGCACCCGCCTCGACGGCCGGGAGATCGAGATCGGGCCGCCGCCCGGCATCGGCCGGATCACCTGGCTCTCCGCGCCCTTCGGCCCGGACGAGATCGCCGTACTCCTGCACGCCGACCGCAAGACGGTCACCGCCTGCATCGAGATCGAGGGCCCCGGCGTCGGCCTGCGCGACTCGGAGGACCAGGAAGCCCTGGTGGACCGTTTCGGCACCCTGCTCAAGCACGTCGCCAACGGCGACGGCTTCGTCACCCGCCTGCAGATGCTGGCCCGCACCCTCCCCGCCGACCCCGACGCCCACGCCAAGGACGTCGCGGTCCGCGGCGACGACCGCGCACCGGCCTGGCTCCAGCAGTCCTACGACCAGCTCCAGTCGATGGTGTCGACCAGCAGCGAGCAGCACCGCGCGTACCTCGTCGCCTGCATGCACTACACCCGCGAACTGGCCGCCGAGGCCAACGCCATGGCCCGCGCCGCCCGCCCGCACGGCGGCAAGGTCGACCGGGACGCCGGTCTCGCCGTCGTCATGGCCAGGGAGCTGACGGACATCTGCTCCCGCCTCCAGGAGGCCGACATCCGGGTCCGCCAGCCGCTCGGCCAGAGCCGGCTCGCCTCCCTCATCCACTCCATGTACGACCCGGACCACCCCATCGACCACATCCAGGCGATGACCAAGCGCAACGCCTGGCCGGCCGAGCTGGACGCCATGGAGCCGACGTTCCTCCAGGCCAAGACCCGCGAGTCCACCACCCGCGCCCCCTGGTGCCACGCCACGGCCTGGGTGAAGGAGTGGCCGATGACGCCCGTCGGCGTCAACTTCCTCGCCCCGCTCCTCGTCCACACCCCGGACGTCATCCGGACGGTCGCCGTCACGATGGACCTCGAACCCACCGAGGTCGCCATCGAACGCATGCTCACCGAGAAGACCAACGACGAGGCGGAGGCGTCCCGCGCCGCCAAGATGAACCGCACCGTCGACCCGCGCGACATCGCCGCCCACAACCGTCTCGACCAGCGCGGCGAGGACCTCGCGAGCGGCGCCGCGGGAGTGAATCTCGTCGGCTACATCACCGTCTCCTCGCGTAATCCCGAGGCGCTGGCCCGCGACAAGCGCACGATAAGGGCATCGGCCGGAAAGTCGTATCTGAAGCTGGAATGGTGTGACCGCGAGCACCACCGCGCCTTTGTGAACACGCTGCCCTTCGCCACCGGCATTCGGAGGTAGGACCTGATGCGGGACCCGCTGTCCGTCCTCACCGACGCCTTCACGTCCTTCCTGTTCGGGAAGGTCGAGACGACCCGCCTGCCGGTCCGCACGTCGACCGGCCAGGCGCAGGCGGTCTACCTGCCGACGGCCGCACCCGGTCTCGGCGACTCCGGCGTCATCATCGGCCGCGAGGTCTACTCCGGGAAGGGGTACATCTACGACCCCTTCCAGCTGTACGGCCAGCAGCTCCCCGCGCCGCACTGGCTCGTCCTCGGCGAGTCCGGCAACGGCAAGTCGGCGCTGGAGAAGACGTACGTCCTGCGCCAGCTGCGCTTCCGCGACCGCCAGGTCGTCGTCCTCGACGCCCAGGGCGAGGACGGCGTCGGCGAGTGGAACCTGATCGCGCAGGAGCTGGGCATAACGCCCATCCGGCTGGACCCGATGGCCGCCCTGGACCACGGCATCCGGCTCAACCCGCTCGACCCGGCGATCACCACGACCGGACAGCTCGCCCTGCTGCGCACCATCATCGAGGTGGCGATGGGCCACGGCCTCGACGAGCGCTCCGGCTTCGCGCTGAAGGTCGCCCACGCCTACGTCAACGAGACCATCGTCGAACGCCAGCCCGTCCTCTCCGACATCGTCGAGCAACTGCGCCACCCCGAACCGGAGTCGGCCGAGGCGATGAACGTCGACATAGACGACGTACGGGCGTGGGGCCTGGACGTCGCCCTGGTCCTGGACCGGCTCGTCGACGGTGACCTGCGCGGCATGTTCGACGGCCCGACCACGGTCGGCATCGACCTGGACGCCCCGCTGATCGTCTTCGACCTGTCCCACATCGACCGCAACTCCATCGCCATGCCCATCCTCATGGCGATCGTCGGCGTGTGGCTGGAGCACACGTGGATCCGCCCCGACCGGAAGAAGCGCATCTTCCTGGTCGAGGAGGCCTGGCACATCATCAACAGCCCGTTCGTGGCCCAGCTGTTCCAGCGGCTGCTGAAGTTCGGCCGGCGGCTCGGCCTGTCCTTCGTCGCGGTCGTCCACCACCTGTCCGACGTGGTCGACGGCGCGGCCGCGAAGGAGGCCGCCGCCATCCTGAAGATGGCGTCCACCCGGACGATCTACGCCCAGAAAGCCGATGAGGCCAGGGCCACCGGCCGTGTCCTCGGGCTGCCGAGGTGGGCGGTGGAGATCATCCCCACCCTCACCCCCGGCATCGCCGTCTGGGACGTCAACGGCAACGTCCAGGTCGTCAAACACCTGGTCACCGAGACCGAACGCCCGCTCGTCTTCACCGACCGCGCGATGACCGAGTCCGCCAGCGACTTCCTCGACCACGACGCCCTGCGCGCCGCCGAGCTGGAAGCCGAAGAGCGGGCCGCGGCCTTCGTCGAGCAGCACCTCGGCGACTCCGAGTCCACGGTGGCCTGACGATGAGACCGGACGACCGCGACAGCCGCCGAAGCGCCCAGGGCGGTATCCCCGACGGTCTGCTGATCGGCATACTCGCGTTCCTGCTCGGCATGACCCTGATGGTCTGGTCGGCCACCGGCCTCGCCGCCTGGTTCGCCCACGGCGCCTGGCCGGACACCGTCACCTTCGCCCGTACGCCGCTGGCCATGCGCAGCCTGATCGCCCAGCCGCACGACATCCCGGGCGCCTGGCCGGACACCCCGGCCGGGCAGCTGTCGGGGTACGGGCTGTTCTGGGGGCTGTTCATCGGACAGCTGATGGTGCTGGTCGTGCTGAGCGTGTTCGTCCTGGGCACGGTGGCCCGCTGGCGCGCGGGCCGGGCCCGCCGACGCCACCAGCCGGTGCCGGAGGCCGCCCCGACGCCCGCGTCCGCCGGTGCTCCGGAGCCGCAGTACGAGGTCCCCACGCCCCGCAGGGAGCCCGACCCCGCCCCGGCCCACGCCGCCGCCGGCCCGGTCCCGGCACCCGCCCCGCTCGCCCCGGCGCAGCAGGAGCACGCGGTGGAGGCCCGTGCGGCAGAGGCCCGTGCGGAGCCCGTGCCTCAGGGGGAGGGGCACGGGCAGGTCCCGTACGAGCCGGTCCCGGCCCCCGCGCCCGCACCCGCACCCACACCCGCCGGACAGCGTCTGATCCTCGCCCCGCGCGAACTGCGCCACGCCACCGCCGTCCAGGCCGTGCGCGACGCCGCCGGCCCCACCCTCGTCGTGACCTCCAACCCGGCCCTGTGGTCCGACACCAAGGACGCCCGCGCCAAACTGGGCCCGGTCCTCCTCTACGACCCCCACCACCTGTGCGACACCCCGTCCCGGCTGCACTGGTCCCCCACCGCGGGCTGCGAGTCCCAGCAGACGGCGGTCCGGCGCGCCGTGGCGCTCCTCGCGCCCGTCCGCCCCACCGCCCGGATCGACCAGGCGGTCACCGACACGGCCGAGACCCTGCTGCGCTGCTGTCTGCACGCCGCCGCCCTGGACGGCCGTACGATCCGCCACGTCCACCGCTGGTCCCAGGGCACCCACATCCAGGAAGCCGTCCGGACCCTGCGCACCCACCCCAAGGCGGCACCCGGCTCCGCCGGCGAGCTGGAGTCCGCGCTCACCGCGCACCCCGAGCGCCGCGACATGGCCCAGCAGCTGATCGGCCGCGCCCTGTCCGCGCTGTCCACGGTCCACGTGCGCGAGGCATGCACTCCAAACCGAAATGATGCCCTCGCCTTGGATTCCTTCATCGCGGAAGGGGGAAGTCTTTACGTGGTGGGTGAATCCATCGAGGACCCCAGGACCGACCCGGGCGCGATGCCCTTCCTGACGGCCCTCGTCTCCAGCGTGGTCGAGCACGGCCGGCGCATGGCCGAAAGGTCATCCCCCGGTCGGCTCGACCCACCAGTCACCCTCGTCCTGGACGACGTGGCGGCCGTCGCCCCGCTCCCCCAGCTCCCGGACCTCCTCGCGACCGGCCCGGACCGGGGCATGCCCACGCTCGCCCTGCTCCGCTCCCGCGAACAGGCCCGCTCCCGCTGGCCCCACGACGAGCTGCCCCTTTGAGGCCACGAGCCGGAGCCGAGCCGGGAACGCCGGGGCGTCACAGGCCCAGCTGAAGTCGAGGCGTCACAGGCCCACGGGCCCCGCCGGCCCGCAGGGCACGCCTCAGCCCGCGGCCCGCTCCAGCACGTACTCCAGCTCCCGCTCCTCCTCCCGCCCCTGCAGCGGCACCACCACCCCGCTCGGCGCGAAGCCCATCTTCCGGTAGAAGCCCTGGGCCCGCTCGTTGTCCTCGTGCACGATCAACCGCACCCGCTCCAGCCCGATCTCCCCGCACCAGGCCAGCACCGCCTCGAACAGCCGCTCGCTCAGTCCGCGCCCGCGGTACTCGGGCCGTACGAACACCCCGACCACATGCCCCTGCCGGCGCTCGACCGGGAACCCCGCCCAGTCCGTCGTCCCGGCCTCCTCGACCAGCACCGTCACGGTCCCCGCCCAGTCGCCGTCCGCCCCCTCGGCGATGACCTGCCGCGCCCCGGTCCCTCCCTCGGCCACGCTCGCCGTCCGCTCCCGCCAGAAGGAGTCCGGACGGTTCACGGCCGTCTCATAGGTCTCCAGAAAGGCGAGGTGGGCGAGCGGATCACGGAGCGCGGCCAAGCGCAGTGCCTTCGCGGCCGGCCACTCCTCGGCCCGCACCGCGCGCACCACGAACATCTTGTCAACATCCCTGACAGAACCCATGCCGGCCACCGTAGTACCGGGGTACCACGCCGCTCACCCGGAATACTGCCCGCGGTCGGACGCCCGCCGCCCCCGCGCGGACGAGCATCGGAGCATGATTACGGCACAGGACCTCACCAAGCGCTACGGCGACAAGACCGTCGTCTCCGGCCTCTCCTTCACCGTCCGGCCGGGCACCGTCACCGGCTTCCTCGGCCCCAACGGTGCCGGCAAGTCCACCACGATGCGGATGCTCCTCGGCCTGGACGCCCCCACCCGCGGCCGCACCGCCATCAACGGCCGCCCCTACGCCGCCCATCCCGCACCCCTCACCCAGGTCGGCGCCCTGCTGGAGGCCCGCTCGGTGCACCCCGGCCGCACCGCCCGCCACCACCTGACCGCCCTCGCCCTCACCCACGGCATCCCCCGCGCCCGCGTCGCCCGGGTACTGGACCTCACCGGCCTCACCGACGTCGCGAACCGCCGCGTCAAGGGCTTCTCCCTCGGCATGGGCCAGCGCCTCGGCATCGCCGCCGCCCTGCTCGGCGACCCGGAGGTGCTCATCCTCGACGAGCCGGTCAACGGCCTCGACCCCGAGGGCGTCCTGTGGATCCGCACCCTGCTCAAGTCCCTCGCCGCCGAAGGCCGCACCGTCCTCGTCTCCTCCCACCTCATGAGCGAGATGGCCCTGACCGCCGAGCACCTGATCATCATCGGCCGCGGCCGCCTCCTCGCCGACACCACGGTCGCGGACTTCGTACGCCAGTCCGGAGCCGGCACCGTCAAGGTCGTCACCCCCGAAGCCACCGCCCTCGCCCGGCAGCTGTCCGCCCCCGGCGTCGACATCACCAGCGACACCCCCGGCACCCTCCACGTCCACGGCACCGACGCCGAGGACATCGGCCGCACCGCCGCCGCCCACGGCATCCCCCTGTTCGAACTGACCCCGCGCGCCGTCTCCCTCGAGGAGGCCTTCATGAACCTCACCCGCGACGCGGTGGAGTACACCGCCACCCTCGAAGGAGCCTCCGCATGACCACCCTGGCGGTCACCCCGGCCCGCGTCCTGCACGCCGAATGGCACAAGCTGTGGACGCTCCGCTCCACCTGGCTCAACCTCGCCCTGATCCCCCTGCTGACGATCGGCACGGGCGTCGCCGTCGGCAGCGCCTACGAGTCCGGCGACGCCACCGGGATGGACACCGTCCTGCTCACCCTCCTCGGTATGCAGTTCAGCCAGATCACCGTGGGCGTCCTCGGCATCCTCTCCACCGCCGAGGAACACTCCACGGGTCTCGCCCGCTCCACCATGGCGGCCGTCCCGGCCCGCCTGCCCGTCCTGTGGTCCAAGGCGGCGCTCCTCGGCGCCGTCTCCTTCCTCACCGTCCTCGCCACCAACCTCATCACCTTCCCCCTCGTCCAGACCTTCCTCACCGGCACCGACAAGGAAGCCTCCCTCGGCGACCCGGGCATCCTGCGCGCCCTCGTCGGCAACGCCGCCGGCCTCGCCCTCCTCGCCGTCCTCGCCGCGGGCCTAGGCGCCCTGCTCCGCTCCGTCCCCACCAGCGTCGGCGTCCTGATCGGCGTGGTCATGATCCTCCCGGAGGTGCTGCGGATGCTGCCCTACGACGTCGTCGACGACGCCGTACGCCACTTCCCCGGCAAGGCCCTCGAAGTCCTCACCCACGCCGACCCGGCCCCCGGCATGACCACCCCCGGCACCGCCCTCCTCTCCCTCGCTCTCTGGACGGCGGCCACCCTCGCCGCGGCGGCCGTCATCCTCAAGCGACGGGACGTATGACCCCCGCGCCCCGCACCATGGACGCCATGCCGCAGGCCCCCGAGCCCCTGACCCAGCACATCCAACGCCTCCTCACCCGGGTGCGCGCCTTCGACCGGCGCCACCCGCTGGCCTGGGACCTCCACCTGACCGGCTTGTGCGTCTCCCTCGCCCTGCTGGACTACGCCGCCGACGGCTGGCGCGACCTCGCGCGCGGCACACCCGCCCCCGACTGGCTCGTCGTCGTCCTCAGCCTCGGCTTCTCCGTCCCCCTCCTCCGGCGCCGCACCCACCCCCTCGCGGTCCTGCTGGCCATGACCCCGTCCGCCCTGGTCACCGCCTGGACCGGCACGGTCCTCCAGGCCGCCATGCTCCCACTGGTCGTCGTCTACAACATCGCCCTGCGCCTCCCCCTGCGCTCCCTGTGGTGGACCACCGCCGTCGCTACGCTCCCCACCCTTGTCCTCACTGTCCGTCACCGGGAAAACGGCTGGGACCAGGAGATGGTTCCCCCGCTGATGTCCCTCGCCGTGGCCGTTCTGGCGGGCATCGCGGTCCGCACCCGCCGCGACTACACGGAGGCCCTGGAAGACCGCGCCCGTCGCCTGGAGGTCGAACGCGACCAGCAGGCCCGGCTCGCCGCCGCCGCCGAACGGGCCCGCATCGCCCGCGAGATGCACGACATCATCGGCCACAACCTCTCCGTCATCACCGGCCTGGCCGACGGCGGCCGCTACGCCGCCGCGAAGTCCCCGCAGCGAGCCGCCCAGGCCCTGGACGCCATCGCCGGCACGAGCCGCCAGGCCCTCACCGAACTCCGCCGCCTCCTGGACGTCCTGCGCGACGACCACCAGCACCCCGCGGCCGACCTCGCCCCGCAGCCCGCGCTCACGGACCTGGACCAGCTCATCGACGGCGTCCGCGCGGCCGGCCTCCCCGTCCGCACCACCGTCCACGGCAGCCCGTCCCTCCCTCCGGGCCGCCAGCTCACCGTCTACCGCGTCATCCAGGAGGCCCTGACCAACACCCTCAAGCACGCGGGCCCGGACGCCACCGCGGAGATAGTGCTGCGCTACGACGCCCAGGGCGCCACCACCGTCACGATCACCGACACCGGCCACGGCCGGCCCGTGAACGGCACCGGCGGGGGCCGCGGACTTCCCGGCATGCGCGAGCGAACGGCCCTCTACGGCGGCACACTTGAGGCCGGCCCCCGCCCGCACCCCGGACGGGGTTGGCGCGTCCGTCTGCACCTACCGGAGGAAGCACCGCAGTGACGACCGTCCTCATCGCCGACGACCAGCCCCTCCAGCGCCTCGGCTTCCGCATGCTGCTGGAGAGCCAGGACGACATGACGGTCCTCGGCGAGGCCGCCAACGGGACGGAGGCGGTCCGGATGACCGCCGAGCTGCACCCCGACGTCGTCCTGATGGACGTCCGCATGCCCGGCCTCGACGGCATCGAGGCCACCCGCCGCATCGTCGCCACCGGCGACCGCACCCGCGTCCTGATCCTCACCACCTTCGACCTCGACGAGTACGCCTACTCCGGCCTCCGCGCCGGAGCCTCCGGCTTCCTCGTCAAGGACGCCCAGCCCGAGGAACTGCTGTCGGGCATCCGCGCGGTCGCCACCGGGGACGCGGTCGTCGCCCCCAGCACGACTCGCCGCCTCCTCGACGCCTACGCCCAGCACCTCCCGGCCGGCCACCCACCGGCCGGCACCCCGGCACCCGAAGACCCCCGCCTGGCCCCCCTCACCGACCGGGAACGGGAAATCCTCACGGTCATCGGCAAAGGCTGGACGAACACCGAGATAGCGGCCCGCCTGCACCTGGCCGAATCCACGGTGAAAACGCATGTGAGCCGCGTCCTCGCGAAAACGGGCTCACGGGACCGCATTCAGGCGGTGATCCTGGCGTACGACACCAGGCTGGTGGAACCCTCCTGAAACGCAGAAAAGCCCCGTGCCGAATGGCACGGGGCTTTTCTCAATAATTGTTCGGCGGCGTCCTACTCTCCCACAGGGTCCCCCCTGCAGTACCATCGGCGCTGTAAGGCTTAGCTTCTTCCCGCTCTCGCGTTTCCCTTTCCGGCGGTTCCGACTCTATCAGATCCTTTCGGGCCTGACTCCCAGTCAGAGGGGCTTGTCTTTCCGGCCGTTGGGCCGTTCCGACGTCTCAAACTTTAGCGGATCCGTCCGGCGATTCCCAATCGGACTGCCGGGCCCCTATTCGAATTGAATTCGGGCACGCCGAAATCAACCCCGTCGGGAGATCGTGCTTGTGGTTTGAGGTGCCGCTCTCGCGGCGGAAGTGTCGTCGCAGAACCGTTCCGGCTCCCTGACAACCCGAAGAACTCTACGGATCCGTCCAGGGGGTGTCAAGTACCCCCTGTCAAGATCTTTTCCGACCCCGGTGACGGCCTGGTCAGTCCAGGTCGGAGAGGCGGCCGCCGGCGTCCGGCTGGGCGTGCTCCACCCTGCGGAGCAGCCGGGTCAGGACCTCGCCGAGGGCCGTTCGCTCCGCGGGGGTGAGGTCCTGGAGCAGGTCCTCCTCGAACACGGTCGCGAGGCGCATGGCCTCCAGCCACTTCTCGCGGCCCTCGGGGGTCAGCTCCACGATCACCCGTACGCGGTTGTTCTCGTCCCGCTCCCGGGTGACCAGGCCCTCGGCGACCATGCGGTCGATGCGGTGGGTCATGGCGGCCGGGGTGAGGCCGAGGCGCTTGGCGAGGTCGCCGGGGCCCATGCGGTAGGGCGCGCCGGAGAGGACGAGGGCCTTGAGGACCTCCCACTCGGCGTTGCTGATGCCGAGGGCGGCGGTCTGCCGGCCGTAGGCGACGTTCATGCGGCGGTTCAGCCGGGACAGCGCCGACACGATCTTCTCGACCTGGGGGTCGAGGTCCTGGAACTCGCGCTGGTACGCGGCGATCTGTTCTTCGAGTGTCGGCTCGGCGCCGAGTGTGCCGGGGATGTCGCCCATGGGCGCAGTATCGCACGCCGTTGCTTTGCCTTGAAGTCCTTCGATGTGTACTCTTTAGCTTCGAACTTTACTTTCGAAGTCTTCAGGTCTAACTAGTGAGAGAGGTGAACGTGACCAGGGCGATGGGCGCTGCGATGCGCCGGATCCATGTGGGCAACGCACTCAGCGCGTTCGGACTCGGCTTCACCGTCCCCTACCTGTACGTCTATGTGGCGCAGGTGCGGGGGCTCGGTGCCGTGACGGCGGGGCTGGTCCTCGCCGTGTTCGCCGTGGCCGCGCTGATCGTGCTGCCGTTCGCCGGCCGGGCGATCGTGCGGCAGGGCCCGCTTCCGGTGCTGCAGACCGCCCTGGTGACGGCCGCCGTCGGTGCGCTGGGCCTCGGGCTCGCGGGGGGCGCGGCGAGCGTGCTGGCCGCGGCGGCGCTGCTCGGTGCCGGGCAGGCCGTGATGCAGCCGGCGCTGGCCACGATGATCGTGGACTGCTCGACCGCGGAGACGCGGTCGCGGGCGTTCGCCATGCAGTTCTTCCTGCAGAACCTGGGTCTCGGTGTCGGCGGTCTGATCGGCGGGCACCTCGTCGACACCACGCGCGTCTCCTCCTTCACGCTGCTGTTCGCGATCGAGGCGGCGATGTTCCTGCTGCTGGTCGTGGTGATGGCGACGGTGCGGATGCCGCACTCGCCGCGGATGGAGAGCGCGCCGAAGGAGTCCGGGAAGGGCGGCTGGAGGCAACTGCTCGAAAACCGGGCGATGGTGCAGCTGTGTGTGCTCGGGTTCGTGCTGTTCTTCGCCTGCTACGGACAGTTCGAGTCCGGTCTGAGCGCCTACGGTGTCGAGGCCGCCGGGATCTCGACGTCGGCGCTGGGCACCGCGCTCGCGGCGAACACCGGGATGATCGTGGTGGCCCAGTTCCTGGTGCTGCGGTTCGTCGAGCGGCGGCGGCGCTCGCGGGTGATCGCGGCCGTGGGTCTGATCTGGGCCGTGGCGTGGCTGGCGGCCGGGTACGCGGGGCTGGGGCACGGCAGCCAGGAGATGGCGACGGCGGCCTTCGTCTCGACGTACGCGCTGTTCGGGCTGGGTGAGGCGATGCTGTCGCCGACCGTGGCGCCGCTGGTCGCGGATCTGGCGCCGGAGGGCCTGGCCGGGCAGTACAACTCGGCGTTCGCGCTGGTCAAGCAGCTCGCTCTGGCGGTCGGGCCGGCGGTGGGCGGGCCCATGGGGGCCTCGCTGCACGCGCCGTACATCGTGACCTTCCTGCTGTTCTCGCTCGGCATCAGCGTGCTGGCGATCCGGCTGGGCCGTCGCCTCACCGAGGCGCAGGACCAGCCGTGGCTCGCCAGGAACCGGGTGGTCGCGCGCGGTGGCCCGGCGGCGGAGCCGGTGTCCGCGGAGGCGTGAGAGCGGAGAGTGCGGTCGGGGCGCCGGCCGGGTGCGTGGGCACCCGGCCGGCGTTTCGCTGTCAGGGGGTGCGGGGCAGCGCGAACTCGCACCAGACCGCCTTGCCGCCGCCCGGGGTGCGGCGGCATCCCCAGTTCGACGCGATGGTCGCGACGATGGCGATGCCCCGGCCGGACTCGTCGCCGGGTTCCGCGCGGCGGCGGCGCGGGAGGTGGTCGTCGCCGTCCGTCACCTCGATGATCAGGCGGCGGTCGGTGCGGCGCAGCCGCAGGCGCATGGGCGGGGTGCCGTGCTGGAGGGAGTTCGCCACCAGCTCGCTCGCGGCCAGGACGCCCAGGTCGTGCAGGTCGGCGGGAAAGCGCCAGCTGGTGAGGACTCCGGAGGCGAAGGCACGCGCGCGGGGGGCCGCTTCCACGCCGCCGAGGAGTTCCAGGGCGGCGTTGCGGAACAGTTCGGCGTCGGGGCCGGTGCGGGCCGGGTGCTGGAGGACGAGGACGGCGACGTCGTCGTCGTGGTCGGCGGTGACGCCCGCGGTGCGGACCAGGCGGTCGCAGACGACCTGCGGGGTACCGGTGGCGCCGGCGAGGGCGCGTTCCAGGGCGGCGATGCCCTCGTCGAGGTCCGCGTCGCGGCGTTCGACCAGGCCGTCGGTGTAGAGGACGGCGGTGGAGCCGGGGCCCAGGGCGATCGAGCCGGAGGAGTGCATCCAGCCGCCGGTGCCGAGCGGCGGGCCGGTGGGTTCGTCGGTGCGCTGGACGGTGCCGCTCTCGTCTCGGACGAGGATCGGCAGGTGGCCCGCCGAGGCGTACACCAGCCGTCCCTCGTTCGGGTCGTGGATGGCGTAGACGCAGGTGGCGATCTGGTTGGCGTCGATCTCGGTGGCGAGGCCGTCGAGGAGTTGCAGGACCTCGTGCGGGGGCAGGTCAAGGCGGGCGTAGGCGCGTACGGCGGTGCGGAGCTGGCCCATGACGGCCGCCGCACGGACGCCGCGGCCCATGACGTCGCCGATGACGAGGGCGGTGCGGCCGCCGCCGAGGGTGATCACGTCGTACCAGTCGCCGCCGACGGCCGCCTCGGTGCCGCCGGGGTGGTAGGTCGCGGCGATCCGCAGATCGTCCGGCTGTTCGAGTTCCTGGGGAAGCAGGGAGCGCTGGAGGGTGACGGCGGTCTCGCACTGGCGGCGTTCGCTGGCGCGCAGGCGTTCGACGGCCTCCGCGTGGTCGGTGACGTCGGTGGCGAAGACGAGTACTCCGCCGCCGGTGCCGGCGCCTTCGCGGACCGGGGTGCAGGTGAACGTGTAGGAGCGGCCGTCGGGAGCCTTGCGGGACTTCAGGGTGCGGGGCTTGCCGCTGCGCAGGACCTGGTCGAGGAGGGGCAGCAGGCCCAGTGCACACAGCTCGGGCAGGGCGTCGCGGGCGGGTTCGCCGGGCGGGCGGGCGCCGAAGGCCGCGGCGTACGCCTCGTTGACGTACGCCAGCCGGTGGTCGGTGCCGTGGACGAGGGCGACCAGGGCGGGGGTGCGGTCGAGGACCTCGCGCACCGGAAGGTCGTCGACGGCGGGGACGGGCGGCGGCTCGTCGGTGAGGTGTTCGGCGCGGGCCGCGGGGACGGCGCCCTCGCCCCGCCGGTCCGGGGTGGCCGTGGGTTCGGTCCGCGCTGCGGCGCGGCGCTGCGTTCCGGGGAGCCGGGCGCTCCAGCGCGTGAAGTTCACGAATCCTTGCCTCGTGTAGTCGTCGTCGGCCGGCTCCGGACCCGGCCCGGTCCTCCGGGGGCGGCGCGGTGGTGACCGCGGGGGGCCACCGCCCCTGGGAAGTGCGGCACGGGGAAAGCCTCGTGGGTTCGGCGGGCGGGGCGGGCGGCGGACCGCCCTGTCGGCGGGGACCAGTCTGGCAGTGTGGCCGACCGGACCGACATCCGTCAGACGCCCCGGCCACCGCGGGAGTTCCTCGCTCCGGTCAGGACGACCCCTTCGGGTCGTGAGGAGGTTTTCCCCCGGCCGCGAGTTCGAACTCCGCACGGGGATGTTCGAGTGAACCGAGGGAGACGATCTCCCGTTTGAAGAGGCCGGCGAGGGTCCATTCGGCGAGGACGCGCGCCTTGCGGTTGACGGTGGGCACGCGGCTGAGGTGGTAGGCGCGGTGCATGAACCACGCGGGGTAGCCCTTCAGCTTGCGTCCGTAGACGTGGGCGACGCCCTTGTGCAGGCCGAGGGAGGCGACCGAGCCGACGTACTGGTGGGAGTACGTCTCCAGGGGCTCGCCGCGCAGGAAGCGCACGATGTTGTCGCCGAGGACGCGGGCCTGGCGGACGGCGTGCTGGGCGTTGGGGGCGCATTCGGCGCCGGGGCCGGCGGCGGTGACGTCGGGGACGGCGGCGGCGTCGCCCGCGGCCCACGCGTGCGCGTGCCCCTCGACGGTCAGCTCGGCGGTGCACTTCAGGCGGCCCCGCGCGGTGCGCGGCAGGTCGGTGGCGGCGAGCAGGGGGTGGGGCTTGACGCCGGCCGTCCAGACGACCGTACGGGTGGGGTAGCGGCTGCCGTCACTGAGGACGGCGGTCCGGTCGGCGCAGGACTCCAGGCGGGTGCCGAGGAGGACCTGGATGTTGCGGCGGCGCAGTTCGGAGACCGTGTAGCGGCCCATCTCCTCGCCGACCTCGGGCAGGACGCGGTCCGAGGCCTCGACGAGGATCCACTTCATGTCCTCGGGGCGGATGTTGTGGTAGTACCGCGCGGCGTAGCGGGCCATGTCCTGCAGTTCGCCGAGCGCCTCCACGCCGGCGAAGCCGCCGCCGACGAAGACGAAGGTGAGGGCGGCGTCGCGGATCGCGGGGTCGCGGGTGGAGGAGGCGATGTCCATCTGTTCGAGGACGTGGTTGCGCAGGCCGATGGCCTCCTCGACGGTCTTGAAGCCGATGCCGTGGTCGGCGAGGCCGGGCACGGGGAGGGTGCGCGAGACGGAGCCGGGCGCGAGGACCAGTTCGTCGTAGGTGAGCGTTTCCGGGGGTGCGGCGCGCTCCTCGGTGGCGAGGGTGGTGAGGGTCACGGTGCGCTCCGCGTGGCGGACGGACCGGGCCTCGCCGACGATGACGCGGCAGTGCGGCAGGACGCGGCGCAGGGGTACGACGACGTGGCGCGGCGAGATGGCGCCGGCGGCCGCCTCGGGGAGGAACGGCTGGTACGTCATGTACGGGTCAGGGGTGAGGACGGTGATCTCGGCCTCGCCCCGCTTCAGTTCGTGTCTCAGCTTCCGCTGGAGGCGCAGGGCCGTGTACATCCCGACGTAGCCGCCACCGACAACGAGAATGCGCGCACGTTCCTTCACCATCCCATGACGCACCCGTCGCCTGCGTTTGTCCACAGCCCCGGCAATTTGTGTGACAGGGCGCGTGGCGCGGCCGGGGTTGGCCGAATCACCGGGGTACGGGGAAGCGGCGCAGGTCAGGGGGTGTGATCCGAGGGAGGTGCGGGGGTGGAACCGGGACGTACACGACCCGTACTCCGATCGGGGGGCGCTCCGTGCGGAACCTGCCCCTTCTGAATTGACTGTCTCTCAACTATGTTCGTCTCTCGACGGGGTGTAGGGGGATGCCTCTCGTGTCCGCGACGGGCGGGCGCGGCGGGCAGGCTCGACCGGCTGCTCGATGGTTCGGGCGGTTCCACGCGCTCCGGCATCCAATGGCGGGGAGAGTCTCCGGGGGGAGACGTCATTACCGGGGGATTTCTTATGCACATTCAGGACTCTCGTTGGTCTTCCGCGTCTGCCATCGCACCTGGCGGCGCGGTCGGCGCGGCGGTGGGCGGCACGCGCGCGGACGGCGCGCGGACGACACCGCTGCGTGTGGACGCACAGCGCAACCTGGAGCACGTACTGCGCGCGGCCCGTGAGGTCTTCGGCGAGCTGGGGTACGGCGCGCCGATGGAGGACGTGGCGCGGCGCGCGCGCGTCGGTGTCGGCACGGTCTACCGGCGCTTTCCGAGCAAGGACGTCCTGGTCCGGCGGATAGCCGAGGAGGAGACCGCGCGGCTGACCGACCAGGCGCGGGCCGCGCTCGGGCAGGAGGACGAGCCGTGGTCGGCGCTGTCCCGCTTCCTGCGGACCTCGGTCGCGTCGGGCGCGGGTCGGCTGCTGCCGCCGCAGATCCTGCGGGTCGGGGTCGCCGACGAGGCGGGCGCGGCGGCGGACGAGGCGCGGGTGCCGCAGCAGCGGTCCCAGCCGGTCGGCGGTGAGCTGCGGCTGGTGCCGGAGCAGCCGGCGGCCGGGGACGACGCGGGCGCGGCGGCCCTGCTCGACGTGGTGGGCCAGCTCGTGGAGCGGGCCCGCGCGGCGGGCGAGCTGCGGCCGGACGTGTCGGTGTCGGACGTCCTGCTGGTGATCGCGACGGCGGCGCCCTCGCTGCCGGACGCGGCGCAGCAGGCGGCGGCCTCTGCGCGGCTGCTGGACATCCTGCTGGAGGGGCTGCGGTCGCGGCCGGCGTGACCGTCGGTCCCGCGGGTGACCGAGCGGGGCGCTCCAAGGGCTCCAAGGGTGACCCGATGAGGTGACAGGGGCGTGGGTGGCGTGCCGCCCGCGCCCCTTGTCGGCTTGTCGGCTTTTCTCGCGCCGGCGCCTGGCGGGTTCGTGCGCGCCGTGCCGGGTTCGCGCGCGCCGTGTCGCTTCACGGACAGCCGGTGGGTTCGGTGTGCGGGGCGCGCCGTCTGGCGCCCGGGAATGGTCCCGGCGTCCAGGGACATCCGTGGAGCGTTCCCCGAACGGGTGAGTGTCAGTACCGATTCGGCGCAAGTGCGCTCGGACGGGTGGATGACGTCCCTTGCCGGGGAGGAGCCGGAATCCGGTATGGCACGCTGACCCGGTGGTCGGGACCGGTGGGGCAGGCGGCGAGGGCATTCCGCGATGAGTGGTGACGGGCGGGACGAGTCGCTGGGCGGGGGCACCCCCGAGGCCGGCTCACCTCCACCCCAGGTGCCCAGTCAGGGCGGACGGCGCGCGGGCCGGGTGCCGGCGGGCCGTCCGGGCGAGGGTGCCGTACCGGCGCAGCGCGACCGGCGCGACGACGGCGGGATCCTGCCGCCACGGGAACTGCCGCCTTCCGACGCCGAGCTGATCGGCCGGATGCGCTCCGGCGACGACACTGCGTACGAAGAGCTGTACCGGCGCCACGCGGACGCCGTCCGCCGTTACGCGCGCACCTGCTGCCGCGACGCCCACACCGCCGACGACCTCACCGCCGAGGTCTTCGCCCGGATGCTCCAGGCGGTGCGCGGCGGCTCCGGCCCCGAGCACGCCGTACGCGCCTACCTGCTGACGAGTGTCCGGCGCGTCGCCGCGCGGTGGACGGACTGCGCCAAGCGGGAACAGCTCGTCGACGACTTCGCGGTGTTCGCCGCGCAGGCCGCGCGGGTCCCCGAGACGTCCGGCCCGGCCGGCTCGCCCGGTTCCTTCGGCGCCGGTCTCGACCTGGGCGCGGACGTGCGGGCGATGCACGAGGCCGAGCAGTCCCTCGCCATGCGCGCCTTCCGCTCGCTGCCCGAGCGGTGGCAGGCCGTGCTGTGGCACACCGAGGTCGAGGACGAGTCGCCGAGCGAGGTCGCCACGCTCTTCGGGCTCGACGCCAACGGCACCCGCGTGCTCGCCAGCCGCGCCCGAGAGGGCCTGAAGCAGGCCTACCTGCAGGCCCATGTGTCCACGGCCCTCGCCACCGACGGGGAGTGCGCCCGCTACGCCGACCAGCTCGGCACGTACGCCCGCCGCAAACTGCGCACCCGCGCGGAGCGGGGCCTGCGCAAGCACCTGGAGGAGTGCGCCAGGTGCCGGCTGGCGGCGACCCAGATCGAGGAGGTCGCCGGCGGCATCCCCGCCGTGGTTCCGGTGGCCGTCATCGGCTGGTTCGGCGCCGCCGGGTACGCGAAGGCGGCCGGGCTCGTCGCGGGCGGCGCCGGAGCCGGGGCGGCGGGCGCCGCGGGCGCGGCAGCGGCCGGCGCAGGCACGTCCGGCGGTGCGGCAGGCGGTGCGTCGGGGGCCGGGGGTGCGTCCGGTGGTGCGGGGAGCGGAGCGGCCGCCGAGGGCGTGGGCGCGCCGGTGAAGGCCGGTGTCGCGGCCGGTGTGGTCGCGGTGGCCGCCGCCGCCGTGACGCTCGCGCTCGTGGGGGACGACGCCACGCCCAGGGAACCGGTGGCCAGGCCGCCCGCGTCCGCGCGGCCGCCCCGGCCGGAGCTGCCGTCCCCCGCCCCCTCGCCCGAGAAGACCGCACCGCGGGCCCCGGCCGTCACGCCCGTCGCCGCCCCGTCACCGGTTTTGAGCCCCACACCCACGCCCACCCCGGCGCCGGCCCCGTCCCGCGAGCCCGTGCGCCCTCCGGCGCCCACCCCCAGCCCGACGCCCACCCGGACTCCCCCGCCCGGCCCCGCCCCGACCCCGCCGCCCACGCCGACACCCGCGCCCACGCCACCGCCCGCGCCGGTCGTCTACCAGTGGAGCGAGCTGGGGTACGACATCAGCGGCGACGGCACCGGGCCCGAGATGCGCATCGGCGAGAGCGGCTGGGTGTGGCAGCGGCAGGGCCTGTCGATCGGCGGGACGTCGTACGCGCGCGGGGTGACCGTCCACGGCCGGTCTTCCGTGACCATCGACCTCAACCGTGACTGCTCCTCCTACCAGGCGCTGGTCGGCGTCGACGACATGACGCTGAAGCTCGGCAAGGTGTACTTCTCCGTCTACGCCGACGGCGTACGGCTGTGGAGCTCCGGCATGGTCAAGGGCGGCGACCCGGCCGTCCCGGTCCGGGTGAAGCTGGCCGGGCGGAAGACCGTACGGCTGGTGGTCGAACCGCACGGCCACCTGGACCAGGTGGCGGTCGCGAACTGGGCGGAGTCGCGGTTCACCTGCTGGTAGGGGTCCGCGCGGGACGGGTGGCGGCGGCCTCGTCGAGTTCGCCGGCGATCTCCTCCAGCGTGAGGGCGGCGCCCCGCGCGCATTCGGCGGCGTACCGCTCGGCGCCCAGCGCGGCGCGCGCCGCGGCCTCGGTGCGGCGGGTGCGCGCGCCCTCCGGCCTGGGGCGCGGCAGGCCGCCGCGCAGCCGCTCGCCGGCCGCGAGGAGCCGGGCCGTGCGCGGGAAGTCGCCGAGCCGCCCGAGCACGTTGGCCGCCTCGTCCACGATGCTCCCCGTGACCGTCTCGGCGCAGTGCTCCGCCACCGCGCGGCGCAGGGCGCGGGCCATCTTCGGCAGCGCCCGCTCCGGGCCCTCCTCGACGGCCGTGACCATCGCGTCCAGCAGGCGCAGCGCCGCGACGAACTGGGGCGGGGGCGTACCGCGGGCGATCCGCTCACCGATCGTCCGGCACAGCTGGCGCGCGCGGACGATGTCCCGGTCCTCCAGCGCCATGTAGGCCCGCAGCAGCGACACGAACGCCCGGGCGTCCGCCACCCAGTAGCGGTCGGCGGCCTCCTCCGCCTCGGTCAGGGCGGCCTCGGCGGCGCGGCGGTCGCCCGAGCGGTAGGCGATCTCCGCGAGGCGGGCGACGAGGAACGGCGTCTCGGCGTACGCCCCGACCTCGTGGGCGAGCCGCAGCGCCTCCCCGTACTCCTCGCGGGCCTCGGTGAACCGGCCGCGCGCCATGGCCGCCTCACCCGACGCGCTGCACACCTGAGCCCGCATCCAGCGGTCGCCGACGCGCCGGCTGAGGACGCGCAGCTCGGCCAGGTCCTCGTCCACCCCGCTCAGCCCGCCGGAGGAGTCGACGACGATGTGGGTGCGCAGCATCAGGGCCACGCCCAGCTCCCAGTCGCCGCCGTACGCCCGGCAGTTGGCGACCGCCGCGTCCAGGACCGGGCGCACGTCCGCGCCGAGCCGCTGGAAGACGGTCAGCGGCCAGACGATGCCGGGCATCCGCGCGGCGTGCGGGCCGCCCCGCTCGTAGGCGGCCCGCAGGCGGGCGACATGGCGCGCGTACCGCGGGTCGGTGGTCAGGTCGCGCGGTTCGGTCTCCGAGGTGAGGAACAGGTGGAACATCCGCAGGTCCCGGCGCAGGGAGTACAGCGGGTGCCGTTCGTCGTCCGGCGGGGCCTCGACGAAGGCGTCGGCGTCGGCGTCGCCGGGGGTGCCGGGCGGCGCGCTCAGGCGCAGGACGCGGTTGATCCAGCGGGCGCCCTCGTGGCGGTAGTTGCGCAGCCACCAGAACCAGCCCATGGCGAGGGCGATGGCGGCGGCGTCCGCCTCGTCGCCGGCCGTCAGCGCGCGGTCGAGTGCCGCGCGGATGTTGTCCAGCTCGGTCTCCAGGCGGGAGATCCACGGCAGCTGCCCGGCGGAGCGCAGCCGCGGATCGGCCTCCTCGACGAGCGAACGCACCCACGCGCGGTGCCGTCGTTCGGCGGCGGCGCGCCGGCCGGGGGCCTCGGCGGCGCGCTCGGCGGCGTACTCGTGGATGGTCTCCAGCAGGCGATACCGCATGCCCTCGGTGCCCTGCCCCGCGGACGGGTCCGCCACGACCAGGGACTTGTCGACGAGGGCGCCCAGCAGGCCGGCCACCGGGCCGCCGCACACGGCCTCCGCCGCGGCGAGGTCCCAGCCGCCCGCGAAGACGGACAGCTCGCGCAGCACCGTCCGCTCCCCCTCGTCGAGCAGGTCCCAGGACCAGTCGACGACCGCGCGGAGGGTCTGCTGGCGGGGCAGGACGGTGCGGCTGCCGGAGGTGAGCAGGCGGAAGCGGTCGTCGAGGCGGTCGGCGATCTGCCGGGGGGTGAGCAGCCGCAGCCGGGCCGCGGCCAGCTCGATGGCGAGCGGCAGCCCGTCGAGGCGGCGGCAGATCTCCGCGACGGCCTCCTCGTCGCGCAGCAGCGCGTCGGCGTCGGGGCGGACGGCCGCCGCGCGCTCCGCGAACAGGCGCCGCGCCTGGTCGGGGGAGAGCGGGTCGACCGGCCGCACCGACTCGCCGGGCACGCCCAGGGGCTCACGGCTGGTGGCGAGGATCGTGAGCCCGGGGCAGCGGGTCAGCAGGGTTTCGGCGAGGTCCGCCACCGCGCCGATCACGTGTTCGCAGTTGTCGAGGATCAGGAGCCGGCTGCGCGTGGCGCAGTGCTCGACGAGCAGGGCGACCGGGTCGTCCTGCGGGGTTACCAGGTCGTGGGTCATCAGCGTGGTCTTCCGCAGACCCAGCGCGTTGACCACCGCGACCGGCACCGCCTCCGGCCGGTCGAGCGATGCCAGCTCGACCAGCCACGCCTGGGGGAGACCGGCGGCAGCCTCCTCGGCGAGACGGGTCTTTCCGGAGCCGCCCGGTCCGGTGAGGGTGACCAGGCGGGCCCTGCGCAAGTCCGCACGAATCGCGTCCAGCTCGCGTTCCCGCCCCACGAAACTCGTCAGCCGGGGGCGGAGGTTGCCGGCGGGTTCGGGGCGGGAAGGGGGGAGGTGAGGCACGGCGGCCGGCCTCCCGCCGTCCCCTTCCCCCAGCAACTCCTGGTACAGGGCCCGCAGCTCCGGCCCCGGGTCCGTGCCCAGCCCTTCGACCAGCGCGCGCCGCGCCGTGTCGTAGGCGGCGAGGGCCTCCGCCCTGCGGCCGATGTCGCGCAGGGCGCGCAGCAGGAGGGCGTGCAGGGTCTCGTCGTACGGACTGGCCTGGGTCAGCTCGGTCAGTTCGGGTACGACGTCCTGGGCGCGGCCCAGGCGCAGGTCCGCGTCGATCCGCGCGCGGACCGCCTCCAGCCGCAGTGTCTCCGGGCGGGTGGCGGCGGTGCGGTCCGGGAGGTCGGCGAGGGCGGGGCCGCGCCACAGGGCGAGCGCGTCGGTCAGGTCACGGGCGGCGGCGGCCGGGTCGCCGCGGTCCAGGGCGGCCGTGCCCTCGCGGACGAGCCGTTCGAAGACGTGCAGGTCGACGTCGTCCGGGCCCGCGGCGAGCCGGTAGCCGCCCGGCTCGGACACCACGGCCCCCTTGCCGACGGCCCGGCGCAGCCGCCCGACCAGGGCCTGCAGCGCGGCGTGGGCGTCCTGCGGCGGGTCGTCCGCCCAGACCTCGTCGATCAGGGTGTGGGCCGCGACCACCCGCCCGGCCCGCGCGGCGAGCGCGGCGAGCAGGGCACGCACGCGTGGACCCCCGACGGGTATGGCGCCGCCGTGGTCGTCCTCCGCCTGGGTGACCCCCAGGATTCCGTACCGCACCGGATCATTGTGGCCGGGGGGCGCCGGCGGGGCACCGGCATTCGACCGGGGGCGCGTGGCGCGCGGGGAGGGGGTTCGCACAGGGGGGTCTGAAGGGGGGCCGCGCGGGGAGCGGCAATTGGCCGCGCGGTGCCCCCCCCACACACAGGGGCGGGGTTCACCACGCGGGGAGCAGCGACTTACGGCGTGGCGCACCACGCGGGGGCGCGGCCCGTCCGGCAGCGTGCCCCGCTGGGGGGATCCCGGGTGGCATGTCAGTGATGTGCGACAGGGCCCTCGGCTCGGCGCGGCTGCGGTTTCCAGGGCCGACCGGATTGCCGTACGGCAGTCAGGCCCGGCTCAGCGGTCACGCACTCACCGGCACCTCCGGCGCCCCGCCGCAGCGCGCCCACGCGCGCGCTGCGGCCGAGATGGGCGGGACGTCCGGCACGGTCGCCCTCAGCCCTCACGCCCTCCGCGCCGCCGCCCCCGCCCCCAGTGCCCCCCGCTGGGGGACGATGCCCGCCGGGACCGCGCGGGCGCGGGCGGGGGTGCCGGTCCAGCAGGTGCCGCGGCGGGCGAGGAGGCGGCGGAGCCAGAGTTCCAGGGAGACGAGGTCGGCGAGGCCGTCCAGGGGCAGGGGCTCGCCCTCGGCGGCGCGGCGCAGGGCCTTGCGGACCACGCGGGCCTCGACCAGGCCCGCCTGCGCGAGCAGCGGGGTGTCGAAGAGGGCCATCAGGGAGTCGGCGGCGACGCGCAGCCCGGTGCGGGCGGCGGCCGCAGCCGGGGCCTGGGAGGTGGCGCCCCAGCCGGGCGGCAGCTCGGCTACCCCGGCGCCGGCCAGCACGGACCGCAGGATCGCGGCGCGCGCCCCCGGCTGGACGCGCAGCGCCTCGGGCAGTTCGCGGCACGCGCGGACGACCTGGTTGTCGAGGAACGGCGTGTGCAGGCGCTGGAAGCGGATCTCGGCGGCCTGCTCCAGCACGCGGACGTCGGCGGCGGTGCGCGCGAGGGCCGCGCGGGCGCGGAAGTCGCCGGGGCGCAGGCCGGGTCCGACGGCGGACCGCTGGAGCACGCCCTGAAGGCGAACCGATACTTCCGCCAGTGCCTCCCCGGTCAGCCAGCGCGCCGCGGGGCCGGGCCTGGCCCAGGTGAGCGCGGCGAGGGACGCCCCCACGGCGCCCCCGGGTTCGTCGAAGCACCGCTCCATCAGCCGCTCGGCGAGGCCTTCGACGCCCGCGCGGTAGGGCGTACGGGCGAGGCGGCGGGCCGCGGCGTACACGCGCGCGGGGACCAGTACCGAGCCGTCCGCCTTGGCGAGGGCGGCCACGGGGCGCACCAGGTGCCGGCGGCGGCGGTCCATCAGCAGGTCTGCGAGGCGCGCGGGGTGGGCGTCGAGGACCTGGCGGGCGCCGTAGCCGGCGAGGTGGTCCGCGCTGCCCGCGGCGAGCCGGGCGCGGTGCCGGGCGGCCGACACCAGGCAGGAGCTGGGCTCGTCGGTCAGCGGGCCCTCCAGCTCGGCGTACGGCAGGGTCTCCTCACCGCCGGTGACGACCACGTGGTGCAGCCGGGGCCCGGCGGCGAGCGCGCCGGCCCGTTCCAGCTCGGCTTCCCGTCCGCCGACGGTCAGGTCGTTGAAGGTGACGGCCAGCAGCCGCTCCCCGGCGCCGGTGCCGTGCCCGAGGACGGTGCCGGGCATGCCGGGCAGGCCGGCCGCGAGCAGGGCGAGGGTCGCGGAGGCGGGGCCGCCGGAGAGGTCCGCGCCGATGCCGGGCACGGGCATGCCCCGCGCGGCACGCCGTTCCGCCGGGCCCATGCCGGGCACGGGCCCGGGGTCGATGTCGGCGCCGGGGACGTGGCGGGGCGCGGAGAGCCTGGCCCGCACCGCCTCCACCAGGGCGTCGCGGACGGCGTCCACCGCGCGGTCGGGATCGGCCGGGGGCGCGGCCACCGCGAGGGAGGCGACCTGCTCGTATCCGGCGATCTCCCGCGCCCCGGCGCGCAGGATGAGCGCGTGCCCCGGCGGAATGCGCCGCACGCCGTCGTACGGGGTGGACTCCTGCACCGCGGCCGGTACGTCGGGGGCGGCCAGCAGTGCGGCGAGGTGTCCGAAGTCGAGGTTGGCCTCGACGAGGTCGGCGAGCGGCAGCGCGGCGGTGGCGTAGGCGGTGCCGCCGGCCCAGGGGGTGTGGAAGACGGGGCGGGCGCCCGCGAGGTCGCCGCAGACGGTGATGCGGCGCCCGACCTGGACGACCGCCGTGTAACTGCCCGGCCAGGCGGTCAGGTGGCGCAGGGCGCCGCCGCGCGCGGCGAAGAGCCCGACGCGCAGCTGTTCGTCGGTGGCGCCGCAGGTGCCGAGGACGGCGATGCGGGTCTGCGGGTCGGCGGTGACCACGCGGACCTCGTCGGGGCGCCAGTCGCCGACCGCCCACAGCGGATCGGGGTCGCCCCACAGGAGTTGGGAGCCGACCGGGTGCAGGGTCTCGCCGTCGTATCCGGTGGCGCCCGCCGTGCCGATCGCGGCGGCGCCCGCGGCGGTGCTGCTCCACCCCACCAACCACCGCATCGACGCCTCCACGAGCTGTGGACAACCAGTGCACCGCAGGAACCGGTTCACCATGCTGCCACGAAGGACGCGCCGGGGAGCGTCGGCGGAGCCGCTTGTGATCCCGTGAATGCGCCCCGCGCGCCCTGGCATGCGCCGGGGGAATGTGCCCTGCTCCCATCAAGGGCCGCACCACGCACGGAGGTTGGCGTCCGCAGGCGCGGCAGCCGGCACGCGTCGCCCCGAGGCGGCCCCGCAACAGGCCCGCTGAGGCGGCTCCTTGTCACGGCGAGGAGCACACACCCCCATTACGGTGAGGAGACCGCCTCCCGTTACGGCGAGAAGCGCGCACCCCGTCACGACGAGGAAGCACACCCCACCGACGACGAAGTGCCCCCCACCGACGAGATCCCCCCCGGCGAAGAGTTGGCGCCCCGGCGACGATCTGGCGCCCCCGGCGGGCAGATCGCACCCCCGGCGACGCGAATGCGCCCCCGATACGCCCCCCACAAACCCTCAACGCGCCCTCAAATCACATGGTCGCTGCAGGGATCACTCCTCATACGAGGGATCAATTTTCGGCCATTCCAAGACCACGAAATTCTCTCGGCACGCGCGCCGTGCACGCTCCGTGCACACTCCGTACAGGCTTTGCGCATCGCCGGGTGGGCGCACGGCCCGGGAAACGGAACTCGCCCCCCGGGCCGGACCGCCGCCCGCGGGGATGTGAGGCGGCGGTGTCCCCCAGCCCACTGGTCAGTACAGCGGGCCGACCCACGCACGAGCCATGGAACCGCTCCCGAGGTGGCCGGAGTAGAGCGCACGGACGGGCGCACGGCCACACAGCGGGAGCGCGTCGCAACCGTGCGTACAGGGCCCGTGCTCCCATGCGGACCACAATCCCGCCATCCGGAACAATGCCCCTTAACGCTTGGGATGCGGCGAACTACGCTGGGTTTACGAATGCCGCGTGGTTATGCCAGCACGGCAGCCGTCTGTGTCGAGGGGTGGCGCATGTCCAGGGAGCAACGCGGGCCGAACGAAAAGCTCGGCGCCGTTCTCGCCCTCGCGGGAATCAGCAACGCGGGACTCGCACGACGCGTCAACGACCTGGGCGCGCAGCGCGGGTTGACGCTTCGGTACGACAAGACGTCGGTGGCGCGCTGGGTGTCCAAGGGCATGGTCCCGCAGGGTGCCGCACCGCACCTCATCGCGGCCGCCATCGGCCAGAAGCTCGGCCGCCCGGTGCCGCTGCACGAGATCGGCCTGGCGGACGCGGACCCCGCGCCCGAGGTCGGCCTCGCCTTCCCCCGGGACGTCGGCCAGGCGGTGAAGTCCGCGACCGAGCTGTACCGCCTCGACCTCGCGGGCCGCCGCGCCGGCTCCGGCGGCATCTGGCAGTCGCTGGCCGGATCGTTCGCCGTGAGCGCGTACGCCACACCCGCCTCACGGTGGCTGATAACCCCGGCCGACAGCTCGGTGGCGCGCGAGGCGAGCCCCGCCGAGGGCTCCGGCGCACCGATCAAAGTCGGCCACAGCGATGTGCAGAAACTGCGCGAGGCCGCCGAGGACGCCCGGCGCTGGGACTCCAAGTACGGCGGCGGCGACTGGCGTTCCTCCATGGTCCCCGAGTGCCTGCGCGTGGAGGCCGCCCCGCTCCTGCTGGGCTCCTACTCCGACGAGGTCGGCCGCGCCCTGTTCGGCGCCGCCGCGGAACTCACCCGCCTCGCGGGCTGGATGGCGTTCGACACCGGCCAGCAGGAGGCCGCCCAGCGGTACTACATCCAGGCGCTGCGCCTGGCCCGCGCGGCGGCCGACGTGCCCCTCGGGGGCTATGTGCTGGCGTCGATGTCGCTGCAGGCCACCTACCGCGGCTTCGGCGACGAGGGCGTGGACCTCGCGCAGGCCGCCCTGGAGCGCAACCGCGGCCTGGCCACCGCGCGCACCATGAGCTTCTTCCGCCTCGTCGAAGCACGCGCCCACGCGCGGGCGGGAGACGCCCAGGCGGCCGGCGCGGCCCTGAAGGCGGCCGAGAGCTGGCTGGAGCGCGCCCGCCCCGGCGACCACGACCCGTCCTGGCTCGCCTTCTACTCCTACGACCGCTTCGCCGCCGACGCGGCCGAGTGCTACCGCGACCTGAAGGCCCCCCGGCAGGTCCGCCGCTTCACCGAGCAGGCCCTGTCGAAACCCACCGAGGAGTTCGTGCGCTCGCACGGGCTGCGGCTGCTCGTCGGCGCGGTCGCCGAACTGGAGTCCGGGAACCTGGACGCGGCCTGCGCCCAGGGCGTCCGCGCGGTGGAGGTCGCCGGGCGGATATCGTCCGCGCGGACCACGGAGTACGTGAAGGACCTCCTGCACCGCCTGGAGCCGTACGGCGACGAGCCGCGCGTCGTGGAGCTGCGCGAGCGGGCCCGCCCGCTGCTGATGGCCCCGGCGTGACGCCGGTCGCGCGGCATCCCGCCTCCCGGGTGTGAGGGCATTGTCAGTGGCGCGGTGCACTATCGGAGCCGGGAGGTGGCACAGGTGCGGAAGATCGCCTACGACTGTGACGTGCTGGTGATCGGCGGCGGGATCGTCGGCCTGTCGACGGCGTACGCGATCACGCGCCGGGCACCGGGCACGCACGTGACGGTGCTGGAGAAGGAGGCGGGCCCGGCCCGGCACCAGACGGGCCGCAACAGCGGCGTCATCCACAGCGGCATCTACTACCGCCCCGGCTCCCTCAAGGCGCGGTACGCGGTCCGCGGCGCCGCCGAGCTGGTCAAGTTCTGCGCCGAGTACGACATCGCGCACGCCGTCACCGGCAAGCTGATCGTCGCCACCGACCGCGCCGAGCTGCCCCGCCTGCACGCCCTGGTGCAGCGCGGCCGGGAGAACGGCATACCGGTGCGCGAGCTGGGCGCGGCCCAGATCGCGGAGTACGAGCCGCAGGTGCGCGGCCTCGCCGCCATACACGTCGGCACGACCGGGATCTGCGACTTCACCGGCGTCGCCCGCCGGCTGGCCGACGCGTCCGGCGCGGAGATCCGCTACGGCGCCCGCGTGGTCCGGGTGGACCGCCGCCCGGAGCTGGGCGTGGCCGTGCGGACGGCCGACGGCACGGTCGTGCGGGCGCGCGTGCTGGTGAACTGCGCCGGGCTGCACTGCGACGAGATCGCCCGGTTGACGGGGGACGACCCGCAGATGCGGATCATCCCGTTCCGTGGCGAGTACTACGACCTGCGCCGCCCCGAGCTGGTGCGGGGCCTGGTCTACCCCGTCCCCGACCCGGCGTTCCCGTTCCTCGGCGTCCACCTCACCCGCGGCATCGACGGCAGCGTCCACGTCGGCCCCAACGCGGTCCCCGCCCTGGCCCGCGAGGGGTACGGCTGGGGTGTCGTGCGGCCCCGCGAGCTGGGCACCACCCTGGCCTGGCCCGGCGCCTGGCAGCTGGCCCGCCGCCACTGGCGGTACGGGGCGGGGGAGCTGCGCCGGTCGCTGTCCAAGGCGGCGTTCACCGAGGCCGTCCGCAGACTGCTGCCCGCCGTCACCGCGGCGGACCTGGAGCCTGCGGCGGCCGGGGTACGCGCGCAGGCCGTGCTGCGCGACGGCACGCTGGCCGACGACTTCCTCATCCAGGAGGCCCCCCGCACGGTGCACGTCCTCAACGCCCCCTCCCCCGCCGCGACGGCGTCCCTGCCCATCGGCCGGGAGGTCGCCCGCCGCGCGCTGGCAGCCCTGGAGGAGCGCTGAGCACCGCACCGGCCCCCGCGAGGCGACCCCGTAGACTCGATGCCACTGTGTCTGACTCCCTGAACGCCGCCCCCGCCCCCCGCCGCCCCAAGGGCGCGCCCCGGTTCCCCGAGGGTCCCCAGGCGGACCCCGCCGGTTCGCACTTCGAGCGGCGCATCCGGAGTTTCCAGCCGCGGCGCAGCCGGGTGACCGCGGGGCAGGCGGACGCGCTCAGGCGGCTGTGGCCCCGGTGGGGCTTCGACATCGACGGCTCCCGGGTCCTCGACCTCGCCGAGCTGTTCGGGAACGGCAACCCGGTCGTCCTGGAGATCGGCTTCGGCATGGGCGAGGCCACCGCCCAGATGGCGGCCGCCGACCCCGGCACCAACATCCTCGCGGTGGACGTGCACACCCCCGGCCAGGGCAATCTGCTCGGCCTCGCCGACCGGGGCGGCCTGACCAACATCCGGGTGGGCAACGGCGACGCCATCATCCTGCTGCGCGAGATGCTCGCCCCGGACTCCCTTGACGGCCTGCGCGTCTACTTCCCCGACCCGTGGCCCAAGAAGCGCCACCACAAGCGGCGGCTGATCCAGCCGGCGTTCCTCAGCCTCGCCGCGACCCGGCTGAGGCCCGGCGCGCTGCTGCACTGCGCCACCGACTGGGAGCCGTACGCGGAGCAGATGCTCGAGGTCCTCACCGCGCACCCGGACTTCGAGAACACGCAGCCCGACGGCGGTTTCGCGCCCCGCCCGGAGTTCCGCCCGCTGACCCGTTTCGAGGGTCAGGGACTGGACAAGGGTCATGTCGTGAACGACCTGCTCTTCCGCCGCGTACCACACACAACGTCAGCTCAGCCTCCCGCCGACGCCTGATCCACCGCGGGCGGCTCCGTCCCTCGTAAGGGTCAATGCCGTGGCCAGCAGTCCCCCGTACCCCATGCCCCCCGGTGAAGCCGTCCCCGGTGCTCCCGCAGCCGGTGCCCCCGTCCCCGGGGCGCACCGGCCCGCGCACTGGTGGCAGCGTCCCTGGGTGCGCTACGGCGCGCTCATCACCCTGCTCGCGCTGTCCGGGCTCGTCATCCTCGCCCTGGTGCGCGAGGAGACCGGCACCGAGGGGTTCCTGGTGGGGCTGGGGCTGGCGGTCCTGCCCGTCCCGCTGCTCGTCGCCGCCTTCCGCTGGCTGGACCGGGTGGAGCCGGGCCCCTGGCGGAACCTGGTCTTCGCGTTCGCCTGGGGGGCCTGCGCCGCGGCGCTGATCGCGATCGTGGCCAACAGCTTCGCGACCCAGTGGATAGCCACGGCGACCGCCGACCCGGCCGGCGCGGACACCCTCGGGGCCACCGTCATAGCGCCGGTCGTGGAGGAGTCCGCCAAGGCGGCCGCGATCCTGCTGCTCTTCCTCTTCCGCAGGCGGGACTTCACGGGAATCGTCGACGGCGTGGTCATAGCCGGGGTGACCGCGACCGGCTTCGCGTTCACCGAGAACATCCTCTACCTCGGCACCGCCTTCGGCACCGACCAGATGCAGGGCGACAGCGGCATCGCCTCCGTCACCGCCGCCACCTTCTTCGTGCGCATCGTGATGTCCCCGTTCGCGCACCCCCTGTTCACCGTTTTCACCGGCATCGGCTTCGGCATCGCCGCCCTGTCCGGGCCCCGGCAGCGGACGCGCCGCCTGCTGCTGCCGCCGTGCGGCCTGCTGCTCGCGATGGGCATGCACGCGCTGTGGAACGGCTCCGCGAGCTTCGGCGGCTTCGCGTTCCTCGCGGTGTACGCCGCGTTCATGGTGCCCGCGTTCGGGCTGCTGACCTGGCTGGTGATCTGGACCCGACAGCGGGAGCTGCGCACCGTCCGCGAGGAGCTGCCCGCGTACGTGGCCGCCGGCTGGCTGGGTCCGGCGGAGCCGTTCGCGCTCGGCTCGATGCGGGCCCGCCGGCTGGCCCGCGACCACGCCCGGCACCACCTCGGCAAACCGGCGGCCCGCGCGGTCACCGAGTACGAGGCGTACGCGACGTCGCTGGCGTTCCTGCGGCACCGGGGGCGGCGCGGCCGGGCCGGCGCGGACTTCGTCCCGCGGGAGCGGGAGCTGCTGCACGAGCTGTGGCGCCGCCGGGAGGCCGCCCGTCCGGCCCTGGAGTACGCGGCGCGGATGACGGCGCCGCCGGTGCCGGTGATGATGCCGTGGCCTCCGCAGCCGGGACCGGGGGCGCCGTACCCGGCCTACCCGGCGTACCAACCGCCGCACCCCGTGCAGCGGACGCCGCAGACCGTCTACCAGGCGCCGTATCCGGCCTGGAACCCGTACCGGACGTGACCGGACGGCGGGCCGCTGACCGGCAGCCCTGACGTCGGGGGGTTGCCGTCAGGACCGCCGGGGACCGGGAGTAGGACGAAGAGAAGCGGAACAGAAGGACGGGTGCGTCAGGGGGTGAGGCCCTTGCTCCGCAGCCAGGCCATCGGGTCCAGCGCGCCGCCGGCGGCGGTGTGGACCTCCATGTGCAGATGCGCGCCGCTGACGTTGCCCGTGGCGCCCACGCGGCCGATGACCTCGCCCGTGGTGACCTTCTGGCCCACGCTGACGCCGATCGACGACTGGTGGGCGTAGAGGATCTCGGTGCCGTCCTCCAGGGTGAGGACGGTCTTGTAGCCGTACGGCCCGTCCCAGCCGGCCTCCGTGATGGTGCCGGAGTGGACGGCCTTGATGAGGGTGCCGGTGGGCGCGGCGAAGTCGAGGCCGGTGTGGTAGCCGGAGGACCACATGGCGCCGGCCTGGCCGTAGCTCGCGGTGAGGACGTACGACGAGGTCGGCAGCGTGTACTGCTTGGCCAGCTCGGCCAGGCGCTCCGCCTCGGCCTTTTTGCGGGCCTCCTCCTCGGCGGCCTTCTTCGCGGCGGCGGCCTTGGCCTCGGCCTCCTTCTCCGCCTTGGCGGCGGCCTCGGCGGCCTCCTTCTCGGCGGCGGCCAGCGCCTCGGCGGCGGCCTTGGACTCGACCTGGTCCTGCTGCTGCTCGGCCTGCGCCATGATGCGGGCGCGCAGCGCCTCGCCGGCGTCGGTGGTGCCCTGCCCGGAGTCGGCGGCGGTGACGCCGATGCCGCTGAGCGGGGTGGCAGCGACCTCCGGGGCCTCGGCCTCGGTGTCGTCGGAGATGAGCGAGCCGACGTTCGGCAGGTCGGGCATGGAGATGGAGACCGGCGGCTTGCCGGTCTGCGCGGTGGCCATGCCGCCCGCGCCGACGGCGGCTATGACACCGACGCCCAGCACGGTGGAGCTGCGGGCGAGTCCGCCGCGCTGCTTGGTGACGCGATGCCGGCCGCGTACGGGGCGAATGGATTCCGCAGTCGGGTTCCACTCCTCCCACGGGCCCTCGTCGGTGCGCTGATCGCCGTACACGAAGGTGTCGGCGGGGTCGGCGGTGCGCTGGCCAGGCACGAACGGGGCCTCGGGGGCAGGCCGGTTGGACGCCACGTGGGCGTACTCCTTTCCTTCCTTCTCGCCTACCGGGTTAGCTGACGGGTTCGGAGCAGGAAGGTCTCCTACGCGCGTAAACCAGCCGTGTCCTGCGCGGTTTTCAGCCGCTGTGGACCCGACCCCTTACGCCCGATTCACCCCAAGGTGGTGGTTCCCCGGTTCCCTCACGGGATTCGGCGCGTGCGCACGGAGCCGCCTCTGGTGACGGCTGGGACGACCGCGCTGCGTTATCGGACGTTAATAGAACCAGGGGGTGATTTCCAAGCCGTTCCGCTTGATCATTACGGTTCGCCGGGCGGACGTAGCGCCCAGGAGCGGCTAAAAACGGGCGAGTTGACCTCAACTCTCAAACGCTTCAGCAGTGTCCGCGTTTTTGATGGTGACTCAGATGTTATGCGCAGTGGGGTTGGTCACGCACGCGCGGTGACGATCGGGACCCGCCGTACGTCTTCGGCCACACGGGCAACGTGAGAGCCCTCGGGAGGCGCGGAAAACACTCAGGGCCGAAACCCGTTTCCGGATTCCGGCCCTGAGCCTTCAGTAGCGGGGACAGGATTTGAACCTGCGACCTCTGGGTTATGAGCCCAGCGAGCTACCGAGCTGCTCCACCCCGCGTCGGTGATTCCAGTGTACGCCATGCGCGGGACCCCTCGCGCCAGAGGTAGTTTCACTGGGAACCGACCCGGGATTCTGCCGTCTCCAGATGGGTGCGCCGATGCCCTACCCGTACGTCCTGCTCTCCGCCGCCGTCTCCCTGGACGGCTTCCTGGACGACACCGGCCCCGAGCGGCTGCTGCTGTCCGGCCCGGCCGACTTCGACCGGGTCGACGAGGTGCGGGCGTCCGTCGACGCGATCCTGGTGGGCGCCGGCACGATCCGCGCCGACAACCCGCGGCTGCTGGTGAACTCCCCCGAGCGCCGCGCGGCCCGGACGGCGGCCGGGAAACCGGAGTACCCGCTGAAGGTCACGGTCAGCGCCACCGGCGACCTCGACCCCGGGGCGCGGTTCTGGCACACCGGCGGCGAGAAGGTCGTCTACACGACCCCCGAGGGCGCCGGCCGCCTGCGGGCGTCGGGCATCGCGGACACCGCGGCGGTGGTGCCGCTCGCCGGCGCCTGGGACTGGCGCACCGTCCTGGAGCATCTGCACGACCTGCGGGGCGTACGGCGGCTGATGGTCGAGGGCGGCGGCACGGTCCACACCCAGCTGCTCCGACAGGGTCTGGCCGACGAACTCCAGCTCGCCCTGGCGCCCCTCTTCGTCGGCGACCCGGACGCCCCCCGGCTGTTCGGTCCCGGTCCCTACCAGGCGGGCCGCCTGCGCCTGGTGGAGACCCGCCCGGTCGGTGACGTGGTGCTGATGCGCTACCAGCCGACCGCCCCCGGCACCGGCACGACCGCGGTGGCCGCCGACCACCACTGGCTGGCCCGGGCCTGCGCCCTGGCGGCGCAGTGCCCGCCCTCCGCGACCGCCTTCAGCGTCGGCGCGATCGTCGTCGCCGCCGACGGCACGGAACTCGCCCGCGGCCACTCCCGCGAGGGCGACGACCCGGTCGTCCACGCGGAGGAGGCGGCCCTGGCGAAGATCGACCCGGCGGACCCGCGGCTGCCCACCGCGACCGTCTACAGCAGCCTGGAGCCCTGTACGCGCCGCGCCTCCCGGCCCCGCCCCTGCGCCGGTCTGATCCTGGACGCCGGTGTCCGCAGGGTCGTCACGGCATGGCGGGAGCCGGACACGTTCGTGGCGGGAGCGGACGGCGCGGGGGCCCTGGCGGCGCGGGGCGTGGACGTGGTCGTCCTTCCCGAACACGAGGAGCAGGCGAAGGCCCCGAACCGCCACTTGCCGGGCTGAGGTACGGGCGAAGGCCCGGAACCGCCACCTGCCGGGCCGAGGAACGGGCGACACCCCCGAACCGCCACCTGCCGAGCCGGCGCCGGGCCGCTACTGGCCGTCCCGCGGGGCGGTCACGCCCCCCGAGGGGTGGAGGACGTCGTACAGGGCCACCGACAGGGCCATGTACCGGTCCGTACACATCCTGTGGATACCGCGCGCGGGCGGATGCTCGGCCAGTGCGTCCCGCAGGGTGCGGTAGTCGGCCGCGTACGCGTTCATCGCGGTCTGGCCGCCCCTGGCCAGCCAGTCCCGCAGCCCCTCCGGCTCGCCCTGTCCGGCGGACGGATCCTGATTCGCCGACCCGCCCTGCCCTACGCACCGCGTGAGCACCGCCTCGCGCACCACGCCGGGCTGCTCCGCCGACAGCGGCAGCGGGAGCTCGGGTTCGTCCTCCGGCGCGCGGCCCCGCCACCGACGCCAGCGGGAGCGCGCAGCCTGCGCCGAAGCCCGTACCGCCGTCGCCGCCGCCCCCCTGGCCGCCTCGGTGAGCACCAGCCACAGCACCGGCGTCACCAGCGGTACGACGACCTCCAGCCCGAACTCGACGGTGGACGTGGACGGAGCCCGCCTCATCTTCGCCAGGTGCCGCCGTCTGTCCCGCGGCGTCATCCCCTCGACCGCGTCCAGCAGGTCCCGCTCCCCTGGGGCGTGCTCGGAGGCCACCTGGCGGACGACGCGACTGACGGGAACGCCCATGAATTTCCCCCGAGTCGGCGCGATGAAGCGTGGGGAGTGTACAAGAGGCGCAAGGGGCGCCACGGCCGCTTCCACAGGGCCTTCACGCGCACCGGCGACGCGCCGGTACGCCCGGCGTCACGACGAAGCGCCCCGACCGCGGACAACCGGTCGAGGCGCTTCCAGCAGCTCGGAGGCCGAGACCTCCGCTGCGCACCGTAGGCCGTGTGGGACTCGAACCCACAACCAATGGATTAAAAGTCCACTGCTCTGCCAATTGAGCTAACGGCCCGAGGCGATGTTCGCCACCCCGAGCATAGCCGGATCGGGCCGCGTCTCCGATCGGGTATCGGTGACTCGGCGCGGCCCGGTGCCCGGCGGACGCCGGACCCGTGGCCGGGGCGGTGAGCGAAATGCGCCGGAGGCTACGAATCGGCGGTTTCCGTCACGGCGGGCCGGTCCGCCGCCGTACGCAGGAACCAGTGCCGGGCTGAGAACGCCCACCAGCTCGCGGCGAAGCCCAGCACCACCAGCACGGCGACCGGCGCGTAGTTGAAGGTCTCGGGGGTGACCGGCGACACCTGCGGCAGCATGAACAGGACGGTGATCACGCCGACCCAGCCGACCGCCACCACCCCGACCGCGCGCGACCAGCGCCCCAGGTGCCAGGGCCCGCGTTCGAACGCGTCGCCCTTGCGCAGCCGCAGCAGGGTGGGGATGGCGTAGGCGATGTAGAGCCCGATCACGGCGATCGAGGTCACCGCGGCGTACGCCGTGACGTTGATCAGATACGGCAGCCCGAGCGCCAGCGCGCCGCCCGCCGCCAGCCAGACCGCCGCGACCGGCGTCCGGGTGCGCGGGCTGACCGTGTGCCAGACGCGGGAGAAGGGCAGCGCGCCGTCGCGGGAGAAGGCGTAGATCATGCGGCTGTTCGCGGTGACCGACGCCATGCCGCAGAAGAGCTGCGCCCCGATCACCACGAGCAGCAGCAGCTTGCCCGCGGTCACGCCGAGGGCGTCGAGCAGGATCTGCGCGGGCGGCGCGCCGGTCGGGGAGGTGAGGGCGCCCTCGTAGGACTGGATGGCGAAGGTGAAACCGAGCAGGAGGACGAAGCCGGCGACCCAGGAGGTCCAGATCGACCGGACGATGCCCTTCGGCCCGGCCGTCGACGCGTCGTGCGTCTCCTCGGTCATGTGGGCGGAGGCGTCGTAGCCGGTGAAGGTGTACTGCGCCATCAGCAGCCCCAGCAGCACGACGTACGCCCCGCTGCCCCAGCCGGTGTTGTTGACGAACTCGCCGAAGACGAAGGAGGCGGGCTGGTGACGGTCCGGCACCAGGGCCAGCGCGCCGACGATCACCGCCACGCCGAGCACGTGCCACCACACGCTGACGCTGTTGAGGAGGGCGACGATCCGCACGCCGAAGGTGTTCAGCAGGCCGTGCAGCAGCAGGATCGCCGCGAAGAGGAGGATCGTACGGCCGGGGGTGACCTCCCAGCCGAACTCCAGGTTCAGATAGGCGCCGAGGAAGGACGCCGCCCCGAAGTCGATCCCGGCGGTCACGGCGACCTGCCCCAGCACGTTGAACCAGCCCGTGAACCAGGCCCACGCCGCCGCGCTGCGCGCCGGGGCCAGCCGGTGCGCCCAGAAGTACAGTCCCGCCGAGGTCGGGTACGCGGAGCAGATCTCCGCCATCGCCAGGCCGACGAACAGGGTCATCAGGCCCACGGCCACCCAGCCCCAGGTCATCACGGCGGGGCCGCCGGTGTTCAACCCGAACAGGTAGAGCGTCAGGCAGCCCGAGAGCACCGAGATGATGGTGAAGGAGACCGCGTAGTTGGAGAACGCCGACATGCGGCGGGCGAGAACCTGCGTGTAGCCGAGCTGGGCCAGCCGCTCTTCGTCCGACACCCTCGCGTTGTTTGTCATGCCCCCAGCGATGCCCACCCCGGATGCGTGACACACGTCACATCTCGGTAGCGGAGAGGGCCCGTACGACCGGAGTCGTACGGGCCCTCTCACGGCCGGCCGCCGCACGGGCGGCCGGCGTCAGCTGCTGTGTCAGCCGTTGCGCTTCCAGCGCGGCTTGTCCTCGCGGCGGCCGAAGGAGCCACCGGCGCGGTGGTCGTCACGACGGCCGTACGGGCGCTCGTGGCCGGCGGAGCGGAAGCCGGGGCGGTCGCCCTGGCGGTCACGGTTGAACGGACGGTCGCTGCCGCGGTGACCGGAGCGGTCGTCCCGGCGGAAGCCACCGCGCTCGCCGTCCCGGCGCTCGAAGGAGCGGCCACCACGGTCGTCACGGCGCTCGAACCCACGGTCGCGGTTGCGGTCACCACGGTCGAAACCACGGTCCCGGTCACGGTCCCGGTCGAACGGACGACGCTCGTCACGCCGCTCGTCACGACGGTCGTCGCGGCGGAAGCCGCCCCGGTCACCGCCCCGCTCGCCGTCCCGGCGCTCCACGCGCTCCGCCCGGTCCACGTCCTGCGCCGCCGGCTGCTCCGGCACCACGACGGTCTCGACGCGGGCCTCGGCGGCCGGCGTCTCGACGACGGCGTTGGCCTCGGCGATCGCGGTCTCCGGGTCCTCGCCCCGCTCCCGCGCCATGCGGGCGACCAGACGGTCGGCCTCCTCGCGCAGCTCGGCGGCCCGGCGCTGGGCGCGCTCCAGCTGCTTGGCGAGCTGGGCGACCTCACGCTCGGCCTGCTGGGCGGCGTGGCCCGCGGACTCGGCCTGCACCTCGGTCATGGACCGGGCGCCGGTGATCTCGGCGACCTCGGGGTCGAAGGCGCCGCCGCCCTGGATGATGTGGCGCGAGGCGTCGACGCCCGCGTCCTCCATCAGGCGGAAGATCTGGCGCCGCTGGTGCGGCAGGGCCAGCGAGACGACGGTGCCGGTACGGCCCGCGCGGGCGGTACGGCCGGCCCGGTGCAGGTAGTCCTTGTGGTCGCCGGCGGGGTCGACGTTCAGCACGAGGTCGATGCCGTCGACGTGGATGCCGCGCGCGGCGACGTCCGTGGCGACCAGCACGTTGACGTACCCGTCCTTGAAGTCCGCCAGGGTCCGGGTCCGGGCGCCCTGCGTCATGCCGCCGTGCAGCGCCTCGGCCTTGGCCCCGGCGTCGCGCAGCTGCTCGGCGACGCGGTCCGCGCCCAGCTGGGTGCGGACGAAGACGATGGTGCGGCCCTTGCGGGAGGCGATCGCGGCGGTGACCGGCGCCTTGTCCTTGGGCTTCACGATCAGGATGTGGTGCGACATGGTCGTCACCGCGCCCTGCGCCGCGTCCACCTCGTGCAGCACCGGCTCGTTCAGGTAGCGGTCGACGAGCGTCTTGATCTCGTTCTCCATCGTGGCGGAGAAGAGCATGCGCTGGCCGCCGGCCGGCACCTGGTCGAGCAGTTCGGTGACCTCGGGCAGGAAGCCCAGGTCGGACATCTGGTCGGCCTCGTCGAGGACGGAGATCTGCACGTCCTCCAGCGAGCAGGCGCCGCGGTTGATGATGTCGCGCAGCCGGCCCGGGGTGGCGACGAGGATGTCGACGCCCTTCTCCAGGGCGTAGATCTGGTTGCCCATGGACGTACCGCCGCAGACGACCTTCATGCGCAGGCCGAGCACGTCGCCGTACGGCTGGAGGGCGTCGGCGACCTGCATGGCCAGCTCACGCGTGGGGGTGAGGATGACGGCCCGCGGGCGCTTGCGCTCGGTGCGGCCGCCGGCCAGCCGGGCCAGCGTCGGCAGACCGAAGGAGAGGGTCTTGCCGGAGCCGGTGCGGCCCCGGCCGAGGATGTCCTTGCCGGCCAGGGCGTCCGGGATGGTCGCGGCCTGGATCGGGAAGGGGGTGACCACACCGTTCTGCGCGAGCTTGCGCACGACGCCCTCGGGGAGACCGAGGTCGGCGAAGGTGATCTCGGGGGTGGTGTCCTCGGCGGACTCGACGGCCTCGGCGGACTGCGCCGCCTCGGTCGCATCGGTCGCCTCGGTCGCCTCGGTCGGCTGGGCCGCCTCGGCGGCCTCCGTCACGACCTCGTCCTCGGACACGACGGCATGGTCAGAACTGAAGATGGACATACGTCTGCGAAACCTTCCGGAGTCTCATCGGCACGCGCCCGTCAACTCCGTGTTTCGCACACGACCGCCTCGATGCGGTCCGCCACGGCAAAGGAGAGTACGCGCCACACGGCGCTCTCTGCGTTGGCGCCGGGCAAATGGGATCAAACGATCTACCACCATACGCACTCCTCACCCCCGAAGGCAAACCGCGAGCCCAGAGGCGTGCGCCACACCCACCACCCGGCCACCCGGCCACCCGGAGGACGCCCGGCACCCACCGCCGCGCAGAGCACCCGCCGTCGTCGCGCACCGCACCCGCCGCCGATGCCCCAGGTCACGCCGCACCCTCCTACGCCGGTGCCCCCGCCTCCGGCGCCGGCTCGCGGTCCGCCAGCTGCGGTCCCGGTTCCGGGTGCGCGGAGGAGGACGGCTCCGCGACCGTGGGCTCCGGGGAGGACGGCGGTTCCGGTGACGGCGCGGGCGGCTCGGGCGCCGGCGTGGTGCGGGTGGGCGTCGGCTGGTCCGGCGTGGGCCTCGGGCCGCCGCCCCCGGGCTTGGCGGTCTGCCCGGGTCGGGGCGGCGGCGAGGCGGACGCGCCGCCGCGAGCCGGCGCGGAGGCCGACGGCGCCGCCGACGCACCCGCCCCGTCGTCGCCCCGCTTGCCCTTCTTCTTGCCCTTGCCCTTGCCGTCGGCGCGCTCGGCGTCCCCGGCCGCCACGCCCTGGTACCCGGCGCCGCCGGAGACCGCCGGGCCCCCGTCGGCTGCCTCGCCGCCCCCGGACCCGGCCGAGTGGGACGGCCTGGCCCGGCCTGCGTCGCCGTCACCCACGCTCATGCAGCCGGTGGCGGCGGCGACGGCCACGACGGTGGCGGCCAGGCGGACGGGTACGTACAAGGGGCGCACGAGCAGCCACCTCCGGGGGCCGGTGAAGAGTCAATGTGCCCAACTCCCGCCGCCCGCAAGAGGACACGCGCGGACCGCCGCGGAACCACCGAATCGTGCGGCGCTCAGCCGCGGCACCGGCCCGCGGCGCCCATGGCCCGCGCCCCGCTCACCCGTACCCCAGCGCGTGCAGCCGGGCGTCGTCGATCCCGAAGTGGTGGGCGATCTCGTGCACCACGGTGATCTCGGTCTCCGCGACGACGTCCTCCCGGCTCTCGCAGATCCGCAGCGTGGGACCCCGGTAGATGGTGATCCGGTCCGGCAGCACCCCGGCGTACCACTCGCCGCGCTCGGTCAGCGGAGTCCCCTCGTAGAGCCCGAGCAGCTCGGGATCGTCGGCGGGCGGTTCGTCCTCGACGAACACCGCGACGTTGTCCATCAGCCGCGTCAGCTCCGGCGGGATCCGGTCCAGCGCCTCGGCGACCAGTTCCTCGAACTCCTCGCGCGTCATCTCCAGCACAGGCCCATTGTCCGGCACGCCCCCGCCGTACGAGAGGCCCCGGCGCGCGAGAGACCTTGGCGCGCGCGAGGCCCCGCCGCCGATTCGGTGCACCGCATAGCCACCGGCGGACCTGGGCACAAGGCCCCAATGGCCCGCGTCCTCGCCGCAGTCCTGAACGCCCGGAACCGAATGCGCACGTCGTCCCACACCCGAACCCCCAGCCCCTCGCCCGGACAGCCCTCGCCCGAACTCGCCGGCCGGTCCCGCCCCTGGGCCCGCGCCCTCGGCCTGGTCGCGGTCGTCCTGTTCGGCGGCTGGCTGGGACTGCTGGCCGTCGGGCAGGTACGGGTCCCGGTCGGGCCGATGGACACGACGATGACCCTGCGCCCCTCCTTCACCGGCGGCACGAAGATCAACGTCTCGCCGCTGGGCGCCCTGCACCTGGACAGCCACATCGCCCCGGTCCGCCTGGACGTCAACGTCGACCAGCTCGACCCGGTCCGCTCCCAGGCCCTGGTCGACCACCCCGAACGCATCTCCGGCCTCCAGGACGAGATCACCCGCGACGTGGGCGACGGCACCCTCGACCTGGCCGTCCGCTCCGGCGTCGCCGTGGTCGCCGGAGCCACCGCCCTCGGACTCGCCGTCTACCGCCGCCCGCGCCGCGCCCTGGCCGCCGGCGGCCTCGCCCTGACGCTGCTCGCCGCGTCCGGCGTGACGGCGTGGGCGACCTGGAACCCGAAGTCGGTCCTGGAACCCCGCTTCTCCGGACTGCTCAGCTCCGCGCCCTCCCTGGTCGGCGACGCCCGCAGCATCGTCACGGAATTCGACGTCTACCAGAAGGAGTTGGCGCGCCTGGTGACGAACGTGACCAAGCTGTACGACGCCACCTCGACGCTCCCCGCCTACGCGCCCGACCCGACCACCATCCGCGTCCTGCACGTCTCGGACATCCACCTCAACCCGGCGAGCTGGAAGATCATCGCGTCGCTGGTGGAGCAGTACGAGGTGAACGTCATCGTGGACTCCGGCGACACGATGGACCACGGCACGGCGGCGGAGAACGGCTTCCTCGACCCCATCGAGGATCTGGGCGCCCCCTACGTCTGGGTCCGCGGCAACCACGACTCCCGGCTCACCCAGCGCTATCTGGAGGGCCTGGACAACGTCCACGTCCTCGACGACGGCCGCGCGGTGTCCGTCGCCGGACTGCGGTTCGCCGGCATCGGCGATCCCCAGTTCACCCCCGACCGGGCCGCCAAGCCGGGCGCCGAGCAATCCCAGGAGCTGGCGGGCGCCCGCCTGGCCTCGGCGCTGCGCGACCAGCGGGCGGCCGGCACACCGGTGGACGTCGCCATCGCCCACGAACCGGCGGCGGCCCGCCAGACGGACGGCGAGGTCCCGCTGGTGCTGGCCGGCCATGTCCACCACCAGCAGACGGAGGTCATGAAGTACGGCACCCGGCTGCGCGTCGAGGGCTCGACGGGCGGCAGCGGACTGCGCGCGGTGGAGGGGAAGTACCCGGACCCGATCGAGGCGTCGATCCTCTACTTCGACCGCGACACCCGCCGCCTCCAGGCCTGGGACGCCATCCGGCTGGGCGGCCTCGGCCAGACGACGGCGGAGGTCAGCCGCCATCTCGTGGAGGAGAACACCCCGGGCGCGTCCCCGTCCCCGACCGGCTCGGCCACCGGCTCCCCGACCGGCCCGGGCACCCCGCCGTCCGCCTCCCGGCGCCCCTCTCCGTAAACCGTTTTGGCGATCTCTCCCGCCATCCCATATGCTTCTCACGTCCCCGACGCGCTGAGAAGCGCCCAGGCGGGCCGATAGCCCTCATCGTCTAGCGGCCTAGGACGCCGCCCTTTCAAGGCGGTAGCACGGGTTCGAATCCCGTTGGGGGCACGCAGTACGGTGTGCGACACTTGCGTAGTCGGTTCGCACACAACCCACACCTGGTCCTGTGGAGCAGTTTGGAGTGCTCGCCACCCTGTCAAGGTGGAGGCCGCGGGTTCAAATCCCGTCAGGACCGCTGAGGTTTTCGTTTCACGTGAAACCTCGTGGCTGGGTAGCTCAGTTGGTACGAGCGTCCGCCTGAAAAGCGGAAGGTCGCCGGTTCGACCCCGGCCCCAGCCACAGCAAAGGCCCCGATCTTCGGATCGGGGCCTTGTCGCATGTCCGGTGCCCCCGGGCGATATCCACTCGCCAGAGAAATCGGCGGGATGCGATCCTGGACTGCGTATGTCTACGCATCCCGCCCCCGCCCTCGGCTCCCTCGCCTCCCGCCTGACCGAGCTGTCGCTGCGCGACGCGCACCGGCTCGGGCGCAGGCTCGAAGGGGCACGCAAGATCCGCAAGCCGGAGGCCAGGGCCGCCGTGCTCGCCGAGATCGAGGCGGAGGTGGCGAAGGCCGAGGACCGGATGGCCGGGCGGCGCCTGCGCGTCCCCGCCGTGACCTACCCCGAGCAGCTGCCGGTCAGCCAGAAGAAGGACGAGATCGCGGCCGCCATCCGGGATCACCAGGTGGTGATCGTGGCCGGTGAGACCGGGTCCGGCAAGACCACCCAGATCCCCAAGATCTGTCTCGAGCTGGGCCGCGGCGTGCGCGGCATGATCGGGCACACCCAGCCCCGCCGGATCGCGGCCCGCACGGTCGCCGAGCGGGTGGCCGAGGAGCTGCGGACGCCGCTCGGCGAGGCCGTCGGCTGGAAGGTCCGCTTCACCGACCAGGTGAACCCGGACGCCACCTTCATCAAGCTGATGACGGACGGCATCCTGCTCGCCGAGATCCAGACCGACCGCGAGCTGCGCGCCTACGACACGATCATCATCGACGAGGCCCACGAGCGGTCCCTCAACATCGACTTCCTGCTCGGGTATCTCGCGCAGCTGCTGCCGAAGCGGCCCGACCTCAAGGTCGTCATCACCTCGGCGACCATCGACCCCGAGCGTTTCTCCCGGCACTTCGGCGACGCCCCGATCATCGAGGTCAGCGGCCGGACGTATCCGGTGGAGGTGCGCTACCGCCCGCTCCTCGAAGAGGACTCCGACGACGCCGACCGCGACCAGATCACCGCGATCACGGACGCCGTCGAGGAGCTGATGGCCGAGGGCCAGGGCGACATCCTCGTCTTCCTCTCCGGCGAGCGGGAGATCCGCGACACCGCCGACGCGCTGGAGAAGAAGAAGTACCGGTTCACCGAGATCCTGCCGCTGTACGCCCGGCTCTCGCACGCCGAGCAGCACCGGGTCTTCCAGCCGCACACCGGCCGCCGGATCGTCCTCGCGACCAACGTCGCGGAGACGTCCCTGACCGTCCCCGGCATCAAGTACGTCATCGACCCCGGCTTCGCCCGGATCTCCCGCTACAGCCACCGCACCAAGGTCCAGCGGCTGCCCATCGAGCCGATCTCGCAGGCCAGCGCCAACCAGCGCAAGGGCCGCTGCGGCCGTACGTCCGACGGCATCTGCATCCGGCTGTACAGCGAGGAGGACTTCCTCGCCCGCCCGGAGTTCACGGACGCGGAGATCCTGCGCACCAACCTGGCCTCCGTCATCCTGCAGATGACCGCCGCCGGCCTCGGCGACATCGAGAAGTTCCCCTTCATCGACCCGCCGGACCACCGCAACATCCGCGACGGTGTGCAGCTCCTGCAGGAGCTGGGCGCGCTCGACCCGCAGCAGAAGGACCCGCGCAAACGGCTCACCGAGACCGGCCGCAAGCTGGCCCAGCTGCCCGTCGACCCGCGCCTGGCCCGCATGGTGCTGGAGGCGGAGCGCAACGGCTGTGTCCGCGAGGTCATGGTCATAGCGGCCGCGCTGTCCATCCAGGACCCGCGCGAGCGCCCGGCCGACAAGCAGACCCAGGCCGACCAGATGCACGCCCGCTTCAAGGACGAGACCAGCGACTTCCTCGCCTATCTCCACCTGTGGCGGTACATCCGCGAGCAGCAGAAGGAACGGGGCTCCAGCTCCTTCCGCCGCATGTGCAAGCAGGAGTACCTGAACTTCCTGCGCATCCGCGAATGGCAGGACATCTACACCCAGCTGCGCACGGTCGCCAAGCAGATGGGCATCCACCTCAACGAGGACGACGCCCCCGCCGACCGCATCCACGTCTCCCTCCTCGCCGGCCTGCTGTCCCACATCGGGATGAAGGACGTGAAGGACGGCAACAAGAACGAGTACCTGGGCGCGCGCAACGCCAAGTTCGCGATCTTCCCCGGCTCGGCCCTGTTCAGGAAGCAGCCGCGTTTCGTGATGTCCGCGGAGCTGGTGGAGACCAGCCGCCTCTGGGCCCGCGTCAACGCGAAGATCGAACCCGAGTGGGTCGAACCCCTCGCCGGCCACCTCGTCAAGCGCACCTACTCCGAGCCGCACTGGGAGAAGGACCAGGCCGCGGTCATGGCGTACGAGAAGGTCACGCTGTACGGCGTGCCGATCGTCGCCCAGCGGAAGGTGAACTACGGCCGGATCGACCCGGAGGTCAGCCGCGAGCTGTTCATCCGCAACGCGCTGGTCGAGGGCGACTGGCGCACCCATCACAAGTTCTTCGCGGACAACCGCAAGCTGCTGAGCGAGGTCGAGGAGCTGGAGCACCGGGCCCGGCGCCGCGACATCGTCGTGGACGACGAGACCCTGTTCGACTTCTACGACCAGCGGGTCCCCGAACACGTCGTCTCCGGCGCGCACTTCGACTCCTGGTGGAAGCGCAAGCGGCACGAGCAGCCCGACTTCCTGGACTTCGAACGGGAGATGCTGATCCGGGAGTCGGCGGAGGCGGTCACCAAGGCCGACTACCCCGACACCTGGCGGCAGGGGCAGCTGAAGTTCCGCGTCACCTACCAGTTCGAGCCGGGCGCGGACGCCGACGGCGTGACCGTGCACATCCCGCTGCAGGTCCTCAACCAGGTCACCGACGAGGGCTTCGACTGGCAGATCCCGGGTCTGCGGGAGGAGTTGGTGACGGAGCTGATCCGTTCGCTCCCGAAACCGATCCGCCGCAACTACGTGCCCGCGCCGAACTACGCCAAGGCGTTCCTGGAGAAGGCGGTGCCCCTCCAGGAGCCGCTGACCGTGACGATGGCCCGCGAGCTGAAGCGGATGGTCGGCGTGCCCTTCGAGGCGGACGACTTCGACTGGTCGAAGGTGCCGGACCACCTGCGCATCACCTTCCGGATCGTCGACGAACGCCGCCGCAAGCTGGCCGAGGACAAGGACCTGGAGGCACTGAGGCTTCAGCTGAAGCCCAAGGCGCGCAAGGCCCTGTCCCAGGCCGCGGCGGCGACCGCCGTACGGCAGGGCGGGGAGTCCCTGGAGCGCAAGGGCCTCACCGACTGGACCATCGGCACCCTCACCCGCGTCTTCGAGACCCGCCGTGCCGGCCAGCCGGTCAAGGCGTACCCGGCGCTCGTCGACGACGGCGACACGGTGTCCGTGCGCCTCTTCGACACGGAGGCCGAGCAGGCCGAGGCGATGTGGAAGGGCACCCGCCGCCTGATCCTGCGCAACATCCCGGTCAATCCCGCGAAGTTCGCTTCCGAGAAGCTGACGAACGCGCAGAAGCTCGCGCTGTCGGCGAATCCGCACGGCTCCATCCAGGCGCTGTTCGACGACTGCGCGATGGCGGCGGCCGACAAGCTCATCGCCGACTTCGGCGGCCCCGCGTGGGACGAGGAGGCGTACCGGAAGCTGTACGACAAGGTCCGCGCGGACATCGTCGACACGACGGTGCGCACGGTCGCCCAGGTGCAGCAGGTGCTCGCCGCCTGGCAGGCGTGTGAGCGCCGTCTGAAGGCCGTACGCAGCCCCGCGCTGCTGGCCAACCTCCAGGACGTGCGCGGGCAGCTGGACGCCCTGGTGAAGCCGGGCTTCGTGACGGAGACCGGGCTGCGCCGGCTGCCGGACCTGATGCGCTATCTGGTGGCGGCGGACCGCCGGCTCCAGCAGATGCCGACGAACGTCCAGCGGGACACCACCCGCATGGAGAAGATCCGCGAGATGCAGGACGAGTACGCCTGGCTGCTGGAGCAGATGCCGCGGGGCCGTCCCGTCCCGGCGTCGGTCCTGGACATCCGCTGGATGATCGAGGAGCTGCGGGTGAGCTACTTCGCCCACGCGCTGGGCACGGCGTACCCCGTCTCCGACAAGCGGATCGTGAAGGCGATCGACGCGGCGGTCCCGTAACCGCCGTGACGACGCCCCCACACAGGGTGAGTTCGACCAGGGGGCCAGGCTCCTGTAGAGTCCTTCTCGCAGCGCAACGCACGAACAGCGCAGCGAAACCTGGTCCTGTGGAGCAGTTTGGAGTGCTCGCCACCCTGTCAAGGTGGAGGCCGCGGGTTCAAATCCCGTCAGGACCGCGTGAAGCAAGAGGGCCCGCCCCCGAGAGGGAGCGGGCCCTCTTGGTGTGTCCACCGCCGTTCCGGGCCGGGCCGGCCGCGCCGTCTCCGGTGCGGGCCGAGGGCCCTGAAGGCCCCTCACGCCCCTCGCGGCGCATCCGGTATCCCGAATCCGCCCCCGGACCGTATACGGCCGCCCTGGTGGCGCCCGCGCCCTTGACGGCGTCACATTCCGTCGGTACCCCAGGAGTCAGAGCACCGTTCCCGTACGGCCCCCGGAGGTGGCGTATGGCGGCATCGGCGAGGCACGCGACGCGGGCGCTGCTCCGCGCACATCTGTCGGCCGCGTCCTCGTACCGCCATGTGACCCGGCACTGTCCGGTCTGCCACCAGCTGCTCCGCCTGGCCCTGCAGACGCCCGGCCCCGAGGACGGCACCGGCGAGCGGGTCGAGGACGAGAGCCCCTCCCCCGCGTGACGGTCCGCATCCTCAACACCCTTGTGTGGCAAGGGTGCTGGAACACGGGCTTCCACTAGCGCACATACGCCGGAGGCAACAAGTAGCCTGGCATGTGACGGGTGTCACCGCATGAGTTTTTGAAACGGCGGTACTTACCCGGCTCCTACAACTGGTCAATTTAATATGTGCAATTGTACTGCTGTCGAAGGATGTCCCACAGCTGTTCCGACACCCCTCCCCAGACTTCGACAAGCCCGCTCACAGAGGTGTCCGGACCGGTCGTTGCGCGCACAAAAAAGATCGCGCTGGACCCGGCGGAGTCCAGCGCGATCGACGACGCACCCTGGCTGATGTCTCGGAACCGTGGGCGAGGGCCCTGTTGGGGCAGGACCCGCGTCGCTTGGAGCTACGGTTCGGGCTGCCCGGCGGGTTGGGGGACCTGCCGGTATGCCCGGTTATGCAGTTGTTCAGGCCTCGCTGCGCTGCTGCGGGATGCCCGCGAGCAGAGCGCGGACCTCGGCCTCGCGGTAGCGGCGGTGCCCGCCGAGCGTGCGGATCGACGTGAGCTTGCCGGCCTTCGCCCACCGCGTGACCGTCTTGGGGTCGACGCGGAACATGGTGGCGACCTCAGCCGGGGTCAGCAGCGGCTCGGCATCAGGGGTGCGAGCGGTCATGAGCGGCCTCCTCGGGAGAACCGAACCTTCTCGGTTCTTTCCTCTAAATTCTGCACCTTGACCCGCGTTGCCCGAAATGGCGGACGCGAGTCGAGTCGGTTATAGGACGAACGGCTTGTCCTCGGCACTACAACTACACCATCTGTCCAGCCGCGTCGGCCAAACCGATGGAATTGCCCTCCCAGGTGTTCATCACCGACGGAAGCCGATGGACCATGCCATAGCGGACAGTCACGCCACTGTGACGATCAGTCACAGGGCGATCAGGAGGCACCAGACCCCCCAAAGCGTGCAATGCGGAGATTCCACCCACAGTGGAACACACCAGGACGGACAGAGCCCTCCCCGGACTCCTTGTCCTATTTTGGCACGAGGAGGGGCAAGGGACGCAAGGGCGGTGCTACGTGCGGTCCGTCACCCTTGACACACCGTCGCCACATAAGACCGGATCGGGACCTGTGTCCCTCATGACGATCCGTAAGGTGTGTCCCACGTCACTCACCCGCGGCCGCGCGCCCCACGAGTCGCACCACGGGCCTCAGTTCGCGGAGCGCAGGTCCCGCACCGCGCGCCACCGCTCCACCAGCCGGCCGTAGGCCTCGCCCGCGGCCGCCCCGTCGCCGTTGCGCAGCGCCTCGATGCCCGCGGCCACGTCGGCCGCCGAGTGGTCGTCCTCCAGGTCGCCGGCCGGCAGGGCGTGCACCAGCCCGCCGTAGTCCAGTTCGACCAGCGAGCGCGGGTGGAACTCCTCCAGCCAGCGCCCCACGTCCACCAGGCCGTCGATGAGCGGCCCCTCGTCCATGGCCTCGCGCAGGGTGCGCAGGGCCCGGGCCACCCGGCGGCGGGCCTGCACCATGGGCGTGCGGTAGCGCAGCACCGGGGCGGTGTCCTCCGACACGCCCCCGGTGCCCTTGACGTACTCCCGCTCCTCGTCGGCGACCAGCACGAACCAGTTCAGCGGCACCTGCCAGGTCGCGGTGCGGATCCAGGGGCGGGCGTCGGGGTTGCGGGCGAGCCAGCGCTCGTAGTCCTGGGTGGCCTGGTGGCGCACGACCGGGGGCAGCACCGCGTCCAGGACCGGCGCCGGCAGCTCCTCGGCGAGATCGCCGAGCGCCTGCCAGCCGCGCAGCCGGGTGCGCCACGGGCAGACGTGGACCACCCCGCCGGCCTCCAGCACGAACGCGTCACCGCTCTCGTGCACCGGGACCGCGACCGGCGGGGTGGGCAGCAGATCGGCCAGGGAACGACGCAGTTCGTCCTGGTACGAGGGGCGGTCGGGGCGGCGGGCGTAGCGCTCCCAGTGTCCGCGCTCCGGCTGGGGGAAGGCGGCCAGCGGTTCGTACACGCGCAGGTATGCCGCGTACGGGACGATCACCGAGGACACCTTGGGCACGCCTGCTCCCTCCCCCGCCGGGTGCCGGGGAAACCTGCGGGACCCGCCGGCGAAGCCGCTGGAAAACCATTCAAATCGTCGCACGCCCGTACTCCGTGCGGAGGTGATCCTGACCACTGCCGGTTCAGCGGGCCGATCAGGCTCTAATCTCGTGCTCACAGCGCCCGCCGCCCTCCCCTCTGCCACAAGCGTGGGGGGACCCCAGGGGGCTGCATCCCACCCGCCGTTCTCACCTCAGGAGTCACCACCGTGACCGACGTAACCAACGGCGTCCTGCACACCCTGTTCCAGTCGGACCAGGGGGGTCATGAGCAAGTCGTGCTCTGCCAGGACCGCGCCAGCGGCCTCAAGGCCGTCATCGCCATCCACTCCACCGCGCTGGGCCCCGCCCTCGGCGGTACCCGCTTCTACCCGTACGCGACCGAGGAAGAGGCCGTCGCCGACGCGCTGAACCTCGCGCGCGGGATGTCGTACAAGAACGCCATGGCCGGGCTGGACCACGGCGGCGGCAAGGCCGTGATCATCGGTGACCCCGAGAAGATCAAGACCGAGGCGCTGCTGCTCGCCTACGGCCGGTTCGTCGCCTCCCTCGGTGGCCGTTACGTCACCGCCTGCGACGTCGGCACCTACGTCGCCGACATGGACGTCGTGGCGCGCGAGTGCCGCTGGACCACCGGCCGCTCCCCGGAGAACGGCGGCGCGGGCGACTCCTCCGTGCTCACCGCCTTCGGTGTCTACCAGGGCATGCGGGCCAGCGCCCAGCACCTGTGGGGCGACCCGACGCTGCGCGGCCGCAAGGTCGGCATCGCGGGTGTCGGCAAGGTGGGCCACCACCTGGTCGAGCACCTGCTCGACGAGGGCGCCGAGGTCGTCGTCACCGATGTCCGCGAGGACGCCGTCCGGCGGATCCTCGACCGGCACCCCGGCCGCGTGACGGCGGTCGCCGACACCGAGGCGCTGATCCGCCTGGACGGGCTGGACGTCTACGCGCCCTGCGCGCTCGGCGGCGCGCTGAACGACGACACCGTGCCGGTGCTGACCGCCAAGGTGGTGTGCGGCGCGGCCAACAACCAGCTGGCCCACCCGGGCGTCGAGAAGGACCTCGCCGACCGCGGGATCCTCTACGCACCGGACTACGTGGTGAACGCCGGCGGGGTCATCCAGGTCGCCGACGAGCTGCACGGCTTCGACTTCGAGCGGTGCAAGACGAAGGCGGCGAAAATCTACGACACCACGCTCGCCATATTCGCACGTGCGAAGACGGACGGGATTCCGCCGGCCGCGGCGGCCGACCGGATCGCCGAGCAGCGGATGGCCGAGGCCGCCGCGGCACGCGGATGGTGACGTTCCGCGGGAGGTTCCGGGTGAGGTTCCGCGCGGCCGTGGCGCGGGTTTGAGCGGTACCTGCCGGTGGGCGGTTAGAGAGAACTCTCACGTCCACCGGCGGGTCGTTCGCCGATAAGTGGTTAAAATCGCCACTGACCAGCGAGGACAGGGCGCCTCGAAGGTCCTGGGCGCGGGCACGTCATGCGGGCGACGTACCGTATGGGCGCGGGCTCAGGTACCGTGGAAGCCCTACGGACCGGCCTCTCCGCGGAGAGTCCGTTCCGGACCATGAACGCGTGTCAAGACTCTGGGGCCGTCGAGCCCCGTCGTTGAGGGGGTCGAGCCATGGGGCGCGGCCGGGCCAAGGCCAAGCAGACGAAGGTCGCCCGCCAGCTGAAGTACAACAGCGGTGGGACTGACCTCGCACGCCTGGCCGAGGAGCTGGGCGCATCGACGTCGAACCAGTCGCCGAACGGCGACCGCTTCGAGGACGATGAGCACGACGACGACCTGTACGCAAAGTACGCCGACCTCTACGAGGACGACGAGGACGAGGACGACGACTCCTCGCGCCACCGTCGCGGCGCTTGACCTTGCACTGAGCATCAACCCGGTCGGTGACCTCGGTCACCGACCGGGTTCTGTGCTGCCCGCAAGGGCTCAGCTCGCGTAGTCGCCCACCAGGGCGGCGCCCGTCTCGTGGTCGCCGCGGTCGGTGATCTCGCCGGCGACCCAGGCGTCGACCCCGCGGTCGGCCAGCGTCGCCAGGGCCACGTCGGTGGACTCCTCGGGGACGATGGCGATCATGCCCACGCCCATGTTGAGGGTCTTCTCCAGCTCCAGCCGCTCGACCTGACCGGTCCTGCCGACCAGGTCGAAGACGGGGGCCGGGGTCCAGGTGGAGCGGTCGACGACCGCGTGCAGCCCGTCCGGGATGACCCGTGCCAGGTTGGCGGCCAGGCCGCCGCCCGTGATGTGGCTGAAGGCGTGCACCTCGGTGGTGCGGGTGAGGGCCAGGCAGTCCAGCGAGTAGATCTTCGTGGGCTCCAGCAGCTCCTCGCCGAGGGTGCGGCCCAGCTCGTCGATCCGCGCGTCCAGGGACAGCCCCGCCTCGTTCAGCAGCACGTGGCGGACCAGGGAGTACCCGTTCGAGTGAAGACCGGAGGCCGCCATGGCGATCACCGCGTCACCCGTACGGATACGATCCGCGCCGAGCAGCCGGTCGGCCTCCACGACGCCCGTACCGGCGCCCGCGACGTCGAAGTCGTCCTCGCCCAGCAGACCGGGGTGCTCGGCCGTCTCACCGCCCACCAGGGCGCAGCCGGCCAGCACACAGCCCTCCGCGATGCCCTTCACGATGGCGGCGACCCGCTCGGGGTGGACCTTGCCGACGCAGATGTAGTCGGTCATGAACAGCGGCTCGGCGCCGCAGACGACGATGTCGTCCATGACCATCGCGACCAGGTCGTGGCCAATTGTGTCGTACACGCCCATCCGGCGGGCGATGTCGACCTTCGTGCCCACGCCGTCGGTGGCGGAGGCGAGCAGCGGGCGCTCGTAGCGCTTGAGGGCGGAGGCGTCGAAGAGGCCGGCGAAACCGCCGAGGCCGCCGAGGACCTCGGGGCGCTGGGTCTTCTTCACCCACTCCTTCATCAGCTCGACCGCGCGGTCGCCCGCTTCGATGTCGACGCCCGCGGCTGCGTAGCTGGCACCAGTTGTCTCAGACATGGCTATGAGAACTTTCGTGTCGTACGGCAGGTAACGCGGACGGGCTACGGGCGACGGATGGCGTCGGCGGCGGCCGTGGCGGCGGGACCGGCGGCGAGCTCGGTCTCCAGCAGCTGCTTGCCCAGCAGCTCGGGGTCGGGGAGTTCCATCGGGTACTCGCCGTCGAAGCAGGCGCGGCACAGGTTCGGCTTGGCGATCGTGGTCGCCTCGATCATGCCGTCGAGCGAGATGTAGGCGAGGGAGTCGGCGCCCAGGCTGGTGCCGATCTCCTCGATGGTCATGCCGTTGGCGATCAGCTCGGCACGGGTGGCGAAGTCGATGCCGAAGAAGCAGGGCCACTTCACGGGCGGCGAGGAGATCCGGATGTGGACCTCGGCGGCGCCCGCCTCGCGGAGCATGCGGACCAGGGCGCGCTGGGTGTTGCCGCGCACGATCGAGTCGTCGACGACGACCAGGCGCTTGCCCTTGATGACTTCCTTCAGCGGGTTCAGCTTCAGGCGGATGCCCAGCTGGCGGATGGTCTGCGAGGGCTGGATGAACGTGCGTCCGACGTACGCGTTCTTGACCAGGCCGGCGCCGAACGGGATGCCGGAGGCCTCCGCGTAGCCGATCGCGGCCGGGGTGCCGGACTCCGGGGTCGCTATGACCAGGTCGGCCTCGACCGGGGCCTCCTTCGCCAGGCGGCGGCCCATCTCCACGCGGGAGAGGTACACGTTCCGGCCGGCGATGTCGGTGTCCGGGCGGGCCAGGTACACGTACTCGAAGACGCAGCCCTTGGGCTTCGCTTGTGCGAATCGGGAGGTGCGCAGGCCGTTCTCGTCGATGGCGACGAACTCGCCCGGCTCGATCTCGCGGACGAAGCTCGCGCCGCAGATGTCGAGCGCGGCGGACTCGGAGGCGACCACCCAGCCGCGCTCCAGGCGGCCGAGGACCAGCGGGCGGATGCCCTGCGGGTCGCGGGCGGCGTACAGCGTGTGCTCGTCCATGAAGACGAGGGAGAAAGCGCCACGGACCTTCGGCAGGACCGTGTGGGCGGCTTCCTCGATGGTCAGCGGCTTGCCGTCCTCGTCGACCTGGGCGGCCAGCAGGGCCGTCAGCAGGTCGGTGTCGTTGGTGGCCGCCACCCGCGTCGACCGGGTGTTGTTGTCGTTCGGCAGCTCGGCGACCATCTCGGCGAGCTGCGCCGTGTTGACCAGGTTGCCGTTGTGGCCGAGCGCGATGGAACCGTGCGCGGTGGCGCGGAACGTCGGCTGGGCGTTCTCCCACACGGAGGCGCCGGTGGTCGAGTAGCGGGCGTGTCCGACCGCGATGTGACCCTGGAGCGAACCGAGCGAGGTCTCGTCGAAGACCTGGGAGACCAGGCCCATGTCCTTGAAGACGAGGATCTGGGAGCCGTTGCTGACCGCGATTCCCGCGGATTCCTGACCCCGATGCTGGAGGGCGTAGAGCCCGAAGTACGTGAGCTTGGCGACCTCTTCACCCGGAGCCCAGACACCGAAGACGCCACACGCGTCCTGGGGGCCTTTCTCGCCGGGGAGCAGGTCGTGGTTGAGTCGTCCGTCACCACGTGGCACGCCTCCGAGTGTAGGCGAGGTCGACCACTGGTCCGAATTGGGGATACGCCCGCGCAGTGGATCACTTGGCCGCGACGGCGGTCACGCTCTCGCCGTTTTCGCTGGTCAGCGTGAGGGTGCGGTGATCGATCCGGTACTCGACCGTGCCGCCGAAGAGCCGCAGCAGCCGCTTCTCCGTGTCCATGAGTGAGGCTTCGCACATCATTCGGGTGGTGGACGGCCTGCCCAGGGTGATATTGCCGTCGCGTACGGTCGCGGTGGCGCTCACCTTGTTGCAGCCGAGGCGGCCGGTGACCTTGCCGCTCGCGCCGTCCTCCGCGAACGTCAGGTGCGCCTCGGCGTCCTGCGGGAGCGACCGGGCGACGCCGTCGGCGCCGAGTGCCGTGACGTTCCAGCGGGTGCCGAGCAGGGGCGCGTCCTGCTCCTTGCTGAGCCGCACGGTGTCGCCTCCGTCCGTGGTCAGGGTCAGCCGGTTCTTGTCCATGTCCGCCTTCAGCGGGCCGTCGGCAAGGGTGCGGGCCAGGGTCTGCTCGAACTTCATCGGCTTGTCCTCGCAGCCCATCTCGGTCACCGAGGCGTCGGCGAGCCGGACGCGGTCGCCGTCGAAGGAGGCCCGGGCGCTGAAGTGGTTGCAGCCGAAGTTGCCCCGCGCCCTGCCGCTGTCGTCGATCGTGACGTAGGCGCCGGCCGGGGCGTCGTGCCGCGTGCCGTCCACCGTGACGCCGTCGACGGCCCAGTGGACGCCGGTGAGGGAGCCGACGCCGGCTCCTGCGGGCCGGCTGCCGGGCTGCTCGCTGCCGCAGGCCGCCGCGAGGGGCAGCAGGGCGAGGACGGCTGCGGTGAGGGTGATGCGGTGCGTCTGCCTGTACATGCCGCTTCGACGGGGCGACCGGGGTGATCGGTTCCACCCGCGGTCCGTCGCCGCGCTACGCGAGGACCGGCAGCAGCCCGCCGAGGTCGGCGCGCTCGCCGCTCGCGCTGACCTTGGCGTCCGCCAGCGCCTCGGTCCAGGTGACCCGTCCGGTCGCGAGCCGGATCCAGGTCAGCGGGTCGGTCTCCACCACGTTGGGCGGGGTGCCGCGGGTGTGCCGCGGCCCCTCGACGCACTGCACGACCGCGTACGGCGGGATCCGCACCTCCGTGGACGCGCCGGGCGCCTTCGCGGCCAGCGCGTCGGCCAGCAGCCGCGTGCAGGCGGCGAGGGCCTGACGGTCGTACGGGATGTCCAGGCCGGGGACGGCGGCGTTCAGGTCGTCGGTGTGGACGACGAGTTCGATGGTGCGGGTGACCAGGAAGTCGGTGAGCGACATGGCGCCGGACCGCAGGTCCAGGACGCGGCCCTCCGGGGCGGCGGCGAGGCGCTCGGTCAGCTCCTCCTCGGTGCGCGCGTACAGCGCGTCGAGGTCGGGCTCGGCCGCGGCCAGCTGCCGGGCGCCGTCGGCGATGGCCGCGGCGAACGGGGCGGTCACGGACGGGTAGTCCAGCAGCGTGAGGTCCGCCTTCGGCGGTTCCGGGCGCTCCAGGGCGCGGCCGACCGCGGCGACGGCCATCGTGAGGTGGGCGGCCAGGTCCCGCACGGTCCACTCGCCCAGCCGGGTGGGCAGGGCCAGCTGCTCGGGCGTCAGCCCGCTCACGGCCCGGCGTACCTGCCCGAACTGGGCGGTCACCGCGGCACGGATCTTGACGGGGTCGTAGGTGCGGGTGCGCTTCTTGGCCGGGGGCATGGCGGTGACCTTAGTCGGCGCGGAAGGACGCGGGGGCGGGCAGGGTGACGTCGGTGCAGCCGCGGCGGGCGGTGACGTCGTCGACGTAGCCGCGGAAGAGCTTCTCCAGCTGGGCCGCGGCCACCTTGTCGTAGCCGTAGGCGGCCGTCATGGTGTGGATCTGCGCCCGCCCCGCGCAGACGGAGGACGCCCACCAGACCGGCTGGCGGCCGTCGCGGCCGGCCTGGCCCGGCTCGGCGCGGGTGCCGGATCCGGTGGAGCCGTCGGTCCCGAGGTGGACGTTCTTCGCGTGCTCGCCGGAGTAGGTGTGCAGGGCGACGAACCACTGGCCGGGGCGGCTCGGGCGGCCGGCGCCCGGCAGGCTGTCCGCGTGGCCGTGCCACAGCGTGCTCGCCCGCGACCGGCTCAGCACCAGCACGCACCGCTCGTCCCACAGCCGGGCGTCGGTGCGGCTCGCGAGGACCTGGTCGGGAAGGAGCCGGTCACGCGGGAAGCCCGCCGCCCGGTACCAGGCGCAGGTGCCGAAGGCGCGGGAGGCCGGGGTGGGGCCGGGCGTCAGGGCGGGTATGCCGTCCGGCGGATCGGGCAGGCGGCCGGGGCAGCCCAGCCGCTCGGCGAGGTTGTTGGCGGTGCCGACGGCGGTCTGCGCGAGGACGTCGCGGTCGTGCGCGGTGAGCTGCTCCCGCTCGGTGAAGGGCCGCCCGGTCATCAGGGTGGCTCTCGCCCACAGCGCGCTGATCCGCTGCCCGTTCACCCTGCCCCTGGGGCAGGGCAGCTCGACCACGACGCCCGAGTCGGTGACCATCCCCGCGATGCCTCCGCCGAGCGGCTGCGCGGGGTAGGTGTAGCGGCCGAAGGGGTCGCCGACCGGGTCCCACGGCTGCTCGGGGGTCTGGCGCTCGCCGGAGGGCACGACGCCCACCGCCCCGGTGAAGAACCACCGCGCGCCGCTCGCCGAGCCGGTCCTCTCCCCCGCCTCGGTGCTGAACAGCTCGCAGTCCTGCCCGCTCGGCAGGGACTCCAGCTCGATGGTGCCCTCCTCGGCCTGCCGGTGGGTGAGGGTGCCGCCCGCCGGGGACAGCGCGAGGACCCGGCCGGCCGGGACCAGGCCCGCGCACGCCGCGTCGATCTGCCGTCTGGCGTCCCAGACCTGCCAGATCTCGCGGCCGGCGAAGCCGGTGCCGGCCACGGCGACCACGCACAGCAGCACGTTGAGGGCCTTGCGGACCCCGTCCGGAACCTTCACCGCTGCTCCCCCCGGTTCGGCCTGCCGGAACGGCTCGTGTCTCCGACGTTACCGTCGGGCACTGACAAGGCCCCGTCCGGCTCCGGGAGCCGGACGGGGCCTCGCGGGTCACCGTTTACGCGAACAGCGCCGGGATGGTGCTCTCGTGGGCGGTGCGCAGCTCGTCCAGGGTGAGGGTGAACTCGCCCTGGACCTCGACCGTGTCGCCGTCCACGACGCCGACGCGCGTGGCCGGGAGGCCGCGGGCGCCGCACATGTCGGTGAAGCGGACCTCCTCGGAGCGCGGGACGGCGACGATCGCGCGGCCCGCGGACTCGGAGAAGAGGAAGGTGAAGGCGTCCAGACCGTCGGGGACGATCAGACGGGCGCCCTTGCCGCCGAGCAGCGCCGACTCCACGACCGCCTGGATGAGACCGCCGTCGGACAGGTCGTGCGCGGCGTCGATCATGCCGTCGCGGGAGGCGGAGATCAGGATCTCGGCCAGCAGGCGCTCGCGCTCCAGGTCGACCTTCGGGGGCAGGCCGCCGAGGTGGTCGTGGATCACCTGGGACCAGGCCGAGCCGCCGAACTCCTCGCGGGTGTCGCCGAGCAGGTAGAGGAGCTGGCCCTCCTCCCGGAAGGCGACCGGGGTGCGGCGGGCGACGTCGTCGATCACGCCGAGGACCGCCACGACCGGCGTCGGGTGGATGGCGGCCTCGCCGGTCTGGTTGTACAGCGAGACGTTGCCGCCGGTCACCGGCGTGCCGAGCTGCTGGCAGGCGTCCGCCAGACCGCGCACGGCCTCCGCGAACTGCCACATGACCGCGGGGTCCTCGGGGGAGCCGAAGTTCAGGCAGTCCGAGACCGCGAGCGGCTTGGCGCCGGTCGTGGCCACGTTGCGGTAGGCCTCGGCGAGGGCCAGCTGCGCGCCCGCGTACGGGTCGAGCTTGGCGTACCGGCCGTTGCCGTCGGTCGCGATGGCGACGCCGAGGCCGGTCTCCTCGTCGATGCGGATCATGCCGGAGTCCTCGGGCTGGGCGAGGACGGTGTTGCCCTGCACGAAGTGGTCGTACTGGGACGTGATCCACTTCTTGGAGGCCTGGTTGGGCGACGCGACCAGCTTGAGGACCTGGTCCTTCAGCTCGTCCGGGGTCTGCGGGCGCGGCAGCTTGTTCGCGTCGTCCGCCTGGAGTTCGTCCTGCCAGGCCGGGCGGGCGTAGGGGCGCTCGTAGGTGGGGCCCTCGTGGGCGACCGTGCGCGGGTCGACGTCGACGATCTTCTCGCCGTGCCAGAAAATCTCCAGGCGGTCGCCGTCGGTCACCTCACCGATGACGGTGGCGATGACGTCCCACTTGTCGCAGATCTCCAGGAAGCGGTCGACCTTGTCCGGCTCGACGACCGCGCACATGCGCTCCTGCGACTCGCTCATGAGGATCTCCTCGGGCGAGAGCGTGGAGTCGCGCAGCGGGACGTCGTCCAGGGTGACGCGCATGCCGCCGGAGCCGTTCGACGCCAGCTCGGACGTGGCACAGGACAGGCCCGCCGCGCCGAGGTCCTGGATGCCGACGACCAGCTTCTCCTTGAAGGCCTCCAGGGTGCACTCGATGAGGAGCTTCTCCTGGAAGGGGTCGCCGACCTGCACCGCGGGGCGCTTGGACGGCTTGGCGTCGTCGAAGGTCTCGGAGGCCAGGATGGAGGCGCCGCCGATGCCGTCGCCGCCGGTCCGGGCGCCGTACAGGATGACCTTGTTGCCCGCGCCGGACGCCTTGGCGAGGTGGATGTCCTCGTGCCGCATCACGCCGATGCAGCCGGCGTTGACCAGCGGGTTGCCCTGGTAGACGGCGTCGAAGACGACCTCGCCGCCGATGTTGGGCAGGCCCAGGCAGTTGCCGTAGCCGCCGATGCCGGCGACCACGCCGGGCAGGACGCGCTTGGTGTCGGGGTGGTCGGCCGCGCCGAAGCGCAGCGGGTCCACGACGGCCACCGGGCGGGCGCCCATGGCGATGATGTCGCGGACGATGCCGCCGACACCCGTGGCCGCGCCCTGGTAGGGCTCGACGTACGACGGGTGGTTGTGCGACTCGACCTTGAAGGTGACCGCGTAGCCCTGGCCGACGTCGACCACGCCGGCGTTCTCGCCGATGCCGACGAGCAGGGCGTCGTTCTCGGGGGCCTTCTCGCCGAACTGGCGGAGGTGGACCTTGGAGGACTTGTACGAGCAGTGCTCGGACCACATGACCGAGTACATGGCCAGCTCCGCGCCGGTGGGGCGGCGGCCGAGGATCTCGACGATCCGCTCGTACTCGTCCTTCTTCAGGCCGAGTTCGGCCCAGGGCAGCTCGACGTCGGGGGTCGCGGTCGCGTGCTCGACCGTGTCCAGAGGCGTCCGGCTCATGCGTTGACCAGCTTCTTGAGGATCGAGGTGAAGAACGGGAGGCCGTCGGTGCGGCCGGTGCCGATCAGCGGCTCCACGGCGTGCTCCGGGTGCGGCATCAGACCGACGACGTTGCCCGCCTCGTTGGTGATGCCGGCGATGTCGCGCAGCGAGCCGTTGGGGTTGAAGTCCAGGTAGCGGAACGCGACCCGGCCCTCGGCCTCCAGCTTGTCGAGCGTGTACTCGTCGGCGACGTACCGCCCGTCCATGTTCTTCAGCGGGATGTGGATCTCCTGGCCGGCGGTGTAGTCGGCGGTCCAGGCGGTGTCCGCGTTCTCCACCCGCAGCTTCTGGTCGCGGCAGATGAAGTGCAGGTGGTCGTTGCCGAGCATCGCGCCGGGCAGCAGGTGGGCCTCGGTGAGGATCTGGAAGCCGTTGCAGATGCCGAGGAGCGGCAGACCGGCCTTCGCCTGGTCGATGACCGTGTCCATCACCGGCGAGAAGCGGGCGATGGCACCGGCGCGCAGATAGTCGCCGTAGGAGAAACCGCCGCACAGCACGACGGCGTCGACCTGCTTCAGGTCCTTGTCCTTGTGCCACAGAGCGACGGGTTCTGCGCCCGCGAGGCGGATCGCGCGCTGCGTGTCCCGGTCGTCGAGAGAGCCCGGGAAAGTGACGACGCCAATACGAGCGGTCACTTCACGGCCTCCGCGACTTCCTCGACGCGGACGGTGAAGTCCTCGATCACGGTGTTGGCGAGGAAGGATTCCGCAAGATCGTGGATGCGGGCGAGCGCGGCCTCGTCGACCGGCCCGTCAACTTCCAGTTCGAAACGCTTTCCCTGGCGGACGTCCGAGATCCCGTCGAAACCCAGCCGCGGCAGTGCGCGCTGCACCGCCTGGCCCTGGGGGTCGAGGATCTCCGGCTTGAGCATGACGTCGACTACGACGCGTGCCACTGGCACTCCCGGTGTGTGGTGCTGAGCAGGTTCCTTCAGACTACCCGCACAAAATTTCTACGCGGGTAGAGTTGTAGGAACCTACGGACCGCCCGTCACGATCCGGCATCGGAGCCACCCCTTCACGAAAAGTTCAGGGAAAGATCCGGGATAGCTCCGCAACGGCTATTGCGCCGGGGACACGCGGGGAGATTTAGTCGGGCTTCCCATTGCTTTGCCGGGCACTGTACAAATGAATTGGCAATAGCCGATACTCGGCACGTCATTGCAGATGAGCTGCTTTGAGGTGCCGCACGAAGGGACCGATATTCGTGGCGCAAAAGGTCGTGGTCACCCTCTTCGACGACATCGACGGCTCGGAAGCGGCGGAAACGATCGCGTTCGGACTCGACGGCAAGTCGTACGAGATCGACCTGAATGAAGCCAATGCCAGGAAACTGCGCAAGGCGCTCGCGCCCTACGTGGAGGCCGGCCGCAAGCGGTCGAAGTCGGGCAGGGCCTACAGGCAGACCGAGGTCGCCCCCGACCCGGCGGCCGTGCGCGCCTGGGCGCAGGCCAACAAGATGGAGGTCCCCGCCCGCGGCCGCATCCCGAAGAAGGTCTACGAGGCGTTCGCCGCCGCCCAGTGAGGCCACCGCCCCGTGAGGCCCCGCGCGGCCCCGGCCCGGCGGGGCCGACGGCCGCTCAGCCGCCCCTCGCGTCAACCGACTTGCGCAGCACCCCCGCTGATCAGCTAGAGTCTGGAGCACGCCGAGGGGCGAGGCCGAAAGGCCCGGCTCACGGACACGCGGGTGTAGTTCAGTAGCAGAACATCCCCCTTCCAGGGGGAAGGCGCAGTGTGCAATTCCTGTCACCCGCTCTGCACCACCACCGTACGGACCACTGTTGTGGATCAGGTAGGCTGGTGCCCGCACCGGTCAGTGAAAGCTGGTCGGGAGCAATGCGGACGTAGCTCAGTTGGTAGAGCGCAACCTTGCCAAGGTTGAGGTCGCGAGTTCGAGCCTCGTCGTCCGCTCCAGTCATCAAGGCTCCGGTCATCCGACCGGGGCCTTCGGTGTTTTCCGGGTCCCTTTTCCTCGCCTTGCCCCGCCCTCCCTCCTCCTGGCCTCGTCTGCCGCCGCCTTCTGACATTTGTCATGCCCGCCGGTGACAGCGCGCACTGCCGGACCGCCCCGGCCGCCGGGAGGCTGAAGGCATGAACACAAACGGACACGAGCCTGTGATCGAGGTCACCGACCTCACACGTGTCTACGGGGGCGGGTTCGAAGCTGTGCGCGGGATCACGTTCGACGTGGCGCGCGGTGAGGTCTTCGCACTGCTGGGCACCAACGGCGCCGGCAAGACGTCCACCGTCGAGCTGCTGGAGGGACTGGCACCGCCGAGCGCGGGCCGAGTGCGGGTGCTCGGGCACGACCCCTACGGCGAGCGGGACGCCGTACGGCCGCGGACCGGGGTGATGCTCCAGGAGGGCGGGTTCCCGGCGGAGCTGACCGTCGGCGAGACCGTGCGGATGTGGGCGGGCTGCACCAGCGGCGCCCGGCCCGTCGACGAGGCGCTGCGGACCGTCGGGCTCGCGAAGCGGGCCGGGGTACGGGTCAAGCAGCTCTCCGGCGGGGAGCGGCGGCGCCTCGACCTGGCGCTCGCCCTGCTCGGCGACCCCGAGGTGCTGTTCCTGGACGAGCCGACGACCGGGCTCGACGCCGAGGGCCGGCGCGACACCTGGAACCTGGTGCGGGCCCTGCGCGACGCCGGTACGACGGTGCTGCTGACCACGCACTACCTGGAGGAGGCCGAGGAGCTGGCCGACCGGCTGGCGATCCTGCACGAGGGGCGGATCGCGGCGCGCGGCACCCCCGAGGAGGTGACCGCCGCCCAGCCGTCCCGGATCTCCTTCGAGCTGCCCGACGGCTGGTTTCCGGGCGACCTGCCCGCACTCGGCGCGCTGGGCGTCGTCGGACACGAGATGGACGGCCGGACCGTGCGGCTGCGGACGCACGAGCCGCAACGGGCCGCGACCGGGCTGCTGGTGTGGGCGCGCGACGCCGGGGTGGAACTGCGGCGGCTGGACGTACGCCCGGCCTCCCTGGAGGAGGCGTTCCTGGGGATCGCCGGGCGGGCCTCGGCCCTCGCGGCACAGCACTCGCACGGGGAGGGGGCCGCCGTATGAGCACCACGACTGTCACGGAGCGCCGGAGCACGACGACCGTCGCGGGGCGGATGGGCGCGCTGGCGCGCGCCGAGCTGACCCTGCTGGGACGCAGCAGGGCGACGATCGTCTCCGTGGTGCTCGTGCCGCTGCTGCTGCCGTTCAGCGTGCGGGCCGCGGTCGACGAGATGGACCTCAAGGAGGCCGGGCTGACCGTCGGCACCGTGCTGCTGCCCGCCGCCGTCGGCTTCTCCCTGCTCTTCGCCGTGTACGCGGCCCTCACCACCGCCTACGTCACGCGCCGCGAGGAGCTGGTGCTCAAGCGGCTGCGGACCGGTGAGCTGCGGGACCGCGAGATCCTCGTCGGGGCGGCGCTGCCGGCCTCCGGCATCGGCATCGCGCAGTCGGTGCTGCTCGCGGTGGGCTGCGCGGCGCTGCTCGACGTCGGGGCCCCGTCCGCGCCCCATCTCGCGGTGCTCGGCCTGCTGTTGGGGATCGTGCTGTGCGGGGCACTGGCCGCCGCCACCGCCGCCTTCACCCGGACCGCGGAGAGCGCGCAGGTGACCTCGCTGCCGGTGCTGTTCGTCTCCATGCTGGGCTCGGGGATCACCGTGCCGCTGGAGGTGCTGCCGGAGCGGGTGGCGTCCGTGTGCGAACTGCTGCCGCTGACCCCGGTGATCACCCTGGTGCGGGGCGGCTGGACCGGGGACCTGTCCGGCTACGACGCACTGGGCGCCGTCGCCACCGCGCTGGCCTGGACCGCTGTCGCGGTGTTTGCTGTACGGCGGTGGTTCCGGTGGGAGCCGAGGCGCTGACGGAGGGGGCGGGTCGGGTGACCGGGCCGAGGACGTGGTGGCAGGGCAAGAGCACTCCGGCGAAGGTCGAGACGTACACGCGGTGGTCGTTCCACTTCTTCGCGGTCATCGAGGCCGGGCTGTTCGGGCTGCCCCTGCTCGCCGTGGCGGGGATGCCCGCCCGAGGGGGCCTGCTCGCCCTGCTGTGCGCCCACGCCGCGCTGTGCGCGCTGACCGGGTCCCGCGCGCTGGACTGGGTGCGCGGCACCCGGGAACGGCCGGTGCGGCTGATGTGGGCGCTCGGGGCGGCCAGCGCGCTGCTGGCGAGCCTGTGCTTCGCCCTCGCCCGGCAGGTGTCCGGTGACGACGCCGAGACCGCGCTGGGCACGGCGGCCGGCGGGATCCTCGTCTTCGGCGTCGGCGGCATCACCCTCGGCCTGCGCGGCCGACGCCCCGCCGCCCTGCTGGTGACCGGGTTCTCGGCGGGCGTCGCCGCGGTCGCCGTGGCGTTCGGCGCGCCCCTCACCGGCGCGCTGGCCAGCGCGATCGCGACCCTCGCGGGCACCGGCTTCTTCGCCTTCACGTCCGTCTTCTCCGTCTGGCTGCTCAACGCCGTCTGGGAGCTCGACGCGGCCCGTGAGACCCGGGCACGGCTCGCCGTCGCCGAGGAGCGGCTGCGGTTCGGGCGCGACCTGCACGACGTCATCGGCCGCAACCTCGCGGTCATCGCCCTCAAGAGCGAGCTGGCCGTGCAGCTCGCCCGGCGGGGCCGGGAGGAGGCCGTCGCGCAGATGGTGGAGGTGCAGCGCATCGCGGCCGAGTCGCAGCGCGAGGTCCGCGATGTCGTACGCGGCTACCGCGAGGCCGACCTCGGGGTCGAACTCCTCGGTGCGCAGGGCGTCCTGAAGGCCGCCGGGATCGACTGCGAGGTGACGGGCGGGGCCGCGGGGCTGCCCGCCGAGGTGCAGTCGGCGCTCGGCTGGGTGGTCCGGGAGGCCACGACGAACGTCCTGCGGCACGGGGACGCCCGGCGGTGTTCGGTGGAGTTGGTGATGGCGCAGGGGTTCGTGGTGCTGACGGTGGAGAACGACGGCGCGGGGGCGTCGCAGACCGCGGCGCCCGCCGGCACCGGGCGCGGCGGCTCCGGACTCGCCGGGCTGCGGGAGCGGCTGCGGGCGGTCGACGGGACGCTGGAGGCGGGGTTCGTGGGGGACGGGAAGAGGGACGGCGACGGGGACCGGGACGGGGATCGGGACCGGGACGGGGTGTTCCGGGTGGTGGCGAGGGTGCCGGTGGCCGGGGACTCGGTGGCTGGGGACTCGACGGCCGGAGGCGGGGTGCCGGGGGTCGCGGACTCGGTGAGCGGAGGCGGGAAGCCGGTGGTCGTGGACTCGGCGAGCGGGGGCGGGGAGTCAGGGGTCCGCGTCGGGGTTCCGGGGGTCGGAGCCGGGGCTTTCGCGGGTGAGGCCGGGGGTTCGGTGGGCCGGACGGGGCGGCCGGTGCGTGAGGCCGGGGCGTCGGCGCGTCACGGCGAGGATCACGGGGCCGGGGCGGAGGGCTTCGCCGCCCGTGCGGAGGAGGCTTCCCGGGCCGTGGGGCGGGGGGTCGTGGCGTGAGTGTGCGGGTGCTGCTCGCGGATGACGAGCATCTGATCCGGGGGGCGCTGGCCGCGTTGCTCTCGCTGGAGGACGACCTGCTCGTCGTCGCGGAGGCGGCCACCGGACCGGAGGCGCTGGCGATGGCGCGGGCGCACGAGCCCGACGTGGCGGTGCTCGATCTCCAGATGCCGGGCGCCGACGGTGTGAAGGTCGCCACATCGCTGCGGACCGAGCTGCCGGGCTGCCGGGTGCTGATCGTGACCAGCCACGGCCGGCCGGGGCATCTGAAGCGGGCGCTCGCGGCGGGCGTGCGGGGGTTCGTCCCGAAGACGGTGAGCGCCCAGCGGCTCGCGGAGATCATCCGCACCGTGCACGCGGGAAACCGTTACGTCGACCCGGAGTTGGCCGCCGACGCCATCTCGGCCGGGGACTCGCCGCTGACCGCGCGCGAGGCCGAGGTGCTGGAGCTGGCCGCCGACGGGGCGCCGGTCGCGGAGATCGCCGAGCGGGCCGCGCTGTCCCAGGGGACCGTCCGGAACTATCTGTCGTCGGCCGTGTCGAAGCTCGGGGTGGAGAACCGTCATGCGGCGGTGCGTCTCGCACGCGAGCGAGGTTGGGTATAGTTGCTCTCGCGCCACGGCGCAACGCGGACGTAGCTCAGTTGGTAGAGCGCAACCTTGCCAAGGTTGAGGTCGCGAGTTCGAGCCTCGTCGTCCGCTCCACAGAGCAAAGGCCCCCGGTTTCCACCGGGGGCCTTTCGCGTTGCCTCGGATCTTGTCCCGGGAAGCCCTCGGGTGTCCCCGGATGCCCCCGGACGGGCCGGGGGCGGGCCGGGGCGGGGCCATGGCCGGCTCAGCTCCAGGGCGTGCCCGTCAGACGCTCGTACGCCTCCACGTACTTCGCCCGGGTCGCGTCCACCACCTGCTGCGGCAGTGCGGGCGGCGGCTGCTCGCTCTTGCGGTCCCAGCCCGACTCGGCGGAGGTCAGCCAGTCGCGCACGAACTGCTTGTCGTACGACGGCTGCGCGCGGCCCGGCTGCCACTGGTCGGCCGGCCAGAAGCGGGAGGAGTCCGGGGTCAGCACCTCGTCGGCGAGGACGAGGGCGTCGCCGTCGAAGCCGAACTCGAACTTGGTGTCGGCCAGGATGATCCCGCGGTCGCGGGCGATGTCACGGGCCCGCGCGTAGACGGCGAGGGTCAGCTGGCGCAGCCGGGCGGCGGTGTCGGCGCCGACCTGGCGGGCGACCTCCTCGTAGGAGACGTTCTCGTCGTGCTCGCCGACGGCGGCCTTGGTCGCCGGGGTGAAGATCGGGCCGGGCAGCTCGGAGCCGTCGGTGAGGCCTTCGGGGAGGGCGAGGCCGCAGACCGTACGGGACTCGTTGTACTCGGCGAGGCCGGAGCCGGTCAGGTAGCCGCGGGCCACGCACTCCACCGGGACCATCCGCAGCGACTTGCAGACCAGGGTGCGGCCGGCCCAGTCGGCGGGGGCGCCGGCGGGCAGCTCGGTGCTCAGGACGTGGTTGGGGGCGAGGTCGGCGAGCTGGTCGAACCACCACAGGGAGAGCTGGGTGAGGACCCGGCCCTTGTCGGGGATCTCGGTCGGCAGCACCCAGTCGTAGGCGGAGATGCGGTCGCTGGCGACCATCACGAGGTCGCCCGCCTCGTTCCGGTACAGGTCGCGCACCTTGCCGGTGTGCAGATGCACCAGGCCCGGAACCTGGATCGGCTCGGGCTTTTCAACGAATCCGGACACGGTTCCTCCCCGTGGTTCTGTCCAATGCCTCGATTGTCCCGTACGGGCACGGGCCGGCGGACAGCGGGTCAGTCACGTTTGCAGATGCGGTCCAGGAGGTTGGCGGTGGCGCGCTGGATACGGCGGTCCACGTGGCCCGGCCGGTCCAGCGCCGGGGACCAGGCGAAGGTTCCGGACGCGAAGACCCAGGCGCCGGAGGGGGCGCGGTAGAGGGAGGTCTCCTGGTGGCGGGTGACGCCCTCGGCGTCCCGGTACGGGGAGTGGGCGAGCAGGATGCGCTCGTCGTGGTCGGGGAGGGGGGCGCGCGGGAAGTAGCGGTCGGCCTCGCCCGCGACCAGGCCCTCGATGGCGTCGCCCTCGTGCGCGCCGGTCGCGTCCCACAGCCAGTGGCCGGCGTTGCGGACGATCAGCGGGTGGGGTTCGGGGACCGGGCCCGCGTACTGGATGCCGAGCAGTTCCTGCTCGGGGCGGTCGATCTCGCGCCACAGCACCGGTTTGCCGGGCCCCTGGCGTTTGCGGCAGGTGAGGAGGCGGTCGGGGCTGCCGGACGGGGAGGGGCCCAGCTCGACCTGCCAGTACACGGAGTTGGAGGACAGGAAGACCAGGGACGTGCCGTGGTCGCGGGCCGCCTCGGCGGCGCGGCGCATCTGCGGGGACCAGTACTCGTCGTGGCCCGGGAAGACCAGCCCCCGGTAGCGGGTGGGGTCGACGCGGCCGGCGTGCAGGTCGCGGGCGTCGGCGTAGGCGAGGTCGTAGCCGTAGCGCTCGGCCCAGCGGATGACGTCGTAGGCGTGGCCCACGTGCAGCGGGAGGCCCGCCCCGGCGTACGGGCGGTCGAAGGAGACGGTGGTCGCGGCGTCGTGCTCGCCGAGCAGGCGGCCGTCCTCGTCCCAGGCGTGGTAGAGGCTGGCGCCGGTGCGGCCGTCCTCCGGATAGAGGTTGTACGCCTGCCAGGTGACGTCCGGCAGCACCAGCAGCAGGTCGGCCGGGCGGTCGTCGCGGACGGTGAAGGGCACGTGGGAGCGGTAGCCGTCGGCGGTGGTCAGCACGGCCACGTAGGCGCCGGTGCTCCAGTGGTCCGGGACCTGCAGACGCCAGGAGAGCCACCAGTGGTGGCAGGAGACCGTACGGTCGACGACGAGCGGCGGGGACTGCACGATGCCGGACAGGCGCGGGCTCGTGGTGATCTTGGCGGCGCCGTCACCGGCGTAGTGGCCGATGCGGTAGACGTCGACGCTGAACTCCTGCGGCGGGTCCACGGTGATGTGGAAGTCCACGGCCTCGCCGGGGGCGACCGCGCCGGTGGAGGCGAAGCCCTTGATCTGGCGGTGCACGTCGTCGGCGGAGCGGATGGGGCCGGTCGAGCCGGCGCGCGGGGCGGGCACGCGGCTGCCGGGGCGGTGGCCGGCGCCGGTGCGCTCGGGGGCGTCCGGGTCGACGTACCAGGGGACGACCTGGCCGTCGTCGAAGTAGGTCTCGCTGCCGCGCAGCCAGGGGAGCGGGCCCTGGCCGAAGGGGTCCGTCACGGCGTGCGCCAGTGCTCCCGACTCCCAGCGGCGGATCTGGTCCGAGCCCATGGTGCGTGCTCCCCTCCCTTGGGCCCCCGTGTGTGTCGTGGTCGGTTCGGCGGTCCGGTGGTGCGGTGGTCAGGTCGTGCGGTGGTGCTGAGCTGCGTGGACGGGTCGTGCGGTGGTGCTGCTCTCGGGTCGTGCGGGTCCTGGGGTGGTGCGGTGGTGCGTTCGCGTGGGCCGCGGCCGGGTGGTCGCGGGACGGAAGTGGTGCTGGTGGCGCTGGTGCGGTGATGAGCTTGTCGTATGTCGCAAGCCCTTGCCACGCGCCTGTTCGGTCCCAGCACATCACATTGCGCACGGACTCCGTCACCGTTCGTTTCGAATTGACCGAAAGCGGAACAGAGGGCTCCGGGAGGGGAGGGCTCAGACGAGACGAACCGGCTTCTCGGGGCGTATGCCGATCTCGGTCAGCCAGGCGCGCAGGGGCGCCGGGTCGCCGTCCTCGATGAGGCTGAGGACCTTCGGGGCGAGGTCGGCCGCCCGCTCGCCCTTGATCAGGAGTGAAGGGCCGTCCAGCCAGTCCAGGCCGGGGGTGGCCCCCGCGGTGTCCATCGCCGCGCAGCAGACCATCGCCGTGATGTGGTCGGCCAGCAGCTCGCGCGGGGTGCGCGGCGGCTGGAGGGGGAAAAGGGGGAGGGCGGCGTCGTCCCAGAGCGGTGCGTCCGGGCTGGCGGCGGCCGGCTGGGCGGGGACGACGGGAAGAGCTGCTTCCTCCTCGCGGGTCAGCTCCTCGCTGAGACCGGCGGCGAGGGCGGTGCAGCGGGGGCTGGGCACGGGCTGCCCGTCGGCGTCCTCCACGCGGGTGGCGGTGTGCGACGCGTGGGCGGAGGCGCGGGCCGGGGCGGGGGTCTCCTCCGCGAGGTGGTCGAGGACGCGGGCCAGGGTGGGGCCCTGGGCGTCGGGGGCGGTGCGGCGGACGCCGAGGGTGTCCAGGACGCGGTGGAGGCGGGCCGCGTCGGTGCGCCATTTGCGGTCGACGACCTCCTCCGGATACTCCTGCCAGTCCACCGGACACCAGTCCGGACCCGGCTCGGCGGGGCCGCCGTGGAAGAGGCGGGCGGCGAGCAGCGAGGCGGCCTCGTCCACCGCGCCGGGCTCCTCCAGCAGGTCGCAGGCGGGGCGCTCGCCGAGCCGGGAGGCGAAGCCCTCGGCCAGCCGGTCGCGCCGGGACAGCTCGGTGAGGGCGGCCACGACGCCCGCGTCCAGCCGGGAGGGCCAGCGGCCCATCCGCCAGGCGGGCAGCGCGACCCGGGTCAGCAGCCGGTCCCAGCCCGCGTACGCCAGGCCGACCTGCTCCTGGGCGACGATCCGCAGCCCGTAGTCCACCGCCTGGGCGCGCTCGGCGGCGGCGGCCGCCACACCGCGCTCCATCTCGGCGGCGTGCTCGCGGCAGCCGCGCAGCAGCAGCCGGGCGAGCCAGGCGGCTCCGGCGCCGGGGAGCCGGGTCAGCGGGCCGCGGCCCGCGGCGGAGGTGACGGCCACCGCGGCGTCCAGACCGCGCACGAAGCGTCTGGCGGCCGCTATGTCCGGGTGGGCCGAGGGGCCCGTACCGGCGACGACGGGGGCGAGGACGGCGCGCAGTTCGCCCACGCGCATCCACCACAGGAACGGGGAGCCGATGACGAGGACCGGTGCGGTCGGTGTGCGGCGGGGACCGCCGTGACCGCCGTGACCCGCGTGATCGCCATTACCGCCGCGACCGAGCGGGCCGCCCCGACCGAGCGGCCCGCGCAGTCCGCGTGGGCCGCGCAGTCCGCGTGGGCCGCGGCGGGCGAGGCCCGGCGGGTGGCCGGGGTCTTCGCCGGGCGGGGGCGGGCCGTGGGCCGGGTGGGTGCGGTCCTCCAGCCAGCTGTCGCAGTCCGGGGTGAGCGCTATGGCCGAGGGGGCCGGGACGTCGAGCCGGTCGGCGAGGTCGCGCACCAGCCGGTACAGATCCGGGGCGGCCTCCTCGGCGATCGGGACCGTGGGGCTCACGGCCGGCCGGGCGCGGGCGACGACCAGCGCGAAGCCGGCTGCGGCGAGCAGCACGAGCAGCGCGAGGGCGCCGGTCGCCCAGCGGGCGGCGTCCCAGACCGGGCCCGTCAGGCGCCCGGTGGAGCCGCCGGCGAGCAGGATCACCGCGGCGGCGGCCGGCAGCAGGGCCACGGCCAGCGCCCGGCTGCGCACCCGCAGCACGGCCATGGCCCGGGCCCGCGCGGCCTTGGCCCCCACCTCCACACCGATGGCGGTCACGACCGGACCTCACCCCCTCCCGTCCTGGCTGCACTGGCTGTCCTGGTGTTGCTCACTCCCCCACTGTGGCACCCACCACTGACATCGCAATGCCGGTGGGCCAAGTGCCGGAACGCTTGCGCCGCACCCTAGTTGGGGGTTCGGCCCCCGTCAGCCGGAAAGCACATCGGTCACTCGATGGAATGGCTTTGGGGAAAGGTGGATGACGCAGAGCAAAGGTCAGGCCCCGGATTCCGTCGGGAGTCCGGGGCCTGGATCATGCCTGGTGGGCAGGGGTGCCGCGGGGTCCGCTACCGGCCCGCCGCCGCCTTCGCCGCGATGTCCGTGCGGTGCTGGGAGCCGTCGAGCCGGATGCGACCGACCGCCTGGTAGGCGCGCTCACGGGCCTCGGTGAGGTCCTTGCCGGTCGCGGTGACGGACAGCACCCGGCCGCCCGCGCTCACCACGGCGTCGCCGTCGCGCCGGGTGCCGGCGTGCAGCACGTACGCGTGCGGGGCGTCCTGCGCGGCGACCTCGTCCAGACCGGTGATCGGGTCGCCGGTGCGGGGGGTGCCGGGGTAGTTGTGCGAGGCGACGACCACGGTGACCGCGGCCTCGTCGCTCCAGCGCAGCGGCTCCAGGTCGGCGAGGTTGCCGGTGGCGGCGGCCATCAGCAGACCGGCCAGCGGGGTCCTCAGACGGGCCAGCACGACCTGGGTCTCCGGGTCGCCGAAGCGGGCGTTGAACTCGATCACCCGCACGCCCCGGCCGGTGATGGCCAGTCCGGCGTACAGCAGACCGGAGAACGGCGTGCCGCGGCGGCGCATCTCGTCGACCGTGGGCTGGAGCACGGTCTGCACGACCTCGTCCACCAGCTTGGGGTCGGCCCAGGGCAGCGGCGAGTACGCGCCCATGCCGCCCGTGTTGGGGCCCTCGTCGCCGTCCAGGGCCCGCTTGAAGTCCTGGGCGGGCTGGAGCGGGACGACCGTCTCGCCGTCCGTGACGGCGAAGAGGGAGACTTCCGGGCCGTCCAGGAACTCCTCGATGACCACCCGCTCGCAGGCCTGCGCGTGGGCGCGGGCCCGGTCGAGGTCGCCGGTGACGACGACGCCCTTGCCGGCGGCGAGACCGTCGTCCTTGACGACGTACGGCGCGCCGAAGGCGTCGAGGGCCTCCTCGATCTCCTCCGGGGTCGTGCAGACATACGAACAGGCCGTGGGCACGCCCGCCGCCGCCATCACGTCCTTGGCGAAGGCCTTGGAGCCCTCCAGCTGCGCGGCCTCCTTGGACGGGCCGAAGACCGGGATGCCCGCCTCGCGCACCGCGTCGGCCACGCCCGCGACCAGCGGGGCCTCGGGGCCGACGACGACCAGCTCGGCGCCGAGCCGCGTGGCCAGCGCGGCCACCGCCGCGCCGTCGAGGGCGTCGACCTGGTGCAGCTCGGCCACCTCCGCGATGCCGGCGTTGCCGGGCGCGCAGTGCAGCGCGGTGACGGCGGGGTCGAGGGACAGGGAACGGCACAGGGCGTGTTCGCGGGCGCCGCTACCGATGACGAGGACCTTCACGGGGTCAGCCTAACCGGAGCCCGGCGGGGCGGTTTGTGCGGGCGGCTGAAGGGATGGGGGCGGGGTGGTTGTGGGTTTCTCCAAGAGAGGGGGTGGGGAGGGGTGCGGGCAGGTGATACGGGGGGGGTGGGTGCGGGGAGGTTCACGGGCCAGGAGGGCCGTACGCGGCGCAGGCGGGGTGGCTCACAAGCCGGGCGGAGCCATACGCGCGGGCGAGGCGGGGCGGTTCACAGACCCGGCGGAGCGATACGCGGGGCCGGGCAGGGCGGTTCGCAGGCCCCGGCGGAGCCATGCGCGGGCAAGGCGGGGCACTTCTCGGGCCCGGCGGGGCCACACGCGGGGCGGGTGGCGTGATCCGCGAGGGCCGGGCGGCTAGGGGGTCGGGCAAGCGACGCGCAGGTGATCCGCGCGGGCCGGGACCGTCTCGGGCACCCGGGTCGCGCGGCCCACCGGATCACGGTTACTCGTTGGTGAACTCCTCGACCACCGTCGCTCCCAGCTCCCGCATGATCAGCTCCTGGCCGGAGAGGGCCGACTCGTCGAGGTCCGGGTCGTCGTCCTCGGGGATGTCGTCCTCGGGGGCGACCGGGACGGGGGCCGGGTCCCGGCTGGGCGGCGGGGGCACGGGGGCCGGGGCCGCGGTGGGCGTGGGAGCGGCGGGGGCGGCGGCCGAGGTCGCGGTGGCCTGCAGGGCGGGGGAAGCCGCGGAAGCCGGGGAGGCGGGCTGGGACGGGCGCTGCGCCGTCGCCGTACCACCGCCGCCGCCGTAACCACCGCCCGCTGCTGCGCCGTAACCGCCGGCGGTGGCACCGCCGTAGCCGCCGGAGGGCGCGCCGCCGGTGCCGGAGACGCCGCCTCCGCCGTAGCCGCCGCCGGGGCCGCCGCCCGAGGGTGCGGAGCCGCCGGACGGGTCGACGATCGCGTCGATCTTCCACTGCACGTTGAACTGCTCGGCCAGCGCCTGCCGCAGTACGTCCTCGCTGCCGCTGCTCGCGAAGTTGTCACGGGCGCCCGCGTTGACGAAGCCCAGCTGGAGGGTGGTGCCGTCGAAGCCGGTCACCTGGGCGTTCTGGCTGAGCAGGATCCAGGTGAAGCGGCGGCGGTTCTTCACCGCCTCCAGGATGTCCGGCCAGAGGGCACGCGGGTCGAGACCGCCGACCGGGGCGGCCTGGAGGGGGGCCGAGGGGGCGGCGGCGGACGGGGCGGGTGCCTGGGCGCCGGGCGCGCTCGGGGTGTGGGCCGCCGGGGGGCGGCCGGGCCCGCTGCCCGGGGCGGTGGCGGTGGGCCAGCCGCCGGGGCGGCGACCGGCACCGGCGCCGGCGGGTGTGGCGGTGGGCCAGGCGCCGGGGGCCGGGGCGGCGGGCGCGGCCGCCGGCTGGGCGGGTGCGGCGGCGGCCGGGGCCTCGGGCTGCGGTGCGCTGGGGGCGGGGGTGCCGGCGGGCGCGGGCGCGGGTGCCGGGGCGGCCTGGACGGGAGATGCGGGCTGAGCGGGGGCCGGAGCGGCGGCGGGAGCCGTGGGTGCGCCGGAGCCCCGTACGGCGGCGCGGGCCGCGGCGGCCCCGCCCCCCGGAGGAACCGCACCGGCGGCCCCGGCGGCGGCGTGGGCGTCCGGCCCCGGCGCGTACCCCATGGGAGGCGTGCCGGCGCCCGCCGAGAAGTTCACGCCGCGCTCCAGGCGGTCCAGGCGGGCCATGACGGACCGCTCGTCGCCGTACGCGGCGGGAAGCAGGACGCGGGCGCAGATCAGCTCCAGCTGCAGGCGCGGGGAGGTGGCGCCGCGCATCTCGGTCAGGCCCTCGTTGACGAGGTCGGCGGCGCGGCTCAGCTCGGCCGCGCCGAAGACGCCGGCCTGGGCCTGCATCCGCTCCAGGACGTCGGCGGGGGCGTCGATGAGCCCCTTCTCGACGGCGTCCGGCACGGCGGCGAGGATGACGAGGTCGCGCAGCCGCTCCAGCAGGTCGGCGACGAACCGGCGGGGGTCGTTGCCGCCCTCGATGACCCGGTCCACGACCTCGAAGGCGGCGGCGCCGTCACCGGTGGCGAAGGCCTCGACGACGGAGTCGAGGAGCGAGCCGTCGGTGTAGCCGAGGAGGGAGGTGGCCATGGCGTACGTCACACCCTCCTCCCCCGCGCCGGCGAGCAGCTGGTCCATGACGGACATCGAGTCACGCACGGACCCGCCGCCGGCCCGGACGACCAGGGGAAGGACGCCGTCCTCGACGGGGATGTCCTCCTTCCGGCACACCTCGGCGAGGTAGTCCCGGAGCGTGCCCGGCGGGACGAGCCGGAACGGGTAGTGGTGGGTCCGCGAGCGGATGGTCCCGATGACCTTCTCGGGCTCGGTCGTGGCGAAGATGAACTTGAGGTGCTCCGGCGGCTCCTCGACGACCTTCAGCAGGGCGTTGAAGCCGGCCGACGTGACCATGTGGGCCTCGTCGATGATGTAGATCTTGTACCGGCTGGAGGCGGGGCCGAAGAAGGCCTTCTCGCGCAGCTCACGGGCGTCGTCCACACCACCGTGGGAGGCTGCGTCGATCTCGATGACGTCGATCGAACCCGGCCCGTTCCTGGCCAGGTCGCGGCACGACTGGCACTCCCCGCAGGGGGTGGGAGTGGGACCCTGCTCACAGTTCAGACAGCGGGCGAGGATGCGTGCGCTGGTGGTCTTGCCGCAGCCACGCGGACCGCTGAACAGGTACGCGTGATTGACCCGGTTGTTCCGCAGCGCCTGCTGCAACGGGTCGGTGACATGCTCCTGCCCGATGACCTCGGCGAACGACTCCGGGCGATAGCGGCGGTACAGCGCGAGAGACGACACGCATACGAGGTTATAGGCGCCCACTGACAACCGGATCCGCCCCGAGATCGCCGACAGCGGGCTCGGGAGATCGCCGGCACCGGCCTCAAAGATCACCGGCAGTGCTCTCGCGAGATCGCCGATCACGGCCGCAACACGCCCGGCAACGCAAGCGCCCCCCACGCACCCGCCAGAGCCGACCTACCCTTGCTGCCTTCCGGCCCTGGGGGAGTTCAGTCAGATAGCGCCGCGTGAGGGGCTGCGCCCAGGCTACCTGATCCCGGGGGCGGGGAACGAGTTCGCGAGCACCCTTCTCGGTCATGTAATGTTTCCGGCGGAGGATTCGCCTAGAGGCCTAGGGCGCACGCTTGGAAAGCGTGTTGGGGGCAACCCCTCACGAGTTCGAATCTCGTATCCTCCGCCTCCGCCCGCCAGGGCAGTCGAGGGCCCCGACCGGTTCGCCGGTCGGGGCCCTCGTCGTGTGGCGTCTCACAGGTCGGCCTCGGCGCTCCCGCCCGTCTGGGCGCGCCGGTCGCGGCGTCGGGGGCGAGGGCGGTCGGAGACCCAGAAGGCCCGGGACATGACCTTCTGCTCGTGCTTGGTCCGCTCCCGCGTCAGGTGGTCCTTGAACTGCCGCCCATGGGCCTTCAGGGCCTCGGTGACGAGCAGGTCGGCGAGTGCGCCGAGACCCGCCGCCTGCAGGGCTCCGACCAGGGCCGCCTGATCGGCGCAGGAGCGGGCGCGGACCATGTGGTGAAGGATCCGTCGCTGCACGCGCTCCGCGCGCGGACCCACGCCGCTCGTCGAGCCGAGCCGCTTGACCAGCAGGGCCACGTCGACCACCGGACCATGGAGGTACCTGTCGGTGATCACCGCGTCGAGCTGGCTCGTCAGCGAGGCCGACTCCAGGGCCAGCATCAGGTGGGCCAGGGTCGGCACCTCCATGGTGCTCGCGTGCCGGCACAGGACGTCCCGGCCGGCACAGCGCGAACCGGCTTCGGCCAGGGCGGCGAGGAAGAGGCCCGCCTGTCCCGCCAGCTCGTCGTGGACCGCGCACCGGAAGACCGCCTCGGCGGGCGCGTCCAGCCCGTGGTGCTCCAGCCAGGTCAGCAGTGCGGCGCACTCGGCCGGCGTGAGGATCCTGGCCGCGGTCCGCATGACCGACTCCAGGCCCGGTGCCATACCGCCCAGCAGGTCCAGCAGCTGCTCGATCTGGTCCACCGGTCGCGACCGCACGGTCAGGACCAGCAGGTTCGCCGCGAACTGATGGCGTCCCGCCATGTGCAGCTCGCTGATCAGGACGGCGACGTCGTCGACGGGACGGCACCTCCCCGCGCGGGACAGCACCGACCAGGCCCGTCCGTCCCGCAGGGCCTGGACGAGCGGGATGAGATGGCCGATGCTGCGGTCCTGGGTCAGGGCGAAGACCGTCTCGGCGTCCCGCTCCAGGCCGTGGTGGCTCAGCGCGCGCAGGAACTCGGCCACGTCGGACGCGGACCGCCCGGCCGCCACCGCCCGCTGCAGGACGTCCGCGTACCGGGACAGCCGCACCTCGCGCAGGGTGAGGCGCAGCGTCACCAGGTCGGGCACCGGTCGCTGGGCGGCTGCCGCCGACATCGCGGTGACCACCGCGCCGTCGAGTTCGCCGCCCGCCAGGGTGAGGGTCACGGACACCAGGTCGGGCACCGAACGGACCACGGCCGCCGCACCCAGCAGACCCTCCGCGTGCTCCGGGAGCCCGGCCCGGTGCAGCGCGAGGGCGAAGTCGGCCAGGTCCTCGGGCTGGTGGAACCGCACCGACGCCTGGACCAGGATCACCACGTATTCCTCCAGGCCGTCCCGGAACAGTTCCCGGGCCAGGGCACTGGTGTCGTCGACCGAGCGGACCATCAGCAGGGCGGGCAGCGCGGTCTGGGCGTGCGTGTCGAAGCCCGCCCGCCGCAGCGCGGACAGGAGCCCCGCCACCTCCTCGACGGTGCGCGACTGGCCGGCCGACCGCACGAGCTCGCTCGCCATGGCCTTCCGGGTACGCAGTTCCAGATCCCCGACGGCCCGCACCAGCTCGGGCACCGAGGACCTGCGGTCGGCCTCCTCCAGCATCGCCACGATGGAGGGGCGCTCGTCGTCGTCCTGCTCGCCCCCGCCCAGTGCCTGAAGGGTCTCGAGCCTGCTCTCCAGCCGGTGGCACCGGTCCTCGGCGGCGATCAGTTCCGCGCGGGTGACCGCCAGTGCCTCCTGCAGGTAGATGACCTGTTCCTGCAGGTCACCGCTTTCCTCCTGAAGCCGCGCGTACTCGCCCCGCCACAGCTCCACCTCGCCCCGGTGGGCGAGCCGCTGCTCCTCCAGCTGCGCCTCCAGGTTCCGGCACCGGCCCCGTACCTTCGCCAGGCGGCCCTCCCGGTCCAGCAGCGCCTCCTGCAGGGCGCGCTGCCGGGTCGTGATGCGGCGGGTCTCCTCGTCGGCCTCGGCCAGCCTGTCCTGGAGGGCCTGCATCTCACTGCTGTGCCGGTTGCTCTTCAGCGCCGCCCGGTGCAGCTCCCACAGAGCCGCCTGCGCCTCGGGGGTGAGGGGGGCCCGGGCCTTCTCGACTTCCTCGATGATCCTGGTGACGAAGTCCCAGGGCGGGACCCGCTCGCCGTTGAGGTAGCGGGTCACCGAGCTGGGATCGATGAACTGCCGTGCCGCGAAGCGCCGCACGCCGATCCCGAGCACGAGGAAGAGCTGGCGCAGATGCTGCGCCAGCGCCCGCTTCTCCGGGGGCAAGCCGTCCTTCAGCGGGGCCAGCCTCACCGGCCGGGCCGGGGCGGCCGTGGCCACCTCGCCAGGGGTGGGCGCCTGTCCGTCGTACATCCGGCCAGTATCGCCGCGGTCCAACTCGCCTGTGGTGGCAATGGTGTTGCCGTCCGGAACGGCAACACCCCCGAGTGCTGCCACTGCGAACGGCAACACGCGCGGCGCCCTTCGACGCCTTGCCTGCCGTCCGCGTGGGCAACGATCGGTCCCACGGTGCACACGCCGATGCGAACGGGAGGAAAACCATGACCATGACCGACGACGCCAGGACCGACGACGCCGGGCGGCCGCCTGCCGCGCGATCCGCCTTCTGGCACCGTCTCGCCCGTCAGGCGGCTCTCGGCGCCGCCGGTGCGGTCGGTTCAGGGGTGGTGACCCTGCTGGTGTGGTGGCTGCGGGGCGGCTAGGGCGAGACACCCCCAGGACACGCGGTCACGGGATGAGCCGTTGTTCCTTCGCCGTGGCGACCGCCGCCGCGCGGGTGGTGACGCCGAGTTTGTCGTAGATGCGGCGGAGGTGGGTTTTGACGGTGGCCTCGCTGATGTAGAGGGTGCGGGCGATGTCGCGGTTGGTGAGGCCCTGGACGAGGTGGCCGAGGATGTCGCGTTCGCGGGGGGTGAGGGTGGGGCGGGGGGTGCGCAGGTGGGACATGACGCGGGTGGCGACGGGGGGCGAGAGGGCGGTGCGGCCCTGGGCGGCGGCGTGGATGGCGGTGAAGAGTTCCTCGGGGCGTTCCGCCTTGAGGAGGTAGCCGGTGGCGCCGGCCTCGATGGCGCGGGTGATGTCGGCGTCGGTGTCGTAGGTGGTGAGGACCAGGACGTGGGGCGCGCGGGTGCCCTCGTCGGCCGTGCGCAGGATGCGGCGGGTGGTTTCCACGCCGTCCATTCCCTCGCCCAGCTGGAGGTCCATCAGGACGACGTCCGGGGTGAGCTTGCGGGTGAGCGCGATCGCCTCCTCGCCCGTCGCCGCCTCGCCCGCCACCTCGATGTCCGGGGCGCTCGACAGCAGGGCGCGCAGGCCCGCGCGGACCACCGCGTGGTCGTCGCAGAGGAGGATCCGTACGGTCATCGCGGCTCCGGGGGTGGGGTCGCGGACAGGGGGATCGCCGCCGACAGGACCGTGCCCTCGCCGGGCGCCGACTCGATCGTCAGGGTGCCGCCCAGCCGGCGCAGGCGGGCGCGGATCGCGGGCAGGCCGTGGCCCCGGCCGGAACCCTGGGGCGCGGGCGTCCGCGGGTCGAAGCCGCGGCCGTCGTCCGCGACGTCGAGGACGATCTGGTCGTCCAGGCAGGTCAGGGTGAGGGTCGCCGTGGTCGCCGCCGCGTGTTCCCGTACGTTGGCGAGCGCGCCCTGCGCGATGCGCAGGACGGCCGACTCGACCAGGGCGGGCAGCGGGGCCGTGGGGGTGCCCTCCGTGTGCAGGCGGACCGCGAGGCCGGCGTCCGACTCGCGCTCCGCGAGCGCCGCCAGGGCCTGTCGGAGTCCGGCTCCGCCCGCCAGGTCCGCCGGAGCGAGGTCGTGGACGAAGCGGCGGGCCTCCGCGAGGTTGCGTTCGGCGACCGAGGCGGCCGTACGGACGTGGGCGCGGGCCGCGGCCGGGTCGGTCTCCCAGACGCGGTCGGCCGCCTGGAGCAGCATCCGCTGGCTGGACAGGCCCTGGGCGACGGTGTCGTGGATCTCCCGGGCGAGGCGTTCGCGTTCGGCCAGCATGCCCTCGCGGCGCTCGGTGGCGGCGAGGACGCGGCGGGTGCGGACCAGGTCGTCGATGAGGGCACGCCGGCGGGCCGACTGGCGTTCCATCGTGACGAAGACGGCGGTGGTGATCGCGGCCACGGCCGGGGGCGCGAGCAGCACGTTCGGGTCGGGCCAGCCCGCCAGCCGGAGCTGGGCGGCCACCACCAGCGCGGTGAGCACGGCGACCAGGGTGACGGCGGCGCGCGGCGGGAGGGTGCGCAGGCCGGTGTAGAAGAGCGGGACCGCGCACCAGGCGAAGCTCGGGGCGAGGGCCACCAGCGCCGCCCACGCGGCCACGACCGCGCCCAGCCAGATCATCCGCCGCGCGGTGAGCCGGGCGCCGAGCACCGGGCCGAGCACGTACAGCGCCGCCAGCAGCACCGAGAGGGCGATGATCCACGGGGTGCGCGGCTCGGGGCCGTGGCGGGCGAGGTAGCGGGCCAGGGAGGCGCCGAGCAGGACGAAGAAGGCGGTGTGCATGACGACCGTGAGGGTCGTGCGGTCGTCCGGTTCGAGCGTTCGCGCGTCGTCCGGTTCGAGCGTTCGGGCGTCGTCGTCCGTCGCGTGCGCCATGCCTTCCCGCCTCCCTTCTCCTCCGCGCTGAGCTGGGCAAACACCTCCATTGTCGGGCTTGGGCGGCCGTCGTGGGTCAGCCGTTCGGATGACGCCGTTCCGGCTGTCGAGCGGTACGGGTCAGCCGATGCGGACCGTCCGCGCCACCGTCACCTGGTCGAACTCCGACACCCGCACCGTCGCCTTCATGCGCCAGCTGCCCGGCACCGGCAGGTCGAGGGTGTCGGTGGCCCAGTAGCCGCCGCGGTCGGCGAGTCCGGCGTCGATCGGGCCGATGTCCTGTCCGGGGTGGGTGAAGGCGAGGCGGATCTCGGGGACGCTGACGAGGCCGCCGTCGGGGGCGAAGGCCACGGCCTGGACGGAGTTCTCGCCGGTGCGGGCCGGGTCGAGGGTGATCTGGACGGTGCCGCGTCCGCCGGGGGTGCCCACGTCGAAGGGCACGGTCGTGGTGGTCGTGGGCGGCAGCACGGTCGCCGGTCCGGCCGCCGCCGCCTCGGCCGCGGCGCGGCCCGGCAGCGTGCCGGTCAGCAGGGTCGTCAACGCCAGGACGACCACGGCGACGGCCAGTTCGGCGAGGACCGAGCGACGCAGGCGACGCCGGTCCGGGTACGGGGGTGAGGGCAGGGGCGGGGGCGGCGACGAGGGCGAGGGTGAGTGCTCGGCAGGGCCTCCGTCCGGGTGCGCGGGCGCGGGCTCCCCGCCCCCGCCTCCTTCCGCCTCCCCCGCCGACGGCCCCCCGACCCGTTCCAGTGCCCTCTCCGGTACGGCCGTGGCCTCCCCGGGCGCCGGCGCGCTGGACGTCGCCTCGCCGGGCGTCGCCTCCCCGGACGCCGGCTCCCGCACCAGCCCCCGTGACACCCACGCCGCCCCCAGCAGCAGCACCACCGCCGCCGTCTTGGCGGCCAGGAGCCGGCCGTACGTCGTCTGGGTGAGCGCGTCGAGGGAGCCGAGGCCGCGCCAGGACTGGTAGACGCCGGTGACGACGAGGACGGTGACGGAGGCGAGGGCGAGGCAGGAGTAGCGGTGGACGGTGGCCGTGGGGAGGCCGCCGCGGCGCAGGCAGGTCAGCAGTGCGGCGAGGCCGCCCAGCCAGGCCGACATCGCCAGCAGGTGCAGCACCGAGGACACCATCGCCACCGGCACCTGGATCCCGGCGGACGCGTGTTCGGCGGCGGCCCAGGTGAGGGCCAGGCCCACGGCGAGCAGCGCCCGCACGGCCGGTGTACGCCGCCCGGGGAGCCGTACGGCGAGCAGGAGCAGGGCCACGCGGGCCAGCAGGGCGATACCGGGGCGGGTGGTCGCGGTGCGGGTCAGGCCGTCGGGGTCGAACGCCGTCCACGGGGCCGCGCCCGTCTCGTAGGGGGCGCGCAGCAGGAACAGGGCGAGGGTGGCCGCGAGCAGCGTCCACCAGCCGGTGACCAGCAGCCGGCGCAGGGGGGCGGGGTCGGGCGGGCGGCAGAGGGCCGTGAAGGCGGCGGTGCCGAGGAGGAGGGCGACGGCCAGGTAGGCGAGGTGGCGGGCCAGGAGGTGCAGGGCCTTGGTCGCCGGGTGCTCGGGCGGGCCGGTGTCCGCGGCGGCCGTCGTACGGCTGGGCTTGCCGATGGAGAAGCTGAACGCGCCGGAGACGGGGTGGCTGTCGGCGGAGACCACCCGCCAGGCCACCGTGTAGGTGCCGGTGCGCAGGTGGTCGGGCAGGCGGACGCGGACCGTGTCGTCGCCGTCGGGCGCGTGCCGGGCCTCGCCGACGCGGACGCGCCGGTTGTCGGGGCCGAGCAGGCGTACCGACCCGTCGAGCAGGCCGACCGACTCGGTGAAGGAGAGGGTGAGCTGCCGGGGCGCGGACTTCAGGACGGCGCCGTCGCGGGGGTCGGTGGCGGCCAGCGCGGCGTGCGCGGCGGCGGGGGCGGCGGAGCCGAGGAGGACCAGCAGGGTCAGCAGTGCCACCAGCAGCGCCGGCCGGCGCGGTCGTCCGCCCTCGTGCATCGGATCCGTACACCTCCGTACTCGGCCGGGGAGAGCCGTTCAGGGGTCATACGGACGGCGCGGTCCGGGTGTTCAGCCGCTCACCAGGTCGGCCGCGCCGTCACGCCGCCGTCCACGACCAGGTCGTGACCCGTGATCCAGGACGCGAGCGGGGAGGCGAGGAACGCGCAGGCGTCGCCGATGTCCTCGGGCCGGCCCAGGCGGCCGAGCGGGGCCGCGCGCCGCCAGCGGTCCACGCCGTCCGGCCAGTCCCGCGCCAGTCCCTCGCGGTCGACGAGGCCGGGCGAGACGGTGTTCACGCGGATGCCGAGGGGGCCGTACTCCAGGGCCGCCGCGCGGGCGTGCATCACCACGGCCGCCTTGGCGGCGCTGTAGTGGGCGTGGCCCGGGGCGGGCGCGCTCGCCTCGACGGACGCGATGTGGGTCACCGAGCCGCCGCTCTCCCCCATGACCTCGACGGCCGCCTGGGTGCAGGCGAACACGCTGCCCAGGTTGGTGTCGACGACCGCCCGCCACTCCTCGGCCGTCATCCCGGCCAGCTCGCGCACCGGCTGCACGCCCGCGTTGTTGACCAGCGCGGTGAGCCGTCCGCCGCCCCACGCGGCGGCCTCGCGCACGATCCGCCGGCACGCGGCCGGGTCGGTGAGGTCGCCGCGTACGACCGTGGCCCGGCCGCCCGCGTCCTGGATGCGGTCCGCCACGGCACGCGCCTCCCGCACCGCCGTACGGCAGTGCACGGCGACCGCCGCGCCGTGCTGGGCGAACCGCAGCGCGATGCCCCGGCCGATGCCCCTGCCCGCGCCGGTGACGAGGGCGGTCTGTCCCGCCAGGAGTCCCGGGGAAGGCGTCGTCATGGGCGGCACAGTGCCATGATCCGCGCGGCCTCGGCCGGATAGCGCGCCGTGAGGTCTCCCGCGTCGCCGTGCTCGTAGTCGGCGTAGGTGAAGCCGGGCGCCAGGGTGCAGCCGAAGAACGTCCAGGAGCCGCCCTCGGCGACCCGGCCGCCCATCCAGGTGCCCGCGGGGACGGTGAGCTGGACCTGCTGGCCGCCGAGGACGTCGGGGCCCAGTACGGCGGTGCGGGCGGTGCCGTCGGGGGCGAGCAGGAGCAGTTCGAGCGGGTCGCCGAGGTAGAAGTGCCAGATCTCGTCGGTGGGGAGGCGGTGCAGGGCGGAGTGGTCGTCGCGGGTGAGCAGGGCGACGATCGCGCTGCCCTCGGGGCGGCCGTCCGGGCGCTCGGGGCCGGCCCAGGTCCGCCGGAACAGGCCGCCCTCGCGCGGAATCGGCTCGAGTCCGTAGTGCGCGATGAGCTCTTCTGGCGTCACGCCGCGAAGGCTACCCCCAGGGTCTCGCGGGCTACCCTCAGGTCTCGCGGGCTAGCCCCAGGAACTCGCGGGCCACCCCCAAGGTCTCGCGGGTGGCCCCAGGATCTCGCCGCCTGCCCCGACGACCTGCCACGCCTCCCCCAGCACCTTCGCGCTCACGCCGGGAACACCACCTCCCGGCGCAGGAACGCCAGTTGCGCCCGCTTCTCCGGCAGGTACACGTCCGGCAGGTCGATCTCCGGCAGGACGACCGCCGGTCCCGCGTCGAAGCCCTGCTTCACGAACCGGGCGATGGCCTTGTCGTTGCGCACGTCCGGGTCGACGACGATCCGGCGCCGGCCGAGGGTGCGGAAGACGTACGCGGTGATGGCGGCCACCAGCCCCGCCGTCCAGCCGGAGCGCGCGCCACCCGTTGCCGTGGGGGGCGCGAGCAGCAGGTGGACGCCTATGTCGCCGGGCTGGACCTCGTAGCACTCGCTGACCCGGTCGGCTTCCGGGTCGTAGGTCTGGAGGAGGGCCGCCGGGATGCCGTCCTTCAGCATCAGGAAGGCGTGGTGGGTGTCGAGGGTGTCCATGTGCGCGTAGATGTCGGCGACCTGGTCACGGGTCAGGCCGTTCATGCCCCAGAAGGCGGCCCGTTCCTCGCTGACCCAGCTGTGGATCAGCTCCGCGTCGCCCTTGGCGTCGAGCGGCAGGATGCGGACGGTGCCGAAGCCGTCGACCACCTCCTCGTGGACTGTTCCACGTGATACGTAGGCGTCAGACATCGCTCTCGTTCTCCTTCACGAGCCGGTCCCAGTCGGTGACGACCGGGACGAGTTCTCCCCCGCTCCAGAGAGGGAGCTGGTCACGGTGGTGCGGGGAGCCGGGCACGCCGGACGCGCCGAACGGCACCACCCACAGGCTGTCCTCACGCCGCGCCAGGTCCCACACGTAGCGGGCGGCCGGTCCGCGCGCCGCCAGGTCGGTGAGGCCGGGGACGGCGGAGGTGCACAGCACGCAGTCGTGGTCGCCGGACAGGCCGGGTTCGTCGTACGGGGTGCTGTTCAGCGCGCGCCAGGGGGAGAGGCGGTGGGTGTCGCCCCAGGTGCCCCGCGGGGGCCGGGCGGCGGTCTCCTCCAGCGCCTCCCGGACCAGCGCGGCGCGGTCGATGCCGTACAGCTCCCGCGCGCGCAGCAGGTGTTCGAGCGCGTAGCCGATGCGCACCGTGAGGTTCAGCCAGGGCAGCAGGGCCTCGGGATAGGCGGGCACCTCGGTGAGCGGCGCGAAGGCCGGGTGCGCGGCGAGGCGGCGGACGAGCGCGCCGCGCACGGCGGCGAAGGCGGCCGCGTCGGCGCTGTCCGCGTCCATGTGGCGGTCCCAGCGCAGCAGGCGGTCGCGCAGCCGCTCCGCCTCGGGGGTGAGGCCGTCGAGGCCGGCGAGCCGGTCCAGGAGGGGGGCGGCGGAGGCGAGGTGGGTGTCCATGTGGATCGCGGGCATGTCGCCGGCCGCCCAGCGCTCCTTGCGCGCGAGGAGCGCGGCGATGCGGTCGGCGCGGTGCGGCGGGGCGAACTCGACGCCGAGCGGGGCGGCGGGGCCGCGCTGGTTGGCCATGACGGCGACGCCGTCGGTGAGGCCCGCGCGGGGCATGGGGTGCCAGCCGGTCCACTCGTGGCCGGGCTCCCAGGCGGGGACGGGACCGAGGCGGTGGGCGGCGGAGCGCTCGGGAACGCGGCCGGCGACCCGGTGCAGGGTGCCGCCCTGGGTGTCGGCGGCCTGGACGACGTTGACCGGCTCGGACCACTGGTCGAAGGCCCGGTCGACGTCGGCCACCGTGCGGGCGCGCAGCAGCGGCAGCAGGGCGCCGAAGCCGAGGTCGGCGGTGACGTGCGGCGGGTAGCGCAGGCTGAGGGCGAGCGGGGTGCCGTCGTCGAGGCCTTCGGGGCCGCCCGCGACGACGGGTCCCCGGTCGGTCGCGATCACCTCGACGGGCACCTTCTCCTCGCCGCGCACCTCGACGTACTCGGTGTGCAGGGAGGCACGGTGCCAGACCCCGTCGGGTCCGAGGGCCTCGACTCCGGCGCCCGTGCGGCGCAGCCGCTCCTCGTACAGGTCCTGGTAGTCGGCCATGGCGTTGGTGATGGCCCAGGCGACGGTGCCGGTGTGGCCGAAGTGGGCGATGCCGGGGACGCCGGGCACGGCGAGGCCGACGACGTCGAACTCCGGGCAGGAGAGGTGGATCTGCTGGTAGACGCCGGGGTCCTCGATCCAGCGGTGCGGGTCGCCGGCGATGACGGCCTGGCCGGTCACGGTGCGCTCGCCGGACACCAGCCAGCCGTTGCTGCCGGAGGTGCCGGGTCCGTCGGTGGCGAAGAGGCCGACGGCGTCGGGGCCGAGGTGGCGGACGGCGTGCGCCCGCCAGAGCTTGGCGGGGAACCCGGCGAAGAGGATGTGGGTGGACAGCCAGACGGCGAACGGGGTCCACGGCTCCCAGCGGCCGGGGGCCAGATCCGCCTCGGCGAACCGGGGGTCACGGCGAGCGCCTTCCGCCAGGCCGTCGTTGACGCCGTCGACGTACGCGCGGACGAAGTCCGCCGACTCGGGGTCGCGGGTGGCGAGGGCGCGGAAGCAGCGGGCGGCGGTGCCGGTGAGGACGGCGCGGCGGGCGAGGAGGTCCGAGGGGAGCGCCTCGGCGCCCAGGAAGGCGGCCGAGGTGCCCTGCGCGCGGTGGCGCTCCACCTCCAGCTGCCAGGCGCGGTCGAGGGCGGTGACCCGGCCCTGGGCGCGGGCGAGTGCGCGTACGTCGCCGGCCCGCAGATGTGGGATGCCCCAGGCGTCCCGGTAGATCCCGTGGGCCCCGGATCTCTCTGTCGTCACCCCAGTGACCCCTCTTCGCTATGGTCGGATTTTGCTTTGGTTAGGCTTGCCTAAGTGATTCGTGGCGGAATCGTACGCGACCGGTGAAACGGCCGTCGCAGGCGACCCCCGGCGGCAGCGCGGCGGCCCTCGCAGGCGCCCCCGGCGGCGGCGCGGCGGCCACCGCGCGGCCCGCCCGGCGACGCGGGATCATCGGTGCATGGACGTCACCCTCCGCCTCGCCCAGGACCCGGACGCCGACGCGCTGCTCGGCCGCAGCCCGCTCGCCGCGCTGATCGGCATGCTGCTCGACCAGCAGATCCCCATGGAGTGGGCGTTCAAGGGCCCGAGGACCATCGCCGACCGGATGGGCACCGACGACCTGGACGCCCACGAGATCGCCGCCCAGGACCCCGAGGCCTTCGCCGCCGTCCTCTCCGAGAAGCCGGCCGTGCACCGCTACCCCGGCTCGATGGCCAAGCGGATCCAGCAGCTGTGCCAGTACCTCGTGGAGCACTACGACGGTGAAGCCGAGGCCGTCTGGAAGGACGTCCCCGACGGCGCCGAACTGCTCAGGCGGCTGCAGGAACTGCCCGGCTTCGGCAAGCAGAAGGCCCAGATCTTCCTCGCCCTGCTCGGCAAGCAGCTCGGGGTCACCCCCGAGGGCTGGCGCGAGGCGGCCGGCGACTACGGCCGGGCGCAGTCCTTCCGCTCCGTCGCCGACATCACCGGCCCCGAGTCCCTGGCCAAGGTCCGCGCCCACAAGCAGGAGATGAAGGCAGCGGCCAAGGCCGCCAAGGCGGCCGGGAAGTAACCCCCCTCCCCGTCACGGGCACCCGCCCGGTCGTCCGGGTGGCCCGCCCCAGGTGGCGGGCGCCCCGCGCGCGGTCCAAGCATGGACCATGAGCGAGGCACCGACGGGCTCCCCGTGGGGACCCGAGTACGACGACCGCAAGGTCCACCGCACCCGGACGGCACCCACCGCCCGGGAGCCCGAGCCGCCGTTCGAGGGCCCCCTGCACGCGCTGTCCCGCGCGGCCTGGCAGATCGTCCTGCTCACCGGGGTCGCCTCACTGGTCCTCGGCGTCCTGGTCCTGGTCCGGCCGGGCGCGTCCCTACGCGCCGCCGGAGTCCTGTTCGGCCTGTACCTCCTGCTCAGCGGCGCCTTCCAGCTCGTCTCCGCGTTCGGCACGCACAAGACGACCGCGCTGCGCGTGCTGGCGTTCGTCAGCGGCGCGCTGTCGATCCTGCTCGGCCTGTTCTGCTTCCGCGGACCCCTTCAGTCGATCCTGCTGCTGGGTCTGTGGATCGGCATCGGCTGGCTGTTCCGCGGCATTGCCCAGACCCTAGCCGCGGCCTCCGATCCGGGGGTGCCGGCCCGTGGCTGGCAGATCCTGCTGGGCGTCGTCACCCTGCTCGCCGGTGTCGTCCTGATCGTTTCTCCGTTCGAGTCGGTCGCCGTCCTCACCGTGGTCGGCGGCTGCTGGCTGGTCGCCGTCGGCATCGTCGAGATCCTCACCGCCCTGCGCGTCCGCGGCCGGGCCCGGCACGTACCGCACGAACTGTGAGCCGCGCCGGTACGCCGGGTGAGCGGATCTGGCCACCACCGCGATGAACGCCCTACGCCCTCCGGGGAGACGACTTCCGTGAGCACCGCACCCAGCCGCCCGCGCCCCCCGCGCAGCCGGATCCGGCCGCGGCGGGTGCGGCCGCGGGTCCGGCCGCGGCGGGTGTGGCGGGTCCGGCCGCGTTTCCTCCTGCGCGTCGTCGTGGTGCTGCTCGCGCTGCTGATGCCCGTGGCGCCCGTGGCGGCGGCCGGGCTGCCGGTCGCGGCGACGGCCGCGGCGGAGGCCGCCGAAACGGACCTGGCGGAGGCGGCGCTGCGGCCCGTGACGCGTGGTCCCCGGCCGCCCGCCCTGCCCCGGAGGCCGGCCCGGCCCGTCCCGGCACCCGTGCGCCCGCCGCTGCGCCTCCCGGTGCCGTCCTCGCCGTACCCCCTCAGTGCCCTGCGGTGCGTGGTGCTGCGCTGCTGACCGGGGCCCGCTCCCCGGACACGTATCCCCACGACGCAAGGAGCACAGCCATGCCTGTCGATCCGTACGCGGTGCTGCGCGCCCTGCTGCGCGCCGAGGCCGCGCGCAGCGCGCCGAAGCCGGAGGCGCAGCAGCAGCGCCCGCAGCAGTCCTCGGTGAAGGAACAGGGCCGCTGAGCCGCCGGTACGGCCCGGGCCTAGCGACGGCGCCGGGCCGTACCGAAGAGGGACCGGGTGATCTCGCGGCCGATCCCGGTGCCGACCGAGCGGGCCAGCGACCGGAACACACCGCTCTCGACGACCTGTTCGAGCAGGGACTCGTCCCGCTCGCGCCCGGTCCCCCGCCCGCCGCGCGGCGTCCTTTCGCCCTCGGGCTCCCGCCCCGTCGGTTCGGGACGCGGCCGCGCGGTGCGCTCAGCCGCCCGCTGGAGCTTCTCGTACGCCGACTCCCTGTCCACAGCCTGTGCATAGCGTTCGAACAGCGGGGAGCCCGTCACCGCCCGCTCCAGGCCGGCCGGCTCCACCGGACCCATCAGCGACTCCGGCGCCCGCAGCCGCGTCGCCGCGACCGGTGTCGGGGCGCCCTCCTCGCTCAGCACCGTCACCACGGCCTCGCCCGTGCCCAGACCGGTCAGCAGCTCCTCCAGGTCGTAGGCCGAGTCCGGGAAGGTCCGCGCCGTCGCCTTCAGCGCCTGGTGGTCGTCCGGGGTGAAGGCGCGCAGCGCGTGCTGGACGCGGTTGCCGAGCTGGGCGAGGACGTCGGCCGGGACGTCCTTCGGGGTCTGCGTGACGAAGAAGACCCCGACGCCCTTGGAACGGATCAGCCGCACGGTCTGCGTGACCGACTCCAGGAACGCCTTCGACGCGCCGCTGAACAGCAGGTGCGCCTCGTCGAAGAAGAACACCAGCTTCGGCTCGTCCACGTCCCCGACCTCGGGCAGATCGTGGAAGAGGTCCGCCAGCAGCCACATCAGGAAGGTGGAGAACAGCCGCGGCCTGTCCTGTACGGCGGGCAGCTCCAGAACGGAGACCACGCCCCGCCCGCCGGCGGCCGTGCGCAGCAGCTCCGCCGTGTCGAACTCCGGCTCGCCGAAGAACGCGCCCATGCCCTCCGCCTCGAACGCGGTCAGCGAGCGCAGGATGACCCCCGCGGTGGCCGGGGACAGCCCGCCGAGGCTCTTCAGTTCGGCCTTGCCCTCGTCGGAGGTGAGGAAGGCGACCACCGCGCGGAGGTCCTTCAGGTCGACCAGCTCCAGGCCCTTGCCGTCGGCGTAGTGGAAGACCAGGCCCAGCGACTGCTCCTGGGTCCGGTTCAGCCCGAGCGCCTTGGAGAGCAGCAGCGGGCCGAAGCCGGTGACGGTGGCCCGGACGGGAATGCCGTGCCCGTGGCCGCCGAGGGCGTAGAACTCGGCGGGGAAACCGGTGGGCGTCCAGTCCTGGCCCACCTCGGCGGCCCGGGAGCGCACCTTGTCGCCCGCGACGCCCGGCGCCGAGATGCCGGAGAGGTCGCCCTTGACGTCGGCGAGGAACACCGGAACGCCCTGCGCGGACAGCTGCTCGGCGATCAGCTGGAGGGTCTTGGACTTGCCGGTGCCGGTGGCGCCCGCGACCAGGCCGTGCCGGTTGAGCACCGACAGCGGCACGCGGACCCGCGCGTCGGGCAGGCACCGGCCGTCCCACAGCAGGGCGCCCAGGTCGAGGGCGGGGCCGTCGAAGGCGTACCCGGAGGCGATCTCCAGGGCCTGCGCGGGGAGTGCGGCAGCGTGTCCGGGCGCCTCGGGCGCGGAGGCGGCGGGCGGGGTCTTGCGGTCGCTCATGGCAGCCCTCTCACATCGGCCCGGCACGGGGCCCCGGTTTCCGTTTCGCCCCGGTTCACGGCATCTTTTCCAGCGTCGCACTCGCTCTTCATGGCTGCGCCCGGAACGCCGGGACCGGTAGGCTTTCCGTGTGATCTTCAAGCGCATCGGAAACGGCCGGCCGTACCCCGACCACGGCCGGGACAGCACCCGGCAGTGGGCGGACGTGGCGCCGCGCCCGGTCCGCCTCGATCAGCTCGTCACGACCAAGCAGCAGCTCGACCTGGAGACGCTGCTCGCCGAGGACTCGACCTTCTACGGCGACCTCTTCGCGCACGTCGTGAAGTGGCAGGGCGACCTCTATCTGGAGGACGGCCTGCACCGCGCGGTCCGCGCGGCCCTCCAGCAGCGCCAGGTGCTGCACGCGCGCGTGCTCGAACTGGACTGACCCGCCCGCGGGGCGTTCTTGGCCCTTTCGGGTTCTTTCACCTCTCCCGCGCGGCGTCGACTGATCATCTAATAGGCATCGCCGCCGGGGCGCACTACGCTGCGCTCATGAGCATGCTGACTCCCCCCGGCATGGGCGGCCAGTACCGGATCACGGGGGACAAGTACCCGCGGATGCGCCGGCCCCGCAGACGCGGCCGGATCGCGCTGCTCGTCACCGCCTCCGCCGCGGTCCTCGGCATGCTCGGCTGGGGCACCCTGCAGCTGATCGACGTCTTCACCGGCGGCGGCGAGGCCTCCGCGGTCGGCCCGAAGGCCGCCTGCGCGACCCGGAGCCCGTCTCCCGGCGCGAGCCCGGCCGCCGCGAAAGCGGTGCCGAAGCCGGGCGCGATCACCGTGAACGTGCTCAACGCCACCACCCGTACCGGCCTGGCCAAGAAGACCGCGGACGAGCTGAAGAAGCGCGGCTTCCGCATCGGGGACGTCGGCAACGCGCCGAAGGAGTACGACAAGAAGGTCAAGGGCACCGGGATACTCCTCGGACCCGCCGCCTCCCTCGACACCTCGCTGCCGGTGCTCGCCGCCCAGCTGCCGGCCGCGGAACGCCGCACCGACGCCGGCCGCAAGGGAGCCGCCGTGGACCTCATCCTCGGCGACGCCTTCAAGAACCTCGCCCCCGCGCCGGACGCGGACCGGGCGGTGGCCACCCTGACCGAGCCGAAGCCGGCGGCCACGGCGTCGAAGCGGACCTGCTGACCTCCCTGCGCGGACCGCACCGCGCCGCCCCGCACCTGAGAGACCGCCCCGGCGGCCCCGGCCGTCCCCGGCCTCAGGGGCCGACCGGCCGAAGCCCTACGGCACCGGCCGGCGCCGACACCCCGGCGAACGTGCCGGTCGGAGCACTGTCCTGCCGGAGCGGACCGCCGGGCCCCCAGCGGGGCACGTCGGCGCCGGAGGGACCCGCGGGGCTACTCCGCCGAGCCGTACATCCGGTCGCCCGCGTCGCCGAGGCCCGGGACGATGTAGCCGTGCTCGTTCAGGCGCTCGTCGACCGAGGCGGTGACGACGGTGACCGGCGTGCCGGCCAGCTCGCGTTCCATGACCTCGACGCCCTCGGGCGAGGCCAGCAGCACCACGGCGGTCACGTCGTCGGCGCCGCGCTTGATCAGCTCCTGGATCGCCGCGACCAGGGTGCCGCCGGTGGCCAGCATCGGGTCGAGGACGTAGACCTGGCGGCCGGACAGGTCCTCCGGCATCCGGGTGGCGTACGTCGAGGCCTGGAGCGTCTCCTCGTTGCGGATCATGCCCATGAAGCCGACCTCGGCGGTCGGCAGCAGCCGGACCATGCCCTCCAGCATGCCGAGCCCGGCGCGCAGGATCGGCACCACCAGCGGACGCGGGTGGGAGAGCTTGACGCCGGTGGTGCGGGCGACCGGCGTCTGGATGTCGACCTGCTCGGTGCGCACGTCGCGCGTGGCCTCGTAGGCGAGCAGGGTGACCAGCTCGTCGGCGAGACGGCGGAAGGTCGCGGAGTCGGTGCGCTGGTCGCGCAGCGTGGTGAGCTTGTGGGCGACCAGGGGGTGGTCGACGACGTGGAGACGCATGCCCTAACAGTAACCGCGCCCGCGGACCCCTTCCGATCGTCGTCCGCCCGTCGCCCGCCCGGCGCACAGTGGCGTCAAACCGCCCGTCCGGGGGAAGGTGGGAGGGACGGACTGGGAGGTGTGCCTGTGCCCGAGCTGCCGGACCTGCCCGCGCCCGACCCGTCGGGTGATCGGCCGGACGAGGGGTCCCGACCGGAGACGGACGCCGAGCGCCGCCGCCGGCGGGCGCAGTTCCTGCGGGAACTCGCCGAGGCCCGCGCACTCCGTGACCGCGTCCAGCCCCGCCGCGCGAAGGTGGCCCGGCTGCGCCACGCGATGCGTATGCGCACGTTCCGCTGGTAGCCGTCCCGCTCCCGCCACCCGTGGGAAGAACCGCGCCGCGAACGGGCGTTGTGGGGGTGGGCGTGCGTGGCGGATGCCGAAAGCCGCGTACGATCCGCAGGTGGCGGCAACGAGTCTGCTGGTGAGTCGTTCGCGGACGTGCGATCAAAACAGCCGGACACAGGGAGCCGAAGACGTCCCCTGAACGCTTTGTTTCTGCCACGATTCCGAGTGGGTGGGGCTCGGAGCCCTGAACTCCCCGCCCGAAACCTCCGCCGGGGGGACCCCCAACCGGCACGCCTATGACCAGTGGGAGAGTCACGGTGTACTTCGCCGCACTGCTCGCGCGCACCGAAGACGGGTGGGAAGCGAGCGACACAGAGCTCGACGATGTGGAGACCCTGTCGGATCTGGCCGACCTGGCCCGGGAAGCCTCTCCCGACGAGGACACGGTGCTCGTCCTGATCGAACAGGAGGACGCCTGGTTCGGCGTCGTCCGGGTCGACGGCGAGGACGACCCCCGGATCTACGTCTCGGAAGCCGCTGCGGCCGCCCGCAGCAGCTACGGCGAGATCCTGCTCACCGACGAACTGCTCGGCCGGGAGCCCGGCGACGACGACCCCGACCTCGACGCCCTCGACCTCGACGGCACCGAGGACGGCGAGCCGGAGACCTTCGACGCCGACACCGCCGACACGGCCGGCGGCACCACCGGTGAGACGGTGCCGCACGGTCCGGTGGGCGACGCCGGCCTCCTGGAGGACCTGGGCATCGACGCGAGGGAACTGCGGGCCCTGAAGGGAGACGCGCTCAACTCGATCGCCGACGCCCTGGGTGCCGCGGACGTCCTGGAGGCGGTGCGCTGACCACCGCCCCCGACACCGGCGGCGCACCGGACCCCGTGGACCCGGTGCGCGACCGCTGGCGCCACGCCATGCGCCTCGCCCTGGACGAGGCGCACCGGGCCGCCCGGGGCGGAGACGTCCCGGTCGGCGCCGTCGTCCTCGGCCCGGACGGTACGACGGTGCTCGCGACCGGCCACAACGAGCGCGAGGCCACCGGCGATCCGACCGCGCACGCGGAGGTGCTGGCCATCCGCCGGGCCGCCGCGCGGCTCGGCGAGTGGCGGCTGCCCGGCTGCACCCTGGTCGTCACGCTGGAGCCCTGCACGATGTGCGCGGGCGCCCTCGTGCAGTCCCGGGTGGACCGGGTGGTCTACGGCGCCCGGGACGACAAGGCGGGCGCGGCCGGCTCCCTGTGGGACGTCGTCCGCGACCGCCGGCTCAACCACCGCCCCGAGGTGATCGAAGGCGTGCTCGCCGAGGAGTGCGCGCGCCTGCTCACGGACTTCTTCCGCGCCCGCTGAGCCCTGTGAGCCCCGGTGACTCCCGTGCGCCGGGCGGGATGCCGGGCGGCACCCGGGAAACGGATTTCGGACCACGGCCCGGCGTGCTGTAAGGTCTCCCTCGGTAGCGTGTCCGAGCGGCCGAAGGAGCTCGCCTCGAAAGCGAGTGTGGCGCAAGTCACCGAGGGTTCAAATCCCTCCGCTACCGCCAGCGAAACCCCCTGAGCACCCCCGGTGCCAGGGGGTTTTCTCGTTCCCCGGCCCGGCCGGCGCCCCGCGATACGCGGCCGATGCGGGCACGGTGCGATCCGATAGCGGCGGCGATACCCGCCTCGCGGAAGCTCGACGCGTCCAGTCAGCGCACGAGGTCTTCGAGAGCGGGGGCGAGATGACGACGCCGGCCGACGGGCGGACGAACGGCACTGTGGTGCAGAAGTACGGCGGCAGTTCGCTGGCCACGGCCGGGCAGGTGCGCGCGGTGGCGCAGCGGATCGCGGCGGTCGCCGCGACCGGGCGGCGGGTCGCCGTGGTGGTGTCGGCCCAGGGCAAGACCACCGACGAGCTGCTCCGCGCGGCGAGCGAGATCAATCCGCGGCCCGACGGGCGGGAGCTGGACCAGCTGCTCGCCACGGGCGAGGCCGCCTCCGCCGCGCTGATGGCCATGGCCCTCCAGCACACCGGGGTGCCGGCGACCGCCCTGTCCGGGGCGCAGACCGGCATCCTCGGCTCCGGGCCGCACGGCTCCGGCGTCATCGCGGCCATCGACACCGAACGCATCGACCGGCTGCTCGACCGGGGCCGGGTGGTGGTGATCGCCGGGTTTCAGGCGATCGGCGCCGAGCTGGACATCATCACGCTGGGCCGCGGCGGCTCGGACACCACCGCGGTGGCCGTCGCCGCCGAACTGGGCGCGCGCCACTGCGAGATCTACACCGACGTGCCCGGCGTGAGATCTACACCGACGTGCCCGGCGTGCTCACCACCGATCCACGGCTGGTGCCCACCGCCCGGCTGCTGCCCGAGCTGGACATGGACGTGATGGCGGAGATGGCCTTCGCGGGAGCCAAGGTCATGCACTCGCGCGCCGTCGAACTCGCCGCGCTGTGCGGGGTCGACATCCACGTCGGGCACGCGGCCGGCTCCGGCATCGGGACCCGCATCCTCACACGAGACGGAGAGAGCATGCTTGAGACCCGGACCGCCGTCGTGGCGGTCGTCCACGACCAGGATGTCGCACGGGTCACCGTCCGCACCACGACCGGCCGGGAGCACGCTGCCCTCAGCGTCTTCCGCGCCCTGGGGCGGCAGTCCGTGCCGGCCGACATGACGACGGTGCTCAAGGAGAGCGACGGCGGCCACGCGGTCGCCGTGACCGTCCCGCACAACCGGGTGGAGGCGGTCCGCCGGTCGCTCGCGGACCGCGCGGAGGCGGTGGCCGTGGACACGTCCGTGGCCAAGGTGTCCATCGTCGGCACGGGACTGCTCAGCCGCCCGCAGTACGCCGAGCGCATGCTCTCCGTCCTCACCGGCCGCGGCATCCACGCCGGTGCGCTGTCCGCCTCCCAGTCGAGGGTGTCGGTCACCGTGCCCCGCGGCGAGGTGGAGCGGGCCGTACGGCTGCTGCACACCGAGTTCGGGCTCGACGCCGCGCAGGGCAGCGGTCCCCTTCCGCTGGCGGCCCGGCCGTGACCGGCAGGCCGGTGGCAGTCCCCCGGCGGTCGGGCCCCGCCCACCGTTCCGCGAAACCACTGGAGATTCGATGAACGCCTTTCTGCCCTTCGCCCGCAGGCTGCGGCTCCAGCGGCTGCACCGCCACACCCCGGACCGGCTGCTGATCGTGCCGCTGGACCACTCGGTCACCGACGGCCCCGTCACCGGCGGGAACCGGCTCAACGCGCTGGTGGGCGAGCTGGCATCGCACCACGTGGACGCGGTGGTGCTGCACAAGGGGTCGGTGCGGCAGGTCGATCCCGAGTGGTTCACCCGCACCTCGCTGATCGTGCACCTGAGCGCGAGCACCATCCACGCGCCCGACCCGAACGCCAAGTACCTGGTCTCCAGTGTCGAGGAGAGCCTGCGGCTGGGCGCCGACGCGGTCAGCGTGCACGTGAACCTGGGCTCGGACGCGGAGGCCCGGCAGATCGCGGACATGGCGGCGGTCGCCGAGGCCTGCGACCGCTGGAACGTGCCGCTGCTGGCGATGATGTACCCGCGCGGGCCCAAGATCGGCGACCCGCGCGACCCGGCCCTGGTGGCCCACGCGGTCCAGCTCGCCGCCGACCTGGGCGCCGACCTGGTCAAGACCCTCTACGTCGGTTCCGTCGCCGAGATGGCGGACATCACCCGGACCGCGCCGGTCCCGGTCGTCGTGGTGGGCGGCCCCCGCACCGACGACGAGGCGGCGACCCTCGCCTACGTCGAGGAGGCCCTGAGCGCCGGCGTGGCCGGTGTCGCCATGGGCCGCAACGTGTTCCAGGCCCCCGACCCGGGGGCCATGGCAGACAAGCTCTCCGACCTGATCCACGGCGGGCGGGCGGTCCGGCAGGACGGCCCCGCCAAAGGAGCCGTTGCCGCCTGAACCCGGCGCGGACAACGCGCAACGCACGCCGTACCGCCCTACTCACCCTCCGAAAGGTACGTCCATGAAGATCAGCTGGCTCGACATCCGTTCGCTCGGTGAGGCCCGCGACGCCATCGTGCAGGAGGCGCTCCACCACCGTGTGGAGGCGATCGTCGCCGACGATGTCGCGGACCTGAAGGACCTGCCGCCCACCGTGACCAAGGTGCTCTTCCCGCAGGGCAAGCCGCTGCCGGAGGACTTCGGTGACGCCTCCGTCGTCATCGTCGACCCCGCCCGGCACGGCGCCACCCCCGCCGAGCTGGCGCTGCGTCACCCCGACGTGGAGTTCGGGCGGTTCGTGGAGATCATCGACGCCCCGACCCTGGAGGACGCCTGCGAGTCGGCGCGCACCGAGAAGTGGAGCGTGCTGCTGTTCCGCGACCCGACCAAGATTCCGCTGGAGATCGTGATCGCCGCGGCGGCCCGGTCCACCGGCTCGCTGATCACCGTGGCCCAGGACGTCGAGGAGGCCGAGATCATCTTCGGCGTGCTGGAGCACGGCTCGGACGGCGTGATGATGGCCCCGAAGGGCGTCGGTGACACCGCCGCGCTCAAGCGGGCCGCGGAGGCCGACGTGCCCAACCTCAACCTGGTCGAACTGCGGATCGTGGAGACGACCCACATCGGCATGGGCGAGCGGGCCTGCGTGGACACCTGCACGCACTTCCGGGAGGACGAGGGCATCCTGGTCGGCTCGCACTCCAAGGGCATGATCCTCTGCGTCAGCGAGACCCACCCGCTGCCGTACATGCCGACGCGTCCGTTCCGGGTCAACGCCGGCGCCATCCACTCCTACACCCTGGGCAAGGACGAGCGCACCAACTACCTGAGCGAGCTGAAGGCGGGCAGCAAGGTGACCGCCGTCGACGTCAAGGGCAACACCCGGCTCGTCACCGTAGGCCGGGTGAAGATCGAGTCCCGTCCGCTGATCTCCATCGACGCCGAGGCGCCGAACGGGCAGCGGGTCAACCTGATCCTCCAGGACGACTGGCACGTGCGGGTGCTCGGCCCGGGCGGCGCGGTGCTCAACAGCACCGAGCTGAAGCCGGGTGACACCGTGCTCGGTTACCTGCCGAGCGAGGACCGGCACGTCGGCTACCCGATCGACGAGTTCTGCCTGGAGAAGTAGCACCGAGGCGGGCCGGGAGTCTCCCCCGCTCCCGGCCACCGCCCCCGGCCGCGCCGCCCCACCGGGGCCGGCGTGGCCGGGGGCGTTCTCACGCCCGCGCGGCGGTACGGCGGAACGCCGCGGCCGCGAGGACCACGGTGACGGCGCCCGTCACCCCGGCCAGCGCGAAGGCGGGGAAGCCCCACTCCTCACGCCCGCTCGCGATGAGGACACCGCCCAGCCAGGGGCTGAACACCGCGCCCAGCCGCCCAACGCCGCTCACCCAGCCGAGGCCGGGCGCCCGCAGCGTCTCGGGGTAGAGCCGGCCGGCCACCGCGTAGACCATCGTGGAGGCGCTGTAGAGCCAGACGCCGGTGACCGTGATCAGGGCGTACGTCACCGGTACCGGCAGCCGCACGGCGAGCAGCAGCAGGGCCGCGGCGGTGAGCAGGAACCAGGTGCCGGACACCGCGACGGGGCCGAACCGCACGGCCACCGTGCCGGCGATCAGCATGCCGACGATGCCGCCCGCGTTGACCGCCATGAGCAGGCCCACGGCAGAGCCGACCCCGTAGCCGGAGCTGCGCATCAGCTGGGGCAGCCAGGTGCTCACGCCGTAGACGAGCATCAGTCCGCACGCGGAGGCGGTCCACAGCAGCACCGTCGGCCACCGCCAGCCGGGGCCCACCAGCCGCCGCACCGCCGCCGCCCGGCCCGCCGGGGTGCCGGTTCGGGCGGGCGTCTCGGTGGGGGCGGGGACGCCGTAGCGGCGGGCCGTGGCGGCGGCGCGGGCGTGTTCGCCGCGGACGCGCAGCGCGGTCGGAGACTCGGGCAGGTGACGCAGGATCAGCGGTACGGCGACGACGGCGGGCAGCACACCGGCGGCGAACGCCCAGCGCCAGCCGTACTCCGGGGCCACGGCCAGTCCCAGCCCGGTCGCGGCCATGCCGCCGGCGTGGTAGCCCGACATCAGGATGCCGGTGGCCAGCGCGACCCGGCGGGCGGGGGTGAACTCGGCGACCACCGCGAGGCAGACGGGGATCAGCCCGCCCAGCCCGAGGCCGGTGAGCAGCCGGCCGGCGGCGAAGACGGGAACGCCGGGGGCGAGGGCGCAGACGCCGGAGCCGAGGGAGAAGGCGAGGACGCAGCCGACGAGGACCGGGCGGCGCCCGAGCCGGTCGGTGAGGCTGCCGCAGCCCAGGGCGCCGAGCAGCATGCCGAAGGTGGTCCAGCTGCCCACGGTTCCGGCGCCGGACGCGTCCAGGCCGAACTCCGGGTCGTCGAGCAGGTACGGCAGCGCGGCGCCGTAGACCATGACGTCGAAGCCGTCGAAGAAGACGGCCGTCCAGCACAGGGCGAGCACGGACACCGCGGTGCCGGTCGCGGGCAGCAGCCGGGCCGGGCGTTCGCGGTGCGGGGCGAGAGGCGAGGTCGAGGAGGTCATGGGTCTCCGTCCTGACGGGTGACGGGATGACGGGGGGACGGGATGACGGGGGGTGCGGGGGGACGGGGCGGTTCGGGCGAGTGGGTCAGGCGACGTCGTACGGGTGACGTGGGACGGGTGACGTGAGGCGGGGCACAGACACGGCGGCGCCGGACCCCGGCGGGTGTCCGCCCGGGTCCGGCGCCGCCGGATGGCCTACTTGTCGTACCGGTACCACTTGGTGTGGTCGATGAGGTCGCGGGGCGTCATGGTGTGCCACGGGCCCAGCGGGGTGTCGATGTCGGGGACGTCCTTGGTGTCCACGAGCGGCAGGTAGTGCGGCACGTGGGGGTTGCGCTCCTGCCACAGGGCCCAGCACCGGTCGATCATGCAGTGGTTGAGGAAGAAGACCGGGTCGTTGGGCGAGCCGATGTACATCATGTGGCCGCCCACCCAGACGTGCCCGGCCGCGTGCAGCTTGCCGACCTTCTCCTCCCAGGGGAACTTGGTGTAGCCCTCCAGGTGGTTGCGGAAGCTGTTGTACGGCGCCTCGCCGCCGGAGGTGTGGTTCCACGGCGGGCAGTCGTAGACCGGCAGCGCGAGGGTGTCGTCGAGTTCCTTGGGCGTGGGCAGTTTGTCGGTGAGGGTGCCCATGTCACGGACGAGGTAGTCGCGCTCGTCGTGGGTGTAGTTGCCGTTGAGGGCGGGGTTCTCGTCGCCGACGGGCACCACGCTGACGTTCAGCACCCAGCCGTTGTCCCGGGCGAACGGGCCGGTCATCACCCGGCGGTCGCCCGGCCGGCCGTTGCCGCCCATGAACTCCTCGTCCCACAGCGGCGAGTCCTCACCGTGGTCGATGGTCCAGTCCCAGTACGGCAGGGTGACGCGCGGGTCGACCTTCTGCAGGGCGCGCTCGAAGCGCAGCAGGTACTGCCGGTGCCAGGGCAGGAAGCCGGGGTTGATGTGGCCGAGCCGCTTGCCGGTCTCCTTGTCCAGGTAGTCCACGGAGTTGATGCGTATGTGCAGGTCCACGAACTTGTCGTAGATCCCTCTGCGCTTGATCTCCAGGACCGCGTTGACGAAGCGGCGCTTCTCCTCGGCGGTCATGTCCAGGTGGTTCTTGCGGATGTGCACCATGACGGGTCCCGTTCGGAAAGAGAGAGGTCGGACGTTGACCTGGGCGGCGGCTCAGACCGTGGTGACGTGGGAGTGGGTGCCGTGCCCGGGCAGGAGGGCCGCTCCGCGCAGCTCCTCGACGGCCCGGCGCGCGGCGTGCAGCGGGGTGGGCGCCATCTCGTAGTGGCACATCGAGCTGAGGTAGGCGTCGTCCGCGAACTTCATCAGGTGCAGCGGACGGCCGTCGATGAAGACGCCGCCGCCGGCCGCGGCGGACGCGACGCGTATGGTGCGCCCCTGGTACCGCTCGGTGTACTCGGTGTCGTCGGCGGTGCCGGCCGGGCGCGCGTCGGCGGCGGTGCCGTTCGGCTCCTGATCGGCGGCCCCGGTGACGAAGGGGACGGCGGCGGCCGCGGCGGCCAGGGCCGCGCCCGCGGTGAGCTTGACCATCTCACGGCGCTCGATTGTCATGATCATGACCTTCCTGTGGATCGGCTGGACACGAGGAGGCGAGGAGGGCGAGGGGGGAAGCCGTGCGGTGCCGCGGTCAGGCGGCCGTCGCCCCCGCCCCGGACACCACCACGCCCTTCGGTTCCAGCAGGAACTGGGTGTAGTTGTCGTCGTGCGGGATGCCGGGGACCGCGGTCCACGGCAGGACGGTGCCGCGGGTCACCTTGCGCACGCTCGGCTCCCGGATCACCGCCTCCGCCAGCTCCGCACGGGCGGTCAGCAGGTTCAGCACGAGCGAGTCCCGCAGCGGCGCCACCCCGTCGGCCTCCGTCCAGGGGGCGACGACCACGAACGGGAACGGCAGCTCCACCCCGACGGCCGGGTGGTCCGCCCGGTCGGCCGCGAGCACCACCGGCCGCAGCAGGAACGATCCGTCGGCCAGTTCGACCACCGGGCCCGAGCCGTCGATCCGGGCCGAGTGGTCGACCAGGCCCTCCCGCACCGCGTCGAGCTGCCCGCGGATCCGCTCCGCCCGCTCCCGGTCCGCGACCAGGAGCGTGGCACCCCGCTCCGTCGCCGGCACCGAGGGCAGCTCGGCCAGCCGCCGGGCCAGCCGTTCGGCCACCTCCCCGACCGGGCGGGTGGTGAGCACCGCGGACAGGTTGGTGCACCGGGTGCCGCCGTCGAAGGAGGCGGACACCGCCAGGTGGTCGATCACCGCGTCGTCGGGCTCCACGTCCACGAACGCCTTGGTCCTCCCCGGCCCGCGCACCGCCACCGACTCCTGCCCCTGCCACCGCCGCACCGCGCTGTCGCCGCCGTAGACGATCCCGCGGTCGGCCTCGCGCAGCAGGAACTCCCCGGTCTGGTGCGAGGCGGGCAGAAAGGCCACCTTGTGCGCGGGCAGACCGGCCGCGAGCAGCGCCCGCATCAGCCGCCGGGCCGAGAAGGGGTCGCGGCTGCCGGGCTTGACGGCCACGCTGTAGCCGTGGAAGAGCGCCTGCGCCCAGGTGACGTTGGGCACCGGGTGGTTGCTCGCCATCACCGCCGCGAAGACCCGGCCCCGCGGCACCCAGCGGGTATCGAATCCCTGCCCGAAGCCGGTGCGCGGCAGCTCCGCGGCGGTCGTCTCGGGCAGCTCCCGCAACTCGGCCACCAGGTCGGCGACCGCCTGCTCGATCGCCGCCGCGGTCAGCCCGGTGGCGTGCGCCACGTGCGCGGCGTAATCCTGCGGGCTCTCGCCCTCCAGGGTGGCCGTGGCGAACAGCTCGGCGGCCTCGGCGAACACGTCCTCGCCGGGGGGCCGGCCGTCGGCGCGCTCCCGCAGCTCCCGCAGCGCCGCCAGCGCCATCAGCCGCGGCGCGGTGCCCACGTCGGCGAGGTCGCCGCCGCGCACGTCCGGCACCCGGGTGCGGTCGGAGCTGGTCAGCGTCCGGCCGCAGACGAAGGGGTCGACGGTCACAGGGCTCACGCCGGTCATCAGTAGACCCCCTCGATCACGCGTACGTCGTCCAGGCGGCGGTAGGTCTGCACGTCCGCGAGTCCCTCCACCGGGGAGCCGGGCCGGGCGGGAACGCGGATCGCGCTGTCGCGTTCCAGCACGTTGGGCAGGAACATCTCCTCGCTCACCAGGTGCAGCCGCACCCGGCCGCGCTCCCCGTCGGCGACCGGCCGGCCCTCGTCGTCCACCAGTTCGAGGCGGGTGGTCTCGGGGAACGGCTCGAACACGCACCGGTGTTCGTCACCGGGGACGGCCGGCCGCTGCGGAGCCACGCCCATCAGGCTGTTGCCGTAGATGCCGACGACCGTCGCCTCCGGGAAGAACACCTCCTCCAGCTGACGGAGGTTCTCGGCGCTGATGGACGTACCGGCCCAGAGGACGGCGCGGACCTTGGCGCGGACCGCCTCGTACAGCGCGGGGCGGGCGCAGATGGCCTCCAGCAGCGGGGGCGTGGTGTTGAGCACCGCCACGTCCTGGGTGGCGAGGATGGTCTCCGCCTGGTCCAGCAGATGCTGGACGTACTCGTCGGCGTCCGCCTCACGGCCCTGCGCCAGCAGCCGCTTGACCCAGCGCGGGTCCAGGTCGACCGTGTGGAAGAGCCCGTTGCCGAGCGCGGCGTAGCGGGAGACGTCGTAGCCGATCACATGGGGGCCGCTCGGGCCCAGGTGCAGCCAGTCGCCCTCGGCGGGCACCCCGGCCTCGATCAGGCGCTGCCGCGCCCAGACCAGCATCCGCGCACGGTAGCCGCCGTCCACGATGCGCTTGGGCGACCCGGTCGTCCCGCCGGAGTCGTAGACCCGGAACGGCCGGTCCGCCAGGCCGCGCGGGATCAGGTCCCGGACGGGCACCCGGCGCAGCTCGGCGCTCACGTCGGGGAACCGGGTGAGGTCGGCCAGGCCGTGCACCTCGGTGAGCGGGTCGAAGCCGAGCGCGGGGCGCTTGGCGAGCCAGAACGGCGACCCGGTGTCCTCCCCGAAGTGCCAGGCCACCGTCTTCCGTACATGCAGGTCGAATGCGGTGTTCGTGACTGTTGTCGTCATGGCTGGATGCGCTCCTCAACGCGGAAAGGCGCCGACCCGTCCATCCTTCGGCCGACGCCTATCGCTGCTGTATCGCCGTTGTTTTTCCGCCGGGGGTGCCGCGCCGGGCCTCGCCGCGGCACCCCCGGCCGTCACGCGTCGCGCCGGCCGAGCGTCAGCGCGGTCAGCGCGCCCACGAGCGGGAAGACCGCCACCACGAGGAGCAGGTCGGTCAGCGACATCGACTTCACCAGGGCTCCCGCCGTGGCGCTGCCCACGCCGCCGCCGACGAAGAAGGTGAGGTTGAGCAGGCCCATCGCACCGCCGCGCAGGGCGGGCTCGACGCGCGCGGACATCAGGGCGGTGGTGATGACCTGGGTGACCGCGAACGCGGCGAAGCCGAGGGAGGCACCGATCACCACCGGCGCGGGGTGGGACAGCGCGACGGAGAGCGCCAGCACGACCGCCATGGCCGCCGCGATGCCGCTCAGCAGCACGCTGCCGCCCCGGCCGCCGGTCAGCTTGCCCGCCGTCCGGGACAGCACGGCACCGACGACCGCGCCCGGCAGCAGCCACGCGCCCACCGCCAGCACGCTCCAGCCGTGCTCGCCGACCAGGATCTGCGGCACCGCGTACATCGCGGCGAACAGACCGGCGTAGACGCCGATGCCGGTCACCGCGGCCCGCAGGAAGACGCCGTCCGAGACGAGCCGGCGCGGCACGAAGGCCGCCTGCACCGCGCGGACCCGCAGCAGCAGCCCCACGGCGGACGCCAGCAGCGCCGCGGCCAGCGCGATCACCACCGGAGCGGACAGCCCCAGCGCGTACGACTGGATGAGCAGCAGGAACGACATCGCCGCGACCGTCAGCAGCAGGGCGCCGGGCAGGTCCAGCGGCCGTCCGCTGCCCCGCCGGGCGGCTGCGGCCCGCAGGCACAGCGGCACCGCGAGCAGCGACAGCGCGGGCAGGACCAGGGTGATACGCCAGGTCACCCACTGGGTGAACACACCGCCCGCGAGGGTCGCGCTGGCCGAGAAGACCGCCATCGTCGCGCCGAAACCACCCAGCACCGCGGCCCGGTCGGCCGGGGCGGCCGAGGCCGACAGCGCCAGCGCGCCCGAGGTCATGGCCCCCGAGCCGGCGGCCAGCACGAAACGGCCCGCCACCAGGGTGCCGATGTCGGGCGCCACCAGGCAGATCACGGTACCGAGGGCGAGCACCAGCGAGCCGAGCAGCAGGGACGCGCGCACTCCACGCGAGTCGGCCAGCCGGCCGAACAGGGCCGTGCCGACACCCAGCGCGAGGGCGTGGGCGGTCAGCACCCAGGCGGCGGCCGAGGGAGTGGCGTCCAGCGACGCGGCGACGTCCGGCAGGGCGACACCGGCCGCGGTGACACCGAAGACGGCGGGGCCGAACAGCGCGCCGTAGCGCAGCCCCGCGGAGCGGGCACTGAGCGGAGCGGGGTGGTCGGCCGTGACGGACACGGCCTGTTCTGTGGTCATGGGAGATCCCTCTGCGGAGACGAAGGAGAAGAGGAGGAGAGAGGAGAGAGGACAGAGGAGGGAGGAGGGGAGGAGGGGAGGAGGAGAGCAGGGCAGAGCAAGGGAGGGGAGGGGAGAGCTGGAGGGGGAAAGCCAGGGGAGAGGCGGAGGCGGGAAGGAGAAGGCCGGAGGCGCCCGAGGCGGGGGGCAGGGCGGTCCGGGGCGGATCAGTCGTGCTCGGGGCGCAGCGCGTGGCCCCGGCGGAACAGGTTGTCCGGGTCGTAGTGGTCCTTCAGCCGGTCCAGGCGGGCGCGGGTCCGCTCGTCGTAGCAGTCCGCCGCGGCGTCGGCCGTGTCGGGGCCGGCGAGGAAGTTGACGTACCGGCGGCCCGTGCCCCAGCCGGAGAGGGGGGCGAGCACCCGGTCCGGGGAGCCGGGCAGCGAGAGGGTCGACAGGGTGAAGGCGCCGTCGCGGTTGCCGACGGCGTTCGGCACGGCCGGCGGCCGGGACAGCGCCCCGCCGAGCTGCCGCACCTCGACCATCGGGTCGGTGCAGTCGGCGTCCGGCCCGGCCACCTCCAGCAGCCGTTTTAGGGCCGCGTCGTCCAGGTCGCGCAGCACGATGTTGCGTTCGTGGTAGGGCAGCGGCTCGGTCGGGTCCTGGTGGATGTCGGCGACGTCGGTGTACGGCATCTCGCGGACGGTGTCGGCCAGCGCCGCGCCGACGGCCCGCAGCGGGCGCACCAGGCGCTCACCCTCTTCCGCCGGTCCGGTGAAGGCGATGCGGACATGGACGGCGAGCCGCCCGGCGGGGTGGCCGGCAACCCCGGGCAGGCCGGGCAGCCGCAGCAGGGCCACCGACGAGGTCATGGACTCGGGCACCCGGCGGGTCCAGTCCCGCCAGGTCCGCAGCAGCGGTGCGGCGAGTTCGCCCGGGAAGTACAGGCCCCCGCCGTACAGCCGGCGGACCGGCACGAGGCGGAACTCCAGGTCCGTGACGACACCGAAGTTGCCCTTGCCGCCCCGCACCGCCCAGAACAGGTCGGCGTCCGCCTCCGGGGTGACGGTGCGGTGCCGTCCGTCGGCGGTGACGATCCGGAACCGGGTCACGTGGTCCGCTGCGTAGCCGTACTGCCGGCCGAGCGGTCCGAGGCCGCCGCCCAGGGTGTAGCCCACGACGCCCACCAGCGGGGAGGAGCCGTTGAGCGGGGCGAGGTGGTGGTAGGCGGCGGCCGCGATGACCTGGTGCCACTGGGCACCGGCCTCGACGCGCGCGATCCGGGTCAGCGGATCGACGGCCACGGTGTTCATCCGGCGGGTGCTGATCAGCAGGGCGTGCTCGTCGGGGGCGGCGATGCCGTGACCGGTGGCCTGGACCCCGACGGCGAGTCCGCGTTCGCCCGCGAACCGGACGGCGGCGACCACGTCGTCGGGGTGCACCGCCGCCACGATCAGCCGGGGCCGGTGCCGGGCGATCTCGTTGAAGCCCGCCAGCTCCGCCTCGTAGCCGGGGTCGCCGGGCAGGAGGACCTCACCCTTCACCTGGCCGACGAGGCGGTCCACCGCGCTGTTCTCGACTTCGTACTGCTGCGCTGAGCTGGTCACGGGCAGATCCCTCTCTGTGCGTTGCGGCCCTTGGCGCGCGGGCCACGACCGGCGACGGGATCGAGTCTTTCCGTCGCCACACAGACCGGCCATCCCCAGCCGGAGAGGGAGTCCGCCGGTGCCGCCTCCCTAAATTGAGGGGGACGGCAGGAGGCGACGGGGGGTGGTCGGGGAGTCCGTCAGACTGGTCGGACCGAACAGCAGGTTCCGCCATTCCTCGGACTGGGTACGGGCTTCGGAGCTGCCCAGGATGAGACGTTCCAGCGACCGCAGCCGCTCGCCGGGCTCGATGCCCAGTTCCTCGCTGAACCGCCGCCGGGTGGTGCGGAACAGCGCCAGCGCGTCGGCCGTGCGGCCGGACTGGAACAGGGCGATCATCAGCTGCGCGATCAGCGTCTCGCGGAAGGGGTGCTCGGTCACGTGGTGGGTGAGTTCACCCAGGATCCGCCGGTGGTAGCCGAGGCGCAGCTCCAGTTCGAAGCAGTCCTCCAGGGCGGAGTGGTAGTCCTCGTGGTACTTGAGGGCGACGCTGTCCAGCAGCGGGCTGCCGAGACCGGCGCCGAGCGGTCCGCGCCACAGTGCGAGGGCCTCGCGGAACAGCCCGACCACCTCGCCGGGCGCCCTCGTGCGTGCCTCCAGCCGGGCCTGGCCGATCAGCCGGGCGAACCGGTGCAGGTCGATGTCGTCGTCGCGGACCTGGAGTTGGTATCCGGTCTTGTGCGTCTCGATGGTGGCGGGAACATCACCGCCGGCGAATTGCCGACGTAATGACGAAATACAGATGCGTATCTGACTGCGGTCCGTGACGGGCGGGGAGTCGTCCCATATGGCTCTTATCAGGCGCTCCACCTCGATGACCCGGTTGCTTTCCAGCAGCAGCATGTTCAGCAGAATGCGCTGCCGATCTCCACTGAGTTTCACCTCTCCCTTGGCCCCGTGCACGACAAGAGGCCCGAGCGCCAGAAATGCAGGGTTCCCGGTCATGATCCCCCCGAAGTCTTGGCGGCGATACGGAGTCGCCGCCTCTCCGTAGCTCACCAGCTCGGCAGGAACTTTAGTCCCCATCCTTCCGGCGCAGCCAACTGATGGCTTATTTCCCTACCCAGCCGCACCATTTCATCCAGCAGACGTGCCCGGTCGAGGCCGCCCGCGTCCAGTGCTCTCAACTTCGCCCGATTTACCAGCTCGACCATCAGGACTTTCGCCGTCTCGTCGTCCGATGCCACGAAGACGTCGACGGGCTGCTGGTCCAGCTCGCCGCGGTAGATGGATTCGGCGTCCCCGGCGGGGCACGCCCTGACCCAGCGGGCCTCGGGCGCGACGTCGACCAGATCCCGCATGCGTCGCCCGGCGGTCCGCTCGTGCGGCGCGGTGACCTCCACGAGCACCTTCCCGGCGAGCGTTCCCGCCCTGGTCCGCAGGGCCTGGGCGCTCTCGTCCCGCGGTGCCGCGAGGATCACCAAATCTGGCTGAAAGGACACATGTGCGGTGCAGGCGACGACGGCTCCGGGAGTTCCGGCGGCGGCTTCCCGGGCCACTGCGCGGGCTCGTCCGATACGGCGATCGGCCAGCAGGACGACCGCGCCCGCGACGGCAGCCCGCCGCGCCATCGCCCTGCCCATGTCGCCCGCCCCGATGACTCCCACTCTCATTGCTGGTCGGCTCCCGCTCCTGGCCTGCACGGACGGAACGTTTCGGTGGGCACGGGCGGCCCCGCGCCGCGGACCACCTCGTTCCGGCCGCCACCCTTCCGCAACCCGCGCGGCTTTTCATCCCCGCATTCGAGGGGAGTCGCGCCCGCGCCCGCCGGCGCATACCCCTCAAGTGCGGGGTTGGCCGCGGACCGGCGGCCTGCGACCATCGGACGGTGACCAGTGCCCAGCCGACCCGAGTCGACACCGGACGCACCGAACTCCTCAGCCGAGCCGCGCGGAGCACCGATCCGCTCGCCATGTTCGCGGAGACCTCCCACCACCTGCGCAGGCTCATGCCGTACGACGCCGCGGTCTGGCGGGTCACGGATCCGCAGACCGGGATGATGGCCGCCCCCATCCGCGCCGAGAACCTGGACGAGAAGGGCTGCGCGGTCTACTGGGAGTGCGAACTGTTCACGGAGAACGTCAACCTCTACCGCGACCTGGCCCAGGCCGAGCGGCCGGTGGCGGGGCTGCGCGAGGCCACCGGCGACCTGCCCGCGCGCAGCAGCCTGTTCCAGGCGTTCATGAAGCCGCGCGGCCTGCAGGACGAGTTACGGGCCGTGCTCCGCGTCGGCGGACGCCCGCACGGGCACATCAGCCTCTTCCGCGCGAAGGGCCGTCCGGCGTTCGGACCGGCCGAGACCAAGCTCATCGAGAGTCTGATCACCCCCCTGGCCAGGAAGCTGCGCTCGTTCGCCGGAACCGTCCCGCAGTCCCTGCCCGACACCCCGCACGGCCCCGGCCTGCTGCTGTTCGACGCGACCGGCACGCTGCTGTCCGCGAACGACGACGCGCTGGCCCACCTCGAGGACCTGCCCGAGGGTCCCGCCGTGCGGGCGGCCTCCGGACTGGAGGTGCCGGCCTGGATCCAGTCCACCGCGCTGAAGGCCCGCGCGATCGCCCAGGAGCGGGACCGGGGGCACGCCCGGGTGCGGGTGCGCGCCCGCAGCGGCCGCTGGCTGGTGTGCCACGCCTCGTGCCTGCGGGAGGCGGACGGTTCGCTCGGCCCCTCCGCGGTGGTGATCGAACCGGCGAAGACCTCCGAGGTCGTGCCGCTCATCGTGGACGCCTACGAGCTGACCGAGCGCGAGACCGAGGTGACCCAGTGCATCGCCCGCGGGCTGTCCACCGGCCAGATCGCCCAGGAGCTCCACCTGTCGCCGCACACGGTCCGCGACTACGTGAAGGCCGTCTTCGAGAAGGTCGGCGTCTCCAGCCGCGGCGAGCTGGTCGGCAAGCTGTTCACCGAGTACTACGCGCCCCGCGCCGAGCCGGGCATCGTCCGCGTCCACGACAGCTGAGGACGGCGCCTCCCTGGCTGCCCCTCTTCCGGCTGCCCTGCCTCTTCCGGCTGCCCTGAGCCCCTGCCTCCCGCGCCTCCCTGACGACGGCATGACAGGGTGACGGATACACTCACCGCCGGCAACAGGCGCCCCTCGGGGCACGGCAGTCACAGGGGAGGCCGCGGTGGCGGTGAACGCCAAGAAGATCGCCGTCTATCTGATCGTGGTCTTCGTGCTGTACGTGATCATCACGGACCCGGCCAAGGCCGCCGACTACGTCCAGATAGGCTTCGAGGGCATATCGGACGCCGCGGGGGCACTGGGCGACTTCGCGACGTGGGTCGCCAACGGAGGAAAGTCATGATCCGCCACCTGGTCCTGTTCAAGCTCGACGCGGACGTCGACCGCGACGACCCCCGTGTGGTCAAGGGGGTCGAGACGTTCCGCGCGCTCGAGGGGCGGATCCCCGAGATCCGCTTCTGGGAGCTGGGCTGGAACATCAGCGACCGCCCCATCGCCTACGACTTCGCCATCAACTCGGGCTTCGACGACGCCGACGCGCTGCGCCGGTACGTGGAGCACCCGGATCACCAGGCGGGTGTGGCGCTCTGGAAGGAGTTCGCCACCTGGGTGATCGCGGACTACGAGTACTGAGCCGCGCACACCCCTCGACTCCGGCCCCCCGCCCTCCCGGCGGGGGGCTTTTTCCTACCGCATATAGGGCCTTTTGCCCCAACTCATCCCTCAACACGGCGTTATGAGGTGCTTGCACACAGTGCACATGTCTTGTGATGCTATGACCGCTTTTGACGGATGAGTTGACCGATGAAGAGGTGGCGTTGACCGTGTCGGCCAGTACTGCGCCGCCCCAGGAGACCGCACCGCGCAGCCGCGGTGCCGACACCCGGGCCCTCACCCAGGTCCTCTTCGCCCAGCTCAAGGAACTGGAGCCGGGCACGCCGGAGCACGACCGGGTGCGCGGGGCGCTCATCGAGGCCAACCTCCCGCTCGTGCGGTACGCCGCCGCCCGCTTCCGCTCCCGCAACGAGCCCATGGAGGACGTCGTCCAGGTCGGCACCATCGGGCTCATCAACGCCATCGACCGCTTCGACCCCGACCGGGGCGTGCAGTTCCCGACCTTCGCGATGCCGACCGTGGTCGGCGAGATCAAGCGCTACTTCCGCGACAACGTGCGCACCGTCCACGTACCGCGCCGGCTGCACGAGCTGTGGGTGCAGGTCAACAGCGCGACCGAGGACCTGACCACCGCCTTCGGACGCTCCCCGACGACCGCCGAGATCGCCGAGCGGCTGCGGATCTCCGAGGACGAGGTGCTGTCCTGCATCGAGGCCGGGCGGTCGTACCACGCCACCTCGCTGGAGGCCGCGCAGGAGGGCGACGGACTGCCGGGACTGCTCGACCGGCTCGGCTACGAGGACCCCGCGCTGGACGGCGTGGAGCACCGGGACCTCGTCCGGCACTTGCTGGTGCAACTGCCGGAACGCGAGCAGCGCATCCTGCTGCTGCGCTACTACAGCAACCTGACCCAGTCACAGATCAGCGCGGAACTCGGCGTCTCCCAGATGCACGTCTCCCGGCTGCTGGCGCGCAGCTTCCAGCGGCTGCGGTCGGCCAACCGCATCGAGGCCTGAGGCGCGGCCGGCGCCGTGCGCCTCCCGAAGCCGGACACCCGTACGGAGCCGTTTGCGCACCGGGTGAATCGAACCGGCGCACAACCGAAAGCCTGATCCATCGACCACCCTCGCGGGCGAATCGCTCACCTGGGCGGTTGTGGTCGAACGTGTGCCGAAAAGCCGTCAGACCCTTTGTTTCCAGGGCGTTTTCGCGTCTTGCATGTCGACATGTCACTACAGCGTGTTGCCGACATGTGACATTCTGCGGGAAGCGCGTTTGCCGGAGCTTCGGCTCCGGTATTCAGGTGAAGGCTGCGTTCCTCGACGGGAGCGACCGCCAGACCGTCCCGCGACCCAAAGGGGGTGGCATGTCCGCAGACCAGGGCAGCTCGAAGGTGCTCACGCTCACGAAGAGCGAGGGAGCGACCGTCGAGCCCGACGTGCTCGACGACGTTACGGCCCTCGGGGCCGCGCCGGCCCCGGCCCTCCCGACGGCAGACGTCCCGGCGGATCTCCCGGCCGAAGTCCCGGCGCTGCCGGCCTCGGGGGACATCGACACCCGCACCCTGTCCCGCTCCCTGTTCCTGCGGCTGGCCGCCCTCGACGAGAACAGCCCCGAGCGCGCCTACGTCCGGGACACCCTGATCGAGCTGAACCTCCCCCTCGTGCGCTACGCGGCGGCCCGCTTCCGCTCCCGCAACGAGCCGATGGAGGACATCGTCCAGGTCGGCACGATCGGCCTGATCAAGGCCATCGACCGGTTCGACTGCGAACGCGGCGTGGAGTTCCCGACCTTCGCGATGCCGACGGTCGTGGGCGAGATCAAGCGGTTCTTCCGGGACACCTCGTGGTCGGTCCGCGTGCCGCGGCGGCTGCAGGAGCTGCGCCTGGCCCTGACCAAGGCCAGCGACGAGCTGTCCCAGAAGCTGGACCGCTCCCCCACGGTCGGCGAACTCGCCTCCGTGCTGGGCGTGTCCGAGGACGACGTGGTCGACGGCCTGGCGGTCGGCAACGCGTACACGGCCTCCTCGCTGGACTCGCCGGCCCCCGAGGACGACGGCGGCGAGGGTTCCCTGGCCGACCGGCTCGGGTACGAGGACAGCGCCCTGGAAGGCGTCGAGTACCGGGAGTCCCTGAAGCCCCTGCTCGCCAAGCTGCCGCCCCGCGAGCGCCGGATCATCATGCTCCGCTTCTTCGCCAACATGACGCAGTCGCAGATCGGCGAGGAGGTCGGCATCTCCCAGATGCACGTCTCCCGGCTGCTGACGCGCACGCTGGCCCAGCTGCGGGACGGACTCATCTCCGACTGAGGGCACGTCGGCGGGTCCGGCTGAGGGCCCGTCAGCGGTCCGACCGACAGCACGTCAGCGGGTCGTCGAGGCCGACGACTTGGCAGAGCACCGGACACGACCTGCGGGACTTGTGGCCGCCGAGGCGCCGTGACACGCGCGTCGGCGGCCGTCGTGTGCCTGCCGTGTGCCCGGTGTCTGCCGTGTACCCGGACAGCGGGCGGTTACTTCAGCGCGAGCCAGGCGACGGCGGCGACGATCGCGACGGCGACGACGACACCGACGATCAGACCGATCCGGGGGCCCGCCGGGGCGGACGCCTGCCGCTGGGCCTGGGGCGCCTCGTCGACGAACGCGCGGAACATCTGGGTGCTGCCTGCGGGGTCGTAGTTGCCCTGCGGGTTCTGGGTGTTGGACATGCCCCGAGACCCTAGCGAAGAGACGGCAGCGGCCCAAGGCCGGGGTTGCGAAGGCCCGCGCGGGGCCGCCGGGGCGCGCGGGCGCGCGGGGCGCGCCGGGTCACCCCCACAGCCCTCCCCACCTGCGTCTTTACAGTCGCCAATACTTGCCTTTGCCAAGTTTTTGGTCCCGCATGCCCGTTTTCGTTTGCCTGCAGCAACCATCCATTCCTATGGTTGCCCTAAGCAACAAAGAACCGGGAGATGCCCATGGCCGAGCAGGCGCTGTACGAGGAGCTGGTACGTCAGTTCAGTGCCTTCGGTGCCGTGAAGCGGGAGATGGGACGGATCCTGCCGTCCGACTGCCCCGCCGGCTCCGCCGCCGTGCTGACCCTGCTCGGACGGCACGGCGAGATGCGGATGAGCAGGCTCGCCGAGCTGCTGAGCGTCGACATGTCGGTGACCAGCCGCCATGTCGCCCACCTCGCCGAGCGCGGCTGGCTCGAACGCTCCCCCGACCCGGCGGACAAGCGCTCCCGCCTGCTGCACCTGACCGCGGCCGGCGAGGCCCAGCTGGACGAGCTGTCCCGGCGGACCACCCGGCTGCTCGCCGAGCGGCTGAGCGACTGGACCGACGAGGAGGTCGTCCGGCTCACCGGCCTGATGGCCCGGCTGCGGGCCAGCTTCGACGACTGCCGCGCCGCACCGCCCCGGCCGCCGCGGCCCCCCGCACCGCCGCGGGGCGCGCGCCCGGTTCCCGACACCCGTACACCCGCAGCGACGACGTAAGAAAAGGAAGCCCATGGCAACGACCACACCAGCCGGTGTGCGGGCTCACGCCAAGCACGGGGGAGGCGCCCACGGCGGCGGTTCCGCCGGCGGCGCACCGATGACCCACCGGCAGATCATGGAGGCGCTCTCCGGGCTGCTGCTCGGCATGTTCGCCGCCATCCTCTCCTCCACGATCGTCTCCAACGCCCTGCCCGAGATCATCCAGGACCTCGGCGGCGGCCAGAGCGCGTACACCTGGGTGGTCACCGCCGCCCTGCTGTCGATGACGGCGTCCACCCCGCTGTGGGGCAAGCTGGCCGACCTGGTCAGCAAGAAGGCGCTGGTGCAGATAGCCCTGCTGATCTACATCGTCGGCTCGGTCGTCGCCGGCCTGTCGCAGAACAGCGGCATGCTGATCGGCGCCCGCGTCATCCAGGGCCTCGGCGCCGGCGGCCTGACCGCGCTGGCCCAGATCATCATGGCCGCGATGATCTCCCCGCGGGAGCGGGGCCGCTACTCCGGCTACCTGGGCGCGACGTTCGCGGTCGCGACGGTCGGCGGCCCGCTGGTCGGCGGTGTCATCACCGACACCGACTGGCTCGGCTGGCGCTGGTGCCTCTACGTCGGTGTGCCGTTCGCGCTGATCGCGCTCGTGGTGCTGCAGAAGACCCTGCACCTGCCGGAGAGCAGGCGCCGCGTGAAGGTCGACTGGGCCGGCGCCTTCTTCATCACCGCCGCCGTCTGCCTGCTGCTCATCTGGGTCACCTTCGCCGACGACAAGTACGACTGGCTGTCCTGGCAGACGTACACCATGGTCGGCGGGGCGCTCGTGCTCGCCCTCGTCTTCCTGTTCGTCGAGACGAGGGCCGCCGAGCCGATCATCCCGCTGCACCTGTTCCGCAACCGCACGATCACGCTGGCCTCGGTCGCCTCCCTGTTCGTCGGCATCGCGATGTTCGCGGGCACCGTCTTCTTCAGCCAGTACTTCCAGCTGGCCCGCGACAAGTCGCCGACGATGTCCGGTGTCATGACGATCCCGATGATCGCGGGCCTGTTCGTCTCCTCCACCGTCTCCGGCCTGATCATCACCAAGACCGGCAAGTGGAAGGCGTGGCTGGTCACCGGCGGTCTGCTGCTGACCGCGGGCCTCGGCCTGCTGGGCACCATGCGCTACGACACCGACTACTGGAAGATCGGCGTCTACATGGCCGTCATGGGTCTCGGCGTCGGCATGATGATGCAGAACCTCGTGCTGTCCACGCAGAACCAGGTCGCCCCGCACGAGCTGGGCGCCGCCAGCTCCGTCGTCACCTTCTTCCGGTCGCTCGGCGGCGCGGTGGGCGTCTCCGCGCTGGGCTCGGTGATGTCGACCCGCATCACCCACTACGCCGAGGACACCATCGGGCAGCTCACCCCGGAGCAGCGGGCGGGCGCCGCCAAGGCGATGGGCACGGGCCAGATCCCCGACATGGACCTGCTGCCCGCCCCGATCCGCGCCTGGCTGGAGAGCGCCTACGGGCACGGCATCGCCGACGTCTTCCTCTACGTCACGCCGATCGCGTTCATCGCCTTCCTGGTGACCCTGTTCATCAAGGAGGTCCCGCTGCGCACCTCGGGCGCGCTGGCACAGGCGGCGGAGGCGTCCGCCCCGGCGGGGGCGACGGCGGAGCCGAAGGCCGAGGCCGGCACCGGCACCGGCACGGGCGGGAAGGTCCCGGCCTGGGCCACGGCCGCCGTGACCGAGGCCGCCGGTGAGGCCGGACCCGGGGGCGCACAGCGGCTCGCCGCCGTCACCACCGTGGCCGGGCCCGCCACGACCACCGAGGCCGCCGAGGCCCACGCGACCCCCGCGTCCGCGGAGGCCGCCGAGTCCGCCGCGTCGGCCGGGGGCGGCGTCCCGGTGCGCGGGCAGGTCCGCGGGGCCGAGAGCGCGCCCGTCCCGCAGGCCGCCGTCACGCTGATCTCCCTCTCCGGGCGGCAGCTGGGCCGGTCGGTCGCGCAGGCCGACGGCTCCTACACGCTGCACGCGCCGGGCGCGGGCTCGTACGTCCTGATCGCCTCCGCCGACGGCTTCCAGCCGCAGGCCTCCACGATCGTCGTGCACGACGAGCCGGTGGCGTACGACATCCTGCTCAGCGGCACCAGCGGGCTCAGCGGCGTCGTGCGGGCCGCCGGGAGCGCGCTGCCGGTCAAGGACGCGATGGTCGTCGTCACCGATGTGCGCGGGGATCTGCTGGCCAGTGCGGCCACCGGGGAGCAGGGCGAGTTCGGCTTCGCCGAGCTGGTGCCCGGCCCGGTGACCGTCGCGGTGAACGCCGCCGGGTTCCGGCCGCGCGCCCTGCCCGTCGAGGTGGACGGCACCGGGGTCACCCGCGTCGAGATCGACCTCGACGCCGGCGCCCGGGTGCGGGGCGTGGTGCGCGCACCGCACGGTCCCCTCGCGGACGCCCGCGTGACGCTGGTGGACGCGGCGGGCAACGTGGTCGGCACGGCCACCACCGGGGCGGACGGCGCGTACGCCTTCACCGACCTGGACGGCGGCGAGTACACGGTCATCGCGACCGGCTACCCGCCCGTCGCGACCGCCCTGACGGTCGCCGGCGCGGGCGTCGACGACCACGACATCACCCTCGCCCACCCCGGCGAGTGACCCAGACACCGGCCCGTGGCGCGCGCTCCGAGCGAGGGCGCGCCACGGGCCGGTTTCCCTGCGAGGAGTTATCGAACATGGCACTGACCGCGAGAATCCGTACCCGGGACGGATGGGCGGTGTCGCACGCCGTCGTCACCCTGACGGACATGACCGGCACGCAGGTGCTGCGGGCCGAGGCGGACGCGGACGGCGTCGTGCGCGATCCGACCGCGCTGGCGCCCGGGGCGTACACGGTGATCGTCACCGCCGTCGGGTACGCGCCGCACGCCGCCGGGGCGCTCGTCACGGCGGGCGGGCGGATCGAGGCCGGGACGGTGACGCTGGCCCGGCAGGGAAGTGGCTCCGAGCTGCCGCCGCCGGGGCCCTGGACGATCGACCCGGCGCACTCCAGTGTCGCCGCCGTCGCCCAGCACCTGGGCATCTCCAGCGTGCGCGGGCGGTTCACCGACTTCGGCGGGTCGATCGAGATCGCGCCCGACGACGTCGGGAAGTCGCGGGTGGAGGCGGTGATCCGGGCGGCGTCGATCGACACCGGCAACGGGATGCGCGACACCCATCTGAGGTCGGCGGACTTCCTGGACACCGAGCGGTTCCCGGAGATCGTCTACCGGTCGGCGGGCCTGTCACCGGCCGGCCCGGACCGCTGGACGGTCCACGGCGAGCTGGACATGCGCGGTGTCGTCCGCCCGGTCGACCTGGACCTGTCCTACCTCGGCACCGGCGCCGACCCGTGGGGCGGGACGCGCGCGGCGTTCCGGGCGACGGCCGAGCTGCGGCGCGAGGACTTCGCGATGAACTACAACCAGGTCGTGCAGGCCGGTATCGCGGCGATCGGCACCACCCTGCGGGTCGAGCTGGACATCCAGGCGGTCCAGGGCGAGCGCCTGCCCCAGCCGTAGGCCGACGGCACGGCACCGGACACCGCGACCACCACCCGGCTGTCGCTGGACGAGCCGCAGGACCTCGTACGGCGACGGGAGGCTTCCCCGGCGCGGCCGGTGGCGCGGGCGGACACCCCGTAGGGGGTGTCCCGCCGGTCAAGCGCGTTCGACCATCGCCTCGATGCCGGCGATCAGCAGGTCGAGGGCGTAGGAGAAGTCGCGGTCCAGCATCTCGGCGACCGTGCTGCCGCCCCGGGCCGCCATGATGTCCTTCGACTCCTGGAGGAACTCGCCGGTCTCGGGCACCTCGCTCACCGTGCGCAGGGCCTGCTCGTAGAAGCCGTCCGGGGTCTGACCGGTGTCGGCGACGCGGGTGTAGAAGTGGCCCTCGATGGTGCCGTAGCCGTAGACGAACTGGAAGACGGCGACGATGGCGCTCGTGATGCGGTGGGCGGGCATGCCCGTGCGGCGGATGATGTGCTGCACCACGCGGGCGAACGCCAGGTTCCGCGGGCCGATGTTGAGGAACCGGCCGACCAGCGGGGAGGCCCAGGGGTGGCGCACCAGCAGGGCCCGGTACTCCGCCGCCAGCGCCCGCAGCTGGTCCCGCCAGTCCTCGCCGGCGTCCGGGTCGGGCAGCCGCAGCTCGCCGAAGACGGCGTCCAGGGCGAGCTCCAGGAGATCGTCCTTGGTGTCGACGTACCAGTACACGGACATGGCGGTGACGTTCAGCTCGGCCGCCAGCCGCCGCATGGAGAACTTCGCCAGGCCCTCCGCGTCCAGCAGCCGCACGGCCGCCTCGGTGATGCGCTCCCGGTCCAGCCCGGACGGCTGCCCGCCGCCCCGCCGGCGGCGCCCCTCGTCCCCCAGCCAGACGCTGGCCCGCGCCGCCCCCCGTTCCGCAGCGTTCTCAGCAGCGTCCTTCGCCATGGCGCACCTTCCTGAGCATTCCGACGCCGGTCATCCCACGTAACTTAGGGGGCGGGGGCCCGCACGGAACGGCGCGGACCACCCGCGGCCGCCCCCGCCCGGCGTCCCCCGGTCCTCAGGCGTCTTCCCGCTCGGCCCGGCGCAGCAACGCCGCCGCGACGACACCGCCCAGCAGCACGGCGGCCGCGCCCACCAGCTGACTGAGCGACAGCCCGTCGGCATACGCGTCGACCACCCGGTCGCGCTCCGCGGCGGAGCCGGCCGCCGCCAGCGCCACCGGCAGTGACACCGCGGCGAACCGCGCGTTGAGCACCGCGCCCAGCACGGCCACCCCGAGCCCGTTGCCGAACTCCGCCAGCGTGCCGTTGATCCCGGCGCCGACGCCCGCCTTCGCGGGCGGGATCGCGCTCATGATCGCGTGCGCCATCGCGGGGTTGGCGACGGCACAGCCCACCCCGATCAGCACCAGCCCGAGCAGCATCCCGGCGTACCCGCCGGAGCCGAGCGTCGCGATCGACACCAGGCCGGCGGACATCAGCACCATGCCCAGCAGGACGGAGACCGGCGTGCCGAGGGCGGTGGTCCACTTCGCCGACAGCCCGGAGAAGTTGAGCACCACGACCGCCAGCGCCAGCGGCGCCGTGCGCAGGCCGGCCTCCAGCGGGCCGTAGCCGAGCACGAACTGCAGGTGCTGGGTGAGCAGGAACAGCGCGCCGCCCATCCCGAAGGTGATCAGCACGGCTCCGGCGACCGCGCCGGTGAACCGGCGGTTGCGGAAGAAGTGCAGGTCGAGCATGGGATACGGGATCCGGCTCTCCCACCAGGCGAACACCGCGAGGACGACGACCGCGACCGTGCCGCCGGCCAGCACCCGCCCGGACGACCAGCCGTGCTCCGGGCCGGAGATGATCGTGAAGACCAGGGACGACATGCCGATGGTGGACAGCAGCGCGCCGAGCAGGTCGGGCCGGTCGCCCTGCGGGTTCTTCGACTCCGGCACGAGCGCGACGACGGCGGCCAGGCCGAGCGCGGCGACCGGCAGGTTGATCAGGAAGATGGCACCCCACCAGAAGTGGTCCAGCAGGAAGCCGCCGACGAGCGGACCGGTGGCGAAGCCGAGCGCGTTGACCGCGCTCCAGATGCCGATCGCCTTCGGGTGTTCCTCCGGCGCGAAGATCTGCATGGCCACGGCGAGGGTGGTGGTCAGCAGCAGCGCGCCGCCCACGCCCATGCCGGCCCGTGCGGCGATCAGCTGGGCGGTGGAGTCGGCGAGGCCGGCGACCAGGGAGCCGGCGCCGAACAGCGCCAGGCCGGTGATCAGCATCTTCTTGCGGCCGTAGCGGTCGGCGGCGCTGCCGGCGGTGAGCAGCAGGCCCGACTGGACCAGCGAGTAGGCGTTGATCATCCACTGGATGTCGGAGGTCGCGGCGTCCAGTTCCTCGGTGAGGGACGGGATGGCCACGTTCAGGACGGTGTTGTCGAGCAGCACCGTCAGCTGGGCGAGACAGATGACACCGAGGATCAGCCAGCGCCGCGGGTGGCCGCCCTGGATGTCGGGCGGGGACTGAACCGGAGAGGTCGACGACATGCTGTACACCGTATAGGCGGCCCTATACGGTGTACAGCGATTATCCGGCTGCCGGCGTCAGCTCTTCGGCCGGGTCAGGTCGTAGAAGGTGGCCGAACCGACCGTCACCGCCTCGAAGTTCTCCTCGACCCAGGCGCTGATCCGCGCGGAGGTGCCGTCGCCGCCGCCGGGGCCCGTGCCGCCGCCGGTGCCGCTCGCGAGGAAGTAGTGGATCTCGCCGTCCTCGACGTACCGCTGGAACCGCTCGAGCGTCGGCGCCGGGTCGGTGCCGTTGAAGCCGCCGATCGCCATCACCGGCTCGCCCGTGGCCAGCTGGTAGCTCGCGGCGTTCTGCGAGCCGATGGCCGCGGCGGCCCAGGTGTACCGCGCGGCGTCCGCCTCCAGCAGCCGCCTGGCCTCGTCGGAGACGGAGGCGCCGTTGAGGAGGCCGCCCATGCCGCCGCCCGCACGGCCACCGCCCTCGCCGGTGCCGCCGCCGGGCGTCTGGGGGCGGCCGTTTCGCTGGGTGCCGTTCTGCTGGTTCGGGCCAGGTCCGCCGGGGAGGGCGCCGCCGAAGCCGCCCGTCGGGGGCTGGTTCGCCGTCCCGCCGTCCTGGCCGCCGGGCGCCTGGTTCCGGCCGCCCTGCCGGTTGCCGTCCGGGAAGCCGCCGGGGCCGCCGCCCGCGCCGGGCCGCCCGCCGCCCATGCCGCCGGCGACCGCCGGGCCGGCCGTGACGATCGAGCCGCTGTGGCCCTCGCCGAGGGTGGTGAGGGTGTACGCCGCCGGCCCGGCCAGCCCGGTCACCAGGGCCAGCGCGACCACGCCGAAGGTCAGGCGGCGGCCGAGCCGGCCGGCGAAGACCAGGCCGAGCGCGGCGGTCAGTCCGCCGGCGAGGACCGCCCACTTCAGCCACGGCAGGTAGGCGGCGGAGCGGTCGAGCAGGACGTAGCCCCAGGCCGCGGTGGCCGTCGTCGCGGCGGCCAGGGTCAGCGAGGCCCCCACCCGGCCGCGCTCCCGCCACAGCAGGGCCGTGCCCATGCCGGTCAGCGCGGCGACGTACGGGGCGAGGGCGACGGTGTAGTACTCGTGGAAGATGCCCTGCATGAAGCTGAAGACCACCATGGTGATCAGCAGGGAGCCGCCCCACAGGAGGAACGCCGCGCGGGTGGGGTCCGTGCGGTTCGGCTTGCGGGTGGCGAACAGGGCGGCGACGAGGAGGATCAGCGCCGCCGGGATCAGCCAGGAGACCTGGCCGCCGATGGTCGCGCCGAACATCCGGTCCCAGCCGGTCTCGCCCCAGCCGCCGCCCTGGCCGCCGCCGACACTGCCGGTCTCCTCGCCGTTGATCCGGCCGAGCCCGTTGTAGCCGAAGGTCAGCTCCAGGAAGGAGTTGTGCTGCGAGCCGCCGACGTACGGCCGCGAGGACGCCGGCCACAGCTCCACGACCGCCACCCACCAGCCGCCCGCGACGACCATCGCGAGTCCGGCGAGCAGCACCTGGCCGACGCGCCTGCGCAGCGGGGCGGGGGCCAGCACGACGTAGACCAGCGCGAGCACCGGCAGGATCAGGAAGGCCTGCAGGGTCTTGACCAGGAAGGCCAGTCCGATCGCCGTGCCCGCCCACACCAGCCACTTCGTCCGCGCTTCCTCCAGGGCGCGCTGGGTGCCGTACACGGCACAGGTCATGAGCAGCGCGAGGGCCGCGTCCGGGTTGTTGAAGCGGAACATCAGCGCGGCTACCGGCGTCAGCGCGAAGACCGCCATGGTGAGCAGCCCGGCCGGGGCGGCGAAGCGGCGGCGGACGGACGCGTGGAGCACACCGGCCGTCGCCACCGCCATCAGCACCTGCGGGAACAGGATCGCGAAGGAGTTCAGGCCGAGCAGCCGCACCGACAGCGCCATCGGCCACAGGGCGGCGGGGGGCTTGTCGACGGTGATGGCGTTGCCCGCGTCGAGCGAGCCGAAGAAGAACGCCTTCCAGGACTGGCTGCCGGCCTGGACGGCCGCGGAGTAGAAGGAGTTGGCGTAACCGGACGCCGTCAGGTTCCAGGTGTACAGCGCGCCGACGAGGAGCAGCGCGCCGAGGAAGGCGGGGCGGGCCCAGCGGGGGTCGTCGGGGCGGCCGCGCCACAGCCGGCGGACGGGGGAAGGACGCTCGGCGGAGGGCGGGCCGGCGGGCGGGCCGTGCGGCGGGGACGCGGGCGTGGGTGCGGGTGTGGGTGGGGGTGTGATGGTGGTGGCGGGCGCGGGCGCGGGTGTGGTCGCGGGCGTGGTCTCGGTCATCGGGAGCCCCTTGGAGCGGTGTCGTGGTCCGGGAAGACCCAGGCCCGGAAGAGCAGGAAGCGCAGGACCGTGGCCGCGAGGTTGGCGGCGATCAGGACCGCGAGTTCGGTGGAGCGCGCCGGGTCGGAGGCGGCCGCGCCGAGCGCGGCGAGGGAGCCGCTGGTGAGGACGAGACCGATGGCGAGGACGACCAGGCCCCGCGCCTGGTGCCGCACCGCGCCGCCGCGCCCCCGTACCCCGAAGGTGAGGCGCCGGTTGGCCGCCGTGTTGGCGACGGCGGACAGCAGCAGCGCGAGCGCGTTGGCGGCCTGCGAACCGGTGACGGAGCGGAAGCCGCTGTAGAGGAGCAGGTAGCACAGGGTGGACAGGGCGCCGACGACGCAGAAGCCGAGCAGCTGGCGGGCCAGGCCCCGGGGGACGTCGGTGAGCCGGCGGTCGCGCGGGTCGTCGCCGAACGGCCGGGTCAGCCGGTCCAGCGGCAGCGAGCCGGTGGCCAGCGCCCTGCCCACCCGCCAGACGCCCTTCAGGTCGTCGGTGGCGGTCCTCACGATGTGCACGGTCGAGTCGGGGTCGTCGACCCAGTCGACGGGCACCTCGTGGATGCGCAGGCCCGCGCGCTCGGCGAGCACCAGCATCTCGGTGTCGAAGAACCAGCCGGTGTCCTCCACCAGCGGCAGCAGCACCTGGGCGACGTCGCGGCGGATCGCCTTGAAGCCGCACTGGGCGTCCGAGAAACGGGCCTGGAGGGAGCCGCGGAGGATGAGGTTGTACGAGCGGCTGATGAACTCCCGCTTGGCGCCGCGCACCACGCGCGAGCCGCCGGCCAGCCGGGAGCCGATCGCCAGGTCCGAGTGGCCGGAGATCAGCGGGGCGACCAGCGGGAGGAGCGCGTTGAGGTCGGTGGACAGGTCCACGTCCATGTAGGCGAGGACGGGGGCGTCCGAGGCCGACCAGACGGTGCGCAGGGCCCGCCCGCGGCCCTTCTGCTCCAGCCGTACCGACCGCACCCGCGGCAGGTGTGCCGCGAGGGCGGCGGCGACCCGCGGGGTGGCGTCCGTCGACGCGTTGTCCGCGACGGTGATGCGGAAGGCGTACGGGAACGTGCGCGCCAGGTGCTCGTGCAGCCGCAGCACGCACGGCTGGAGGTCCTTCTCCTCGTTGTAGACGGGAATCACTACGTCCAGGACAGGCGTACCGGCTCCGGCGGCCGGGAGGTGCTCCCGCGCCGGCAGGGTGCCGGGAGAAGAGTCGGTTCGCATGGCACCGACTCTTCTCAACTCCCCTGTCGCGCCCGTGTGGTGAGGCTGTGGCGGGGCTGTGAGTGCCGGAGCTCGGCGGGGAGTGGCGGGACGGGTGGGGGTGGTGGGGGTGCGGGCGCGAGTGGGGGCGCGGGTGCGGGCGCCGGCGCGGGCGCGGGCAGGCGTACGGTGAACACCGTCCTGCCGGGGACGCTGTCCACGGTCACGGTGCCGCCGTGGGCGCTCACCACGGCCTGCACGATCGCCAGGCCCAGCCCCGTGGAACCGGTGGCGCGGGAGCGCGCCGAGTCGCCGCGCGCGAACCGTTCGAAGACGTGCGGCAGCAGCTCGGGCGGGATGCCCGGACCGTCGTCGTTCACGTCCACGCACAGCCACGCCCCCTCCCGGCGCACCCGCGCGGTGACCGTCGTACCCGGCGGGGTGTGGGTGCGGGCGTTGGCCAGCAGGTTGACGAGGACCTGCTGGAGGCGGGCGGCGTCCGCGTGGACGAGCGCGGGCTCGTCGGGCAGGCCGAGCCGCCAGACGTGGTCCCGGCCCGCGGCGCGCGCGTCGCTGACCGTGTCCACGACGAGCGGGACGAGGTCGGTCTGCTCGCACCGGAGCGGGCGGCCGGCGTCGAGGCGCGCGAGCAGCAGCAGATCCTCCACCAGGAGGGTCATCCGCGCCGCCTCGGACTCGATACGGCCGAGCGCGTGCCGGGTGTCGGGGCCGACCGCCTCCCGGCCGCGCCGGGTCAGCTCGGCGTAGCCGCGGATGGAGGCCAGCGGGGTCCTGAGCTCGTGGCTGGCGTCGGCGACGAACTGCCGGACCCGCGTCTCGCTGCGCTGGCGGGCGTGCAGGGCGCCGTGGACGTGGTCCAGCATCCGGTTGAGCGCGGCGCCGACCCGGCCGACCTCGGTGTGCGGGTCGCACTCCGACTCCGGGACCCGCTCGTCGAGGTTGACCTCGCCGCTGTGCAGGGGGAGTTCGGAGACCCGGGTGGCGGTGGCGGCGACCCGGCGCAGCGGGCGGGTGGCGACACCGACGATGACCGCGCCGGCGAGGGAGGCGGCGACCAGGCCGGCTGCGGTCACGCTGACCTCGACGAGGATCAGGGTGCTGACGGTGCCGGTGACGTCGGCGGTGGGGACGGCCACGTAGTAGCTGCCGTTGGGGCCGGTCTCGTAGCGGGCGAGGTAGCCGCCGAGGCCCGGGACGTCCACGGCGTGCGCCTTGTCGTCGCGGGGCACCGAGCCGAGCGCGGCGGTCTGGGAGGCGCTGAGCGACTCGCCGTTCAGCTGGGGGACGTTGTTGCCGTCGTTGGCCTTCCTGCCGACCCTGGCGTCCGTGATGGAGCCGTCGCGGACCTCGGCGGCGATGGTGCCGATGGGCTGCGGGCCGCGCTCGACGAACGAGGTCAGGTCGATCTTCCGGTGACTCTCCTCCGGCCCGACGCCCTGGTCTGTGTCCTGCCCGTCGCCCTGGCCTGCGTCTCGCCCGTCACCCTGTCCGGCGGGCGGGCCGGTGGTGTCGTCCGCGTCCTGCTCCGGCGGGACGAACCCGTGCGCGGCGCGGGCGGCGGCCTCCTTGAGCCGGCCGTCCAGCTGCTCGTAGAGGTGGGAGCGCAGGGCGAGGGTGGTCACCGTGCCGATCACCGCGCAGACGACGGCGATCAGCACCACGGAGGCGACGACCAGCCGCGTCCGCAGGGTGCGCGGCTGCCCCGGCCGGCGCCGCCGCGGACGCCGCTCCGGGGCCGGCCGCCGCCGCGGACGCGGAGCCCGCCGGCCGGTCACGACGCGGCGGGCTTGATCAGATAACCGGCGCCGCGGCGGGTGTGGATCATCGGCTCGCGGCCGGCGTCGATCTTCCGCCGCAGGTAGGAGATGTACAGCTCGACGACGTTCGCCTGCCCGCCGAAGTCGTACGACCACACCCGGTCGAGGATCTGCGCCTTGCTGAGCACCCGCCGCGGGTTGCGCATCAGGAAGCGCAGCAGCTCGAACTCGGTGGCGGTGAGGTGGATGGAGTCGCCGCCGCGGGTGACCTCGTGGCTGTCCTCGTCGAGGGTGAGATCGCCGACGACGAGGAGGGACTCGGAGCGGCGGTCGGCGGCGCCGGAGCGGCGGATCAGCCCGCGCAGCCGGGCGACGACCTCTTCCAGCGAGAAGGGCTTGGTGACGTAGTCGTCGCCGCCCGCGGTGAGTCCGGCGATACGGTCCTCGACGGCGTCCTTGGCGGTCAGGAACAGGACCGGGACGTCCGGCAGCTCGCGGCGCAGCCGCCCGAGCACGCTGAGCCCGTCCATGTCCGGCAGCATCATGTCGAGGACCACCGCGTCCGGCCGGAACTCCCGCGCGGTCCGCACGGCGCCCTGTCCGTCGCCCGCGGTACGGATCTGCCATCCCTCGTAGCGCAGGGCCATGGACAGCAGCTCGGTGATCGACAACTCGTCGTCCACCACGAGCACCCGGACGGGGCTCCCGTCCGGCCTCAGCAGTTCGGTGCGCCCCCGGGGCGAGATCGTGGTCATGCCAGCACCCTGTCGGGGTCCTCTGAGAGCGCCCTTTCGGCAACCTGTGATTTCCCTGAGAAACCCACAGGCGCGGCGGGCAAGGCGCGCGGCACGCTCGGCCGCCGGCCGCCCCACGGCTCCGGACCGGCCCACGGCTCCGGACCGGCCCGCGCTGCTCCGGAACGGTCCGCGCCGCTCGGACCAGCCCCCTCGGAACGGCCCGCACCGCTCAGAACAGCCGGTGCTGCTCGTGCTCGTCGGCGCCGCGCAGCCTGCGCACCGGCACGGACACCTCCTCCCCCGCGGCGGTCACGAGGTCCCACCCCCTCATCAGCCGCGTGTCGAGAACGACGACTCCGCCGCCCCCTCCGGTGTCCAGGTGCAGGTCGGGCCCGGCGGCCGCGACCAGCTTCCCGCCGACCTCCCCGCCGGGCACCAGCTCGGTCACCTCGGCGCCGGCGGGCGGGGCGGCGGCGAGCCCGAACGCGGCCACGTGGTCCACGGGCCGGAACGGCTGGACCTCCAGTGACTCCGGCCAGCCGTCGAGCGTGACCGCGCGGGCGTGCAGCTCGGCCGGCTCCGCCGCGCGCTCGGCCTCCGTCGGCGGCAGCGCGGCCCGCACCGCGCGCTTGTCGGCGTACGGAATGCGGTCCGGCACCCCGAGCGCGGCCCGCAGCAGCTCCTCCGCGCGCCGCGCCGCCATGAGGGGACCCACCCCCAGCCAGCTGAAACAGACCGCGCCCTGCTCCAGCAGCCGCGCGGACCCCCGCTCGACGGCCGTGATCCCGACCTTGCTCAGACCGGGCCCGAACCAGGCGAGGTAGACCCGGTACGGCCGCGGATCGTCCGCGACCGTGTCGGCCGCCACGGAGTGCGCCCGCTCCAGCCGCGCGCACTGCTCACACCGGGCCCCGACACTCCGCCCCGCGACCACGGCCCCCACCGGACACGCGTTCCCCCGGGCCCCCGCACACCGGCGCGCGCTCCCCTCCACGACCCGGAAGGCGACCCTCTTCCCCCATTCCAGCCCACTCCCCACCCCGCCCTCCCACCACAACACGGGCCCCCCGCGATCCCACCGCAGCCCCGCGCACTTCCAGATCCGAGTCATCCCTGTCGAGCGTAGGGGGAGGCACTGACAGTGCCACCGCACGTCGTCGGCGACGACGGCGCCGGTCGCACGCGAGGGCGGTGCGGGCGGGAAACACCGCCCCCTCACACAGGCGGCCGCACCCGGGCCAGCCCCCGCAACAGCCCCGGCGCGACCCGCGCCAGCACCCGCGCTCCCCGCGCCTCCGGCGTCACCGGCACCACCGCCTCGTTCCGCGCCACGGCCCGCAGCACCGCGTCGGCGACCTTCTCGGGCGGATAGTTGCGCAGCCCGTACAGCCGCACCGCCCGCTTCTGCCGCCGCAGTTCCTCCTCGGCCTCCGCCCCCGCGAACCGCGCCGTCGCGGTGATGTTCGTGTTCACCAGCCCGGGGCAGATCGCGCTGACCCCGATGCCCTGCCCGGCCAGCTCCGCCCGCAGGCACTCGCTGAGCATCAGCACCGCCGCCTTGGAGGTGCCGTACGCCGCCAGCACCCGGGACGGCTGGTACGCCGCCGCCGAGGCGACGTTGACGATGTGGCCGCCCTGCCCCCGCGCGGCCATCTGCCCGCCGAACAGCCGGCACCCGTGGATGACCCCCCACAGGTTGACGTCGAGGACCTTCCTCCAGTCCTCCGGGGTGGTGTCGAAGAACGAGCCGGACAGCCCGATCCCCGCGTTGTTCACGAGCACGTCCACGACGCCGTACGCCGCGGCCACCCGCTCCGCGAGCTCCTCCATCTGCCGCTCGTCGGAGACGTCCACCGTCTCCGCCCACGCCGCCGGCGCCCCCAGCAGCCGCGCCGTCCCGGCCGTACGGGCCGCCCCTTCCGCGTCCCGGTCGACGGCGATCACCCGCGCCCCGGCCTCGGCGAACGCGTACGCCGTGGCCCGCCCGATCCCGCTGCCCGCGCCGGTGACCAGCACGAGCTGCCCGCCGAACCGCTCGGCGTGCCGCCCGCTCCCGGCCACCGGGGCGGTGCGCCCGTCCTCCACGCCGGTCACGAAATCGTCGATCCACGCGGCGAGCTGGTCGGGCCGCGTCCGTGGCACCCAGTGGCGGGCGTTCAGCGTCCGCCGGGTCAGCCGCGGGACCCACCGCTCCAGCTCGTCGTACAGCTTCTCGGAGAGGAACACGTCCCCGAGGGGCGTGACGAGCTGCACGGGCACGTGCGCGTACGCGTCCGCGCGGGGCCGCCGCAGCCGCGCGCGGACGTTGTCGCGGTACAGCCACGCCCCGTGGGCGGCGTCCTCGGGCAGCGAGCCGGTCGGATACGCACCGCGTGGTGTCCGCTCGAAACGTTCCAGGAGCCGCGGCCACGCCTTGCCCAGCGGCCCGCGCCAGGCGCGTTCGGGCAGGCCGGGCGTGTGCAGCAGGTAGACGTACCAGGACTTGGCGCCCTGCCCGAGGAGCTGACCGACCCGGCGCGGGGTGGGCCGCTTGAGGCGCTTGTCGATCCAGTGCCCGAAGTGGTCGAGGGAGGGCCCGGAGATCGAGGTGAAGGAGGCGACGCGCCCCTCGGTGCGCCGGACCGTGACGAACTCCCAGGACTGCACCGAGCCCCAGTCGTGCCCGACCAGGTGCACCGGCCGGCCGGGGCTGACCGCGTCGACGACGGCGAGGAAGTCGTCGGTCAGCTTCTCCAGCGTGAACCCGCCCCGCAGCGGCCGCGGAGCCGTGGAACGGCCGTGGCCGCGCACGTCGTAGAGAACCACGTGGAAGCGGCCGGCGAGGCGGGCCGCGACCTCCGACCAGACCTCCTTGCTGTCCGGATAGCCGTGCACCAGGACGACCGTCGGACGCCCGGGGTCACCCAGCTCGGCCACGCACAGCTCCACGCCCCCGGTCCGCACCCAGCGCTCCCGCGCGCCCCTGAGCACCGTCACGTCTCCTCCGTCCAGCGCCGCGCGCGCGGCAGATCGTCGTCGAGCCGGAAGGCGCTCTCCTCGGGGTCCCGGGAGCCGGTGACGGCCAGGATCTCCTCGGACTTCGCGCCGGCGCCCCGGAAGCCGGGACGGGGTCCGACCGCCCACGGACCGGGCTGCGGCGGGTGGTCGGAGACGTGCTCGCCCCGCACGGGGTGGGGGCCGGGTAAGCCTGGACAGCCGATGCCGGCCGTGTACCCGCGGTGCGCGGGGGCCATGTCGAGGATCGATGGCGTCCCCGGCTCCAGCCGCGCGGCCACGGCCTCCGCACACGCGTACCCCGGCCGCCGGCCCCGCCGGAACCCGCCCGGTTCCGTCGCGGAGAGCGAGCCCGTCACCGCCGCCCCCGCCGCCGCGCGGTCGCCCCCGCGGCCGTCGCGGTCGCCCCCGCGGTCGTCACGGTCGTCGCCGCTGTCGTCGCGGTCATCGCCGCTGTCGTCATGCCCCGCCCCCTTCGCCTGCGCCGCACACCTCCCGGCTGCTCTACGCGTCCGTGACGTGACGGGAGCGAATCTCCCAGCCTGTTAGAGTCCGCGTCAACAGGCGTGATCGAGGTCGCCGAAAAAGGAGGGAAAAGGCCCTGTTCGGAGGCGTTCCGTAGCTCTCAGGCACGGCATCCCCTACGGGCCCGTACGACTGGAGTCTGACGCGAGGACAGCTCTGCGGGGTGACGACCGGGCGTGTGCGGCGTCACTACCGTCTTCGACGTGACTGTGATCGCGACCGAAAGCCTGAGCAAGCGGTTCCCCCGGGTGACCGCGCTTGACCGGCTCTCCGTGGACGTCGGGCCCGGTGTCACCGGGCTCGTCGGAGCCAACGGTGCCGGCAAGTCCACACTGATCAAGATCCTGCTGGGCCTGTCCCCGGCCACCGAGGGCCGCGCCGAAGTGCTCGGACTCGATGTCGCCACCGAGGGCGCCGCCATCCGCGAGCGCGTCGGGTACATGCCGGAGCACGACTGCCTGCCGCCCGACGTCTCCGCCACCGAGTTCGTCGTGCACATGGCCCGGATGTCCGGCCTCCCGCCCGCCGCCGCCCGCGAACGCACCGCGGACACCCTGCGGCACGTGGGGCTGTACGAGGAGCGGTACCGCCCCATGGGCGGCTACTCCACGGGCATGAAGCAGCGCGTCAAGCTCGCCCAGGCCCTCGTCCACGACCCGCAGCTGGTCTTCCTGGACGAGCCCACCAACGGCCTGGACCCGGTCGGCCGCGACGACATGCTCGCCCTGATCCGCCGCATCCACACCGACTTCGGCATCTCGGTCCTGGTCACCTCCCACCTCCTCGGCGAGCTGGAACGCACCTGTGACCACGTCGTCGTCATCGACGGCGGCAAGCTGCTGCGCTCCAGCTCCACCACCGACTTCACCCAGACCACGACCACCCTCGCGATCGAGGTCACCGACAGCGACGAGCACCCCGACGGCACCCGCGCGCTGCGCGAGGCGCTCGCCGCGCGCGGCATCACCGTCGAGCACGGCGGCAGCCTGCCCGGCGCCGGCCACGTCCTCCTCCTGACCGCCCAGGGCGAGGAGACGTACGACCTGGTCCGCGACACCGTCGCCGGCCTGGGCCTCGGCCTGGTCCGCATGGAGCAGCGCCGCCACCACATCTCGGAGGTCTTCCAGGAGACCGGCGACCAGCGGAAGGAGGCCGTGGGCCATGGCAGTTGAGCAGCCCGTCACCGCCCCCGCGGGCGACCAGACCCGCATCCACAACATCGGCTACCGCAGCTACGACGGCCCCCGCCTCGGCCGCGCCTACGCCCGCCGTTCCCTGTATTCGCAGTCCCTGCGCGGCGCGTACGGCCTCGGCCGCTCGGCCAAGTCCAAGGTGCTGCCGATGCTGCTGTTCGTGGTGATGTGCCTGCCGGCGGGCATCCTGGTCGCCGTGGCCGTCGCCACCAAGGCCAGCGAACTCCCGCTCGACTACACCCGCTACGCGATCCTCCTCCAGGCCGTGATCAGCCTGTACGTCGCGTCGCAGGCCCCGCAGGCGGTCTCCCTGGACCTGCGCTTCAAGACGGTCCCGCTGTACTTCTCGCGGCCGATGGAGACCGCCGACTACGTCCGCGCCAAGTACGCGGCGCTGGCCTCGGCGATGTTCCTGCTGACCGCCACCCCGCTGATCGTGCTCTACGCCGGCGCGCTGCTCGCCAAGCTGGACTTCGCCGAACAGACCAAGGGATTCGCGCAGGGACTCGTCTCCGTGGCACTGCTCTCGCTGCTCTTCGCCGGGATCGGCCTGGTCATCGCCGCGGTCACGCCGCGCCGGGGCTTCGGCGTCGCGGCCGTGATCGCCGTGCTGACCATCTCCTACGGCGCGGTGTCCACCCTCCAGGCCATCGCCTTCGAACAGGAGACCACCGAGGCCATCGGCTGGATCGGCCTCTTCTCCCCGATCACCCTGATCGAGGGAGTCCAGTCCGCGTTCCTCGGCGCCACGTCGACGTTCCCCGGCAACACCAACCCCACCGACGCCCAGGGCGCCGTCTACGTCCTCGTCACCCTCGGCCTCATCGCCGGCTGCTACGGCCTGCTGATGCGCCGCTACCGGAAGGTCGGCCTGTGACCACGCTCAGCATCGACCACGTCTCCCGCTGGTTCGGCAACGTGGTCGCCGTCAACGACATCACCATGACGATCGGCCCCGGCGTCACCGGCCTGCTCGGCCCCAACGGCGCCGGGAAGTCCACCCTGATCAACCTCATGGGCGGCTTCCTCGCCCCCTCCACCGGCACCGTCACCCTCGACGGACAGCCCGTGTGGCGCAACGAGCGGATCTACCGGCACATCGGCATCGTCCCCGAGCGGGAGGCGATGTACGACTTCCTCACCGGCCGCGAGTTCGTCCTCGCCAACGCCGAACTGCACGGCCTGGGCGCCAAGGAGGCCCAGAAGGCGCTGGCCACGGTGGAGATGGAGTACGCGCAGGACCGCAAGATCGCCACCTACTCCAAGGGCATGCGGCAGCGCGTGAAGATGGCGAGCGCCCTCGTCCACGACCCGTCGCTGCTCCTGCTCGACGAGCCCTTCAACGGCATGGACCCGCGCCAGCGGATGCATCTGATGGACCTGCTGCGGCGGATGGGCGACGAGGGCCGCACGGTGCTGTTCTCCTCCCACATCCTCGAAGAGGTCGAGCAGCTGGCCTGGCACATCGAGGTGGTGGTCGCGGGACGGCACGCGGCCAGCGGCGACTTCCGCAAGATCCGCCGGCTGATGACCGACCGCCCGCACCGCTACCTGGTCCGCTCCAGCGACGACCGGGCCCTCGCCGCCGCGCTGATCGCCGACCCGTCGACCGCCGGCATCGAGGTGGACCTCGCCGAGGGCGCGCTGCGCATCCAGGCGGTCGACTTCGGCCGCTTCACCACCCTGCTGCCCAGGGTGGCCCGGGAGCACGGCATCCGCCTGCTGACGGTCTCGCCGTCCGACGAGTCCCTCGAGTCCGTCTTCTCGTATCTGGTCGCGGCGTAGGAGGCCGAAATGTACGACCCCACCGTCGCCCGGCTCACCTACCGGGCCCTGCTCGGCCGCCGCCGGGCCCTCATCCTCGGCGCGCTGCCGCTGCTGCTGATCGTGATCGCCGTCGTGGTGCGCACCCTGTCCGGCGCGGACGACCAGACGGCCGCGAACGTCCTCGGCGGCTTCGCGCTGGCCACCATGGTGCCGATCATCGGCGTCATCGCCGGCACCGGCGCGATCGGCCCGGAGATCGACGACGGCTCCGTGGTGTATCTGCTGTCCAAGCCGCTGAAGCGGCCCACGATCATCTACACCAAGCTGATCGTCGCCATCGCCGTGACCATGGTCTTCTCGGCGGTCCCGACCCTGGTGGCGGGCCTGATCCTCAACGGCAACGGCCAGCAGATCGCCGTCGCCTACACGGTCGCCGCGCTCGTCGCCTCCATCGCCTACGCAGCGCTGTTCCTGCTGCTCGGCACCGTCTCCCGGCACGCCGTGGTGTTCGGCCTGGTCTACGCGCTGGTCTGGGAGGCCCTGTTCGGCTCCCTGGTTCCGGGCGCCCGCACGCTGAGCGTCCAGCAGTGGTCGCTGGCCGTCGCCCAGAAGGTCTCCGGCGGCGACCTCATCACCTCCGACGTGAGCCTGACCACGGCGGCGGTCCTGCTGGCCGCGGTGACCGTCCTCGCCACCTGGTACGCCGGCCGGAAGCTGCGCACGCTGACGCTGGCCGGAGAGGAGTAGACGCACCCGGACGCTCCCCGGACGCTCCTGGTGCGGGCAGACCGCCAGGGAATCGAACGTACGGACGCATTAATCGATGGCGCCGGACTCCTCCGCCCCGGCACAGTGGTGGACGTCCCACCACGAGCCGGGAGAGGAGTTCGGCAATGCCCCTGCACGGCAGTACACCGGACTTCCGACAGGGCAGCCGGCCCGCGGCCTCCGGAGCAGCCGTTACCGCTCCGTAGGGCCCGCGGAACACGGGGAGCTGCCCGGGGCGGCCGCTTCGAGCACGCGAGCGCCGAGCCCGCGTGGGCCGCCCACCCGGAGGATTGGCCGAGAGGTAAGGCACCGGCTTGCTAAGCCGCGGTCGGGGGTCACCCCCGCGCACGTTCGATCCGTGCATCCTCCGCAGATCACAGGCAGATGTACATGCAGGACCAAGCGCAGATGCAGCAGCACAGCAGCAGCCCGCGGAAACAGAAGCAGCAGCGCTGAGCCCCCGGGCCTCAGCCCAGCAACCGCTCCAGCACGACCGCGATGCCGTCCTCCTCGTTGGAGGACGTCACCTCGTCGGCGACCGCCTTCAGCTCCTCGTGCGCGTTGAGCATGGCCACACCGTGGGCCGCCCAGCCGAACATCGGGATGTCGTTGGGCATGTCGCCGAAGGCGATCGTGTCGGCCGCCTTCACGCCGAGCCGCCGCGCCGCCAGGGACAGGCCCGTGGCCTTGGACAGGCCGAGCGGCAGCAGCTCCACGATGCCCTCGCCCGCCACGACCACGGTGACGAAGCCGCCGGCCGCGCGCGTGGCGATCTCCGCCAGCTCGTCGTCCCCGAGGTCCGGGTGCTGGATGTAGAGCTTGTTCAGCGGGGCGGTCCACAGGTCGGCCGCGTCCGAGAAGGGCGTGGCGGGCAGGGTGCCCTGCACTTCGTAGCCCGGCCCGACCAGGACATCGCCGTCCAGGCCGTCCCGGCTCGCCGCGAGGTACAGCGGGCCGACCTCCGCCTCGATCTTGGCCAGCGCCACCCCGGCCAGCTGCCGGTCCAGCGTCACCGAGGTCAGCAGCCGGTGCTCCCCGGCGTGGTAGACCTGCGCGCCCTGGCCGCACACGGCGAGGCCGTCGTAGCCCAGGTCGTCGAGGATGTGCCGGGTCCACGGGACCGCGCGCCCGGTGACGACGATGTGCGCGGCGCCCGCCGCGGAGGCCGCGGCGAGCGCGTCACGGGTGCGCCGCGAGACCGACTCGTCGGAGCGCAGCAGCGTCCCGTCGAGGTCGGTGGCGATCAGCCGGTACGGGAACCCGGTGGCGTCACTCACTTGGCGACCGGCTCCAGGACCTCACGGCCGCCCAGGTAGGGACGCAGCACCTCGGGCACGCGCACCGAGCCGTCGGCCTGCTGGTGGTTCTCCAGGATCGCCACGATGGTGCGCGGTACGGCGCACAGGGTGCCGTTGAGCGTGGCCAGCGGGCGGACCTGCTTGCCCTCGCGGACCCGGATCGACAGCCGGCGGGACTGGAACTCGGTGCAGTCCGAGGTCGAGGTCAGCTCGCGGTACTTGCCCTGGGTCGGGATCCACGCCTCGCAGTCGAACTTGCGGGCGGCCGAGGAGCCGAGGTCGCCGGAGGCGACGTCGATCACCCGGAACGGCAGCTCCAGCGAGGTCAGCCACTGCTTCTCCCACTCCAGCAGCCGCTGGTGCTCCGCCTGGGAGTCCTCGGGAGCCACGTACGAGAACATCTCGACCTTGTCGAACTGGTGCACGCGGAAGATGCCGCGGGTGTCCTTGCCGTGCGAGCCGGCCTCGCGGCGGAAGCAGGGCGAGAAGCCCGCGTAGCGCAGCGGCAGGCGGTCCGCGTCGATGATCTCGTCCATGTGGTACGCGGCGAGCGCCACCTCGGAGGTGCCGACCAGGTACAGGTCGTCGTTCGGGAGGTGGTACACGTCCTGCGCGGCCTGGCCGAGGAAGCCGGTGCCGGCCATCGACTGCGGGCGCACCAGCGCGGGCGTCAGCATCGGCGTGAAGCCCGCCGCCGTGGCCTGCGCCATCGCGGCGTTGACCAGCGCCAGCTCCAGCAGGGCGCCGACGCCGGTGAGGAAGTAGAAGCGGGAGCCGGACACCTTCGCGCCGCGCTCCACGTCGATGGCGCCGAGCCGCTGGCCCAGCTCCAGGTGGTCCTTGGGCTCGAAGCCCTCGGCGGCGAAGTCGCGGATCGTGCCGTGCGTCTCCAGCGTGACGAAGTCCTCCTCGCCGCCGACGGGCACGTCGGGGTGGACGAGGTTGCCGAGCTTGAGCAGCAGCTCCTGGGTCTCGGCGTCGGCCGCGTCGCGCTCGGCGTCGGCGGCCTTGACGTCGGCCTTCAGCTGTTCGGCACGCTTGAGCAGCTCGGCCTTCTCGTCGCCGGAGGCCTTGGGGATCAGCTTGCCGAGCGACTTCTGCTCGGAGCGCAGCTCGTCGAAGCGGACGCCGGACGACCTGCGCCGCTCGTCGGCAGACAGGAGAGCGTCGACGAGCGCGACGTCCTCTCCACGGGCACGCTGGGAGGCGCGCACACGGTCGGGGTCCTCACGGAGCAGGCGAAGGTCAATCACGCGCTCCAGGCTACCGGTGCGGGGTGACGGCTCACGAACCCCTATTCCGCGTCGCGGCTTACGTTCCGTTATGGGTTAATTGCCCGGTGTGGTGGGTGACGTCAATAAAAGGATCTCGCTCGCCGGAACGGGGCATGGCGCACGAGCCCTTGTTGACCGGATTTCCTTGTGGAGAACGGGACTTGAGGGCGCCCTGACCGCGGAAATCCACAGCCCGGAAAAGTTATCCACAGGCTGTGCGAAAGTTCTGTGGACATCGGAATTGATCATTCCGAATCGGGCGATCGGAGCGAAGAATTCGTGATCCACCCCTGCTCCCGCCCCACTTTCGAGTGGAAATGGGTCGCCCCAAAGGATTGATCGAAGGAAACGGGTGGACGAAGGGTGACCTGTGCACCTGTGGACGCCCTTGCCGCCTGTAGGGCGATTTGTCGACTGAGTGGCGCTTCGTTGTCGACTTGTCCCCAGGTCGAGAAGCGGACCTGTGGATAACTTCTGTGGATAACCACGATCAGCAGGTAGGACTGTCCGGAAACGGCCCTAGAAGCGGCCGTCCTGGCAGCGCGCCACCCAGTCCGCCGCCGCCGTGAACTCCTGGTCCGAGGTGCCCTGCCGCGGCGGCAGCACCTCACCCGGCCGGGCGTCGGCCCGCGGGTACGACCCGAGGAAGCGCACCTGGAGACAGATCCGCTTCAGCCCCATCAGCGCCTCCGCGACCCGGCGGTCCGAGATATGGCCCTCGGCGTCGATGCAGAAGCAGTAGTTGCCGATGCCCGCGCCCGTCGGACGGGACTGGAGCAGCATCAGGTTGATGCCCCGGGAGGCGAACTCGCCCAGCAGATCGCGCAGCGCACCCGGATGGTCGTCGCGCTGCCACAGCACCACGGACGTCTTGTCCGCACCGGTCGGCGCCGCGGGCCGGGCCGGACGGCCCACCAGCACGAACCGCGTCTGGGCGTTCTCCGCGTCGTGGATCCCGGTCTCCAGCGGCTCCAGGCCGTACCGGGCCGCCGCGAACTCCCCCGCGAAGGCGGCGTCGTAGCGCCCCTCCTGCACCAGCCGGGCGGCGTCCGCGTTCGAGGCGGCCGACTCCCAGGTGGCGTCCGGCAGATTCCGCCTCAGCCAGTTGCGCACCTGCGGCTGGGCGGCCGGGTGGGCGGAGACCGTCTTGATGTCCGACAGCCGGGTGCCCGGCCGCACCAGCAGCGCGAAGGTGATCGACAGCAGCACCTCGCGGTAGATCATCAACGGGTCGCCCGCGACGAGTTCGTCGAGCGTGGTGGTGATACCGCCCTCGACGGAGTTCTCGATCGGCACGAACGCCGCCTCGGCCTCGCCGGTCCGCACCGCGTCCAGCGCGGACTGCACCGACACATAGGGGATCAGCTCCCGGGTCGCCGCCTCCGGAAGCGTGCGCAGGGCGACTTCGGTGAAGGTGCCTTCAGGGCCGAGATACGCATAGCTCGCTGGCATGACCTCACCCTAATGGGCCCGTCGTACGCCGGCTGGTACGTCTCACCGAAGCCCCACCGGGGAGTGACACCGCGGCCCCGCCACCGGCCGAAGCCACCGCCCGGCCCGATCCGCCGCCCGGCCCGATCCGCAGCCGCTCACCCCTCCAGCAGCCGCTGCCCCACGTACTCGCCCTCCGCCGCCCCGCCCGGCACCGCGAACAGCCCGCTCGCCTCGTGCCGGATGAACCGCGACAGCGCGTCTCCGCGGTCCAGCTTGCGCTGCACCGGCACGAAACCGCGCAGCGGATCCGCCTGCCAGCAGATGAACAGCAGCCCCGCGTCCGGCACCCCGTCGGCGTCGATGCCGTCGTGGAAGGAGAAGGGCCGCCGCAGCATCGCCGCGCCGCCGTTCTGGTCGGGCCGGGTGATCCGGGCGTGCGCGTCGACCGGCACGACGAGATTGCCCTCGGCGTCGGTCTTCTCCAGGTCCATCTCGGTGGTCTCGTCACCCCCGGACAGCGGCGCCCCGTCGGACTTGCGGCGCCCGATGACGGCCTCCTGCGCCGGCAGCGACAGCCTCTCCCAGTCGTCGAGGAGCATCCGGATCCGGCGTACGACGGCGTAGGAGCCGTTCGCCATCCAGTCGGGCTCCCCGCTCTCCGGCACGAAGATCCGCCGGTCGAAGTCGGGCTCGTCCGGCTTCGGATTGCGGGTGCCGTCGACCTGCCCCATCAGGTTGCGGGCCGTCATGGGGTGGGCGGTGGCGCCCGGCGAGCGGTTGAAGCCGTTCATCTGCCAGCGCACCCGCGCCGCGGCGCCCGCGTCCTTTTGGATCGCGCGCAGCGCGTGGAAGGCGACCAGGGCGTCGTTGGCCCCGATCTGCACCCACAGATCACCGTTGCTGCGCCCCTTGTCCAGCTGGTCGGAGGAGAAGTCGGGCAGCGGGTCGAGGGCGACCGGGCGCCGCTTCTCCAGGCCCGTACGGCCGAAGAAGCTGTGACCGAAGCCGAACGTGACCGTCAGCGAGGACGGTCCGGCGTCCCGGGCGACGCCGGTGTCGTCCTGGCCGGCCGGTTCGCCCGCCATCAGCCGCCGGGCCGTCTCCGACCAGCGGCGCAGCAGCGCGGCGGCCTCCTTGCGGCCCGCGCCGGGGGCGAGGTCGAAGGCGACCAGATGGCCGCGGGACTGCATCGGGGTGGTGATGCCGGGCTGATGTTTCCCGTGAAACATCACCTGCTCGGCGCCCAGCGCGGTGAGCGGGATCGCCGGGGAGGGTGCCGCGGCGTGGCCCACGGCACCGCCCGCGGCGCCGAGCACCAGCCCGGTCGCCCCGGCGGTGCCGAGCAGCCGGCGGCGTGAGATGCCCCCGCCGGGGCCCGACGCGGCTCCCGCGAGGGGCGCGCCGGGCCTGCGGGCCTGCGGGGCGGACGGGTCAGCCGTGTGGTCAGCCATGGTGTGCGGTTCAGCCGATCTGCGCGTTCTTGTCGACGGTCACCTGGTCGATGTCGGAGGTCCGCACGGTCACCGCGATCTTCCACTCGCCCGCCATGGGGATCTGCACTCCGCTCGCCGACCAGTGTCCGGTGGTGATGTGGTCGGGGACGACGGGCAGCGGCCCGATGTCCTGCGACTCCAGGGTGAAGGCGACCTTCACCTCGGGGACGTCGAAGACCCGGCCGTCGGGCCGCGTCACATAGACGTGCATGTCGTTGGCCCCGGTGCGCGCGGGGTCGAGGTCGATGCGGACGACGCCCTTGCCGTCCTCGCCGCCGGTGTCGAACGGCATGTCCAGCGTGACGGTCCCGGTCGCGGACGCCGAGGACGAGGCCGACGTGGCCGCCTTGGCCTCTTCCTCGGTACGGCCCGGCTCGGTGGACGTGAGCATGGTCGTGACCGCCAGCAGGACGACCGCGACCCCCGCCTCGGCGAGCACCGAGCGGCGCAGGCCGGACCGGTTGGGGTCGGCGTCCCGCAGCCGCTTCTGCCGTGCCGCGTCGACGGCGGCCCGCTGCCGGGCGAGCTGCGCGGCCCGCTCCGGGTCGGCCTCGGTCGTCTCCGCGCCGGCCTCGGACGCGGCCGTACCGGCGCCGCCGGTCCGCGCGGCCACCCGCTCCGCGCGCCCGTCGCGCGCCGCACCGTCCGTCTCCACGGCATCCGACGCGTCCTCGGTACCCGCGGCAGCCGCGCCACCCGCCGCTGCCGTGTCCGCCGGCACCGCGTCCGGCACCGCCGTGTCCGTCAGCCGCCCGGTCCACCGCCGCGAGATCCACGCGACCCCGACCAGCAGGACCACGAGCGCCACCTTCACGCACAGCAGCTGCCCGTACCGGGTGCCGGTGAGCGCAGACCAGGAGCCGACCTGGCGCCAGGACTGGTAGAGCCCGGTCGCGGCCAGGACCAGCACACTGCCGAAGGCCACCCGCGAGAAGCGCCGTACGGCCGTGGCGCCCAGCGGTGTCCCGGCGGGGGCCCGGTGGAGCGCGACGAGCAGCGTGACCAGCCCGCCGAGCCAGGCCGCGACCGCCAGCAGATGCACCACGTCGACGGGCATGGCGATCCCCGGCTGCAGTCCGGTGGAGGCGTGCTCGGCCATGGCCCAGCTCGCGGCGAGCCCGGCGGCCACGACGACCCCGCCGACGCCGAGCCCGAAGGCCAGATCCCGGCTCTCCTTCTCGGCGGCCTCGTCCCCGCCCTCGACGTCCCCGCGCTCCGCGCCCTCCACGCCGCCCTCGATCTGCTTGGCGTACGCCCCGAAGAGCACCGCCATGAACAGCGCCGCCGCGGCGAGCAGCAGCAGCCGTGACACCAGGGCCGCACCGGTCTTGGTCTGCAGCACCTGCCCCAGCAGCTCCAGGTCGAAGACGTCCCCGAACTTCCCGGACGACGTGTAGGACCCGCGCAGGAGCAGCAGCCCGAGCGTCGCGGCGGTCAGCGTCACCCAGCCGGAGACGACCAGCCGCTGCACGGCCCGTACGCCCGTGCCGCGCGGCCAGCAGGCCAGCGTGAACGCGGCACCGCCGGCGAGCACGAGGAACCCGGCGTACGACGCGTAGCGCCCGAGCCCGTAGAGGAACCCGACGGCTCCGCCGCCCGCGGTCTGCTCGGCCACGGTGACGCTGGTCGCGGAGGGCGCGCCGATGGAGAAGGTGAACGCCCCGGCGACGGGATGACTGTCCGCCGACACCACCTGGTAGGACACGGTGTAGGTGCCGTCGGGCAGGCCCGGCCGCAGCGTCACGCTGTAGGTCGCGCCCGTGCCGCGCGCCTCGCCGGTGTCCGCGCGCTCGCCCTTCGGGCCGAGCACCCGCAGCGAGTCGTCGGACAGCGAGACCGTCTCCGAGAAGGTCAGGGAGACCTGTTCGGGCGCCTTGTCGACGACCGCGCCCTGCCGGGGGTCGCTGCCGGTGAGCGCGGCGTGCGCGGAGGCCGGCGCCGCGCCGGCGAGCAGCGCGGCGGCGACGGCCAGAAGCAGCAGCACCAGACTCCGGACGCGCGGGGCGGCGGTCTGCGTCACGGTGTTCCCTCTCTCAGTGTCCGGACGGGGGGCGGTACGTCGCCGGCTTCACCGGCAGTTCGACGGTGACCGGGTCGGTCCCGGCGAAGTGCAGTTCGACCTCGACCGTCTCACCCTGCTTGGGCTTGCGCGTGAGCTTCTCGAACATCAGGTGGTTCCCGCCGCTCTCCAGCACCAGTTCACCGTGGGCGGGCACCTCGGCGTCGGTCATCTCCCGCATCGCGGAGCCGACGGTCTCGTGCACGGTGACCTCGCCGAGGTCGCTGGTGACCTCGGTCAGCTCGGCGGCGGTGCCGCCGTCGTTGGTGATGGTGAGGAACCCGGCGGCCATGGAGGCGGAGACCGGCTGGGGCATGTAGGCGCCGCTGACGGAGAGGTCGGGCCCGTCAGCGGAGCCGGAGTCCGCGCCGGAGCCGCAGCCGGCGAGGGCGAGCGCCCCGGCCGTGAGCAGGGCGGCGACCGTGGCCGGCCGCCTCCGGCCAGCCGCGGGCCGCCTCACGGCTTCTTCCCCTCGACCAGCTTCGGCAGGTCCTTGATGTAGTCGTCCACGGTGGCGTCCTCGCCGTAGAGGACGTACCCGGCGTCGGTCTTCGGGGAGAAGGCGACGACCTGGGTGCCGTGCATGGAGACGACCTTGCCCTTCTCCTTCTTCGGCGGCTCGATGGAGATGCCGAGGGTACGGGCGCCGGCCTGGATGGTGGCGAAGTCGCCGGTCAGGCCGACGGCCTGCGGGTCGATGCCCTTCAGCCAGGTGCGGAGCGCCTCCGGGGTGTCCCGCTCGGGGTCGGTCGTGACGAAGACGACGCGCAGCTCGTCCTGCTGCGCCTTCGGCAGCTGCTTCTTGGCGACGGCGATGTTGTTCATCGTCAGCGGGCACACGTCGGGGCAGTTGGTGTAGCCGAAGTAGATCAGCGTCGGCTTGCCCGCGGTCTCCTCGCGGAGGTCGTACTTCTCGCCGCGGGTGTCCGTCAGCACCAGGTCCGGCTTCTCGAACGGCTGGTCGAGGACGGTGGCGGCCTTGTCGGAGCCGGGCTCCTCGGAGACCACCGAGACGGGCGAGCCCGAGGAGGCGTCCTCGCCGCCGCAGGCGGACAGGGTGAGGGTGGCGGCGGCGGTCAGGGCGAGCGCCGCGAGCGTCTTGTTGCGCACAGAGAGCATGGAGAGTGGTCCCAGATGTGAGTTGCCCGGTGGGCGCCGGGCCGGACGTGGCCCGGCGCCCACCGCGAGCGGAATGAGTTTCAGGCGTCGGAGCGCCGGCGGCCGGCCAGAACGCCGTACGCCACACCGGTCCCGCCGACGACGATGCCGACGACGCCGAGGACGCGTGCGGTGGTGTCGGTGCCGTCCCCGGAGTCCTCGGACGCGGTCGTCTGCGCGGACGCCTCGTCGGCCTTCTCCCCGGAGTCCTCGGCCTCGTCGCCGGAACCGGAGGACGCGTCGGACGCGCCGTGGCTGTGGCCGTCCGCGGCGTCGGCCAGGGGCAGCACGGGCGCTGGGCTGTCCGGCTCTTCCTGGCCCTCCTGCGGCACCTCGATCCAGCGCACGACCTCCTTGTTGGAGTACGTCTGGATCGCCTTGAAGACCAGTTCGTCGGCGTCCTCGGGCAGCTGGCCGATGGAGACGGGGAACTTCTGCAGGAAGCCGGGCTCGATGCCGTCGCCCTTCGCCGTCCAGGTGATCCTGGAGACGGCCTCGGTGATCTTCTCGCCGTGCGACTCGATCGGCTTGTCCAGCTCGGTCTTGGTGACCTTGACGTCCCAGCCGTCGACCGGCACCGGCAGCGCCGAGGTCAGCGGGTGGTCGCTCGGGAAGCTGACCTCCAGCTTGGTGGTCGAGGCGTTGTCCCGCTCGTTCGGGACGCGGAAGTCCACGATCGCGTAGCCGCCCTTGGCGGCCGTCCCCTCGGGCTGCACGGTGACGTGCGCGAAGGCGGGCACGGACAGGGCGATGACGGCTGAGGCGGCGAGGGCGCCGGCGGCGGCGATACGGGAAGCCTTCATGGCGATGAGCACTCCACTTCGAGTGAAAAGTCCGGTGATGGACCACTGACGGTCCACCGCTGAGAAGAGGTACGTACGCGCGCGAGCGACACCCACCGCCGGACGACGGGCACCACCACGGACGACCGACCATCGAACGACGACCGGCACCATCGCGAATGGCCCCGCCATCGAAGGACGACCGGCACCACCCCGGATGGCCCACCATCGGACGACGGCCGGCACCACCCAGGACGGCCCGCACCATCACAAGCGGCCCGCACCATCACAGACGGAAGGCACCGTCGGAGACGGGACGCACCGCCGCGGTCGGTTCGGCGCCGTCGGCGAGACGGCCCGCGTCGTCGAAGGCGGCTGCGCACGCGCGCGCGTGCCGCGCGACAGCGGCGCTCTTCCCCGCACGGCCGGCCGGAACGAGGTCCGGGGTGGAGTGAGGGGCGCGTCGCGTCAGGCGGCGAGAAGGAACTCCTCGGCCGGCGGGCCGCGCCGGATCACGGTGTGCTGGAGTACGAGCGTGCGCGGCTCGCGCACTTCCGGCCCCGCGGCGCACGGGACGCGCGGCCCGGCGTGCGGCGCGGCCACGAGCCCGGCGCACAAGGCGCGCGCCAGCGCGAGCGCCCCGCGCAGGAAACCGGCGAGCGCCCCCTCGGCGACGGCCTCCGCCGACAGCCCGAGGATGCGCAGCAGCGCCAGATCCCCGCGCCGCAGCAGCCACCCCGCGGCGAGTCCCGCCAGCAGGTGGCCGAGCAGCATCGGCAGGGACGGCAGCAGCGAGGCCCAGGACCCCGACGCGGTGGACAGGGCGTCCCCCGGCTGGTGCGCCAGGTGGGTGCCCGGGTCGATCCGGGCGTCCGCGAGGATGCGCCGGGCCTGGTCGGGGCTGAGGGCCGCGGCGGTGGTGCCGCACACCAGCCGCGCGGCCTGCCGGACGAGCGAGGCGTCCGCCGCCGTCGAGGCGGTCGCGGCGCTCGCCGTGGTGTGCTGCCCCAGCCCGAAGAGCATGTGCAGAACCGTTTGCCCGCCCGTCAGCAGGGCCGCGATCCCCGGCAGCGACCGCGCGCGTCCGGCGAGCGGCGCGACGACGAGGGCCGCCCCGAGGAAGCCCACGCCCAGCGTCCACAGCGGCACCGCGGCGCAGGACGCCAGCGCGTGACCGGCCGCGGCCAGCACGACGCAGACCGCGGCGAAGACCGCGGCCCGCAAGACCCGGAGATCTCCTCCGGAGCGCGCCGGGCGCTGATGGGGGGCAGACATGGCGGCCTCATCATCCCACTGGCCCCAGGCCCGGCGTACGCCAGGTCCGCAAAATCGCCGACTGACGCATTCGGCCCCACATACACCGATTGGCGCCCCGGGCACATCCCCCGTATGGGCGGCATCACGCTGACGGAGGGCTTACACGCGGGTGCGGGCGGTAATACGTAACGGTATGTCGAGCCGCCGCCACGCGTACGGCGCCCAGGAGGCTGGAGCATGAGCATCTGGTGGTCACTGCATCTGCGGCGCGACGCCGCGAGCGTGCCGCTCGCCCGGCGTCTGCTGCTCGGCACGATGGAGACGGCGGGCGTCGACCCGGAGGTCTCCTACGACCTCTCCGTCGCCCTCACCGAGGCCTGTGCGAACGCCGTCGAGCACGGCGGCGGCCGTTCCTCCGGCGCGTTCCGCGTCACGGCCTACCTGGACGGCGAGAAGTGCCGGATCGAGGTGACCGACTCGGGTCCGGGCTTCGCGCGCGCCCCCTCCCGCACGGCCCGCGTCCCGGCCTCCGACGAGGCCGAGCACGGCCGCGGCCTGTGCCTCATCCGGGAGCTCGCGGACCACGTGCACTTCGCCAACCGGCCGGGCCGCGGCGGCGCGGTGGTCAGCTTCGACAAGATCCTCAAGTGGCGCGACAACGCACCGCTGATGACCGCGTCCTGACCCGCTCGAACGCACCCGGTCCACCCGATCCACCCGATCGCGCCCGCCGTACGACGAAGGCCGGGCACCCTCTTGGCACCCGGCCCTCCCCCGTCCGGCCTCAGCCCGTCAGCGAGGCCATCCACTCCTCGACCTCGTCGGACCGCCGCGGCAGCGCGGCGCTCAGGTTCCGGTTGCCGTCCTCGGTGACGAGGATGTCGTCCTCGATCCGCACCCCGATGCCCCGGTACTCCTCCGGCACGGTCAGGTCGTCGGCCTGGAAGTACAGGCCCGGCTCCACCGTCAGGCACATCCCCGGCTCCAGCGTGCCGTCGACGTACGTCTCGGTGCGCGCGGCGGCGCAGTCGTGGACGTCCATGCCGAGCATGTGCCCGGTGCCGTGCAGCGTCCAGCGCCGCTGCAGCCCCAGCTCCAGCACCCGCTCGACCGGGCCCTCGACGAGCCCCCACTCGACCAGCTTCTCGGCCAGCACCCGCTGGGCGGCGTCGTGGAAGTCGCGGTACTTCGCGCCCGGCTTCACCGCCGCGATCCCGGCCTCCTGGGCCTCGTACACGGCGTCGTAGATCTTCTTCTGGATCTCCGTGAAGCGGCCGCTGACCGGCAGCGTGCGGGTGACGTCGGCGGTGTAGTACGTGTGGGTCTCCACGCCCGCGTCGAGCAGCAGCAGGTCACCGGCGCGCACGGGCCCGTCGTTGCGCACCCAGTGCAGCGTGCAGGCGTGCGGGCCGGCCGCGGCGATCGTGCCGTAACCGACGTCGTTGCCCTCCACGCGCGCGCGGAGGAAGAAGGTGCCCTCGATGTACCGCTCGGAGGTCGCCTGCGCCTTGTCGAGGACCTTCACCACGTCCTCGAAGCCGCGCACGGTCGAGTCGACCGCCTTCTGCAGCTCACCGATCTCGAAGTCGTCCTTGACCAGCCGCATCTCGGAGAGGAAGACCCGCAGCTCCTCGTCGCGCTCGGCGGTGACCTTGTCGGTCAGCGCGGCCTCGACGCCGGCGTCGTAGCCGCGCACGACGCGCACGGGGCCGGTGGCCTCGCGCAGCTTGCCGGTCAGCTCGCGCACGTCGGAGGCGGGGATGCCGTACAGCTTCTCGGCCTCGGTGAGGGAGTGGCGGCGGCCGACCCACAGCTCGCCCTGGCCGTCCAGCCAGAACTCGCCGTTCTCGCGGTCGGAGCGGGGCAGCAGGTAGATCGTGGCCTGGTGGCCGTCGGCGGTGGGCTCCAGGACCAGGACGCCGTCCTCGGTCTGGTTGCCGGTGAGGTAGGCGTACTCGACCGACGCGCGGAAGGGGTACTCCGTGTCGTTGGAGCGGGTCTTCAGGTTGCCCGCGGGGATCACCAGGCGCTCGCCGGGGAAGCGGGCGGACAGCGCGGCGCGGCGGGCGGCGGTGCGGCCGGCCTGGGGGATGGGCTCCAGGTCGCGCAGCTCGGTGTCGGCCCAGCCGGTCCTCATGTTCTCGGCCAGCTCGTCGGACACGCCCGGGTACAGTCCGTTCTTCCGCTGCTTGATCGGCTCTTCGGTCTCTTCCGGGGTCTCCGGGGTGAGCTCGTCCGCCACGGTCATCCTCCTAGGTACGGCACTGGACCTCCCCCATCGTACGGTCGTACAGGAGGAGGCCCAGGGGCGAAGGAGCCGCTGCCGTCGTCCGCCGGCGCGCGGGCCGCGCTCACTCGAAGCGGGCCGCGAGCAGCACGACGTCCTCCTCGTGGTCGGCCCCGTCGAGCCCGTCCGGCAGCATCGCGCGCAGCACGTGATCGGCGATCGCCTCCGGGTCGCGCCGCTTCGCGCGGGGCAGGCCCGCGGCGGCCGCGTGCAGCCGGGCGAAGGCGCGGTCGACGGGGTCGCCGGTGCGGTGCAGCAGCCCGTCGGTGTACAGCAGAACCGTCTCTCCGGGTTCGGCGTACAGCTCCACGCTGGGCGCCTCCCAGCAGGCGAGCATCCCGAGCGGGGCGGAGACGGAGGTCTCCACGAACTCGGTGCGCCGCTCGCCGATCACCAGCGGCGGCGTGTGCCCGGCCCCGGCCAGCGTGAGCTTGCGCAGCACGGGCTCGCAGAAGGCGAACAGCGCGGTCGCCGAGCGGGCCGGTTCGGTGAGCCGGAGCAGCAGTTCCAGATCGGACAGGACGGCGACCGGGTCCTCGCCCTCCATCACGGCGTACGCCCGCAGCGACGCGCGCAGCCGGCCCATCGCGGCGACCGCGCTCGGCCCCGATCCGGTGACGGAGCCGACGGCGAGCCCGAGGGCGGCGTCCGGCAGCGGCAGCGCGTCGTACCAGTCGCCGCCCCCGCGCGGACCGCTGCGGTGGCGCGCGGCGAGCTGCACACCGGAGACCCGGGGCAGCCGGGAGGGCAGCAGCTCCTCGGCGATCGTCGTCATGCACGCGCGCGTGCGTTCGACCTCGAGCAGCCGGGCGAGGTGTTCGGCGGCGTAGCGGGCGTACAGACCGACGAGGTGGCGCCGCCGCTCCACCGGCTCGGCGGGCTCGTCGTACAGCCATACGGCGGCCCCGAGGCGGCCCGCGGTCTCGGTGGACAGGGGGACGGCGTAGCTCGCGGCGTAGCCGAGGCGGGCGGCCACCTCGCGGTGGCGGGGATCGAGCCCTTCCTCGGCGAACAGATCGGGGTGGACGCTCTCGGTGGCGCCGCCGGGCCGTCCGGCGGGCACCTCCAGCAGCTCGGCGTACGGCAGCGCGGTGCGCGGGACCGTCTCCAGGTGGCCGAGATCCGACGCGCCGAGGCCGAGGCCGACGGTGCTGGGGAGGTCCTGGCCGCCGGAGGGTTCCAGTGCGACGAGTCCGCGCCGGGCGCCCACGAGGGCGGCGCCCGCGCGCAGCAGCTCCTGCAGCGCGTCCGGCAGGGAGCCGGTGCGGGCCAGGCGTTCGGTGAGTTCGTGCAGGGTCGTGAGATCCGAGACCCAGCCGGCGAGCCGGTCCTGGAGGAGGGCTCCCGGTCCGGTGGTGGCGGCGGGGACGCCCGTGGCCAGTGACGCGGACGCGACAGTGTGTGCGGGGGCGGGGACCGTTGAATCGATTCCGGCCACTTTCGGAGGGTGCGGGGCGTTCATGGCGTCCGGCTTTCCGACCGGCGCGTATTGCTCAAAAGCATCGCAAACCCCCATGTCAATCTGCGCCGCTGGCAATGTCTCCACATGTACACGCAGTCGCGAGGAGATGTCCAGCATTGTCCTGGTGGGATTCCTGGTGTCTGTGGGTTTTCCGGGATCTGGAGACAGATCCCTTGCAATAAGGCAAAGTTGGCTTGAAACTGCCCCGTGTAAGCGCATATTGCGGTCGACTGGGCTTGCTCGACGGAGCGTCACAGCGGTCGTGATGGGTACGTACTCGGGGAAGGCCAGGGGTGGTTGGGAACCACCCGGAACCTGGCGACGGACCCGGGCGTCCTATCCACCGACGACCGTGCCCCATCCTCCCGTGGCGGCGGCGGAGAGAAATACGCGAGACGGCGAAACGCCACACTTCGCCACCCCCCGCCACGCCCATGCTCGTGAAACACGCACGGGGCGGAGGCAGCCAACGCTCGGCCCCCAGGGGTCCCCCGCGCTTCGACGCAGGGGTGTGATGCGCCAGCAGGTACGCACAGTGAAGTGATCGACACATGATGTGATGTGGACCACGGTGTTGCCAGGCGTGCAACGGAAAGGAACGAGCGCTCATGCGCGAGATCCTCGGAAGGCGACGCAGGCTCCTGTCCAGGCGGAACGACGGGAGCCGTGAGGTGCTCGGCGCGGCCCTGACCTTCGCTTCTCAATGGCAGTGGCCCGTACTCCCGGGCGTGGCGTCCGACCCGCAGGGGCGCGACCGCTGCGGCTGCCCGGACTCGGAGTGCACGGTGCCCGGCGCCCACCCCTTCGACCCCGGCCTGCTCGCGGCCACCACCGACGCGCGCATGGTGCGCTGGTGGTGGACCAACCGGCCGACGGCACCGATCATCCTGGCCACCGGCGGCAAGGCCCCGTGCGCGGTCAGCCTGCCGGCCCCCGCCGCCGCCCGCGCCCTGGCCACGCTCGACCGCGAGGGCATGCGCCTCGGCCCCGTCGTCGCCTCGCAGACTCGCTGGGCCGTGCTCGTCCGCCCGTACTCCATGGAGCAGCTGGGCGAACTGCTGTACGCCAAGGACTTCGTCCCCGGCTCGCTGCGCTTCCACGGCGAGGGCGGCTATCTCGCGCTGCCCCCCTCCGAGACCGGCCAGGGGCGCGTCCGCTGGGAACGCGCCCCGCTGCCCGGCTCGGCCGCCCCCTGGGTGCCGGACGTGGAGGCCGTCGTGGACGCCGTGGTCGACGCCCTCACTCGTACGGGTGTCAGCGCGCCCGAGTTCTAGGGTGTCGGGCGCGCGCGGGAACGGGCGCGCGGCTTGGCTCGTTATCGTCCCGTTCATGCTGCGTCACTCTGGGGGCCACGGCTCCCGAACGCCCGGGCGGCACCCATTCCGCGAACCCGGGCGCCACGCATCCCGCGAACCCGGGCGCGGCAGGTCCCGTGCGCCACGCCGCGGCGGGCCACGAGTCCGCCGGATCCGCTGGCTCGCGCTGGCGGGTGCGGTGGTGTGCGCGCTGGGTCTGCCGCTGGCCGTCGCGGCCGCGGGGTCGGTGGGGTCGGCGGGTCCGGCGGGCCCGCGGGAAACCGGGCGCTCGGTGGGCGCGGCGGACTCGGTGGACTCGGTGGACTCGGTGGACTCGGTGGACGGGCGAGGCGCTCGGGCGGGTGCCGGCGGGTCCTCGGTGGCGGACGGGCGCGAGGGTGCCGGAGCGGGCGACTTCGCGGGCCGGGACGGCGACGGCGTACGGGACTCGACGGACCGGGAGGACGTACAAAGCCCCGCGGGCCGGCGGGACGGAGGCGCCACAGACGGCAAGGCGCCGGGGGTCCGGGGCGACACCGCGCACGACGGCCGGCGCTCCCCCCTCCCGCTCGGGCTCGGCCTGGCCACCGCCGCCCGCTGCGGTCCCGAGCTCACCGTGCCCGAGGGCATCGAGGCGCAGACCTGTGTGCTGACGCAGGGCGAGGAGACCTGGGCGCGCACCTACTACCGCAACGCCACCGGTCACGCCCTGGACGCCGTACTGACCCTCATGGGCCCGGCCGGCCGGACCGTACAGATCCGCTGTGCGGTGGGTGCCGGGGACGAGCCGGCGAGCTGTGAGACGCCGCGCGAGGCCGGGCGGGGCGAGCCGGCGCGGTACGCGGCGGTCGCGGAGTTCGCGGAGCGGGGCGGCCCTGGGTTGCTGCTGCTGCGCGTCGGCAGCAACGCGGCGCCGGTCACCGGCAGTTGACGCGTGGCGGCGCGCCGTACACGGCGTCGCGGACGAAAAGACCCGGTTGCTGGCGACGGGGGATGCACCAGCAACCGGGCTACTCGAACGGTAACAAGAGATCGGCAGTTCGCAAATTCGATCTCGTGTTTCCCTCGGCTATTCGGACACCGACTCGCCTTGTTCCAACGGGAGTTGTGACCGGAGTCACCGGTGGGCGCGGGGCCGGGTCCGGCTGACCGACCGGTCAGCCCGGCCCGGTCCCCGCAGGCGGTGTCAGCTGAGCGTGACCTGCCGGTTGGTGAGTCCGCCGCGGGCGCGGCGCTCGTCGGCGGTCAGCGGTTCCTCGGTGGCCAGGGCCGCGGCCAGGCGCTCGGCGAACTCGGCCGCGGGCTTCTCGGTGTCCTCGGCGGAGACCCCGCTCGGCAGGTCCCAGACCGGGACGGTGAGCCCGTGAGCGCGGAAGGAACCCACCAGACGGGTGCCCTCGCCGAGGCTGGAGCGGCCCGCGGCGTGCAGCCGCGCGAGGGCGTCCAGAAGCCGCTCCTCCGGGTGCGGCATGACCCAGCGCAGGTGGTTCTTCTCCGGGGTCTCGCACCAGTAGGCGGCGTCGACGCCGGTCAGCTTCACCGTCGGGATGGCCGCGGCGTTGGCGCGCTCCAGGGAGGCGGTCACCTCCGGCGTGGCGTTCTGCGGGTCCGGGACCCAGAACTCGAAGCCGCTGTGCACCACCGGCTCGAAGGGGCCCTCCGGGTCGAGCAGGTCCTGCAGGCGCGGGCCGTCGGCCGGCGCGCGGCGGGCCTGGACGGGGGTGCCGGGCTTGGCCTGAAGCGCGCGCTGGAGGGTGTCGGCGAGGTCGCGGCTGAGGTCGCCGGACGCCGTGTCGTTCTGCAGGCCCAGCAGCACCGAGCCGTCCTCGCGGCGCAGCGCGGGCCAGGCCATGGGCAGGACCGTGGCCAGGGTGACCGACGGGACACCCTCCGGCAGGCCGCCCTTGAGGGTCAGCGGAGCGGTGGCGGCGGGCACCAGCTCGCGCAGGGCCACCCAGTCGCACTCACCGGGCAGTCCCTCGAACGGGCGGTGCACCAGCTCGGTCACGGCCTGGGCGGCGGCCCGGCCGTGGCACGCCTTGTAGCGCCGGCCGCTGCCGCAGGGGCAGGGCTCACGGGCGCCGACGACCGGGATCTCACCGTCGGTGATCTGCGGCCGCTTGGCCTTCGTCTGGGGTCGCTTCTTGGCCATGGTGGGTGTCTCCCGGTGACGGCTCGTCTCGTCGTACGGCGGGAGCCTAGCCGTTCGCGTCGTGGCCGACGGGACCCTGTGGACAAGTGGGTCCGGCCGGACGCACCGATCAGCCGGTCGGCGGGTCGGCCGGTCGACCGGTCAGCGGGCCGGCCGGTCAGCCCGTCGGCCGGTCAACCGGTCCGCCGGTCAGCCGACCGTGCCGACGGTCGGTCGGCCCGCCGGTCCGCCGGTCAGTCCAGGTCGTCGAAGGCGTCCGCGAAGTCCAGGTCCGGCATGGCGGCCACCGCGGGGGCGGTGACGCGCGTAGCGAAATCGTCGCGGCGCCGCCCGGCATCGGGATCATGGACATCCGCGTGGACCACGACCCATACGGTGACCTCGCCGCGGATGTCGTCCCGGACCCCCCAGTCGTCGGCCAGGGCGGTAATGATGTTGAGCCCGCGGCCTCCGTGGGCCGTGACCGACGGGGTGGCCGGGGCGGGGCGGGTCGGGCCGCCGCCGTCCGTCACCTCGACGACCAGCCGGCCGCAGGGGTCGACCCGCCAGGCGGCCCGTACGTCACCGTCCCCGGCGAGCGCGTTGCCCAGGGGGCGGCCGTGTTTGCACGCGTTGCTCAGCAGTTCGGAAAGGATCAGTACGGCATCGTCGATGACCGGTTCGGCCACGCCACCTCTGCGCAGCTGATCGCGCATCCGGTGCCTCGCCTCACCCACGCCCGCAGGGCCATGGGGTACGGCCATGCTCGACGACGTGGGCACTTCCTGTGCCACCACCAACGCCACCCCCGAGACCTCCTTCGCCCCACGCCACGGTGTGGATGCCCCATTGGCCTGTACTGGAAACCGGCCGGTTCCCGTCCGGTGACGCACTCGCAACGATCGAACACGAACCGAACGCGCCGGAGCACTCCCTGTGACGGCGCTCCCGTGACCGCGTCCCGACGCGCGTCCCGGTCAGCGGCCGAGCCGGTGCAGCACCGCGCGGGGACGGTTGGTGATGATCGCGTCCACCCCCAGCTCGACGCAGAGGTCGATGTCGTCCGGCTCGTTCACGGTCCAGACGTGCACCTGGTGCCCGGCCTGCCGCAGCCGCTCGACGTGGGCCGGATGGTTGCGGACGATCCGGATCGAGGGGCCGGCGATCCGGACCCCCGCGGGCAGCCGCCCGTCGCGCAGCCGGGGCGAGGCGAACTGCATCAGATAGACGGTCGGCAGCGTCGGGGAGGCGGCCTGCACGCGGTGCAACGAGCGCGCCGAGAAGCTCATCACGCGCACCGGCGAGTCCTCCGGGGTCACCGGGGCGTCCAGGCCGAAGCGCTTCAGGAGCACCAGCAGCCGCTCCTCGACCTGACCGGCCCACCGCGTGGGGTGCTTGGTCTCGATGGCCAGCTCCACGCGGCGCCCGGCGTCGGCGACCAGCTCCAGCAGCCGCTCCAGGGTCAGCACGGAGGTCTCGGCGGGGTCCTCGGGGCGGTGCTCCCAGTCCGGGTCCTCGTCCCGCGCGCGTCCCGCGGGGGTCTTCTTCCAGGAGCCGAAGTCCAGCGCGGCGAGATCGGCGAGCTCCAGGGCGGAGACGGCTCCGCGGCCGTTCGACGTACGGTTGACCCGGCGGTCGTGCACACAGACGAGGTGGCCGTCCGCGGTCAGCCGGACATCGCATTCGAGGGCGTCGGCCCCGTCCTCGATCGCCTTCCTGTACGCGGCCAGGGTGTGCTCGGGAGCCTCCTCGGAGGCCCCGCGGTGGGCGACGACTTGAATCCGGTGCTGCCGTGCAGGGGTCACCGCGTCATGGTGCCACCGGCACGGGGTAGCCGTCGGACCGGTGAGGCTTTCAGGGTGCCCGGGATACGGCGCTTGCAGCTGAAAAATCCTATATAAAGAGTGACCGTGGACGCACAGGCACCGCTTATGGTGCCCTGACGGGCCGTGGGAAAAGCTGACGGCATACGAACGGCACACCAGAAGAACCGGCACAGCTGCGTGACCGAGGATCGAGGAGAAGAGCTGTGAGCACCGAGAACGAGGGCACTGCGGTACCCCCGGCCCCGTCCGCACCTCCCGTGCCGGTGGACACCCCCGCAGCCTCCCCCCAGGCGGACACGGCCATGCCCTCCGGCCCGCCCGCGCCACCCGAACAGCCCTCGGCGCACGCCCCCTCCCCCACCACTGCGGAGGGTGGCGTTCCGCACGCGGGCGGCTCCGCGTACGGCGCGCCCGCCGGCTCCGGACCGGCCCCCGACAGCGGCTGGCCGCCTCCGCCCCCGCCGGGCGGCCCCGCTCAGGGCCCGGCCACTGCGGTGTACGGCGCCGACGGCCCCGGCGGTGCCGGTCCGGGCGCCCCGTGGGGAGCGGCGTACCAGCAGCCCTCGGCACCCGCGCCGAAGCGCGGCCGCGGCGGCCTGGTCGCCGCGGTCCTCGTGGCCGCGCTGGTCGCGGGCGGCCTGGGCGGCGGCCTCGGCTACACGCTGGCCAGGAACGACGACAGCTCCGGCTCCACGACCGTCTCCTCCGCCGACAGCGGCGGCGACTTCAAGCGCGACCCGGGCACGGTCGCGGCCGTGGCCGCCCAGGCGCTGCCCAGCACGGTCACCATCGAGGCGGAGAGCAGCAGCGGCGAGGGGGGCACCGGCACCGGTTTCGTCTTCGACACCCAGGGCCACATCGTCACCAACAACCACGTCGTCGCGGACGCGGTCGACGGCGGCAGGCTGACCGCCACCTTCCCGAGCGGCAAGAAGTACGACGCCGAGGTCGTCGGCAACGCGCAGGGCTACGACGTGGCGGTGATCAAACTCAAGAGCGCCCCCTCGGGCCTGAAGCCGCTCACCCTCGGCAACTCCGACAAGGTGGCCGTCGGCGACGCCACGATCGCCATCGGCGCCCCCTTCGGCCTGTCCAACACGGTGACCACCGGCATCATCAGCGCCAAGAACCGCCCGGTGGCCTCCAGCGACGGCACCGGCAGCCAGGCCTCCTACATGAGCGCCCTGCAGACCGACGCCTCCATCAACCCCGGCAACTCCGGCGGCCCGCTGCTGGACGCCAAGGGCAATGTCATCGGCATCAACTCCGCGATCCAGTCCGCGGGCAACGGCTTCGGCGGCACCAGCCAGTCCGGTTCGATCGGCCTCGGCTTCGCCATCCCGATCAACCAGGCTAAGTACGTCGCCCAGGAGCTGATCCGCACCGGCAAGCCCGTCTACGCCAAGATCGGCGCCTCCGTCTCCCTGGAGGACACCACCGACGGCGCCAAGATCACCGACACCGGCGCCGGCGGCTCCGAGCCGGTCGAGCAGGGCGGCCCCGCAGACAAGGCGGGCCTGCAGCCGGGCGACGTCATCACCAAGCTGGACGACACGGTGATCGACAGCGGTCCCACCCTGATCGGCGAGATCTGGACCCACAAGCCGGGCGACCGGGTCACCATCACCTACGAGCGCGACGGCAAGACCCGCACCGTCGAACTGACCCTGGGATCACGCGTGGGCGACAGCTGACGCGGCGCCCCTACCGCACCGAGCCGATGAGCCGATGTGCCGGAGCCACTCCGGCGCGTCGGCTCTCGCCGTCTTCGGCTCCCGCCGTTCCTCGGCTCCCGCCGTCTCGCGGCGCCCGCCGTTCCAGCCCTGGGGCCTCCGGATGCTCGTACCACTCGTCCCTCCGTGAACAGTCGCAACCCGCGATAGCCTCTGACGCGCGCACACCAAAGACAACCGGAACGACCCTTGACCGATGACGGCAACGGGGGGAGCGGACCCATGGCGTGGGACGAGTGGGAGCAGCTGAAGCATCAGACTGCGGACCGTCACTCGACGCAGATGCAACTGAACCAGGCACCTGCGGCGGGCACGGGTCCCGGTGGGAAACCCGACCTGGTGGTGCAGCAGGACGACCTCGGTGCCGTGGGACACGCGGCGTTCGTCCTGCAGGGCGACCTGGAGAAGAAGGTCGACATCGCCGGGGCCGGCATGAACTCCGACCACGCCGGCTCGACGCACCAGGCGGCGTCGGAGCTGTCCCGGTCGAACTTCACCATGGGCGGCGAGCTGATGACGACGCTGACCGTCTGGGAGAGCCAGGTGAAGGCGGTGCGCCAGGCGTTCGCCCACATCTCCAACCACCTCGACTACAGCAAGAAGCTGCACGCCAACGACGACGCCAAGATCGGCGCGGTGATCAAGAGCCGCGACGACTCCGCCCTGCCCGCTTCCGAGCTCAGCAAGTACTTCACATAGCGGGGAGGCCGTGGAATGTCGCTCACCTACCACGACCTCATGCAGGTCGACCTCGGCAAGCTCGCCACGGCCGTGTCCGACTGGAAGAAGGCCGTCGACAACCTCAAGCAGCTGGAGACCGACGCCCGGGACGGCCTGCAAAAGAAGGCCGCCGAAGCGCGCTGGGAAGGCGTGAACGCCGGCGTCACCCGGGAGTTCGTGAACAAGAGCGCCAAGGAGCTGGCGGACCTCCAGGTGGAGGCCAACGGCATCTACAAGGTCCTGGACGACGCGCACCGCGAGCTGGAGTCCCTGCAGAAGAGCGTGCGCACCCTCACCGCGCAGGCCAAGGAGAAGGGCTACACCGTCCGGGACAACGGCGACGGCACGGTCAGCGTCGACGCCCACGTCATGCCGGGCACCAGCCCGAAGGACGACAAGAACCTCGAGGAACGGCAGCGCTACGCCGACTCGATCACCACCAAGGTCTCCCACGCCAACGACATCGACGTCTCGGCCAAGCTGGCCCTGTCGCGCACCCACGGCAACGACCCGTACAACGCCGGCCACGCGAAGTACGACTCGCTCAACGACGCCCAGGTCGAGCGGGCCCTGGAACTCGCGAAGAAGCGCGAGAACATGAGCGACCAGGAACTCGCCGAGCTGAACCGGCTGCTGCGCCACAACGGCCGCGAGGTGGACGGCGAGTTCGCCACCGAGTTCTTCCAGGGCCTCGGCGGGCCCCGGCAGACGCTCGAGTTCTACGGCGCCCTGTCGATCGACGGGACCGACGGGGAGAGCAAGACGCGGCTGGCCGGAGTGCAGGACCTCCAGAAGTACCTGGGCCACGCCCTGGCCAACGCCACCGACCCCTACACCCCGCAGAGCCTCAAGGGCGACCGTCAGCATCTGCCGACGTGGTGGGGCGCGGAGTTCCGCAAACTGGGCACCCAGGAGATCGAGTGGGAGCGCGGCATGTTCAGCCGCCCCTACGGCTACCAGGTGCTCGGCGGCCTGCTCCGCTACGGCAACTACGACCCCACGTTCCTCACGCCCATCGCGGAGCACGTCACGCAGCTGCATCAGGACAATCCGCACCGCTTCGTGGCGAACAAGCCAGAGGGCAGCGACGACGGTTTCGGATTCAACCCCTCCGGGAAGCTTGGCACTGGCAACGACCCGCTGAACAGCGTGCTGGAGGCCCTTGGACACAGTCCTGAGGCAGCCGAGCAATTCTTCACGCAGCCGCCCACGGCGTACAACGAGGACGGCACGATCAAGTCCGGGGAGAAGACGGACTTCAAGTCCTACCTCGACCTCTTCACGAACAAGGACTTCGAGTGGACGGTCGACACGAACGCCGCCAATGTCCTGGCGGATGAGGAGGCGACGAAGAAGGCTCTCAACTTCGGGCCTGCCGCCCTCGGCCACGCGCTGGAGGCGGCGACGACAGGTCGTCCGTACGACAGCAACACCGCGGACCCGTCGATCAAGCACAGCGAAGCGCAGGCCAAGCTGGTCCACGACATCGTGGAGAAGTTCGCGGCGCATCCGGACTTGCTGACGCACAACATGAACGGAGAGCTGGAGGAGGAAGAGACCGGGCCGCTTTATGCGCTGCGGGACAGCCTGGGGCATATCTCGGCGGATTACATGGGCGACTTCCAGCGGATGGTGTACCAGGAGCCAGGCGACAGCAGACTCTTCCCAGTCAATGGCGCAGCTGCCAACCTGGATCCCGGAAATGCTCAGAAGTTCCTCGGTCTGGTCGGGCAGGATCCGGACGCGTACAGCGCCATCACTGCCGCGCAGCAGGCATACACCGCGAACGTGGTTCACGCTTTTCTGGAAGCGGAGGGGAAGGGACTCAGCCCAGAAGACAGCGCCCGCGTCGCCCATCTGGTTGCGCCGGGTGCTGCCATTGCCGGAGTTATGAGCAACGCGCGGGCTGACGCGATCTACGACTACCATACTGCCGATGACAAGGCTTTTAACGATGCCGCGGCAGACAACGCTAAGTGGGTGAACCGGATTGTAGGCCTGGGGACGGGAGCCATTCCCGCACCCTTCTCCGTCGTGGGAGAACCCATCAACTGGGTTGCGGAGGATGTATCCGAAAGCATCGTGGAGAGCGTGAAGCAGGACACCACCACTGAAGCTGAACACGCCGCCGGTGCGGATTACTCGAAGGGGCGGACCGCTGTGTTGGATGCATCAGCGGCAGCCGTTGCCAGCTACTTCGACCGCCATGGGGGCATCGACCCGAAAACGAGAGAGAGCATCGATCTAGGGGTTCGCACTCAAGCGGGTGTGAGCCATAGCGAGGGTGCTCAGTGGAACTCCTCGGGAGACGGAACGTGAGGCACCTCCAACGCTCGGCCCGCCTGCTCATCGCAGCTTTTCTCGCGGCTGCTCTTGCCGCGTGCGGCTCGTCGGATGATGAGGGGCTCTCGTATCCCGTCCCGGACAATATGTGTGGCATTCCCGTCGACAAAGACGTGCTGGAATCTCTGCTCGACGACGGTGACAAGCTGGAGCAGGACACTGGTGGCGATACACTCGCGGAAGGCCAGTTCTGCCACATGTATGTGGACGGGAACGACTCCGTGGTGAGTGACGCCGACTGGCGTGAGAGTGGATACGAGCTGCGCGACCTCTTCGAGTTCTACGATGTGAAGGGTCTGCGCTACTTCAAGGGCGGTAGATACGCATCCTGGAACTTTGGGGTGGCAACCGTCATTCCGTGCCCTGGAGTCAGCGAGGAAGGTGACGTGCTGTCCGTCGAGGTCAACGACATCAGATGGAACCGTAAGTCGCAAGCCCAGCTGGAGAAGCTCGTCCCGGCCTACTTCGACGCCTACAAGAAGAAGCTCCGCTGCCCGGCCTGACGGTCACGCCCGGCCTGATCTTGTACGGGCCTCGGCCCCCCGCGCGAGGCCCGGGGCCGGTACGCTGTACCCGCTCCGTCCCTGGTGGCCGGAGCGGAGGTGGGTTGCCCGAGCGGCCTAAGGGAACGGTCTTGAAAACCGTCGTGGCAGCGATGTCACCGTGGGTTCAAATCCCACACCCACCGCCAGGTGTCCGAAGGGGCGCTCCGTCACGGGGCGCCCCTTCGGCGTGCGGGGCTGGGTCCTCGCCCCGCTCCCTCGTCACCGGCGCCCCCTCGTCAGCCGCGCCGCCGAGGCGATCGTCGCGCGGGCCTCGCGTTCGGTGAGGCCGGTGGTGCGGGCCGCGTCGACGAGGGGGGCGACCAGGTCGGGGCCGATGCCGTTCTCGTAGGCGCGGCAGGCGGCCCAGAAGAGGCGGGTGTTGCGCTGTCCCCGGTGTGCGGCGAGGACGAACTGGACCAGGCCGTGGCCGTGGCCGCCGGGCGAGGGGGAGGAGCGTGCGGCGGTGCGCGGGGGTGGCAGCAGCAGGCGCAGAAGGGCGGGCGGGCACGGGGCCGGGGGCAGGTGTGCGGTGCCGGGGGCCGTGCCGTACACGCCGTGTTCGGTGCGGGAGCCGGGGCCGACGAGGTAGCCGCCGGCGCCCCGGACGTCGATGCCGGGGGCGAGGCGGCCGGCGGAGTTCGGGACGACGACGTCCGGGGGGCCGGTCAGCCAGAGGTGACGGCCGCCGCTCGGGGTGGTGACGACGACCGTGGGCGGGATCGTGAAGAGGTGCCGCAGGGCGAGTTCGCGCAGGGCCGCCGAGGCGTCCGTGTCCGACTTGGTGTCCAGGTCGATGCCGATCAGGTGGTGCGGGGGCAGTCCGCAGGCGATGCCGTAGCCGGTGGCCCAGGGGGCGGCGGCGAAGAGGGCGCGGACGCGGTCGGGGTCGGCCGAGGCGTCGTACACGCCGTGGCCGAAGCGGCCGCACTCGCCGTGGCAGGGCAGCGGCACGGGGTCGAGGCGGTGGGGTGAGCGCAGGGCCGGCAGTTTCGTCCGGGACAGGGGGATGACGGCCAGTCCGCGTTCGGCGGCGGACAGGGCGTGGGCGAGGGCCAGGGTCGTGGCCTGCCGGTCGATGGTGGCCATGACTTTATGTTCGTACGCATGTTCGAAAAAGGGAAGAGGTGACGGGCGCGGCACGCCGGACGGGACGGATTGGCCGAAAACCTGCCGGAACGCTGCACCCCTTGCGCCGCTTGGGACCGAGTCGCCCCACCCGCCCCGGCTCGTCGCCGTGATCAAGGAAAGGTGGCGAAAGGGGTTTATCGACTTGTCCTCACGCTTGAGGGCGAAATACGGCTTCTGGGATGGTTCGCCGGGGATTCGGTGGGCAACTCTGATCACGCGACGTCGTGCACAGCACCGAGGTGGTCGGCCAACTGCCTTCGAGCAAACCGTACTTACGCACACCACGGCCTCCGGGCCGGTGCGACATTTGCTTCTGCTTCTGGGAGGAACCAACATGGCAAGCATCCGTACCGCCCGCGCCATCGCCGTCGTCTCCGCTCTGCCGCTCGCGGCCGCCCTCTTCAGCGGAGTGGCGACGGCCGACAACGGCGCGTTCGCGGACAACGGATCGAGCGCGGCCGTCACCAACGCCATCCAGGGCAGCCTCGGCAGCGGCGTCGGCGGCGACAACAACGGCAACTCCGCCACCACCCAGCAGCAGGCGATCGGCGCCGGCGCCTCGAACCAGAGCAACACCGCGCAGGTGGACGGTTCCGCCTTCACCGCCGTCAACCAGGGCAACGACAACGTGGCCGTCGCCTTCACACCGCTGTGGTGGTGAGCTGACGGGCCGGTGCTCCGGCACCGGCCCGGGACTCCTGTGGGTGCTCTGTGGGGTGAGCAAGGTCCGGCTGAGCGGCGGTGCTTCGGCACCGCCGCTCGGTCGTTTCCGGCCATTTCCGGTCACTCGCGGCCGTCCCCGAGCTGTTTCCGGTCGTTTCCGGCCGTCTCCGGGCCGTTCCCGGCCGTCTCCGGGCCGCCGGCCGCCCTCCTCCCGGACGACCCCCAGGGGTAAACCCTCACGTGTCCTCTCCGCCTCCTCCCCCTCCAGGAGGTGCACCCGGCACCGCCTCTACAACCTGAGGGGGACTCGTCTTCGGGACCTGCGGGCGATGAGGACCACGGGCTCGCGAACCTAGCGTTGAGCCATGACCACACCCGTCTGCACCACTGCTTCGGACGCCGCCGCGCCGGCCGTGCGGTCCCTGCCGTACACCGCCGCGTATCCGTCGTTCTCGTCGTACGTGCGGGCCCGTCAGCCGGTCCTGCTGCGTACCGCCCGGTCGCTGACCGCGAACCCGAGCGACGCGGAGGACCTGCTGCAGACCGCGCTGACCAAGACGTACGTCGCCTGGGACCGCATCGAGGACCACCGCGCCCTCGACGGCTATGTGCGCCGCGCCCTGCTCAACACCCGCACCTCGCAGTGGCGCAAGCGCAGGGTCGACGAGTTCAGCTGCGAGGAGCTGCCCGAGCCGGAGCCGGTGCCCGGCGGGAACGACCCGGCCGAGCGGCAGGCGCTGCACGACGCGATGTGGCGGGCGATCATGCGGCTGCCCGCCCGTCAGCGCGCGATGGTCGTCCTGCGGTACTACGAGGACCTGAGCGAGGCGCAGACCGCCGAGGTGCTGGGCGTCTCGGTCGGCACGGTGAAGTCGGCGGTCTCCCGCGCGCTCGGCAAACTCCGCGAGGACCCGGAGCTGGAGCCGATACGCCGGCCCTTCTCCTAGGGGGTTCCGCGCCGATCACGCGTAGCAGCGCCCCCGCGGTTACCGCAAGGTGACGTGATCGATCACCCTCCCCTAGTGACATACCGCGCGGTATGCGGCCAGAATCAGCGCAACCCCTACCGCCGCGTAGGCAATGTCGCCCCCGGGAGGACGCCGTGCTGAGCACCATGCAGGACGTACCGCTGCTGATCTCCAGGATCCTGACCCACGGGTCCACGATCCACGGATCGTCGCAGGTGACGACCTGGACCGGTGAAGCCGAGCCGCACCGCCGCTCGTACGCCGAGATCGGCGCCCGCGCCGCCCAGCTGGCCCATGCCCTGCGCGAGGACCTCGGCGTCGCCGACGACGACCGCGTGGCCACCCTGATGTGGAACAACGCCGAGCACGTCGAGGCGTACTTCGCGATCCCCTCCATGGGCGCGGTCCTGCACACCCTCAACCTCCGGCTGCCCCCGGAGCAGCTGGCGTGGATCGTCAACCACGCCGCCGACCGGGTGATCATCGCCAACGGCTCCCTGTTGCCGCTGCTCGCACCGCTGCTGCCGCACCTGAAGACCGTCGAGCACGTCGTGGTCTCCGGGCCGGGCGACCGCTCCCTGCTCGCCGAGGCGTCCGTGCCGGTCCACGAGTACGACGATCTGATCGCGGGCAAGCCGACCGCCTACGACTGGCCGGAGCTGGACGAGCGCCAGGCCGCCGCCATGTGCTACACCTCCGGCACCACCGGCGACCCCAAGGGCGTGGTCTACAGCCACCGCTCCGTCTACCTGCACTCCATGCAGGTCAACATGGCCCAGTCGATGGGCCTGACCGACCAGGACACCTCGCTCGTCGTCGTCCCCCAGTTCCACGTGAACGCCTGGGGCCTGCCGCACGCCACCTTCATGACCGGCGTCAACCTGCTGATGCCGGACCGCTTCCTCCAGCCCGCCCCGCTCGCCGAGATGATCGAGGGCGAGCGGCCGACGCACGCCGCCGCCGTCCCCACCATCTGGCAGGGCCTGCTCGCCGAGCTGACCGCCAAGCCGCGCGACGTATCCTCGCTCACCCAGGTCACCATCGGCGGCTCCGCCTGTCCGCCCTCCCTCATGGAGGCCTTCGACAAGCTCGGCATGCGGGTCTGCCACGCCTGGGGCATGACCGAGACCTCCCCGCTGGGCACGGTCGCCCGCCCGCCGGCCCACGCGGTCGGCACCGAGGAGGAGTTCGGCTACCGGCTCACCCAGGGCCGCTTCCCCGCGGGCGTCGAGGCCCGCCTCACCGGCCCCGGCGGCGAGCGGCTGCCCTGGGACGGCGAGTCCGCGGGCGAGCTGGAGGTCCGCGGGCCGTGGATCGCCGGCGCCTACTACAACGGCCCGGACGCCGAACCCCTGCGCCCCTCGGACAAGTTCAGCGAGGACGGCTGGCTGAAGACCGGCGATGTCGGCACCATCTCCCCCGACGGCTTCCTCACCCTCACCGACCGCGCCAAGGACGTCATCAAGTCCGGCGGCGAGTGGATCTCCTCGGTGGAGCTGGAGAACGCCCTGATGGCCCACCCGGACGTCGCCGAGGCCGCGGTCGTCGCCGTCCCCGACGACAAGTGGGGCGAGCGCCCGCTGGCCACGGTCGTCCTCAAGGAGGGAGCCACCGCCGACTTCGCGACCCTGCGCGCCTTCCTCGCCGAGGAGGGCAAGATCGCCAAGTGGCAGCTGCCGGAGCGCTGGACGGTCATCCCGGCCGTGCCGAAGACGTCCGTCGGCAAGTTCGACAAGAAGGTCCTGCGCAAGCAGTACGCGGAGGGCGAGCTGGACGTCACCCGGCTGTGAACCCCGCCGGGGGACGACCGCGGTGGGGCGCCTTCACCGCCGTACGGCAGCGCGTGCTCACCGCCGTACGGCGGTCGTCCCCCAGCCCAGCAGCAGCCACAGCCCCGCCACCGCGCACACCCCGCCCCAGCCGAAGTGGGTGTAGGCGGAGCCCGCGAGCGCGGAGGCGGCGGCGCCGCCCGTGAAACCGGCGACCACGTACGCGGTGTTGGCGGTGGCCGGGGCGGAGGTGGTGGTCAGCGCCAGGGTCTGGTTGGCGACGTGCGAGGCGACGAGCGCCGCGTGGATCGCGACCGCCGCGGCGAACAGCGCCGCCAGGACGTGTCCCCCGGCCCAGAACAGCGGCACGGACACGGCGGCCAGCAGATACGCGGCCCGTACGACCCGGGCGGCGCCGAAACGGTCCACCAGCCCGCCCGCCAGCGGCGCGACGACACTCGCGGTCAGCCCGAAGAGGCCGAACAGCCCGGCGGTGGCGGTGGACAGGCCGTACTCCGGACCGGTCAGCAGCAGCGCCAGCGAGGTCCACAGCGCGCTCCACGCGCCGAACATCCCCGCCTGCCGTACGCAGGCCCGCCACAGGTCGGGCGAGCGGCGGGCGAGTCCGGGCAGCGCGGCGATCCCGCCGAACAGCGAGCCGGTGCGCGGCCGGTGCGCGGCGGGCAGGACCAGCGCGGTCGCCAGACCCAGCACGAGGGTGAGGGCGCCCGCGCCCGCGAACACCCAGCGCCACCCGAAGGCCTGCCCGGCCAGCCCGCCCACCACGCGGGCCGCGACGATGCCGGTGAACAGCCCCGCGATCAAGGCCGCGACATGGCGGGCCCGGCGCTCGGCGGGGGCGCGCTCGGCGACCAGCGGGACGAGCAGCTGGGGGATCACGGTCGCCGCGGAGGCGACGAGGACGGCCGCCGCGAGCACGGCTGAGCCGGGGGCGGCCGCGGCGCCGACCAGCGCGACGGCGGTGACCACGGTGAGACCCGACACCAGCCGGCGCCGGTTCACGCTGTCGCCGAGCGGGGTGAAGAGCAGCAGCCCGAGCGCGTAGCCGAACTGCGCGACCGAGGCGATCCAGGCGACGCCGGAGGGCGTGCTGCCGAAGTCGCGCGCGATGAGGGTGAGCAGCGGGGCGGCCAGGTAGATGTTGGCGGCGGTGACCGCGCTGCACACGGCGAGGAGGGTGAGGAAGAGGGCGGGGGCGGGGCCGGGGGCGGGGGCGCCTGACGCGGCGGGTGAAGCGGCGCGGGCAGCGGTACCGGGGGTGGTGCGGGCAGCGGTGCGCGGCTGCGTGCTCGCTGACGGAAGGCGCATGAGCGGGGGACCCTTCGAGCCGACTCTCATAACCAACCAGTTGGTTGGACTACGGGAAAACAGTCTGTGCCGCCCTCGCATTCCCGTCAACCAAACGGTTGGTTACCTACCGCGCTACCCTGACCCCATGGCAGCAAGGGACTCCGAGGCCACCAGGACCCGGATCTTCGAGGCGGCGGTCGCCGAGTTCGCCCGGCACGGCATCGCGGGCGCCCGCATCGACCGCATCGCGAGCGAGGCCAAGGCCAACAAGCAGCTCATCTACGCCTACTTCGGCAACAAGGCGGAGCTGTTCGCGCACGTCCTCGAGAGGAAGATGCTGGACCTCGCCGCCTCCGTCCCCGTCGACCCGGACGACATCGAGTCCTGGATCGACCGCCTCCTCGACTACCACGCCGCCCACCCCGAGGTCCTGCGCCTGCTCTACTGGGAAGGCATCGAGTACGGCTCCGCCGAACTGCCCGACGAGACGGACCGCCGCGCGCACTACGCCCGCAAGGTCGCCGCCGTCGAGGACGGTCAGCGCCGGGGCGTCGTCACCGACGCGATCCCGGCTCCCGACCTGCTGCTCCTGCTGACCGCCCTGGCCAACTGGGCCACCGTCGTCCCGCAGATGGCGCGCATCCTGGCGGGCCCGGACGCCACCGACCGCGACCGCCTCCGAGCCTCGATCAAGGAGGCGGCCCGCAGACTGGTGGCCCCATAGCGGGGGCCCGTGGCGGGGTGGGGGCCCGTGGCGGACCGCCATGGACCGTGATGGACCGTGCGGTCCGTAGCGGTTCTAGTTCGTGCCAATGCGGGCGAGCAGGTCCACGATCCGCGACTGCACCTCGGCGCTGGTCGACCGTTCCGCCAGGAACAGCACCGTCTCGCCCGAGGCGAGCCGCGGCAGGTCGGCCTGGTCGACGGCGGCGGTGTAGACGACGAGCGGGGTCCGGTTGAGCTGCCCGTTCGCGCGCAGCCAGTCCACGATCCCGGCCCGCCGCCGGTGCACCTGCATCAGGTCCATCACGACCAGGTTCGGCCGGAACTGCCCGGCCAGCGCCACCGCGTCCGCGTCGCTCGCCGCCCGCGCCACCTGCATACCGCGCCGCTCCAGCGTCGCCGTCAGCGCCAGCGCGATCTCCGCGTGCTCCTCGATCAGCAGCACGCGCGGCGGGTGCTGCTCGCTGTCCCGCGGCGCGAGCGCCTTCAGCAGTACGGCCGGATCGGCGCCGTACGCCGCGTCCCGTGACGCCTGCCCGAGGCCGGCCGTCACCATGACCGGCACCTGGGCCGCGACGGCGGCCTGCCGCAGCGACTGCAGCGCCGTCCGCGTGATCGGCCCGGTCAGCGGGTCCACGAACAGCGCCGCCGGGAACGCGGCGATCTGCGCGTCGACCTCCTCGCGCGAGTGCACGATGACCGGCCGGTAGCCACGGTCGCTGAGCGCCTGCTGCGTGCTCACGTCCGGCGCGGGCCACACCAGCAGCCGTCGCGGATTGTCCAGCGGCTCCGGCGGCAGCTCGTCGTCCATCGGCTGCGGCAGCGGCGTGTCGGCCACCTCCACGGCACCGCCCGGACCGTCCAGCGGCTCGGGCCCCTCCGCGGCGTTCTCGTCCGGCGCGCCTATGGCGTACGACCGTCCGGCGCCCTCGCTCGCCTGCGCGGGAAGCCGCGGCGGCGGGGCGGGCGCGGCCGGGCCCGGTGCCGGCTGGGGCTGCGCCGCCGGCTGGGCCGCGGCCTGCTCGGCCGGCGGATGCGGACGCGCGGCGGTGGGCTCGGGCGGCGTGCCCAGCTTGCGGCGACGCCCGGAGCCGCCCGGCTGGTGCGGAGGAGGCGTGGCGGCTCCCGTCGGCTGCGCCTGCGGGGACTGCGCGGCCTGCCGGCTGAACGGCACGCCCTGGCCCAGGGTGCGCACGCTGATCGACCGGCCCTGGGTCGAGTGGGGGTCCACGGGCGCCGCGGCCTCGGCGGGCAGCGGCTGCGCGACCCGCGCGGCCGCGGGCGGCGGGGTGGACGCGGGCGGGGGCGCGGGGGCCGCGGCCTCCGGGGGCAGGGGGGTGCTGCCGGAAGCATGCGGCTGGGGGGTGTCCGGCTGCGGGCCCGGGAGGGGCGTACCCGCTCCGGAGGTGTCCCCCTCGGGCGCCGGCCACGGCTGCGGCGCCGGGGTGCCCGCGGCGGGCGTGGCGGCAGGCGGTACGGCGGCGGCGGGCGCGGCTACGGCGGGTGCCGCGGGACGGGCGATCGACTCGGCGGGAAGCGGCTGGCCCGGCAGCGGGTGCGCGACCGGCTGGACGGCGGGCTGGGCGACCGAGTGCGCGACGGGCTGGGCGGCGCCGGCCTGCGCGGGCACGGTGACCTGGCCCGTACCGGACGGAGACGACGGCGCGGGCACGGCGGCCTGACCGGCCGGAACGGGCTGTGGTTGCGGCTGCGGGGCGACCCCGGGTGCGGGGTGCGGCGCCGGACCGGGCCGCGGGGCGTTGGCCTGAGCCGGAATGCTCTGCGCGGGCGCCCCGGCGGCAGGCTCCGGCGGCACGGCCACGGCCCGCCGCCGACGGCCGGTGGGCGCGCTCGTGGGGTGCGGCTGCGGCGGGGTGTGATCGCCGGACTGGTCGTGCGGTACGGCGTCGTGGCGGCCGTGGTCGTCGGCGACCGGGGTGTCGACGGGCGTCACCTGCGGCGGCACTGGGGCCGGGCCGGGAACGGGAGCGGCGGGAGCCGGAACGGGCATCGGCGCGGAGCCCGGCGGCACGGCACCCGGCTCCACGGCACCCGGCTGGGCGGCGGCGGGCGGCGGCACGGGCTGCGGCGCGGGAACGCCGGGAGCCGGGGCCTGCGGGGCCTGCGGGCTCGGACCCTGAACCGGCGTGGGAGCCGGAGACACCGGAGGAACCGGCATCGGCATCGGCATCGGCGCGGACCCCGCCTGCACCCCGCCGGGCGGCACGGGCCCACCGGCGGCCGGCGCCTGCGGGGACGCCTGCGGAAGCGGTGAAGCCTGCGGCAGCCGCTGAGCCGACTGCCCCGGCGCCCCCTGCTGCCCCGGGATCTCAGGCTGCCCCGGCAGCCCCTGCTGCCCTTGCTGCCCCTGCTGCCCCTGCTGCCCCTGCCGGCCCTGCCCTCCCGGCAGCTCCTCCCGCGGTGGGACCTGCCCCTCCGCCTCCTCGACCGCCCGGTCCGCCTCGGCCGGCGGCAGCGCGAAGACCGTGCGCGGCCCCGCCTCCTGCGCCGCGGCCCGCTCCTGGGCGGCGGCGAGGGCACGACGCCGGCGCCCCGTCGGCTGGGCCTCCTCCTCCGTGGCGGCGGGCAGTGCCGGGGGCAGGGCGTGCTGCTCCTCGGGGGCGCGGCGCGCGCGACGGCCACCGGACGCGGGCACACCCTGCGGCGGCACCGTCCCGCCCAGACCGGTCCCCGCGGCGGCGGTTCCGGCGGCGTGCTCGTCGGCGGTGACGACGGCACCCTCGGCCACCGCGGCGGCGGCCTGGGCCGCGTCCTCGGCGGGCCGCCCGCGCCGCCGGCCGGTACCGCTCGCGACGGCGTCGGTCGTCTCGGCGGCCACCGCCTGCCGCGGCTCGGCTGCTCGCGACGGCGGCGGGCGGCGCGGCGGCCCCCGCCGGCCGCGGCTCGGCTGCCGCGGCAGCCGCGCGACGGCGCCGCCGCCCGGTCGGCGCGGGCGCGTTCGGCTCCTGCTCCGGGCCGCCGCCCTCGGCCGCGCCCGGCACCGGCACGTCGGCCTCCAGGAAGGCGTCGGTGGCGCCCCGCCGGGCCCGCCGCCGCCCGCCACCGGACGTCTGCTCAGCGGCGGCCGCGGGAGCGGGCGCGGGCCCGGGGGCCGTGTCCGCCTCGGCACCGGCCACGGCCACGGCCGTCGAGGGGGACGCCGACGCGGACACGGCACCCGCCCCCCCGCCGAGCGGCACCTCGAGCACGTACGCGCTGCCGCTCATCCCCGGCACCTCGTGCGTCTGCAGCACACCGCCGTGCGCGCGCACGATCCCGCGCACGATCGGCTCGTGCACCGGGTCGCCCCCGGCGTACGGCCCGCGCACCTCGATCCGTACGACCTCGCCCCGCTGCGCCGCCGCGACCACGACGGTGTTGTCCATGTAACCGCCCGCGGACACCGGGGAGTTCCCGGTGGCGTCCACCCCGGCGACATCGGCGACGAGATGGGCGAGCGCGGTGGCCAGCAGCCGGGCGTCGACCTCCGCCTCGATGGGGGGCGCGTGCACGGCGAACTGCACCCGGCCCGGCCCGATCAGCTCGACGGCCCCGTCGACACCGGAGGCGACCACGCGGTCGAGCATCACCTTGGTGCGGGTGATCTCGTCGGTGCCGGCGTCGAGCCGCTGGTAGCCGAGGACGTTGTCGATGAGGGTGGTGATCCGCGAGTAGCCGGCCGACAGGTGGTGGAGCACCTGGTTGGCCTCGGGCCACAGCTGCCCGGCGTCGTCCGCGGCCAGCGCGGACAGCTCGCGGCGCAGCTCGTCGAGGGGGCCGCGCAGGGAGGTGCCCAGCAGGGTGAGCAGCTGCTCGTAGCGCGCGGCGAGCGCCTCGTGCCGGTCCTTCTCGCGCTCGGCGAGCGCGGCGTACCGCTCCTCGCCCGCGGCCAGCTCCTCCTGGTGCCGCTCGCGCAGCTCCTCGATCTCGGTGACGTGCTGCTGGCGCAGCGCGGTGAGGTCGGAGGCGTGTTTCTCGGCGAGCCGCTCCAGCTCCTCGGCGTGCGCCCGCTCCAGCTGCTCCTTCTCCTCGGCCAGCGCGTCGTACGGCCGCCGGTCCAGGAAGGTCATCACGGCGCCGACGAGCTGGTCGCCGTCGCGTACCGGCGCGGTGGTCAGATCGACCGCGACCTTGTCGCCGCTCTTGGACCACAGCACCTGGCCGCGCACCCGGTGCTTGCGCCCGGAGCGCAGGGTGTCGGCGAGCGGCGACTCGTCGTACGGAAAGGGGGAGCCGTCGGCGCGCGAGTGCAGGACGAGGGTGTGCAGCTCCTTGCCGCCGAGGTCGGAGGCGCGGTAGCCCAGTATCTGCGCGGCGGCCGGGTTGACCAGGACGATCCGCCCGTCGGTGTCGGTGCCGACGACGCCCTCGGCGGCGGCCCGCAGGATCATCTCGGTCTGCCGCTGCGAGCGGGCCAGCTCGGCCTCGGTGTCGACGGTGCCCGAGAGGTCGCGTACGACGAGCATCAGCAGCTCGTCGCCGGTGTAGCCGTAGCTGTCGTAGGTCTGCTGGCTGTTCTCGAGGTTGGCGGAGGTGACCTCGACCGGGAACTCGGTGCCGTCGGTGCGGCGGGCCATCATCCGGGTCGGCTTGGTGCGGCCGCGCGGGTCCATGTGGTCGGGCCGCCGCATGGAGCCGGGGATGAGCTTGGAGTCGAAGTCCGGCAGCAGGTCGAGCAGCCCGCGCCCGACGAGCGCCGTGCCCGGGGTCTCGAAGGCCTCCAGGGCGATCGCGTTGGCGTTGACGACCGTTCCGTTGGCGTTGACCAGGACCAACGCGTCGGGGAGCGCGTCGAGTATGGCTGCGAGGCGAGCAGCGCCTCGGGGTGGCCTGCTGCTCACGAGACGCTTCCTCCCTGTTACCGCACCTTGCCGACCGCTCGGGCCATCTTGCCAACCGGCCCGCGGCGTGTCACGCGAGGGAGTCTAAGGGCTGGGGTTGCGCTCGCGACGCCGGATGGGAGAGAGGTCGCACGAGCCGGTGAAGCCCGGCCGCAACCCCGGCGGCAAGGAGCGCATGGCCGCATACGTCCGCGTCCATGCGCCCTTCTCGTCACCTCCGCAGGACGTTTACAGCGGCCTGCGCTTTCTCCTCGGCTCCCTCTCCTTATGTGCTCAGGTCGGGCAGCAACGGCACGAGCCGGTTCCAGCGGTCGATCTCGCAGCCGTTGCTGCGGTCGAACGTGGCATCGACGGGGCGTCCGGCCCACGTCCCGGTGACACGGGCGGTGGCGGAGCCGCCGTACTGCATGGTGCAGACGCTGCCCTCGGCGACCGGGGCGAAGGGCTCGCGGCCCCACCGGGTGTTCCGGTCGACCGCGCGGCAGGCGCCGGCCACGTCGGGGTGGTCGCCGCCCGCCGGGTGGCAGTCGACCCGAAAGGTTCCGTCCGCTCCGCCGCCGGCGCCCCGGACGGTGACGGTGAGGTGGTGATCGCCGCCGGTCCGCTCGACGCCCTGGAGGGGCGGCGGCAGCACGGGCGACGGGGCCGGGATGGCGGCGGCGGTGGGCGCTGCGGCGAGCGAGCCGAGCGCGGCGAGGGAAGCGCCGGCGGCGACGAGCAGCCGCCGGACCGTGTGGGGGGTGGTGATCCGCAACATGACCTGACCAACGCCTGACGCGCCGGTACGTTGCGTTCGACGGCGCTCGCACAACCGTCGGGCCGACGACCACGGCGGCGCACTCGGCGACGACCTGCGACGCGTCCCGGGAAGCCCTTTGCCCTGCGGCCCGCCTGCCTAGTACCGTGGGGGGCGATTGGTGACAGCACGCTCGACTGTGTCATCATCTGCACGCACCACTCGCGCTTGCGCGGGCGGCTGTGCTGGAGGCGTCGCCTAGTCCGGTCTATGGCGCCGCACTGCTAATGCGGTTTGGGCCTTAAAGCCCATCGAGGGTTCAAATCCCTCCGCCTCCGCGCAAGATCACCGAAACCCCGGTCCCCACGGACCGGGGTTTCGTCGTTCCACGCCTCCGCCCCCTTCCGCCCTACCCCTCCCCCCACCTCCCTCATCCCGCGTTTCCGCAGGTCAGGCGGGGTGAACCAAACGGATTTCACATGACGGCGGCAGTCATGTAATGTTCTTCCTGTCGCCGCGAGCGGGCCGAAAGGAACGGGAGCGGCGGAGAAAAAAGAACAAGCACTCGTAGCTTAACGGATAGAGCATCTGACTACGGATCAGAAGGTTGCAGGTTCGAATCCTGCCGAGTGCGCACAGAGCAGAGGCCCCGGAGAGATCCGGGGCCTCTGGCGTTTCTCGTGAGTCGACACGCGGACGGATTCGTGAACCGAGGCGTAGACCGCCACGCGGACGGGCCCGCTCAAGGTTGAGGTTGTCCACAGGGATGGCCAATCGGCCTGTGGATAACTGGACTTGCTGTGGATCAAACCTCCAGATGTGAATCGGATGCGTGATCCGCGTCTCTCCCGGCACCCTGGCCGCATGGATGAGAGACGCACCGTGAAGGTGTCGAAGTACCTCTCGAAGCATCTGCGGCACCAGCCGGAGCGGATCGGGCTGGAGCTGGACGAGGGGGGATGGGTCGAGATCGACACCCTGATCGCGGCCGCCGCCGCGCACGGGTTCCGCTTCAGCCGCGCGGAACTGGAGCATGTCGTCGCCACGAACGACAAGCAGCGGTTCGCGGTCGAGGGCACCCGGATCCGGGCCAGCCAGGACCACAGCGTCGAGGTGGACCTGGGCCTGCCGGCGGTCGCGCCGCCGCCGTACCTCTATCACGGGACCGTGGCCCGCGCCCTGGACGCGATCCGCGCGGAAGGGCTGCGGGCGATGAACCGGCACGACGTGCACCTCTCCGCCGACCGGGAGACCGCGACGCGGGTGGGCGCCCGCAGGGGCCCGCCGGTGGTGCTCGCGGTGGACGCCGGGGCGATGCACCGGGACGGTCATGAGTTCCGGGTCAGCGCGAACGGAGTGTGGCTGACGCGCGCGGTGCCGCCGCGGTATCTGCGGTTCCCGGAGCGGCACTGAGCCGGTGGCGGATCGTGGGGCGGGTGAGACCGACGGCTGTGGCAGAGGAGACGGCCGCTGTTTCACGTGAAACGTGGAGGGGCGCTTAGGCTCGATGGCATGAGTCTGCGCCTGAGCACCGTGATCCTCCCGTACCGCCGTTGGCACGAAGGGACCAAGGAGGCTTGGCAGCGCGCGGAGCAGCTCGGCTTCCACACCGCCTACATCTACGACCATCTGTCCTGGCGCAGCTTCCGAGACGGCCCCTGGTTCGGTGCCGTGCCCACGCTGACCGCCGCCGCGGCGGTGACCGAGCGGCTGCGGCTGGGCACGCTGGTGACCTCGCCGAACTTCCGGCACCCGGTGACCCTCGCCAAGGAGCTGATCTCCCTCGACGACATCTCCGGCGGCCGGATCACCCTCGGTGTCGGCGCGGGCGGCACCGGCTTCGACGCCACCGCGCTCGGCCAGGAGCCCTGGACGCCGCGTGAGCGGGCCGACCGGTTCGCCGAGTTCGTGCCCCTGCTCGACCGTCTCCTCACCGAGGACTCGGTGACGCACGAGGGCGCGTTCTACTCGGCGCACGAAGCCCGGAACATCCCCGGCTGCGTGCAGCGCCCCCGGCTGCCCTTCGCCATCGCGGCCACCGGCCCGCGCGGCCTGAAGCTCGCCGCCCGGTACGGGCAGGCCTGGGTGACGACCGGCGACCCGAAGCTGTACGAGAACGGCACGCCCGAGCAGTCGCTCGCGGCCCTCCGCGGGCAGATCGACAAGCTGGCCGCCGCCTGCGCGGCGATCGGCCGGGACGTGACCGCGCTCGACAAGGTGCTTCTCACCGGGTTCACCCCGGACCGCGGCCGGCCCCTGGAGTCCCTCGACGCGTTCGTCGATTTCGCCGGCCGCCACCGTGAGCTGGGCTTCACGGAGATCGTGATCCACTGGCCGATCCCCGGCTCGGACTTCGCCGCCGAGCAGAAGGTGTTCGAGCAGATCGCCATGGAGGCACCGGCACAGCTGGCCTGAGCAAGGCACGGCGCGGGCCGGCTCCGGTGACCGTGAGCGACGGGGCGTGTGACGACCGTCGCCTCTCAGATGTGCGGACTACCGCACGGCCGTGCAGGCATATGCGCGAGAATGGCCGGGTGACCTCAGCGACTCGACAGCCCGAGACCCCGGCCCCCGCGATACCGCCCCGGCTGATCGCCACCGACCTCGACGGCACGCTGCTGCGCGACGACAAGTCGGTGTCCCCGCGCACGGTCGCCGCCCTCGCCGCCGCCGAGGAGGCGGGAATCGAGGTCTTCTTCGTCACCGGCCGCCCCGCCCGCTGGATGGACGTCGTCAGCGACCATGTCCACGGCCACGGCCTGGCGATCTGCGGCAACGGCGCCGCCGTGGTCGACCTGCACGGCGGTCCCGGCACCCACCGGTTCGTGAAGGTGCGCGAGCTGGCCCGGGAGAACGCGCTGGACGCCGTACGGCTGCTGCGGGACGCGGCGCCCGGCACGGTGTTCGCCGTGGAGCAGACGTACGGCTTCTACCAGGAGCCGGACTATCCCAAGCTGCACATGGAGATCCCGGACGCGCTCGCGCCCGCCGAGCAGCTGCTGGCGGCCGACGCACCCGGGGCCGGCGAGCCGGTGCTGAAGATCCTCGCCTACCACCCCACGCTCGACCCGGACGGCTTCCTCACCCTGGCCCGCCTCGCCATCGGCGAGCGCGCCAACGTCACCCGCTCCAGCCCCAGCGCCCTGCTGGAGATCAGCGGTCCGGACGTCTCCAAGGCCAGCACGCTCGCCCTGTGCTGCGCCGAGCGCGGCATCTCCCACGAGGAGGTCGTCGCGTTCGGGGACATGCCGAACGACGTCGAGATGCTGACCTGGGCCGGCCGGTCGTACGCCATGGGCAACGCCCACCCCGACGTGGTCGCGGCGGCGTCGGGCCGGACGGTCGCCAACAACGACGACGGTGTGGCGGTCGTGATCGAGCGGCTGCTGGCCGAGCGCCGCTGAGCGGCCACTGGTGTCGGTGGCAGCGGGCTAGCCGCCGAGGCGGGTGGTGGCGGGCCAGCCGAGGGACACGCCGCGCGCCGCCAGCCAGGGCACCGGGTCGATCCCCGAGCCCAGCTGCGGGGTGACCCGAACCTCGAAGTGCAGATGCGGCCCCGTGGAGTTGCCGGTCGTGCCGGACTGGCCGATCCACTGGCCGGTCCGGACCTGCTCGCCCTGCTCGACAGCGATGGACGCCAGGTGGGCGTACTGCGTGTAGTAGCCGCCCGGGTGCTCCAGCACGATCTCCATGCCGAAGGCCCCGCCGCAGGAGGTCCGCACCACCGTGCCCGCGCCGACCGCCCGCACCGGTGTGCCGATCGGCACCGCGAAGTCCTGCCCGGTGTGCCGGTTGGCCCACCGCGCCCCGCCGCTGCCGAACGCCGCGGAGAGGGCGTAGGTCTCCACCGGCGCGACCCAGTCGTTCGTGAAGTTCATCTCCGGCTGGTCCAGTCGCACCGCGCCCCGGCAGCTGCCCGCCGCCGCGGAGGCGTTCGCCTCGCCCTGCAGCCGCTGCCGCGCCTCCTCCAGCTTCTGCTCGATGGACCTTTTCATCGCCGCGCGTTCGGCGTTCCGTGCCTCCAGCGCCTGCCAGGCCTCCCGCGCCTTCGCCTCGTCGGTGGCCAGCCGGGCCTCCGCGCGGCGGCTCTTGGCGATCGCGTTGTTCACTGCCGTATCGGCCTGTGAGTACGCCCGCTGACCGCGCATCAGCTCCTCCGGGCTGTCCGCCAGGATCATCTGCGCGGCGAGCGGGAGTCCCCCGCCGTCGCGATACTGGGCGCGGGCGATCCGCCCCAGGTCCTCGTGGAGAGCCGCGATCTCCTGCCGCTGCCGTTCCAGCAGCCCCTCCAGCCGCTGGGCCTCCGCGCGCTGCGCCTCCGCCTCGCTCCGCCCCTGCTCGTACCGCTCCGTCGCCAGCGCCGCGTCCTGGTACAGCCGCGCCACCTCCGTCCCGGCCCCGGAGCCGCCGGGAACGTCGGCGGGCCGGGCGGCCAGGACGGCGAGCGCGCACACGAGCACCGCGAAGAGCCGGGGTTGACGGCGAGGAGAGAGCATGTCAGCGATCGTGGCCCGCGCCGTCGCCCCCGGCCTGTTCAAGTCGTACGCATGGGGGAACCGGCCGGCGTTTATGGAGTCGTATGGAGCAGTCGCCGGACAGGGTGATGGTCAGTCAGTCCGCCCATGGTGCAGGGTTGTCGGCGTCTGTGCGGCTGTCGGCGTCCGTCCGGCACCGGACTCATGCCACCGTCAGCGGTTCCGCTGCCGCCTCCCGCGCCGCCGTCAGCGGTTCCGCAGCGGCTTCCCGCGCCGCCATTTCGCGCAGCGGGCCGTCCGCCGCGGCCAGTTCCGCGTACGGCCCGCGCTGCACCACCCGTCCGGCGTCCAGCACGATGACCTCGTCCACGTCCTCCAGCCCGGCCAGCCGGTGCGTGATGAGCAGGGTCGTACGGCCCTCGGTGGCGGCCAGCAGGTCCGCGGTGAGCGCGTCGGCAGTGGGCAGGTCCAGATGCTCGGCCGGCTCGTCGAGGACGAGCACCGGGAAGTCGGCGAGCAGCGCCCGCGCGAGGGCGAGCCGCTGTCGCTGGCCGCCGGAGAGCCGGGCCCCGTGCTCGCCGACCAGCGTGTCCAGCCCGTCGGGCAGGCTGTCGGCCCAGTCCAGCAGCCTGGCCCGGGCCAACGCGTCCCGCAGTTCCGCCTCCGTGGCGTCCCGCCGGGCGAGCAGCAGGTTCTCGCGCACGGTGCTGTCGAAGAGGTGCGCGTCCTGGGCGCACAGCCCGACGAGCCGTCGTACGTCGTCGCCGCCGAGGGCGTACGCGTCCACACCGGCCAGCGTGTACGAGCCGGCGCGGGAATCCAGGAACCGCAGCAGCACCTGCGCCAGCGTGGTCTTGCCGGAGCCCGAGGCGCCGACCACCGCGATCCGGCGGCCCCGCTCCAGCGTCAGGTCCAGCCCGGCGAGCGCGCTCCGGTCCTGCCCGGGGTGGCGGGCGGCCAGGTCCCGCAGGATTAGTGGGAACGGGGTCGCGGGCGCCTGCCGGGGGCGCCGCGGTTCCCGTACCGGCTCGGGCGCGTCCAGCACCTCGTACACGCGCTCCGCGCCGCGGCGCACCCGCTGCCGGTACTGCACGGCGAGCGGCAGCCCGAGGACCGCCTCGAACGCGGCCAGCGGCGTGAGCACGACCACGGCCAGCGCGACACCGTTCAGCCGTCCGTCGGCGACGGCCTGGACGCCCGTGAGCGCGGCGGCTGCCACGGTCAGACCCGAGATCAGCGCGATGAGCCCGTCACCGAGGGCGGTGGCGGTGGCCGCGCGGGAGGCGATCCGGGTCAGCTCGGCGTCGGCCCGCCGGGCGTCGGCGGTACGGTCGGGCAGGGCGCCCGCGACGGTCAGCTCGGCGGTGCCGGTGAGCAGGTCGGCCACGCGGGTCGCGAGGACGCCCCGGGCGGGGGCGAGCCGGCGCTCGGCGCGGCGGGCCACGGCGCCCGTGATCAGCGGAACCCCGGCGCCCGCCGCCAGCAGACCGGCGGCGAGGACGGCACCGGCCTCGGGCAGCAGCCAGGCGGTGAAGCCGACGGAGGCGGCGGAGACCGCGACGGCGGCTCCGGCGGGCAGCAGCCAGCGCAGCCAGTAGTCCTGGAGGGCGTCGACGTCGGCGACGAGCCGGGAGAGCAGGTCGCCCCGGCGGGTGCCGCGCAGGCCCGCGGGCGCCAGCCGCTCCAGGCGCCGGTAGACGGCGACCCGGGTGTCGGCCAGCATCCGCAGCACCGCGTCGTGCGACACCAGCCGCTCGGCGTACCGGAACACCGCCCGGCCGATCCCGAAGGCCCGCGTGGCCGTCACGGCCACTATGAGATACAGCACGGGCGGCTGCTGCGAGGCACGGGAGATGAGCCAGCCGGAGGTGGCCATCAGTCCGACGGCACTGCCGAGCGCGAGGCTGCCGAGCAGCAGCGCGAGGACGAGGCGGCCCCGGCGGGCGCCGGACATGGCGCGGACACGCGCGAGGACGCCGCCAGCGGCGGCGGGCGTGCCGGGAGCGACGGCGGCCGTGGCGGAAGCGGGTGCGGTGGTGACCGTGGTGGACACGGAAGCGGTGGCGGCCGTGGCGGAAGCGGAAGCGGTGGTGGGGTCCTCGACGGCGGTGCCCGAGACGGGGTCCGTCTCGGCGGGGCGTACTCCCTGACCGGCCGAGCGGCCCGTCACCGTGTCCCCGCACGCGTCCGCCCCGGCCAGCCGTACGACCCGGTCCGCCACGTCCAACAGCGCCGGCCGGTGCACCACGAGCAGCACGGTGCGTCCGGCCGCCAGTCGCCGGACCGCCGCGACGATCTCCGCCTCCGTGGCCCCGTCCAGCGCGGCCGTCGGCTCGTCCAGCAGCAGCACGGGCCGGTCGGCGAGGAACGCGCGGGCAAGGGCGAGCCGCTGGCGCTGGCCGGCGGACAGTCCGGCCCCGTCCTCTCCCAGCACGGTGTCCACACCCTGGGGAAGGGCGTCGACGAACTCCAGCGCGCCCGCGTCCCGCAGCGCCCGGCGCAGGGCCTCGTCGTCGGCGTCGGGGCGGGCCAGCCGGACGTTCTCGGCGATCGTCCCGGCGTACAGATGCGGTCGCTGCGGCACCCAGGCGATCCGCGCGCGCCACTGCTCCAGGTCCACGTCGGCGAGATCGGCTTCCCCGGTGCGCACGCGGCCCGCGGTGGGCCGTACGAATCCCAGCGCGACGCTGAGCAGCGTCGACTTGCCCGCGCCGCTCGGGCCGACGAGTGCGACCGTCTCGCCGGGTGCGATGGTGAGGGAGACGCCGCAGACGGCGTCCGTCGTGCGGCCGGGATAGCGGACGGTCACGTTCTCGAAGGTCAGCGGGCCGTCCGGGACGGGGGCGGTGCCCGAGGCCGGCACGGGGGTCTGCAGTACCGAGAAGATCTCCTCGGCGGCCGCCAGGCCCTCCGCCGCCGCGTGGTACTGGGCGCCGACCTGCCGGAGCGGCAGATAGGCCTCGGGCGCGAGGATGAGGATGACCAGGCCGATGTACAGGTCCATCTCGCCGTGCACGAGCCGCATGCCGATCGTCACCGCGACCAGGGCCACCGAGAGGGTGGCCAGCAGCTCCAGCGCGAAGGAGGAGAGGAAGGCGATCCGCAGGGTGCGCAGGGTCGCCTTGCGGTACTCACCGGTGATGCGCCTGATCGACTCGGCCTGGGCCTTGGCCCGCCCGAACACCTTCAGCGTCGGCAGTCCGGCGACCACGTCCAGGAAGTGCCCGGACAGCCGGGACAGCAGCCGCCACTGACGGTCCATCCGGGACTGGGTGGCCCAGCCGATCAGCACCATGAAGACCGGGATGAGCGGCAGGGTGCCGACGATGATCGCCGCCGACACCCAGTCCTCGGTGACGATCCGCGCCAGCACCGCCACCGGGACGACCACCGCGAGCCCCAGCTGGGGCAGGTACCGCGCGAAGTAGTCGTCGAGGGCGTCGACTCCCCGCGTGGCCAGCGCCACCAGCGAACCGGTGCGCTGTCCGCTCAGCCATCCCGGACCGAGCGCCGCCGACCGTTCCAGCAGCCGTCCCCGCAGCTCCGACTTCACCGCCGCGCTCGCCCGGTGTGCGGCCAGTTCGGTGAGCCAGCCGACCAGGGCACGGCCGCAGGCGACCGCCGCCAGCAGCAGCAGCGGGGTGCGCAGTTCGGTGACCGTCATCCCGTGCTGGAAGGCGCCCACCACCGTCTCGGCGATGAGCATCGCCTGCGCGATGACCAGCCCGGCACCGAGGGCTCCCAGGCCGACGACCGCCACCAGGAAGAACCGGGTGGCACGGGCGTAACGGAGCAGCCGCGGATCGATCGGTTTCACGTGAAACACACCTCAGTGGACGGCTTCGGGGGTGGAGGGCGCCGCTGGGGCGCTGTGCGCGTCGGGAGCGATGTGCTGGGTGCCGATCCGCTTGCGGAACACCCAGTACGTCCAGCCCTGGTAGAGCAGCACCACCGGCGTCGCGAGGACCGCCAGCCAGGTCATGATCTTCAGGGTGTACGGGCTGGAGGAGGCGTTGGTGACCGTCAGGCTCCAGTCGGGGTTCAGCGTCGACGGCATGACGTTCGGGAAGAGCGCCAGGAAGAACATGGCCACGGTGGCCACGATCGTGAGCCCCGAGAGCGTGAACGCCCAGCCTTCGCGGCCCGCCCGGTTCGCGGCGAGGGCCACGGCCAGCGCGGCGACCGCCACGGCGAGGGCGATCAGGCTCTTGCCGTTCCCGCTGTTCACCTGCGTCCACAGCAGGAAGACCAGCGCGAGCGCGGTCGTGAGGAGACCGACCCGGAGCGCCAGCTCGCGGGCACGCTCCCGGATCTCCCCGACCGTCTTCAGCGCCGCGAAGACGGCGCCGTGGAAGGTGAACAGCGTCAGCGTCACCAGCCCGCCGAGCAGGGCGTACGGGTTGAGCAGGTCGCCGAGGGTGCCGACGTACTCCAGCTCCCGGTCGATCTTCACGCCCCGCACGATGTTCGCGAAGGCCACACCCCACAGGAACGCCGGGAGCAGCGAGGTCCAGAAGATCGCCGTCTCCCAGTTGCGCTGCCAGTGCTCCTCGGGCCGCTTGGCGCGGTACTCGAAGGCGACACCGCGGATGATCAGGCAGACGAGGATGAGCAGCAGCGGCAGGTAGAAGCCGGAGAAGAGGGTGGCGTACCACTCGGGGAAGGCGGCGAAGGTGGCGCCGCCCGCGGTGAGCAGCCAGACCTCGTTGCCGTCCCAGACGGGGCCGATCGTGTTGATCAGCACCCGCTTCTCGGGCCGGTCACGGGCCAGCAGCCTGGTGAGGATGCCGACCCCGAAGTCGAAGCCCTCCAGGAAGAAGTAGCCGGTCCACAGGACGGCGATCAGGACGAACCAGACGTTGTGCAGTTCCATGACTGTGCGGCTCCCTCGGCCTAGTAGGAGAAGGCCATCGGCTTGTCGGCGTCACGGAGGTCGCCGCCGATCTTCGTGGGCGGGTTGAGGTCGGCCTCGGTCAGCTCGGGCGGGCCGGCCTTGACGTACTTCACGAGCAGCTTGACCTCGATCACGGCGAGGACGGCGTAGAGCGTGGTGAAGGCGATCATCGAGGTGAGGACCTCGGCGGTGGAGACGCCGGGGGAGACGGCGTCCCTGGTCTGGAGCACGCCGTAGACGACCCACGGCTGGCGGCCCATCTCGGTGAAGATCCAGCCCCAGGAGTTGGCGATCAGGGGGAAGCCCATCGTCCACAGGGCGAGCAGCCAGTACAGCCGGGTGAGCCTGGTGCCGAGCGGCTTCTTCAGCAGGACGAGATGGGGCACCTCGTCCTCGCCGGTGCGGTAGGCGGGCGGGAGCATGAACTTCTTCCGCGTCAGCCACAGGCCCAGCAGGCCCAGCGAGAGGGAGGCCATGCCGAAGCCGATCATCCAGCGGAAGCCCCAGTAGGCGACGGGGACGATGGGCTTGTAGTCGCCGGGTCCGAACTTCTCCTGCAGGGCCTCGTTGGTGTCGTTGATGCCCGGGACGTACGACTCGAAGTCGCTGTGGGCGAGGAAGGACAGCAGGCCGGGGATCTCCAGGGCGACCTTGTTGTGGCCCTTGTCGACGTCGCCGTAGGCGAACACGGAGAAGGGTGCCGGCTTCTCGCCGTCCCACAGCGCCTCGGCGGCGGCCATCTTCATCGGCTGCTGCTCGTACATGACCTTGCCGAGGGTGTCGCCGCTGATCGCGGTGAACAGGCCGCCGACCGCGAGGGTGACCAGGCCGAGCCGGAGCGAGGTGCGCATCACGGGGATGTGCTTCTTGCGCAGCAGGTGGAAGGCGGCGATGCCGACCATGAAGGCGCCACCGGTGAGGAAGGCGGCCGAGAAGCTGTGGAAGACCTGGTTGAGCGTGGTGTTCTGGGTGAGGACCAGCCAGAAGTCGGTCAGCTCGGCGCGGCCCTTCTCCTCGTTGATCCGGTAGCCGACCGGGTGCTGCATCCACGAGTTCGCCGCCAGGATGAAGTACGCCGACAGCAGCGTGCCGATCGAGACCATCCATATGCAGGCCAGGTGGATCTTCTTGGGCAGCTTGTCCCAGCCGAAGATCCACAGGCCGATGAAGGTGGACTCGAAGAAGAAGGCTATGAGGGCCTCGAAGGCGAGCGGGGCGCCGAAGACGTCGCCGACGAAGCGGGAGTAGTCGGACCAGTTCATGCCGAACTGGAACTCCTGCACGATGCCCGTGACGACGCCCATCGCGATGTTGATCAGGAAGAGCTTGCCCCAGAACTTCGTGGCCCGGAGGTACTTCTCCTTCTCCGTTCGCACCCACGCGGTCTGGAGGCCGGCGGTGAGGGCGGCGAGCGAGATCGTCAGGGGGACGAACAGGAAGTGGTAGACGGTGGTGATGCCGAACTGCCAACGCGCCAGAGTCTCGGGCGCCAGAGCCAATTCCACGTCGTCAGTCTCCTTACCTCGCCGTGGACACGGCAGTTTGCGACCCTTTGTCACACCCAACAAGGGAGCAACCGGGACGCGCTTGTGAACGCGTTCACATTCACAAGCAATTATGACGCACCGATTCTCGCCATCTGCAGGGGGGTCCCACCTTGGCCGCAGCGGCACCCTCTTGGCAGCGACTTCAACGCCTTGTTGAATTGCCCGCCATGCACACACAGCACTCACAGGCACACCCAGAGGCGCAGCCACCGACCCGCATACGGATCTCCTGGCCGGCCGGACACCTCACCGCAACCCTCGACCACACCCCGACGACCCAGGCCCTCGCCAAGGCGCTGCCGCTCGTCTCCACCGCGCACACCTGGGGTGAGGAGGTCTACTTCGACACGGTAGTCTCGGTTTCACGTGAAACCGACGCCCGCCAGGTCGTGGAGCCGGGCACGGTCGCCTTCTGGACCGACGGCGACGCCCTCGCCCTCCCCTATGGCCCCACTCCGATCTCGCGGGGCGACGAATGCCGCCTCGCCAGCCCTTGCAACGTCCTCGGCCGCCTCGACGGCGACCCCCGTCTCCTCGCGACCGTACGCAACGGCGACCCTGTGCGCGTAGAGCTTGCGGAGCTGTAGGGGCTCCGCTGCTTCACCGCCGCTGAGCCGTCAGGACTCTCCGCCGCTCCTGGCTCGCCCGAGGTGCCGCACCACCGGGACGGGCATTCCAGGACAGCGCCACGGGAAGCACCACAAGCAGCGCCGCGGCGTTCACCTTCGCGACGCTCTGCTCACCGGACCGGCCGCCCTGGCCGAGCCCGGCCGCACCCCTCCGCACGGCCCTCGCGAAGCTCTCGCACCCCCCTGGTACCACCCCCGAACGCCCCCGCCGCGGAGCGCGTCACGGCAAGAAAAACGCCGTGACCCGAGCCGGGCCACGGCGACCGTCACGCCCCGAGAAGGGGCCGTGCTCACAGCTCCTTGCGGAACGCCTCCGCCACCTTCAGAAAGATGTCGTTCCCCTCGGCCTCCCCGATCGTCACGCGCACACCCTCGCCCGGGAAGGGCCGTACCACCACGCCCGCCTGCTCACACGCGTCGGCGAAGGCGACCGTACGCTCCCCCAGGCGCAGCCACACGAAGTTCGCCTGGGTCTCGGGCACCGTCCAGCCCTGGGAGCGCAGCCCGTCGACCACGCGGGTGCGCTCGCAGACCAGCGAGCCGACCCGGCCGAGCAGCTCGTCCTCGGCGCGCAGCGAGGCGATCGCCGCCTCCTGCGCCAGCTGGCTCACCCCGAACGGCACCGCGGTCTTCCGCAGCGCCGCCGCCACCGGCTCGTGCGCGATCGCGAAGCCGACCCGCAGCCCGGCGAGGCCGTAGGCCTTGGAGAACGTCCGCAGCACACAGACGTTCGGCCGCTCCCGGTACAGCTCCACGCCGTCCGGCACCTCGGGGTCGCGGATGAACTCCCGGTACGCCTCGTCGAGGACGACCAGCACATCGCCGGGCACCCGGTCCAGGAAGCGCTCCAGCTCGGCCCGGCGCACCACCGTGCCCGTGGGGTTGTTGGGGTTGCAGACGAAGATCAGCCGCGTGCGCTCGGTGATCGCCGCCGCCATCGCGTCCAGGTCGTGCACATCGCCCGCCGTCAGCGGCACCCGCACCGAGGTCGCGCCGCTGATCTGGGTGATGATCGGGTACGCCTCGAAGGACCGCCAGGCGTAGATCACCTCGTCGCCGGGTCCGGAGGTCGCCTGCACCAGTTGCTGGGCGACGCCGACCGAGCCGGTGCCCGTGGCCAGGTGGGAGACCGGGACGCCGAACCGCTCGGACAGCTCGTTCATCAGAGCCGTACAGGCCATGTCCGGGTAGCGGTTGAAGGAAGCGGCCGCGGCCGTGACGCGCTCCATCACACCGGGCAGCGGCGGATAGGGGTTCTCGTTGGAGGACAGCTTGTAGGCCACCGGACCCTCCGCGGCGGCGGGCTTGCCCGGCTTGTAGGTGGGGATACCCTCCAGCTCGGCGCGCAGCTTGGGGCTCGTCTCGCTCACCGCAGTCCTCCTCGCGACCACCGGCGCCGTCCGGCCGCCGGCCTCCAATGCTTCTTACCTTATGAGGATTCGGTCCGGCTGCGAACAGGTGAGCGCACACCGGATAGCGGGGAGAGGTAACCTCCCTAGTCCCACCGGCATCAGGGGCATCACCGCCCGAAGGCGTACGAAGCGGGGGGCGCGCCGCACATATATCTACGCGCCGGTGGCTCGCTCCCTGGCGCGCATCCCCCGTGCAGGTGAGTTGAGACCTCTTCGAGACCTGGCCCGGTCGACAGGCGGGTGCACGCCGACACGTCACGTCCTATGCCCAACGGCCTCAACTGCCTGCAAATCAAAGGCAATTGTTGCCGCTCGGCCATGCAGAAACGTGCCTGTCAACGGCTGCATATGCGTCCGCACTACCCCACCGCATGAGCCCTACTATCGGCTCGCCATGACAGCAGCAGGGAAGCACCAGGTGAGCCGCGCGGAAACCTCACGTCGAGGCAGCCGGCCGGGCCGGGCGGGCATCAGAGACGTGGCCGCCGCCGCCGGAGTCTCCATCACGACCGTCTCCGACGCCCTGAACGGCAAGGGCCGGCTCCCGGACGCCACCCGGCGCCATGTCCGAGAAGTCGCCGACCGGCTGGGATACCGTCCCTCGGCCGCGGCCCGCACCCTCCGTACCGGCAAGTCCGGCCTCATCGGCCTGACCGTGACCACGTACGGGGATGAACCTTTCACCTTCACCGAGTTCGCGTACTTCGCGGAGATGGCGCGGGCCGCCACCTCGGCCGCGCTCGCCCGCGGCTACGCCCTGGTCATCCTGCCCGCGACCTCCCGCCACGACGTCTGGTCGAACGTCGCCCTGGACGGCACCGTCGTCATCGACCCCTCCGACCAGGACCCGGTCCTCAGCGAGCTGGTCCGGCAGGGTTTACCGGTCGTCTCCGACGGCCGCCCGGCCGGCTCCCTGCCGGTCACCGCCTGGGTCGACAACGACCACGAGGCCGCCGTCCTGGGCATCCTCGACCACCTGGCCGACGCCGGCGCCCGCCGCATCGGCCTGCTCACGGGCACCACCACGGACACCTACACCCACCTGTCGACCACCGCGTACCTGCGCTGGTGCGAGCGCGTCGGCCAGGACCCGGTGTACGAGGCCTACCCGGCCCACGATCCGTGCGCGGGCGCCGTCGCGGCCGACCGGCTGCTCGCACGCCCGGACCGGCCCGACGCGGTCTACGGGCTGTTCGACCCCAACGGCACCGACCTGCTCGCCGCCGCCCGGCGCTACGGCCTGCGCGTACCGGACGACCTGCTGCTGGTCTGCTGCAGCGAGTCCACCGTGTACGCCAACACCGAACCGCCGATCACCACGCTCTCCCTGAAGCCCCGCCGGATCGGCACGGCCGTGGTCCAGCTCCTCATCGACGCCATCGAGGGCGTCGAATCGGAGCACACGGTCGAGCAGGTGATACCGACCGAGCTGATCGTGCGTACCTCGTCCCAGCGACGCCCGCCGCGGACGACGGTCAGCCCGCCACGGGTCCCCGGAGAGGGATAGGGTCCGCGCGGGAGGGCCGGACAGGGCGGGCACCAGGTCGGTCGAAGTCCTGCCCAATCGGGGCGAAAGCCGCAGTGAACTGGAGTCTCGCTCTGATTCACCACCCCTGGGTCACCACACGGCGCGATCCGCATTCCTATGATGGGCCCACGACACCGCGGGCCGCTGCGACCAGGCAGTCCGAAGCGGTGCAGCTGCGGCGCGATGGTGGAGGGGTCGATGACTCAGGGGGCCGGTCAGGGACCCGAGGTGGAGCGGACGGCGACGTTGCGCGACTTCCGGGTACCCGCGTACGTCCACGAGACCGGTCCGTACCTCCACAGCTCTCACCCCGGCGAGGTCCCCGGCCCCGCCGCGGAGCCGGTGTCCTTCCCGCCGGAGTACACGCCGACCCAGCGCGACCTGCCCGTGATCAACCGGGGTGACACGCTTCAGGTGACCGTCGACCCGGCGCCCGCCCCCGCGCCCGTCGCCCAGCCCGCCACGGGTCCGGGCCCCCTGTTCGTCGTGGGCGACGTGCACGGCTATCTCGACGAGCTGGTGGCCGCCCTGCAGGAGAAGGGCCTGATCGACGCCGCCGGGCACTGGTGCGCGGGCACCGCGCGGCTGTGGTTCCTCGGCGACTTCACCGACCGCGGCCCGGACGGCATCGGCGTCATCGACCTGGTGATGCGGCTGTCCGCCGAGGCCGCCGCGGCCGGCGGGTACTGCAAGGCCCTGATGGGCAACCACGAGCTGCTGCTCCTCGGCGCCAAGCGGTTCGGCGACACGCCGGTCAACTCGGGCGCGGGCACCGCGACCTTCCAGGCGGCCTGGCTGCTCAACGGCGGGCAGAAGACCGACATGGACCGCCTCCAGGACCACCATCTGCAGTGGATGGCCCGCCTCGACGCGCTCACCGAGATCGACGGCCACCTGCTCGTCCACTCCGACACCACCGCCTACCTGGACTACGGCGACTCCATCGAGGCCGTCAACGACAACGTCCGCGAGACCCTCACCCGCAACGACGCGGACGAGGTCTGGGACCTGTTCCGCAAGTTCACCAAGCGCTTCTCGTTCCGCGACGAGGGCGGCGCCGACGCCGTGCGCACCCTGCTCGACACCTACGGCGGCACCCGCATCGTCCACGGCCACAGCCCCATCCCCTACCTGCTGGGCGAGGTCGGCTCCGAGGACGGCGAGGACAGCACCGGCCCCGTGGTCGAAGGTCCCCACGTCTACGCCGACGGTCTCGCCATCGCGATGGACGGCGGCGTGACCATGGCCGGGAAGCTGCTGGTCCAGCAACTCCCGCTGCACAGCTGAGCGTTCGGCGTCCGGGCGTCCCTCGGCGCCCGACCGGCGTCGGACCCGCGTCCGACCGGTGCGGATCCGCGTCCGACGGGTGCCAATCCGCGCCCGACCGGTGTCCGGCCGGCGCCGAACCGGATCCCGACCGGTGTCCGACCGGTCGGTAACGGCGCAGGCCGGGGGCCAATTTCGGTAAACCCCCTGTCACCGCCTGCCGTCACCGCTCTACCATCGGCATATCCGTAGCAGGCTCCCCTCCGTTTCTGCCCGACGGCTCGTCAGCGTGCGAGCCCCAAGCCCTACGGAGCATCGGGGGATGCACATGAACAGCGTTCCGCAGCACCTGCTGAGCGAGGACCGCCAGGAGTACGAGCGGCTCCTCGACGAGGCGCTGCGCTCGGCACCGCACCGCCCGGAACTGGCCGCTGTCGGACAGCGGCTGAACACCGAACAGCTGCGCACCATGGCGCTCGGCGCCACGGCCCTCATCACCGCGGCCGCCACGGCCGAGTACCAGCACTATGTGAAGGTCCGCGAGGAACTGCGCCACCCGGCGGCGTCCACCCCGTCGTCCGTCCACGCGTCCGACTCCGCCGAGCCGGGACCGAACGCGATGGGACTCGCCACCACCATGGGAGAGGCCGCCGAGACCGCCGGCGCGGGCGTCGTCGCCGTGATCGCCGTCCTCGCCCCCGTCCTCGCCGGCACCGCCGCGGCGATCTTCCTGCTCGTCGGCTACATCCTGAGGATGCTCGACCCCGATCAGGCGTTCGCCCGGACCATGCTCACCACCGGCTGGATATTCGGTGCCGTGACCGCCCTGGCGATCCTCGTCGCCGCGTTCGGTCTGCTGCTCACCGCGCTGCGCAACCGGCCCACACCGGAACCCGGTCCCCACGGTGCGGAGAACAGCGAACTCGCGCGGGCCAGAGAAGCCTGGCGCGAGGCCCTGCTCGAACGCGGCATCGTGCCGTTCCTGCGCGAAGCCCTCGCCGAACCCGGCACCGCCGCACTGCACCACACGGCACCGCCGGCGCCCACCGGCCGCATGCCGCACCTCGGCTACGACCGCCCCGGCTTCACCAGCCCCGGCGACGGCGGGTCGGCCGGGCACCGGCCCCGCTTCACCAGCCCTGACTACACCAGCCCGGACTTCGGCGGCCCGGACTTCGGCGGCCCGGACGACCATCCGGAGTGACCGCCGGCTTGCGCCCCCCATGGTGAGGGGAGCGCAAGCCGGAGACGGGGCCGTGCCGGGCCCCGCGGGCGTCCGCTGGTCGCGGCGCGGTCAGTCCGCGATCGGCAGATAGACCCGGTTGCCCGCCGCGGCGAACTCCTTCGACTTCTCCGCCATGCCCTGCTCGATCTCCGCCTGGGTGCCGCCGTGTTCGCGGCGGATGTCCTGGGAAATCTTCATCGAGCAGAACTTCGGCCCGCACATCGAGCAGAAGTGCGCCGTCTTGGCGGGTTCGGCCGGCAGGGTCTCGTCGTGGAACTCACGGGCCGTGTCGGGGTCGAGGGCCAGGTTGAACTGGTCCTCCCAGCGGAACTCGAAGCGCGCGTCGGACAACGCGTCGTCCCACTCCTGCGCACCGGGGTGCCCCTTGGCGAGGTCGGCCGCGTGGGCGGCGATCTTGTAGGTGATGACACCTGTCTTGACGTCGTCACGGTTGGGCAGGCCCAGGTGCTCCTTGGGCGTGACGTAGCAGAGCATGGCCGTGCCCCACCAGGCGATCATCGCGGCACCGATGCCGGAGGTGATGTGGTCGTACGCCGGCGCGACGTCCGTCGTCAGCGGGCCGAGCGTATAGAACGGAGCTTCATCGCAGATCTCCTGTTGAAGGTCGATGTTCTCCTTGATCTTGTGCATCGGGACATGGCCCGGGCCCTCGATCATGGTCTGTACGTGGAAACGCTTCGCGATCCGGTTGAGTTCCCCGAGGGTCTTCAACTCGGCGAACTGCGCCTCGTCGTTGGCGTCCGCGATCGAGCCCGGCCGCAGGCCGTCACCGAGGGAGTAGGTGACGTCGTAGGCGGCGAGGATCTCGCACAGTTCCTCGAAGTTCTCGTAGAGGAAGGACTCCTTGTGGTGCGCCAGGCACCACGCCGCCATGATCGAGCCGCCGCGGGAGACGATGCCGGTCTTGCGGTTCGCCGTCAGCGGGACGTACGCCAGGCGCACGCCCGCGTGGACCGTCATGTAGTCCACGCCCTGCTCGGCCTGCTCGATGACGGTGTCCTTGTAGATCTCCCAGGTCAGTTCCTCGGCCTTGCCGTCGACCTTCTCCAGGGCCTGGTAGAGCGGCACGGTGCCGATGGGGACGGGGGAGTTGCGCAGCACCCACTCGCGGGTGGTGTGGATGTTGCGGCCGGTGGACAGGTCCATGACCGTGTCGGCGCCCCAGCGGGTCGCCCAGGTCATCTTCTCGACCTCCTCCTCGATGGAGGACGTCACGGCCGAGTTGCCGATGTTGGCGTTGACCTTCACCAGGAACCGCTTGCCGATGATCATCGGCTCGATCTCCGGGTGGTTGACGTTGGCCGGCAACACCGCCCGGCCCGCCGCGATCTCCTCGCGGACCACCTCTGGAGAAACGTTCTCGCGGATGGCCACGAACTCCATCTCCGGCGTGATCTCGCCGCGGCGCGCATACGCCAGCTGCGTGACCGCCTGGCCGTCACGGCCCCGGCGCGGCTGGCGCGGCCGACCGGGGAACACCGCGTCGAGGTTGCGCAGGCCGCCGCGCGGCGAGGTGTGCTTGATTCCGTCGTCCTCGGGACGGACGGGACGGCCCGCGTACTCCTCGGTGTCGCCGCGGGCGATGATCCAGTTCTCCCGCAGCGGTGGCAGACCCCTGCGGACGTCGGTGTCGACGTGCGGATCGGTGTACGGGCCGGATGTGTCGTACAACGTGACCGACTGCCCGTTGGTGAGGTGCACCTGGCGGACCGGCACCCGCAAGTCGGGGCGGGTGCCCTCGACGTACGCCTTGTGCCAGCCGATGGACTTCCCGGCCTCCCCGCCGGTCGACGTCCCCGTCGCGACGGAGGCGTTCTGCGTGGAGGCAGGCGTGCGCGCGTCCTTGATGGTCATGAGACCTACTCCCTACGCCGGCATTACCCGGTAACAGGTTCGGCGGTCGACGCAGCGGTATCCGTCATCCGACGTCTCGTGTGAAACATCACTCGCGATGGGTGATGTTTCATGTGAAACATCGCTGGGACGGAGGTCAGCGCCCTCTCAGCCCGGTGCTCCGAGCTCCCGCGTGTACAAAGGTGCCTCCACGCTAGCGTCACTTCGGGCGCGGTGAACAGGGGGCCCCGGTCGTTCTTGCGATGATCGGTCGGTGACCACGACGCAGCATCCCCCGTTCCCACCGCACGAGCCCCCGCGCGGCGCAGGCCCCGGAGGCGGTCGTCACCACGAGCGTGCCGCCGGGACGCGCCCCGGAAGTGGTCCAGGAGGCGGCCCCGGAGGCAATCCGGGACGTGACTCCGGGGGCGGCTTCCGAGGCGGGTACGGAGACGGGCCCGGATCCGGTGACGGACGTAGCCCCGGGCACGGTGACTGGTTCGGGGCCGGCGGCGGCCACAACCCCGGGCACGGTGGCGAGTCCGGATCCGGCGGCGGCCACGGGCATGGTGGCGAGCCGGGTGCCGGTGGTGCGCCTGGACACGGCGACGGGTCCGGCTTCGGAGGCGGTCACGGTGGTGGGTCGAGCCCCGGCGGCGAGCCGAACTCGGGCGGTGGGTCCAACTCCGGAGGCGGGCACGGAGGCGGTCACGGCCATGGTGGCGGCGGTGGGCACGGGCACTCGCACAGTCATGGGCACGGACCCGCGACGCCCGTCTCCCGGCATCTGCGCAAGCTGATCGCCGCCGTCCTCATCCCCTTCGCCGCAGCCGTGGTGGTCGGACTGGCCGTGCTCTGGCCCGGCGGCGCGCCGCCACACGAGCGGACCGGGGTCGGTTTCGACCGGCAGACCCAGCACGCCACGGTCACGAGGGTCGAGAAGGTGGACTGCGGTGCGGTCAACGCCTCGGCACCGCCCCCGACCGGCGACACCTCCACCGCCGAAGGCTCCTCCGCCCAGCAGCAGGCCAACGGCACCTGCAAGAAGGCGACCATCCGCGTCGACACCGGCGAGGACAAGGGCCGTACCTTCAACGAGATCGTCCAGCCCGACCAGTCACGGCAGCTGGAGGAGGGTCAGAAGGTGATCGTCGCCTACGAGCCCTCCGCCCCGAAGGACCTCCAGTACTCGGTCACCGACGTGAACCGCAGGCTGCCGATGGGTCTGCTCGCCGGTCTCTTCGCGCTCGCCGTCGTGGTCGTCGGGCGGCTGCGGGGCGTCATGGCGCTGATCGCGCTGGCCATCAGCTTCCTGGTGCTGAACTTCTTCGTCCTGCCGGCCATCCTGCAGGGCTCCAACCCGCTGCTGGTGGCGGTGATCGGGTCGAGCGCCATCATGCTGATCGCCCTCTACCTGTGTCACGGACTGTCGGCCCGGACATCCGTGGCAGTCCTCGGCACCCTGATCTCGCTGCTCCTGATCGGCGTGCTCGGCTCGCTGTTCATCGGCTGGGCCGCGCTCACCGGCGACACCGACGACAACACCGGCCTGATCCACGGGCTGTATCCGTCGATCGACATGAGCGGTCTGCTGCTCGCCGGCGTCATCATCGGTTCGCTCGGCGTCCTGGACGATGTGACGGTCACCCAGACGTCGGCCGTCTGGGAGCTGCACGACGCCAACCCGACGATGGGCTGGCGCGGCCTGTACCGCGCGGCCATCCGGATCGGCCGCGACCACATCGCCTCCGTCGTCAACACGCTGGTCCTCGCCTACGCGGGCGCCGCCCTGCCGCTGCTGCTGCTCTTCTCGATCGCGCAGAGCAGCGTCGGCGCGGTCGCCAACAGCGAGCTGGTCGCGGAGGAGATCGTGCGCACGCTGGTGGGCTCGATCGGTCTGGTGGCCTCGGTGCCCGTCACGACGGCCCTCGCCGCTCTGGTGGTCTCGGCGGACCGCCCGGCGGCGGAGCCGGCGACGGCCGGCTCACGGACGCCGATGCCGCGCAGCGGGGGCCGGGGACGACGCCGCAAGCGGTGACGCTGCCGGTGCCGTCCGACGGCCACCGCACGCCGGCACCCCAGCGCCCCACGTCCACCGGCCCATCGGGTCCCGGGCCACCGAGTAACCGGCCGACCGACTCCACTGCCTCACCGGCCTCCCGGGCCACAGATACGTCGGTACGCCGATACGTCGGTACGCCGGTACGTCAAAAAGCCAAGAAGAAGCGTTACTCCACTCGAAGTACGCGCCGCCTCAACCTGCGCTCTGCTCCTCCGCGAGGATGCGGTCGAGCGCCTCGTCGAGGTGCGCGTCGAAGTCGGCGAGCGAGCCCTCCTGCCCCAGGGGCACCAGCTTGTCGGTGCGGTCCAGGAAGGCGACGAGCGGCGCCGACGAGGAGCGGAACAGCGCCTGGTCGGCGCCCACCTGAAGCCGGATCAGCACCTCACCCAGGGAATCGGGCTCCACGGGGGAGACCCGCACATCGCCCTCGCCGCAGGCCCGGCCCACACCGTCGATCAGCAGCTCGCGCCCGAACGCCCAAGTGACCGGCGCGTCTCCGGGCAGATGGAAGGTCAGGCGGACGGCGTAGGGATCACAGGTCTCGTACCGCAGCTCCACCGGGATGCGGAAGGAGAGTTCCTCGGAGACGAGAAAGCTCATCATGACCTCTGCCTGTACGGACTCGCGCATCGCCTACCCCGTCTGTTGCCGTCGATTGGCCGGGAATCAACCGTTGAATACTGCTGGCATCTTGCTGAACGTACACAGCAGATCACAAGGAGTGAGTTTTCAGATACTGATAGAAAGCGGGAGCGACCCCAGAAGGCGCCCGATCTCGTTCTGCAACTGACGGGCCGCGGGCAGCAGCCGGTCGGCCTGATGACAGGGGAGTGAGATGGCCATCGTGGCCGCGGCCGCCCCCACCGTGATCGGAATCGCCGCGCAGACCGTGCCCAGCGCGTACTCCTGACGCTCGATCACGGGTTCCATCCTGCCCACGCGTTCCAGACGCCGGAGCAGCGTTTGATTGTCACGCACCGTGTACGGAGTGAGGGACTGCACGGGATAGCGCTCCAGGTGATCGCGGCGGGCGGCCTCGTCCAGCTGGGACAGCAGACACTGGCCGATGGCGTGCGCGTGGCCGGTCTCGCGAAAGTCCGCCCACTCCTCGACCGCCGGATTGCCGGGGCTGTCGGAGACGCACACCACCTCGATCTCGCCTTCCCGGTAGATCGCGTAATACACCGGCACGCCGATCGAATCCCGCCAGCGCGCGAGTGTCTCGGCCACCGTGCTGCGACGTTTCTCCTGTGCCCCGCTGCTGCTCAGCCGCTCGGCCGCCGCGCCGAGGAAGAACAGCCCCTTTTCGCGCCGCAGATAGCCCTCGTGCACCAGGGTGCGCAGCAGGTGGTAGGTGGTCGGGAGGGCGAGGCCGGTCTCGCGGGCGAGCTGCTTGGCGGGCGCGCCGTTGTCGTGGGCGGCGACGCACTCCAGGAGGCGCATCGCGCGCTGGACCGAACCGATGAGCGTCGTCGACTGCTGTGCGGGCGGGGTCTCGGGGCGCACCCGCGGCACCGGCCGCCGGGTGGAGGACGGGGCGGTCCGCCGGGGTGCCTCGGGACTGCGCGCGGAGGAGCCGGCAGGGGTGGGCTGCTCGGGCGGCCGGACGCGCAAGGCCTGGAGGGAGGGGCCGGGGCGGGAGGCGGGGGGTGTGTGGGGACCTGCGGGTGCGGTGTCAGCCGTGGCCAAGGGGTCACTCCCGGAAGCGCGAGGGGGCAGCCCGTGCGGAGAGACACGGGTGGGATGTGGGGGTGTACGCCGCTCGCGGGCTCGTCCCGCGGGGCTTCCGGACTCTATTCGTCCGTCACGGCCCGCAGCCGCCCCGCGGGGGAAACTTCCCCCGCCCGAGGGAATCGGCCATTCCTGTTACCGGCCCCCGTCCCCCACATCTCCCTCTGTGGCCCCCACGAGCACACCGGCCCCCCGGTCACCCGGCGACGGGCGCGTCTACCAGTCGCTCTTCGTCGAGGATCCGGCGGTGAACTTGCGTACGACGTAGATGAGTCCGGCGACCAGTGCCACGAAGAGCAGCAGCTTGAACAGCAGTCCGATCACGAAGCCCACGACGCTCGCGATCAGACCGCCGAACACCACCAGGGCGATGACCGGCACCGCGACCCACTTCACCCACCACGGCAGCCCTGCGAAGATCTCTCGCATCGCCCTCGCCTTTCTCTCGTCTTCGATGTCCTGCCCTCGATGCTAGGTGCGCGGGCAGGCCCGGCGGGGGCCTCGCATCCCTTGTCGTCCCCTGAGCTGTCCCCTAGGGAATTCCGGGGCCCGGCCTCAGCTCTCGGGCGGAGAGAACACCACCAGGACCCGCAGATCCTCGCTGATGTGGTGGAACTTGTGGGGCACGCCGGCCGGGACGTACACCACGCTGCCGCGCGCCACCTGCGTGGTCTCCATCCCGACGGTGAGCGAGGCCCGGCCGCTGACCACGAAGTACACCTCGTCCTGGCGGTGCGGTTGCTGCGGGTCGTGCTCCCCCGCGTTCAGCGCGTACAGGCCGACCGACATGTTCCGCTCACGCAGGAACTGCAGGTAGGCCCCCTCGTTGGCGGCGCGCTCCGCCTCCAGATCGTCCAGCCGGAATGCCTTCATCGTTGCGTCGCCCTCGCGCCCCTGCTCGTAGCCGTCCTGGTCTGCCACGATCAGACACATGATGAATTTCCTAGTCAAGACGATCGCCAACGCGGGCGCCCTCGCGGTCGCCGTGTGGCTGCTCGACAAGATCACCCTCACCGGTGACGGCACCGGCAGGAAGATCGGCACCCTGGTGCTGGTGGCGCTGATCTTCGGGCTGGTGAACGTCCTGGTCAAGCCGCTTGTGAAGCTGCTCAGCCTGCCGCTGCTCATCCTCACGCTCGGCCTGTTCACCCTGGTGGTGAACGCGCTCATGCTGCTGCTCACCTCGTGGCTGGCCGACAAGCTGGACCTGAGCTTCCACGTCGAGGGCTTCTGGACCGCCGTCCTCGGCGGCCTGATCATCTCCGTCGTGTCCTGGGCGCTCAACGTCGTCCTGCCCGACCGGGACTGAGTGCCATGACGTACCGCGTCTGCTTCGTCTGCACCGGCAACATCTGCCGCTCCCCGATGGCCGAATCCGTCTTCCGGGCCCGGGTCGAGGAGGCCGGGCTCGGCGGCCTGGTCGAGATCGACAGCGCCGGCACCGGCGGCTGGCACGAGGGTGACCCGGCCGACCCGCGCACCGTCGCCGTACTGGAGGAGCACGGGTACGACAGCGCGCACACGGCCCGCCAGTTCCACCCCTCCTGGTTCGGGCGGCTCGACCTGGTCGTCGCCCTCGACACCGGACACGCCAAGGCGCTGCGCCGCCTCGCGCCCACCGAGGAGGACGCCCGCAAGGTCCGGCTGCTGCGCTCGTACGACCCCGCTGCGGGCGACGACCTCGACGTCCCGGACCCGTACTACGGGGCCAGGGACGGCTTCGAAGAGTGTCTTGAGATGGTGGAGGCGGCGAGCGCCGGTCTGCTCGCCGTGGTACGGGAGCACGTGGAAGGGCAGGCGGCATGAACGATTCCGGACTTTTCGAGGGCGGTGACGGCACCCGCGCGGTGCGGGCGGGGCTGCCCGAGCCGGTCAAGTACGAGCCGACCCTGCCCGGGCCGGTCTTCGCCGCGCACTTCCATCTGCCGGGCGAGCCCACCGGGCCGTACACCTACGGCCGCGACGAGAACCCGACCTGGACGCACCTCGAGGCCGCGATCGGCGAGCTGGAGGTGCCCGGCGAGGGCGGCGTGGAGACGCTGGTCTTCGCGTCCGGCATGGCGGCCATCTCGTCGGTGCTCTTCTCCCAGCTGCGCGCCGGGGACGCGGTCGTCCTGCCCAGCGACGGCTATCAGGTGCTGCCCCTGGTGCGGGCGCAGCTGGAGGCGTACGGGATCGAGGTGCGCACCGCGCCGACGGGCGGGGACGCCCAGCTCGACGTCCTGGACGGCGCGAAGCTGCTGTGGATCGAGAGCCCGTCCAACCCGGGCCTGGACGTCTGTGACATCCGCCGGCTCGTCGAGGCGGCCCACGCGCGTGGAGCCCTGGTCGCCGTCGACAACACCCTCGCGACGCCACTCGGGCAGCGCCCGCTGGAGCTCGGCGCCGACTTCTCCGTCGCCAGCGGCACCAAGCAGCTCACCGGGCACGGCGATGTCCTGCTGGGCTACGTCACCGGCCGCGCGGGAGAGCCGATGACCGCCGTGCGCCGCTGGCGCAAGATCGTCGGCGCGATCCCCGGGCCGATGGAGGCCTGGCTGGCGCACCGCTCGATCGCCACGCTCCAGCTGCGCGTGGAGCGGCAGAACGCCACCGCGCTCGCGGTCGCCGAGGCGCTGCGGCAGCGCCCGGAGGTGTCCGGGCTGCGCTATCCGGGGCTGCCGGACGATCCGTCCCACAAGGTTGCCGCGCGGCAGATGCGGCGCTTCGGGTGCGTGGTGTCGTTCACGCTGCCCAGCCGCGCGCGTGCGGACCGTTTCCTGGAGGCGCTGCGGCTCGTGGACGACGCGACCAGCTTCGGCGGGGTGCGGTCCACGGCCGAGCGGCGCGGTCGCTGGGGCGGGGACGCGGTGCCGGAGGGCTTCGTCCGGCTGTCGGTCGGCGCCGAGGATCCCGAGGACCTGGTGGCAGATCTGCTGCGCGCGCTGGACGAGTCGGCACAGTGACTCGCTGGACCCGCCAGGCGGAGTGACCGCCGGCGCGGCAGGCGGTACGGGCGGCCGTTCGGCACGCCTACTACGGGCAGTCGTCCGGCCCGCCTACCACGGGCGGCGGCTCGGCGCGTCTACGTCGAACGGACGGTCCGAACCTCCCCCCTCGTGGCTCGGACCGTCCTCGGTTCCGCGCGCCAAGAACCGCTCCAACAAGGCTAGTTGACTCTCCGTCAGTGTCCAATCACGGTAGCGACAGAGACCTATCGACTTATTTATAGTGGGCCCCTGCCCGAGGGCCGGGAGGACGGCAGGGGAAGGGGGCTTCGCCATGGACCTGGCCTTGCTGCGCACCTTCGTGACGGTGCACCGGGCCGGATCCTTCACCCGCGCGGCCGCGCTGCTCGGCCTCTCCCAGCCCGCCGTCACCTCGCAGATCCGAACCCTGGAACGGCAGCTCGGCCGCCCGCTCTTCCTGCGGCAGGCGCGGGGTGTGACCCCGACATCCATCGGCGACGAGCTCGCCCACAAGGCCGCCCCGCATCTCGACGCCCTGGTGGAGATCGCCGAGACCGGCCTCGACGACGAGTCCTCCTTACGCACCCTGCATCTCGCGGGTCCGCCCGAGTTCACCGCGGAACGGGCCCTGCCCGCCCTGGCCGGGCTGACCGGCGAGGCAGGCCAGGGCTGCGCCTTGCGGGCCTCCTTCGGGAACGCAGAGGAGGTGCTGGAGGGGCTGGCCGCCGGGCATCACGATCTCGCCATCAGCACGGCCCGGCCACGCGGCGCCCTGCTCACCGCCACGCCGCTGTGCGACGAGGAGCACGTCCTGGTCGCCGCCCCGCGCTGGGCCGAGCGCGCCGGCTCGGGACTACCGCACGACAAGGCCGCGGCCGCCCTGAAGAACTCGCCTGTCGTCGAGGTCCACGAATCGCTGCCCTTCGTCTCCCGTTACTGGGCCTCCGTCTTCGACTCCCGCCCCGATGCCTCCGGAACCGTCATCGTCCCGGACCTGCGGGCCGTCCTGGCGTGCGCGATCGCCGGCGCCGGCATCGCCGTCCTGCCCCGCTATCTGTGTGCGGGAGCGCTGGAGCGCGGCAAGGTGGTCACCCTGCACGAGCCGGCCGTGCCGCCACTGCGGACCTACTTCCTGGTGGTGCGCATCGGGACGCTGGCGATGCCGCACATCGCCCGGGCCCACGAGTGGCTGCAGCGAGCGGCGTCCGACTGGTGCTGAGCCGCGGCACCCGAGCGACGGGCCGGCCGTCACACGATGAGCCCCATCGGTCACGTTTCGCGATGTTTCACGTGGAACCAGCGGGGCCACATTTCACCCATGACCGTCCGACCCGTGGTCAAGCGCACCGCCCGTGCCGTCCTGCTGGACGGTGACGACCTGATCCTGATCAAGCGCACCAAGCCCGGTGTGGATCCCTACTGGGTGACTCCCGGGGGCGGGGTCGAACCCGAAGACCCGACCGTCGTCGATGCTCTGCACCGCGAGGTCCACGAGGAGCTGGGCGCCAAGATCACCGATGTCGTGCCGTGTTTCGTGGACACCGTCGAGCACATCGGCGAGGACGGCGGCACGACCGGTGTGAAGGTCCAGCACTTCTTCGTCTGCCGGCTGGAGTTCATGGACCCGGCGCTGCGCCACGGCCCCGAGGTGGAGCAGCCCGCGGGCGAGTACGAGATCGTCCGGGTGCCGTTCACCCGGGTCGGTATCGCCTCCGTCCACCTGGTGCCGTTGTCGCTGCGGCACTACCTCGACGGGAACATCGAGGGCGTACGCGCCATGCACGCACCCGATCTGGGCTGACGCCCCGAGCCCGCGCGTCCTCGGGTCAGCTGCCCGCCGCGACCAGTTCCTCCACCGAGTCATGCCGTATGCGGCTCACCGGGATGCCGACGTGCCGGAGCGCGTGCACACCGCTGCGGATCATCCCGGGCGGGCCCGAGAGGTAGGCGTCGTACTCGTGCCACGGGCCGTACTCGCGTATGGCGTCGGGCAGCTGGAGGTGCGCCTGCTGGTCGATGATCGCGCGAACCGAGAGCCAGGAGTGGCTCTGCTGCAGCCTGAGCATGGTGTCGATGTCGTACAGGTCCTGGTCGGTGCGGGCGCCGTAGAACACCTCGACGGGCCGCCGCTCGCCGTGCTCGGCGACGTCCTCGACGAGTGCCTTGATCGGGGCGATCCCGGTGCCGCCGCCCAGGCAGAGCAGTCCGCTGTCGGTGGTGTGGTCGACGGTCATGGAACCGGCCGGCGGGCCGAGCCGGATGACGTCGCCGGGCCGGGCCCGGTGCACGAGGGCGTTGGAGACCCAGCCCGCGGGGACGGCTTTCACGTGGAACGTCAGCAGGCCGTCCGAGCGCGGGGCGGAGGCGAAGGAGTAGTGCCGCCACACGCGTGGCCACCAGGGCGTCTCCACGCTCGTGTACTGGCCGGCGAGGAAGGGGTACGGCTGGTCCGGGCGGACGGTGAGGACGGCGATGTCGGGGGTGCGCAACTCGTGCGCGACGACCTCGGCGTGCCACCACGCGGGGGCGCGCAGCTCGTCCGCGGCCGCCGCGTCGATCATGACCTGGGAGATCGTCGTGTACGTCCGCACCCACGCCGCTTCGGTCTCCGCGTCCCAGATCGCCTCGGCGTACCGGCTCAGCGCGCCGATGAGGCATTCGCCGACGGCCGGGTAGTGCTCGGGCCGGGTGCCGTACTTGCGGTGTCCGCGGCCCAGGTTCTGGAGGTAGTCGACCAGGACCGGGGTGTTGTCGATGTGCTCCGCGGCGGTGAGCAGCGCCCTGAGCAGGCGGTCTCGCTGGGTGTCCATCGCGGGCGGGAACAGCGACCTCAGCTCGGGGTGGCGGACGAAGAGCAGAGCGTAGAAGTAGGAGGTGACCTTGTCGGCCACCGGGTCGATCTCGGCCATGGTGCGCCGGATGAGCAGGGCGTCCGGTGAGGCGTCCCCGGCCGGGGCGAACGGCTGTGTCGGTGACAGTGCCTGCGGCCGCTCGGCGGGGTTGGAGGCGACGGCGGAGCGCCGTGGCGGGACGCGGTCGGAGGCGGGGGGCGGTGGGGGGACGCGGTCGTGGGCAGGGGTCTTGGTGACGCGGGTGGGCAGGGGGCGGGTGGGCGGTTGCGGAGTGGCCAGAGCGTCCGCGCCGTGAGAGGGCGCCGACGACGGCGTGGACGCCGGTGGTGCCGGGGATATCCGCGGTCCGGCCGTCCCCGGAGCGGCTGCCGCCTCCGGCTCGCCGTCCGGTGCCGTGGTCGCCGGCTTCCTGCGCGGCGTGAACCAGCCGCCCCCGCCGTCGGCAGTGCCGTGGTCGGCCGACGTGGTGGTCGGAGCGTCCATGCTGTGCCTCGCCTCGAACATCTCTCGGTCGGTCTGCGCACTTCCCCGATCGGAAGGTGCCTGCTTCCCCCGTGGACGGCTTGCTCTCCCCCTGGTGCTCCGCGCCCGGTGCGGCCTGTGCCATCCGTCTCGGCACACGCGCCAGCCGTGTACCCCGGAACGCGGGTTCTCGATCTCTCCGTCCCGTGGAGCTGCTTTTCCCCTGCCCTCGTCCCCTCGCGGGAAGGCGTGCCGCCTCTTCCCGACCGGGAACCGGACTCGACCATACCGGCCACCGCGTCGCACACAAGTCCCCCCTTCACCGGTCACGAATGTGACCGTGGGGCGAACCATGCGTTCTCTCAATTACCGGGCGTCGCGCACCAATTCATAGGCATCCCACAGATCCTTCCCCTCATAGGTGTGGGTGGCCAGACCGGTCAGACGGTGGTCGGCGTTGACCGCGACGGAGACAGGTACGGCTGCGAACAGATCCGTGTCCGAGGTCGAGTCTCCGTACGCGACACAGTCGGCCCGTGTCACGCCGAACTGCCGGCACAGCCGGTCCGCGATCATCACCTTGGCGGCGGCACTGAGCACACCCGTCGGGTCCACGGGCTCGGTGAACGGTACGGCGGGAAAGCGCGACCCATGCGCCGCGTGCGCGCCCCAGCCGGTCAGGCGCTCCACGAAGAACGACGGGGACAGGGAGACCACGGCGCAGTAGTCACCCCGTTCCCTGATCTCCGCCCAGACGTCCTGGATGCGAGACAGCCAGGGCGCCCCCTCGAAGGCCGTCGCGACGTGCGCCTCGGTCAACCTCGCCCACAAGGTGTGGACCCGCCGCGCGTACTCCGGCGGATCGAACTCGCCAGCCGACACGGCCCGGTCGAGCTCGACCGTCTCCCTCTCCAGACCGAGTTGCCGGGAGATCTCCACCGGCGCGGACGTCCCGTACAGCAAGGTGCCGTCGAGGTCGAAGAGATGCAGTCTCGCCATGGGCGTCGAGGTTACCGGCGAGGCCTTCGGGCTTGCCCGCACGAGAAAGGCGAGACCTGCCGAGGCATCGGGCGGACGCCCGCCGTTCGTCGATGTTTCACGTGAAACACCTCGCCCTCGTCCTCGTGCGGTCCTCATGGTCACGGCATGGCCAAAAGGACGTACGTCTCACTCGAAACAGGTGGACGCCGAGGGCACCCGTCGGACAGCCTGACCTGCGTGCCCACTCCTTCCGTCGCCGCCCTGCCCATCCGCCGTCTGACGCTTCGCGATCTCACCGCCTGCGCCGACCTGTCCGAGAACCGGGGGTGGCCACGCGAAGAGCACAAGTGGGGCTTCCTCCTCAGCGCGGGGAAGGGGTACGGCATCGACGACCCCGACGGAGGGCTCGTCAGCGCCTGCGCCGTCACCGAGTACGGCCCGCACGGCCGCCCTGATCTTGCCGCCATCGGCATGGTGCTGGTGGCCGAGCGGCACGCCCGGCAGGGCGTCGGGCGCCGCCTGATGCGGCATGTCGTCTCCACGATGGGCACCACCCCGCTCACGCTGCACGCGACGCCCTACGGCCGCCCGCTCTATGAAGAGCTCGGGTTCAAGGTCACCGGCCGGGCCGAGATGCTGCGGGGTCACTTCACCCCCGACGGACCGACACCGAAGATCGCCACCCGGCCCGCGACGGCGGAGGATCTCCCGTCGATCCTGCGGCTGGACGAGGAGGTGTTCGGCTCCGATCGCACGCACATCATCACCCGGCTGCCCGCCTTCGCCGACCAGCTGCGCGTCGCGGAGGAGCGCGGCCGGATCATCGGCTACACGGCCGCCTGGCCCAACATGGACACCCACGTGGTGGGCCCGCTGATCGCCCGCGACACGGAGACCGCCCAGGCGCTCATCGCCTCCCTCGCCGCCCACACCGACCGGCCCCTGCGGACCGACGTCGACGTGCGGCACGAAGAGCTGCTGGCCTGGGCGAAGGGGCGCGGGCTGGCCTCCGTCGCCTTCAACGCGGTGATGACGTACGGCATCGGGGACCTGCCCGGGGACTGGAGCCGGCGGTTCGCTCCGCTCACGGTCGCCGCGGGCTGAGGCCACGGAACGCGGAAGACGCCGGCCCCCGTCGAGGGCCGGCGCCTTCTTCTTTCGACCGGGAAGCCGCGCTTTTCCCGTAGAAGAGCCGTGCTCAGGCGAGGGCTTCCACGGCGGCGGTCGCGAAGGCGTGATCCTGCTCCGGCGCTCCGCCGCCGACACCGATGGCGCCGATCAGCCGGCCGTCGCGGTGCACCGGCACGCCACCGGCGATGAACAGCAGCGGCTGGCTGAGCGCGGTCGGAAGGCTGTGGAAGGGCCCGTCCGGCTTGACGGCGTCGACCAGGTCCGCGGTGGGGGCATTGAGCTGCAGCGCGGTGTAGGCCTTGCGGGTGCTGGTCTCGCCGGAGATCAGGACGGCCCGGTCGTCGCGCCGGAAGGCCAGCAGGTGGCCACCGGCGTCCAGGACGGTGACGCTGACGGTCACCCCGGCGGCCTCGGCGGCGCGCGACGCCGTCGCGACCAGGGTCTCGGCGTCCTGGATGGCCAGAGGGGCGACGGCGGTGGTGGTGCTCATGAGGGGTTTCTCCTGAAGGGTGGTCTCGGTTCTTGCGAGGTGGGGTGCCGGATCGCCGGCCGCGGGGACGGCCCTGGCCCCGCGGCCGCCGACCACGTCAGTGATGGACGGGCGTCGGCTGTTCGGTGAGGGGCACGGACGCCGGTACGCGGGTCTTCTCACGGCGCTCCAGAGCGGCCGAGAGGACGGCGAGCAGCAGGGCGGCGGCGGCCAGCAGCGCGCCGACCCAGTTGGGGGCGGTGTAGCCCAGTCCGGCGGCGATCACCAGACCGCCGAGCCAGGCGGAGAGCGCGTTGCCGAGGTTGAAGGCGCCGATGTTCACGGCGGAGGCAAGGGTCGGGGCGCCGTGCGCCTGGTCGAGGACCCGCTTCTGCAGAGGCGGCACGGTGGCGAAGCCCAGGGCGCCGATCAGGGTGATCGTGACGGCCGCGAGGATCTTGTTCTGCGCGGTGAGCGTGAACAGCGCCAGCACCAGGGCGAGGGCGCCCAGGGAGACGTAGAGCATGGGCATCAGCGCGCGGTCGGCGAACCTGCCGCCGACGAGGTTGCCGCCGACCATGCCGAGCCCGAAGAGAACCAGCAGCCAGGTGACGGAGCCCTCGGCGAAGCCGGCGGCGTGGGTCATCATCGGCGCGATGTAGGTGATGGCCGCGAAGACGCCGCCGAAGCCGAGGACGGTCATCGCCATGGCGAGCAGGACCTGGACGTTCTTGAAGGCTGCCAGCTCGTGACGCAGCCGCACGCCCTCCGGCTTGGGCATGTCGGGCACCAGCTTGGCGATGCCCGCCAGGCCGATGACACCGAGCACGGCGACGATGGCGAAGGTGACGCGCCAGCCGATGGACTGGCCGACGAGGGTGCCCAGCGGGACACCGACGACGTTGGCGACGGTCAGTCCGGTGAACATCATCGCGATGGCTCCGGCCTTCTTGTCCGGGGCAACGAGGTCGGCCGCGACGACCGAGCCGATGCCGAAGAACGCGCCGTGGGCCAGTGAGGCGACCACGCGGCCGACCAGCATGACCCCGAAGACGGGGGCGACGGCCGAGAGCAGGTTGCCGACGACGAACAGGCCCATCAGCAGCATCAGCATCCGCTTGCGGGAGACCTTGGTGCCGAGCACGGTCATCAGCGGGGCGCCGAGCACCACGCCCAGGGCGTAGCCGGTCACCAGGTAACCGGCGGTGGGGATGGAGACCCCGTAGTCGCTCGCGACCTGGGGCAGCAAGCCCATGATCACGAACTCGGTCGTTCCGATCCCGAAGGCCCCGATCGCGAGGGCCAGAAGCGCGAGAGGCATGTGGGGTACACCTTCCCAGAAGATTGCAGGAGCGCTTAGCGTGCGTCCACAATAGTTGCAGACGCGGGTTAATCGCAAACGCTGACTATTGCACGACTGCTCTATCCTGGAATCCAGACGCTCCGGGACGGAGGAAACGCCCATGACAGCGACGGACCCCGCGCTCACCGCCCTCGCCCAGGGCTGGTGCGCCCTCTCCCTGCTCCACGGCCGCATCGAGGCGCACATCGAGCGGGCGCTGCAGGCCGGGCACGGGCTGAGCGTGCGTGAGTACTCCTTGCTCGACGTGCTCAGCCGGCAGCACAGCGGCGAAGGCGGGCATCTGCAGATGAAGCAGGTCGCCGACGCGGTGGTGCTCAGCCAGAGCGCGACCACCCGGCTGGTCACCCGGCTCGAGGACCGCGGGCTGCTGGAGCGCTACCTGTGCCCCACGGACCGGCGCGGAATCTACACCGACGTCACCGAGGCGGGCCTGAAGCTGCTGGCGGAGGCGCGCCCTACCAATGACGCCGCGCTGCGCGAGGCGCTGGACGAGGCGGCCAAGGTCCCGGAGCTGGCACCGCTCGTGTGGGTCGTGCAGTCAGGGCGCGTGCCCGCCTGAGGGGCGCGCAGGGCCGTGTCGGCGCGGGTTGGCCGCACATGTGCGCGCACAACCGTGAAGGCGCGGGTGGCCGCATAAGGTGCGGACATGGGAGATCTTGAGATACGCGCCGCGATCGCCGACGACGTCCCCGCGATCGTGGCCATGCTCGCGGACGACCCGCTGGGCGCCCAGCGGGAGTCACCGGACGACCTGGCCCCCTACCTGACCGCGTTCGAGCGGCTCGTGCACGATCCGAACCAGCACCTCGTCGTGGCCGTCCGGGAGGGCCGCATCGTGGGCACGCTTCAGCTCACGATCATTCCGGGCCTCTCCCGGCGTGGGGCCACCCGGTCGATCATCGAGGCCGTCCGCATCCACGCCGACGAACGCGGTGGCGGCCTGGGCACCCAGCTCATCGAGTGGGCGATCGACACGTCCCGGCGGGAAGGCTGCCACCTGGTCCAGCTGACCTCCGACAAGTCCCGCGTGGACGCCCACCGCTTCTATGAACGGCTCGGCTTCGAGGCGTCCCACCTCGGCTTCAAGCTGCAGCTCTGACGAGACGACGAGGGGGCTCTGTTTCACGTGAAACGGAGCCCTCTCGATTCACGTCAGCGGCGCCTACTTGATTCCCCGCCACCCCTCCGGGTCCACGCCTCCCGGCACATCCGCCGTCTCGTCGTACGGCTGACGCGTGAAGACGAACGAGCCGAGGTCGAGATGGCTCACGGATCCGTCCGGCCGCCGCACGGCCCTCAGCACCTCCCCGGCGTAGTAGCCCTCCAGCCCGGTCCAGGTCCCGTCACCGTTCGCCCGGAAACGGGAACGGCGGCCGGTGGCACCCAAGGGCTCCAGCGAGACACCGCCGTCGGCCGTCAGCCGCAGGACGAACACCTGTGTTCCCCAGTACCACTGTCCCGCCAACTCCAGTACAGCTGGCTGCACTTCCGGCAGCGGCCGCCACGGCTCGGGGATCCGGGGCTCCGCCTCGGCGACGATCCGGATGAGGTCGGCGCTCACCGCCGCCGGCAGCAATCCGGAGGTGCAGTTGGTCAGCACGACGGCCGCGACATCGTCGTCCACGCTGAAGGTGAGGTTGGCCAGGAAGCCCGGAAGCGAGCCCGAGTGGCCGGCCAGGCGTCGACCGCCGCCGTGGTGGATCTGCAGCCCGAGCCCGTACGTGACGCCGTCGGCGAGATCCGCCGGTTCCGCGGGAGCGGCCGGCGTCCGCATCTCCCGTACGGACTCCGCGCTCAGCACCCTGTCGTCCCCGTGCATCAGGAAGGCGGCGAACTTCGCCAAGTCCGCAGTGGTCGACCACAGTTGCCCGGCCGGAGCCATCCGGCCCAGGTCCTCCGCCGGCTCCGGCAGCATCACGTCGGCCCAGGGATGCACCGCCCACCCACCGGCGTGCGGGGACGACGGCCGGCCGCTCGTCCGGCTGAGGCCCAGCGGTTCGAGCACCTCGCGCCGGAGGACGTCCTCCCACGGAGCGCCGCGCAGCTCCTCCACGAGTGCGCCGAGCAGTGTGTAGCCGGGGTTCGAGTAGTGATGACGGCGGCCGACGGGGTGCCGGAAGGGCTGCTCTCCCAGGACGTCCGCCAGTTCCGGCCGCAGGGATCCGGGAGTGCGCTCCCACCAGGGCGCCGGGCTCTCGGCGGCCAGCCCGCTGGTGTGCGCCAGCAGCTCGGCGATGGTCGCCTCCCCCGCACCGGTGCCGGGCAGATGCTTCTCCAGTGGGTCCCCGAGATCGAGGATGCCTTCGTCACGCAGCCTGAGGACGAGGACCGCGGTGAAGGTCTTGGTGATCGAGCCGATCCGGTACTGCACGTTCTCGTCCGGCCCATGCCCGTCCACCGAGGTCCGCGCCCCGTGCCAGACGGCCCGCCCGTCCCTGACCACCGCCGCCACCAGCGACGGTGTGCGTCCTTCCGCCTGTGCCACGGCGATCCGGTGCAGCAACGCCCTCCGCGTACCGGGGAACAGGTCTCCCTGAGATGTCATCATGTGCCCAGTCCATCCCGAGCGGCCCCGGACGTCGAGTCGGTATCTCGATGACACGTCTGTTTGCACGCTCGCGGACCGTCGCGCGCACCGATGAGTTTTCCGCGCCGGGCCGGTCCGCACGCGTGAGACCGACTCACGAAAGGCCGGCGCCATGCGGAAACTGATCTACGGCATGAACCTGTCCCTGGACGGCTTCATCGCCGCACCCGGCGACGACATCGGCTGGAGCGTGCCGAGCGACGAGCTGTTCCAGTTCTGGTCCGACCGGTTGGAGGCGACCGACCTGACGCTGTACGGGCGCAAGCTGTGGCAGACGATGAGCTCCTACTGGCCGACCGGCGACCGGCAGCCCGGCGCCACCCCGGCGGAGATCGAGTACGCGCGCCGCTGGCGGGACATGCCGAAGGTGGTGTTCTCGTCGACGATCGACAAGGTCGACTGGAACACCCGCCTGGTCACCGGCGACGCGGTCGCCGAGATCACCCGGCTCAAGGCCGAGGACGGCGGCCCGATGGACATCGGCGGCGCGACGCTCGCCGGGGCGGCGATGCGCGCCGGGCTGATCGACGAGTACGTGCTGGCCACCGCGCCGGTCCTGGTGGGCGGCGGCACGCCGTTCTTCACCTCGCTGGACAGCTGGGTGAACCTGGAGCTGATGGAGACGCGGAAGTTCCCCTGCGGCGTGATCCTGACCAGGTACGAGACGAGGCGCTGACCGCGCGTCCGGTAGCCACGGTCTCTGGGCGCCGCGGGTGACATCAGGGGAGCCGGATCGATCGCGCCGCGCACGCGATCCGCGGCTCAGGTCTGCGCCATGTCCACGAAGCGCGAGTAGTGACCCTGGAAGGCGACGGTGATCGTCGCCGTGGGGCCGTTACGGTGCTTGGCGACGATCAGGTCAGCCTCGCCCGCGCGGGGGGACTCCTTCTCGTAGGCGTCCTCGCGGTGCAGCAGGATGACCATGTCGGCGTCCTGCTCGATGGAGCCGGACTCTCGCAGGTCCGAGACCATCGGCTTCTTGTCGGTGCGCTGCTCCGGACCACGGTTCAGCTGGGACAGCGCGATGACCGGGATCTCCAGCTCCTTGGCCAGCAGCTTGAGGTTACGGGACATGTCCGAGACCTCCTGCTGCCGGCTCTCGGCGCGCTTGGAACCGCCGGACTGCATCAGCTGGAGGTAGTCGATGACGACGAGCCGCAGGTCGTTGCGCTGCTTCAGCCGGCGGCATTTGGCCCGGATCTCCATCATCGAGAGGTTCGGGCTGTCGTCGATGTAGAGCGGTGCCGCGGAGACGTCCGGCATCCGGCGGGCCAGGCGGGTCCAGTCCTCGTCGGTCATCGTGCCGGAGCGCATGTGGTGGAGCGCGACCCGGGCCTCGGCGGACAGCAGTCGCATCGCGATCTCGTTGCGGCCCATTTCGAGGGAGAAGATCACGCTGGGCAGGTTGTGCTTAATCGCCGCGGCGCGGGCGAAGTCCAGTGCGAGCGTCGACTTACCCATGGCGGGACGCGCGGCGATGACGATCATCTGGCCCGGGTGGAGACCGTTGGTGAGCGCGTCGAAGTCGGTGAAGCCGGTGGGGACACCGGTCATCTCGCCGCTGCGCGAGCCGATGGCCTCGATCTCGTCGAGGGCGCCTTCCATGATGTCGCCCAGCGGTAGGTAGTCCTCGCTGGTGCGCTGCTCGGTGACCGCGTAGATCTCGGCCTGGGCGCGGTTGACGATCTCGTCGACGTCGTCGTCGGCCGCGTATCCCATCTGCGTGATCCGGGTGCCGGCCTCGACGAGGCGACGCAGGACCGCGCGCTCGTGGACGATTTCCGCGTAGTACTCGGCGTTGGCCGCGGTGGGCACCGTCTGCACGAGGGTGTGCAGATACGCGGCGCCGCCGACCTTGTTGATCTCACCGCGCTTGGTCAGCTCGGCGGCGATGGTGATCGGGTCGGCCGGCTCGCCCTTGGCGTAGACGTCCAGGATGGCCTGGTAGATCGTCTCGTGGGCGGGCTTGTAGAAGTCGTGGCCCTTGAGGATTTCCACGACGTCGGCGATGGCGTCCTTGGAGAGCAGCATGCCGCCCAGGACGGACTGCTCGGCGTTGAGGTCCTGCGGCGGGACCCGTTCGAAGGCCGGACCTCCGCCGTCCCACGCGCCGTTCTCACTGCCGCGGTCGTGCTGCTCGTCCCGGCTCCGGCCGCCGTCCGGACGACGGCGGGAGGGCAGGCGATCGCTGGGACCGCTGTCGGCCCACGGATCGTTCAAGGGCTCGGAAATGCTCACCGAGCCACCTCCTCCCGTCCGCGGAACGGACCTCGCCGTGCCCCTCAGTTCTACGGCACGGCACTGACAAATCGAGCAGCCCAACTCCGCTTGTGGAGCGCCGGTTTTGTCATGGTTTCCCGGCCGCCGGACGGAGCGGGCGCCGGACCACGGTAGGCCCCTCGGCACCGTCAGCCAATCTGGTTATCCACAGGCCATGTGGACGACGGGCCCGATGCTGTGGAGAACTGCCCGAAACCTGTGCACGACCCGGTGGACAGCCCTGTGAACAAGAACTCGCGCGACTCATCGGAATGCCACTGACCTGCGGTTTTCGCATCCACCGGCTGTGCAGAAGAAAAACTTCCCCAGTCGGGCCAAGATCACTTCGCACGGTGTACGGGAACGCACACCGCGAGACACAGAGTAAGGGTCACTAATCCTTTGCATCACTTACCTGTGGACGATTAGATTGGTGCTCATGACACAGGCTCCCGCGACCCCCAAGACGGTCCGGCGACAGCACGATCGGGAGATCGTCGCGCTGGCCGTCCCCGCCTTCGGCGCACTGGTCGCCGAGCCCTTGTTCGTCCTGGCCGACAGCGCGATCGTCGGTCACCTCGGAACGGCCCAGCTCGCCGGTCTCGGCGTCGCCTCCGCCCTCCTCACGACGGCAGTGAGCGTCTTCGTCTTCCTCGCCTACGCCACCACCGCCGCCGTTGCCCGCCGCGTAGGGGCCGGCGAACTGCGAGCCGCCATCCGTCAGGGCATGGACGGCATCTGGCTGGCCCTCCTGCTGGGCGCCGCCGTCATCGCCACCGTGCTCCCCACCGCCCCCGCGCTGGTCGGCCTCTTCGGCGCATCCGACACAGTGGCCCCCTACGCGACCACCTATCTGCGGATCTCCGCGCTCGGCATCCCCGCGATGCTCGTCGTCCTCGCGGCGACCGGCGTCCTGCGCGGACTCCAGGACACCAGGACACCGCTGTACGTCGCCGTCGCCGGTTTCGTCGCCAACGGCGCCCTCAACGCGGGCCTCGTCTACGGCGCCGACCTCGGAATCGCGGGCTCCGCCTGGGGAACCGTCATCGCCCAGTGGGGCATGGCCACCGCCTATCTCGTGGTGGTCGTCCGCGGTGCACGCCGCCACGGGGCCTCGCTGCGCCCCGACGCCGCCGGGATCAAGGCCTCCGCCCAGGCAGGCGTCCCTCTGCTGGTGCGCACGCTCTCCCTGCGCGCGATCCTGATGATCGCCACCGCTGTGGCGGCCCGGCTCGGCGACGCCGACATCGCCGCCCACCAGATCATCCTGTCGCTGTGGAGCCTGCTCGCCTTCGCCCTCGACGCCATCGCCATCGCCGGTCAGGCCATCATCGGGCGTTATCTCGGCGCCGGGGACGCCCAGCGCGCGCGTGACGTCTGCCGGCGCATGGTGCAGTGGGGCATCGCCGTCGGCTTCCTGCTGGGCTTGCTCGTGATGGTGTCCCGTCCGCTCTTCCTGCCCCTGTTCACCAGCGACTCCGCCGTGAAGGACGCCGCGCTCCCCGCTCTGCTGGTGGTGGCCCTGTCCCAGCCGGTCAGCGGAGTCGTCTTCGTCCTGGACGGTGTCCTCATGGGCGCGGGCGACGGACCGTACCTCGCCTGGGCCATGGTGCTCACTCTGGCCGTCTTCACTCCGGTGGCCCTCCTCGTCCCCAGCCTCGGCGGCGGACTCACCGCCCTGTGGCTCGCGATGACCCTGATGATGACCGTCCGGATGCTCACCCTGTGGGTCCGCACCCGCTCGGGCCGCTGGCTCGTGACGGGAGCGACGCGCTGACGGCTGGGTGCACGCCGACGGCAAGACAACGCCTCGGCGACAGCGGCTGCTCCACGGCTCGTTTCACGTGAAACGAGCCGTTTCACGTGAAACCACCCGTGCCGCAATGCCGACCCGGCTGCCCTCGAACACACACGAAGAGGGGCCGCACCCTGCACGGGTGCGGCCCCTCTCTCAGCTGTTCAAGCCGAGCGCAGCTATCAGGCCGCGACGACCTCGATGTTGACCTTGGCGGCAACCTCGGGGTGCAGACGCACGGACGTCTCGTGGGCGCCCAGGGTCTTGATCGGCGTGCCGAGCTCGATGCGGCGCTTGTCGACCTCGGGGCCACCGGCAGCCTTGATCGCCGAGGCGATGTCGGCCGGGGTGACGGAACCGAAGAGACGACCGGCGTCGCCGGAGCGGACGGCCAGGCGGACCTTGACGCCCTCGAGCTGGGCCTTCACAGCGTTGGCCTGCTCGATGGTCTGGATCTCGTGGATCTTGCGAGCACGACGGATCTGCTCGACGTCCTTCTCGCCACCCTTGGTCCAGCGGATAGCGAACTTCCGCGGGATCAGGTAGTTGCGAGCGTAGCCGTCCTTGACGTCGACGACATCGCCGGCGGCACCGAGGCCGGAGACCTCGTGGGTGAGGATGATCTTCATGAGTCGGTCACCCTTCCCTTAGCGCGCGGTGGACGTGTAGGGCAGCAGCGCCATCTCACGGCTGTTCTTGACGGCCGTGGCGACGTCACGCTGGTGCTGCGTGCAGTTGCCGGTCACGCGGCGGGCACGGATCTTGCCGCGGTCGGAAATGAACTTCCGCAGCATGTTCGTGTCCTTGTAGTCCACGTACGTGACCTTGTCCTTGCAGAACGCGCAGACCTTCTTCTTAGGCTTGCGCACAGGCGGCTTCGCCATGGTGATTCTCCTGTGTGATCAAGAAGTTGGGGTGCGAGCCCGCCCTTAGAAGGGAGGCTCGTCCGAGTAGCCGCCACCGCCGCCGGAGCCGCCGCCCCAGCCGCCGCCCTGGTTGCCACCGGCGGGAGCGCCGGTCGCCCACGGGTCGTCGGCGGGAGCGCCGCCACCCTGCTGGCCGCCACCGGGGCCGCCGCCCCAGCCGCCGCCCTGCTGGCCGCCGCCACCGCCGCCGTAACCGCCGCCCTGGCCACCCCGGCCGCTGGTCTTGGTGACCTTGGCCGTGGCGTTGCGCAGGCTGGGGCCGACTTCCTCGACGTCCAGCTCGAAGACCGTGCGCTTGACACCCTCACGGTCCTCGTACGACCGCTGCTTCAGCCGGCCCTGCACGATGACGCGCATGCCCCGCTGAAGGGACTCGGCGACGTTCTCGGCCGCCTGGCGCCAGACCGAGCAGGTCAGGAAGAGGCTTTCGCCGTCCTTCCACTCGTTGGTCTGACGGTCGAAGGTGCGGGGAGTGGACGCGACACGGAACTTCGCGACCGCCGCACCGGAGGGGGTGAAGCGCAGCTCGGGGTCGTCGACAAGATTGCCGATGACCGTGATGACGGTCTCGCCTGCCATGGGGGAACCTCTCGGCGGGTTTGCTGCTGCTGGCTGCTGGTGGTGCTACTCGAGTCCCGAGATCAGCTGAGCGGGTGAGCTCAGTGGGTCTCGGGGCGGAGGACCTTGGTCCGGAGGACCGACTCGTTCAGGTTCATCTGGCGGTCGAGCTCCTTGACGACCGCAGGCTCGGCCTGCAGGTCGATGACCGAGTAGATGCCCTCGGGCTTCTTCTTGATCTCGTACGCGAGACGACGACGGCCCCAGGTGTCGACCTTCTCGACCTTTCCGCCACCGTCACGGACGACAGAAAGGAAGTTCTCGATCAGCGGGGAGACAGCGCGCTCCTCGAGATCGGGGTCGAGGATGACCATCACCTCGTAGTGACGCATGTGGAACCCACCTCCTTTGGACTCAGCGGCCACGGTCGTTCCGTGGCAGGAGGGTTGTGATGCGTACGCAACGGTATCGGCCGCCACTGACAATCAGGGGTCGGTGAGCGATATCCCAGGTGGGCCGGGTGTTAGCTCCTGGCGAGCCTGGGCAGACACCGGTGCAGACGGTACAGACTACCCGCACACCGGCTTCCGGTTGAAATCCGGTCGCGGAGGCGGTCAGTCTGTACACAACGGGTGTGTATGGCGCTACGTGCGCCGTTTTCCGCAAGGAGGTGCCCACATGGCACAGGCATTGCGACCCAACACCGCCGGTTCCCTCTTCGCCACCGACGGCAGGCCCCACCCCGTCCAGGACGCCCTGCTGGCCGTGACCCTGGTGCTCGGCGTGGTCTCGTTCGTCACGGCGCAGTTCCCCAGCCTGCATCTGCTGAGCTCCTGGACCGGTCTGGTGGGGATCTTCACCGGCGCGTACGGCCAGTGGATCTCGGAAACGACCCGCGAACGCTTCGGGCTGATCCTGGGCCTCGGTGCCTCCGGGCTCGGCTTCTTCCTCGGCATGGCGCACGGCGGCCTCTTCGGCTGAGGCCCCGGCCGCACCGGCACCTCGCCCCCGCCCCGGCAGCCGTCTGGCCGGGGCGAAGGTGCCGTACGCCCAATCGGGCCGCTTCCCGGGCGCAGTAGGCTTCGGCGCTAGAGCCGGAGCCCCTGTACCCATGGGGACACACCAGCCCGAGGAGCGCCCCGAATGAGCCTGACCCTGAGGACCATCAGTCGCGAGCAGCATCTGGCCTACATCCAGAGCCTGCCGGCGGCGAGCCACATGCAGGTCCCGGCCTGGGCAGACGTCAAGGCGGAGTGGCGTTCGGAGAATCTCGGCTGGTTCGACGAGCGCACCGGCGAGCTGGTCGGCGTGGGCCTCGTCCTCTACCGTCAGCTGCCGAAGATCAAGCGCTACCTGGCCTATCTCCCCGAGGGCCCGGTCATCAACTGGTTCGCGCCGAACCTCGAGGACTGGATCCAGCCGATGCTGGCGCACCTGAAGCAGCAGGGCGCCTTCTCCGTGAAGATGGGCCCGCCGGTGATCATCCGGCGCTGGGAGGCCGCTTCCATCAAGCAGGGCATCCAGAACCCGGACGTGAAGCGCCTGCGGGACATGGAGGCGGACTTCATCGAGCCGCGTGCCTTCGAGGTGGCCGACAAGCTGCGCCGCATGGGCTGGCAGCAGGGCGAGGACGGCGGCGCCGGCTTCGGCGACGTGCAGCCCCGCTACGTCTTCCAGGTGCCGCTGGCCAACCGGTCCCTGGAAGAGGTGCACAAGAACTTCAACCAGCTGTGGCGCCGCAACATCAAGAAGGCCGAGAAGGCCGGGGTCGAGGTCGTCCAGGGCGGCTACCACGACCTGGAGGAGTGGCAGCGGCTGTACGAGATCACCGCGGTGCGCGACAAGTTCCGGCCCCGCCCGCTGTCGTACTTCCAGCGCATGTGGACGGCCCTCAACAGCGAGGACCCCAACCGCATGCGGCTGTACTTCGCCCGGCACAACGGGGTGAACCTGTCGGCGGCGACGATGCTGATCGTCGGCGGCCACGTCTGGTACTCCTACGGCGCCTCCGACAACATCGGCCGTGAGGTCCGGCCCTCGAACGCGATGCAGTGGCGGATGCTGCGCGATGCCTACGCGCTCGGCGCCACCGTCTACGACCTGCGGGGCATCTCCGACTCGCTGGACGAGTCCGACCACCTCTTCGGCCTCATCCAGTTCAAGGTGGGCACCGGCGGCCAGGCCGCCGAATACCTCGGCGAGTGGGACTTCCCGCTGAACAAGCTGCTCCACAAGGCGCTCGACATCTACATGTCGCGCCGCTGAGCGCGGGGCGTTTGCTTCCATAGCTCCGACAGCTTCCATACCTCTGATACACCGCAGCCACGAGAAAGGTTCCAGGTCCGGCCATGGCGCTCACGCTCTACGTCGACACCGCGCGCTGGCGGGCGCACCACAAGCACGTGCAGGAGCAGTTCCCGGGGCTGGTCCCGGTCTGCAAGGGCAACGGCTACGGCTTCGGGCACGAGCGGCTGGCGGAGGAGGCCACGCGGCTGGGCGCCGACATGCTCGCCGTCGGCACCACGTACGAGGCCGCGCGGATCAAGGACTGGTTCAGCGGCGACCTGCTGGTGCTGACGCCGTACCGGCGCGGCGAGGAGCCGGTACCGCTGCCCGACCGGGTCGTGCGGTCGGTGTCGTCCGTCGACGGCGTGTACGGCCTGGTGGGTGCCCGCGTGGTCATCGAGGTGATGTCCTCGATGAAGCGGCACGGCATCAACGAGCAGGACCTGCCGCAGTTGCACGCCGCGATCGAGAACGTCCGCCTGGAGGGCTTCGCGATCCACCTGCCGCTGGACCGCACCGACGGCTCGGACGCCGTCGAGGAGGTCATCGGCTGGATGGACCGGCTGCGTGCCGCCCGGCTGCCGCTGCACACGATGTTCGTCAGCCACCTCAAGGCCGATGAACTCGCCCGTCTCCAGCAGCAGTTCCCGCAGACCCGGTTCCGTGCGCGCATCGGCACGCGCCTGTGGCTGGGCGACCACGAGGCAACGGAGTACCGCGGTGCCGTCCTCGACGTCACCCGCGTCTCCAAGGGCGACCGCTTCGGCTACCGGCAGCAGAAGGCCGCCTCCGACGGCTTCCTGGTCGTCGTGGCGGGCGGAACGTCGCACGGGGTGGGTCTGGAGGCCCCGAAGGCGCTGCACGGCGTCATGCCGCGCGCCAAGGGCGTCGCCCGCGCGGGCCTCGCCACGGTGAACCGGAACCTTTCTCCGTTCGTCTGGGGCGGCAAGCAGCGCTGGTTCGCCGAGCCGCCGCACATGCAGGTGTCCATCCTGTTCGTGCCGGCCGACGCCCCGGAGCCGAAGGTCGGGGACGAGCTGGTCGCCCATCTGCGGCACACCACCACCCAGTTCGACCGGCTCGTGGACCGCTGAGCACCGGAGCACACGGGGCACGCCCCCACAGACGCATGAGGGCCGTACGCGGAGGAATCCCGCGTACGGCCTTCTGCGTCCTGCCCGGTGCCTCTGCGTGCCCGCTCCTGCCTGGCGCCTCTGCGTGCCCGCTCCTGCCTGGCGCCTCTGCGTGCCGCTTCTGCGCCGCCCTGTTCGCTCAGGGCGAACCGCCGGCCTCCTTGGAAGCGCCCCACTCCACCTGCGCGCCCGACGCGCCCTCGAAGTGCGCAGCGTGGCGGGGCGGATGGGCCGCGGCGCCGAGCACGAAGACGTCCTCCGCGCCGTCGAGCACGCCTCCGGAGGGATCGTCGTCACCATCACGGCGCACCACGTCCCGTTCCGGCATGAGGATGTCGCGGACCACGACGGCGCACAGATACAGCGTGCCGAGCAGATGCACGCCGATCGCCCAGTGGTAGCCGTCGGTCGGCAGTCCCTTGTGGGCGTCGCCGCTGGTCGTGTACGCGAGGTACATCCAGATGCCCAGGAAGTACATGACCTCGCACGCCTGCCAGACGAGGAAGTCCCGCCACTTCGGCCGGGCCAGCGCGGCGAGCGGCACGAGCCACAGCACGTACTGCGGCGAGTAGACCTTGTTGGTGAGGATGAAGGCCGCGACGATCAGGAACGCCAGCTGGGCGAAGCGCGGGCGGCGCGGGGCGGTCAGGGTGAGCGCCGCGACACCCACGCAGCACAGCAGCATCAGCAGCGTCGCCAGGGTGTTGACGGTCTCGGTGCTGAGCGGGTCGCTGGAGTTCTGCGCGAGGATCAGCCAGAAGGAGCCGAAGTCCACGCCGCGCTCCTGGCTGAACCGGTAGAACTTCGACCAGCCATCGAAGGCGAAGAGCATGACCGGCCCGTTCACCACCACCCAGGCGACAGCCGCGCCCCCCAGTGCCTTCCCGAAGTCACGCCACCGGCCGGCCCGCCAGCACAGCACGAACAGCGGGCCGAGCAGAAACACGGGGTAGAGCTTGGCAGCCGTGGCGAGCCCCAGAAGGATTCCGAAGGCGAGCGAGCGGCGCCGCGCCCACATCAGCATCGCGGCGGCCGTCAGGGCGACGGCCAGCAGGTCCCAGTTGATGGTGGCGGTCAGGGCGAAGGCGGGTGCCAGGGCGACCAGCAGACCGTCCCAGGGGCGCCGGGCGTGCGTGCGGGTCACGCACACGGCGATGACGGCCGCGCAGACCATCAGCATCCCGGCGTTGACCATCCAGTACCACTGCTCCTGGTGCTGGATGCTGCCGTCACCCGGGGTGAGCCAGGCGGCGACCTCCATGAAGACACCGGTCAGCACCGGGTACTCCAGGTACTCCATGTCGCCGGGGAGCCGGTCGAAGTACGGCACGAGACCATCGGCGAAACCGCGCCCCTGGTAGAGGTGCGGGATGTCCGAGTAGCACGCGTGCGTGTACTGCGAGCTGGCGCCGAAGAACCAGGCCCCGTTGTAGCAGGGCGCCTTCTGGACCAGTCCGAGGGCGAACACGCCGATCGCCACGAGCGCGATCACCCGCACGGGAGTCCACCAGGACGTCCCGAGCAGGGCGCGCCGCCCGATGGGGCCGCCGATCAGCTCGCTGCCGGCCGCAGCGACCTCGTCGGCCCTCGTCGGCCGTACCGGGTCCGGCTCCTGCGCGCTCGTCTGCGTCGTTTCTGCACTGGGCATGGGGCACATCCTGCCGTACGCGGCTGAGGATCCACGGTGACGTCGGCCGCAGGGAGGGCCGGGGAGAGAAAAGTGCCCCTGTTTCACGTGAAACGAAGCGTTTCACGTGAAACAGGGGCACCAGCCGCGCTCAGAGAGCGCTGTGACGGCGGGCGTCACTCGGTGTCTGTGCCTCCGAAGAAGCCGCCGTTGCCGTTGCCGCCGTTGCCATTGCCACCGGTGCCGGATGTCTCACTGACGCTGGGCGCGGGCGAGACATCGCCGTCATCACCGCCGGGATCGCCGGGGCCACCGTTGTCGTTGCACCAGCCGAAGGCGCAGCTCTCGCTCGCCGACGCGCTCGGAGTCGGCTCGGGCTCGGACGTGCTGGGCGAGGGGCTGGGCTCCTCGGTCACGGTCTCGCTCGGCGTCGCGGTGACCGACGGGGTCGGCGACGGGGCACCGACCTGGTCGATGACCCTTCCGATCGGCGAGGGCTCGGGGAAGCCGGGATCCGACTCGCCCTTCAGCGCCACCTTCATGTACTCGGTCCACACCTCGGTGGGGATGTCACCACCGTGGATGGAGTCCTTGCCGGCCGTGCCGTTCATGGAGAGCAGCGCGTGGCTCTTGGGGTTCTCACGGAACATCGCCACTGCGGTCGACAGCTGCTGGGTGTAGCCGACGAACCAGGCGGACTTGTTCTCGTCGGTGGTACCGGTCTTGCCGGCCGCCGTACGCCCCAGGGCCTTGGCGTTCTGGGCCGTGCCGTTCTCGATGACGTTCTCGAGGACCTTCGTGACGTTGTTCGCCACGTTCGCGGGGATCGCTTCCTTGACCGCGGGCTTGTCGAAGCCCGGAAGCGGCTGGCCGCCCCGCTTGACCTGCTTCACCGAGTACGGATCGACCTGCTTGCCGGAGGCCGCGAACGTCGCGTACGCGTCTGCCATGCGGATCGCGCTGGGGGTGGAGGTGCCGAGCGCGAACGACGGGTTGGTCTCGGAGAAGCTCTGCTTCAGGATGCCCGCCTGCTGGGCGATGTCCCGCACCTTCTCCATGCCGACGTCGACGCCGAGCTGCACGAACGGGGTGTTCACGGACTGCTCCATCGCCTTGTGCAGGGTGATGTAGCCCCAGGGATGGTCGCTCTCGTTCTCCTGGTAGAAGAGCGAGTTGTCTTCCTTGAGGTAGTAGCTGCCGTCCGGCTTCTGCACCTTGAGGTGGTCGTTGCCGTTGTACTTGCTCATGGGCGAGACGCCGACACCGTCGCTCTTGTACGTGCCGTACTGCATGGCCGCGGCGAGTACGAACGGCTTCCACGTCGAACCGACGGGGACACCCGAGGTGTCCGCGTTGTTGTTGAAGTGGCCCTTCTCGTAGCCGGCGCCGCCGTAGAGGGCGACGATCGCGCCGTCGTTGGGCTTCACCGACGCGGCACCGAACTGGACGTGCTGGTCCAGCTTCCGCTTCGGGTCCAGCCGCTCCTTCTCGATCTTCTTGACGGACTGGGCCAGTGCCTGGACCTTTTCCCGCTCGAAGGTCGTGTAGATCTGGTAGCCGCCCTGGTCGAACTGGGCCTCGGTGATGTCGCTGTGGGCCAGCACGTACTTCTTGGCGGTGTCGACCAGGTAGCTGATCTGACCGGTCATGCCCTTGATCGCCTTGCGGCCCTGGGGCTCGGGGTACTCGCTGATGGCCTCCTGGTACTTGGCGTCCGAGAGGTGGCCGTCCTTGTTCATCTCCCCGAGGATCCAGCGCCACCGCTTCTCGGACCGCTCCCGGTTCGCGTCCGGGGTCGCGGAGGAGTCGAGCCCCTCGTTGCCGGCCGGGTCGTAGTACGTCGGTCCCTTCAGCAGGGCCGCGAGGAAGGCGCACTCGCTGGCGCTGAGGTCCTCGGCGTCCTTGCCGTAGTACGTCTGCGCGGCGGCCTGGATGCCGTACGCGCCCCGCCCGTAGTACGAGGTGTTCAGGTAGCCCTGAAGGATGTCGCGCTTGTCGAGCTTCGTCCCCACCTTGATCGAGATGAACATCTCCTTGAACTTCCGGGAGACGGTCTGTTCCTGACTCAGGTAGGTGTTCTTGACGAACTGCTGGGTGATCGTGGATCCGCCCTGGGTGTCACCGCCCGTGGCCATGTTGGCCAGCGCGCGGGCGATACCCATCGGGTCGACGCCGGAGTCCTCGTAGAACGTCTTGTTCTCGGCGGAGATGACCGCCCACTGCATGTCCTTCGGGATCTGCTCGAACGAGATGTTCTGCCGGTTCTCGCCGGAGCCGGTCGCGACCATCTGCTTGCCGTCGGCCCAGTAGTAGACGTTGTTCTGGGACAGCGCGGCGGCGTTCTCCTCGGTGGGGATGCCCACCATGGCGTAACCGATGCCGGCGACGGCGACCAGGCTGCCGAAGAAGGCCAGGCAGAGACCGGAGATCAGCTTCCAGGAGGGCACCCAGCGCTGCCAGCCGTACTTGCCGGAGCGCGGGTAGTCGATGAACCGCTTCCGGTCGGAGGCGGCGGCCCGCCCCCTGCCGCGTCCGGGCCCGTTCGGTCCGCCGGGGCCGCGTCGCCCGTTCTCGGGAGCTCTGCGGCGGCTGCCGGCACCCCTCTGCGCTGCCCGCCGGGCCTCGGCGCGGCTACTGTACGGCCGTTCCTCGCCTCCCGGCGCGTGAGAACCCGACCCATAAGTGTCGGATGGAGATCCAGTGGCGCCTCGCGGTGCCGCTCGGCGGCCGGAGGACGAGCCGGACTGGCCGCGTCGGGCCGCGGCACGTCCGCCTCCCTGCGGCTGCGGCGGTTTGCGACGGTGCTCGCTCATCGAACGATTACTCCTCGGGCAGGCGCACCCTTGCGCGCCTGGAAACGGCGGCTGGTTTCCGGTCCCCCCGAAGTACGGATGTGGCCGGTTCCGCATTCACCCGTACTGCACCAGGGACGGGGACGCCCCCGGACGCAACTCGGTTCCCGGTGGTGTGCATGCCGCACAGACTACGCAGCGGCAAAACCCGCCGAGCCCCGAAGTTCACCCCAAAACAGGCAACTCGGCTCCTACGAAGCGGTGATGTGACGCCGTTCACGATTCCCCCTCTTGTCGCATCAGGGGGGCCGTTCTATCGTGCTGATGTATCGAGTCGATACATCAGCACGACATAAAGACCGTGACGGTACGACCGCGGAAGAGAGGAGGCGATCATGAGCCGGCGTTCCGGGATCCTCGAGTTCGCCGTACTCGGCCTGCTCCGCGAATCTCCGATGCACGGCTATGAGCTGCGCAAACGACTCAATACGTCACTGGGTGTGTTCCGCGCGTTCAGCTACGGGACGCTCTACCCCTGCCTCAAGACGCTGGTCGCAAACGGCTGGTTGATCGAAGAACCGAGCCAGGACGCCGAGGAGGCGCCGGCCGCCCCGCTCACGGGCCGGCGCGCCAAGATCGTCTACCGGTTGACGGCGGAGGGCAAAGAGCACTTCGAACAGCTGCTCTCGCAGACCGGCCCCGACGCGTACGAGGACGAGCACTTCGCCGCGCGGTTCGCCTTCTTCGGGCAGACGTCGCGCGATGTGCGCATGCGCGTGCTGGAGGGCCGCCGCAGCCGGCTGGAGGAGCGCCTGGAGAAGATGCGCGCCTCCCTGGCGCGCACCCGCGAGCGCCTCGACGACTACACCCTTGAGCTCCAGCGCCACGGCATGGAGTCCGTGGAGCGCGAAGTGCGCTGGCTGAACGAGCTCATCGAGAGCGAGCGGGCCGGGCGGGACCTTCGGGGTTCCCCCTCCGGGGAGCCCGCTCAGCAGGACACCACATCTGGAGCGCCGGGCGGCCTGCCCCGGCCCGGGGACGACACCCGGCCGGATACGCCCGACGACACCGCCACGTGAGACCCCCGTCAGGGCCTCACCGAGTACACACAGGGAGCAACCGGAATGGGTTCGGTTCGCGTAGCCATCGTCGGCGTGGGCAACTGCGCCGCGTCGCTGGTGCAGGGAGTCGAGTACTACAAGGACGCCGACCCGGCGTCCAAGGTCCCCGGCCTGATGCACGTGCAGTTCGGCGACTACCACGTCCGTGACGTGGAGTTCGTCGCCGCGTTCGATGTCGACGCGAAGAAGGTCGGCCTCGACCTCGCGGACGCCATCGGCGCCTCCGAGAACAACACCATCAAGATCTGCGACGTGCCCCGCACCGGCGTGACCGTCCAGCGCGGCCACACCCTCGACGGCCTCGGCAAGTACTACCGCCAGACCATCGAGGAGTCCGCCGAGGAGCCGGTCGACGTCGTCCAGGTCCTCAAGGACAAGCAGGTCGACGTCCTCGTCTGCTACCTGCCGGTCGGCTCCGAGGACGCGGCGAAGTTCTACGCCCAGTGCGCCATCGACGCCAAGGTCGCCTTCGTCAACGCCCTCCCGGTCTTCATCGCCGGCACCAAGGAGTGGGCGGACAAGTTCACCGAGGCGGGCGTCCCGATCGTCGGTGACGACATCAAGTCCCAGGTCGGCGCCACCATCACGCACCGCGTCATGGCGAAGCTGTTCGAGGACCGCGGCGTCATCCTGGACCGCACCATGCAGCTGAACGTCGGCGGCAACATGGACTTCAAGAACATGCTCGAGCGCGAGCGCCTGGAGTCCAAGAAGATCTCCAAGACGCAGGCCGTCACCTCGCAGATCCCCGACCGGGACCTCGGCGAGAAGAACGTCCACATCGGCCCGTCCGACTACGTCGCCTGGCTCGACGACCGCAAGTGGGCCTACGTCCGCCTCGAGGGCCGCGCCTTCGGTGACGTCCCGCTGAACCTGGAGTACAAGCTCGAGGTCTGGGACTCCCCGAACTCCGCCGGCGTCATCATCGACGCCCTGCGCGCCGCGAAGATCGCCAAGGACCGCGGCATCGGCGGCCCGATCCTGTCGGCGTCCTCGTACTTCATGAAGTCCCCGCCGGTCCAGTACTTCGACGACGAGGCCCGCGAGAACGTCGAGAAGTTCATCAAGGGCGAGGTCGAGCGCTAGCGAGACCCAGCGGCTCCGCGCTGACGCACGCGACCCTGTGGGTGGTGAAGGGTCCCCGAGGCACTGCGCCCGGGGACCCTCCCCGTATGTGAGGCTGACCCCATGGCCGTCGTACGTGATCTGCGCGTCCTGCTCCGCTTCCGGAACTTCCGGCGACTGCTCGCCGTACGACTGCTCTCCCAGGGCGCCGACGGCGTCTACCAGGTCGGCCTCGCCACGTACGTCGTCTTCTCCCCGGAGAGACAGGCCTCACCCGCCGCGATCGCCTCCGCCATGGCGGTGCTGCTGCTCCCGTACTCCCTGGTGGGCCCGTTCGCGGGCGTGCTCCTCGACCGCTGGCGCCGCCGCCAGGTCTTCCTCTACGGCAATGTGCTGCGCGCCCTGCTGGCCACGGGCACCGCGCTTCTGATGACCAGCCACGTCCCGGACTGGCTCTTCTACGTCTCCGCCCTCTGTGTCACCGCCGTCAACCGCTTCGTGCTCTCCGGCCTGTCCGCCGCGCTGCCGCGCGTGGTCGACGCCGAGCGCCTGGTGATGGCCAACTCCCTTTCGCCGACCGCCGGGACCCTGGCCGCGACCGCGGGCGGCGGCCTCGCCTTCGTCGTACGGCTGGCCGGGTCCGACTCCGACGCGGCAGTGGTGCTGCTGGGCGCCGCACTGTACCTGTGCGGCGCCGCCGCCTCCCTGCGCATGCACCGTGACCTGCTGGGGCCGGATCCCGAGCAGGTCCGTCCCCGCCTCGGGGCGGCTCTGTCCGGCACCCTGCGCGACCTCCGGGCGGGCGTGCGCCATCTCGCGGGACCCGCCCGCCGGGAAGCCGCCTGGGCACTGGCGTCGATGACGCTGATGCGCTTCTGCTACGGCGCGCTCACGGTGATGCTGCTGATGCTCTGCCGGTACGCGCTGACGTCGGACACCGACGACGGACTCACCCTGCTGGGGCTGGCCCTCGGCGTCTCCGGTGCCGGATTCTTCGTCGCCGCCGTGCTGACGCCCTGGGCCGCCGGGCGGCTCGGGCCCGGCCGCTGGATCGTCGTCTGCGCGGCCGCGGCCGCCGTGCTGGAGCCGGCCCTGGGACTGCCCTTCGCCACCGGCCCGCTCCTCGTGGCGGCCTTCGTGCTCGGGCTGACCACCCAGGGCGCCAAGATCGCGACGGACACCGTCGTCCAGTCCTCGGTCGAGGACGGCTTCCGCGGCCGGGCCTTCTCCGTCTACGACGTCCTGTTCAACGTCGCCTTCGTCGGAGCGGCCGGCGTGGCCGCCCTGATGCTGCCCCCGGACGGCCGCTCCACGGCACTGGTGGTCCTCGTCGCTCTGACCTACGCGACGGTTGCTGTGGCTATGGCCCGCTTTGAGCGCCGCTGAGTGTCACATCAAGGCCACAGACCCACTCCCTGGTATGGCGATGTCAGTGGTGGCCGATACCTTACGTGGGTCTTATTCGATCTTTATGCGCGTCGTTCTTCCGCGTCACGCACCCAGTTCCCAGGGGGATCCCCAAGTGACCACTCCGCCGCCCCAGGGCAACCCGTTCGCGCAGGGCCAGCCCCAGGGGCAGAACCCGTACGGCCAGCAGCCCAGCTTCCCGCAGCAGGGCGCCGCGCCCTACGCCCCCGTTCCGGAGCAGCCCCGCCGCAAGCTCAGCTTCAAGACGATCAAGAACATCGTCATCGTGATCGCGGTCGCCTCCGTGGCCATCGGCGGCTTCATAGCCAGCCGGGACGACGCCAACACCGCAGCCGTCGGTGACTGCATGCACCGCGGCAGCACCGACGACAACAACCCGGACCTCGAGGTTGTCGACTGCAAGGACGCCAAGGCCGAGTTTGTCGTGCTGGCCAAGGTCGAGGGCTCGTACTCCGCGCTCACCGCCGAGTCCGCGTGTTCTAAAGAAGCCAAGGACTTCCAGTACTCGTACACCGAGTCCGGTGACGGCAGCGACTTCCTGCTCTGCCTGAAGGACTACAAGAAGTAAGGCGGGCAGGGAGAGGGGCGATGTTTCACGTGGAACATCGCCCCTCTTCACATCCGGGAGTCCCGGTGAGTGCTGTGCGGAGGTCGTGTTTCACGTGAAACACGACCTCGTTTCACACCCTCAGCTTCGCTCGGCCCACCACTCCTTGAGCGCCGCGACCGCCTCGTCGTGCCCCATCGGCCCGTTCTCCAGCCGCAGCTCCAGCATGTGCTTGTAGGCCTGGCCGACCTCGGGGCCCGGCTTGATGCCCAGGATTTCCATGATCTGGTTGCCGTCGAGGTCGGGCCGGATCGCGTCCAGCTCCTCCTGCTCCTGGAGCTGGGCGATGCGCTCCTCCAGACCGTCGTACGCCCGGGAGAGCGCGGCTGCCTTGCGCTTGTTCCGCGTCGTGCAGTCCGAGCGGGTCAGCTTGTGCAGCCGCTCCAGGAGATGGCCCGCGTCCCGGACGTAGCGGCGCACCGCCGAGTCGGTCCACTCTCCCGTGCCGTAGCCGTGGAAGCGCAGGTGCAGCTCCACCAGCCGGGAGACGTCCTTGATCAGCTCGTTAGAGTACTTCAGCGCGGTCATGCGCTTCTTGGTCATCTTCGCCCCGACCACCTCGTGGTGGTGGAACGAGACGCGGCCGTCCTTCTCGAAGCGGCGGGTGCGCGGCTTGCCGATGTCGTGCAGCAGCGCCGCCAGCCGGAGCGTCAGGTCCGGGCCGTCCTCCTCCAGCGCGATCGCCTGCTCCAGGACGATCAGCGTGTGCTCGTAGACGTCCTTGTGCCGGTGGTGCTCGTCGCTCTCCAGACGCAGGGCCGGCAGCTCGGGCAGCACATACCCGGCCAGCCCGGTGTCCACGAGCAGCGTGAGCCCCTTGCGCGGATGGGCGGAGAGGATGAGCTTGTTCAGCTCGTCCCGCACCCGCTCGGCCGAGACGATCTCGATCCGCCCGGCCATCTCCGTCATCGCCGTGACGACCTCGGGAGCCACCTCGAAGTCGAGCTGCGCGGCGAAACGCGCGGCCCGCATCATCCGCAGCGGATCGTCCGAGAAGGACTCCTCGGGCGTCCCCGGGGTGCGCAGCACCCGCGCCGCGAGATCGTCGAGCCCGCCGTACGGGTCGATGAACGTCTTCTCCGGCAGGGCCACCGCCATCGCGTTGACGGTGAAGTCACGCCGGACGAGGTCCTCCTCGATGGAGTCGCCGTACGAGACCTCCGGCTTGCGGGACGTCCGGTCGTAGGCCTCCGACCGGTAGGTGGTCACCTCGATCTGGTAACCGTCCTTCTGCGCCCCGACCGTGCCGAAGGCGATGCCGACGTCCCAGACGGCGTCCGCCCAGGGCCGCACGATCTTCAGCACGTCCTCGGGGCGGGCGTCGGTCGTGAAGTCCAGGTCGTTGCCGAGCCGGCCGAGCAGCGCGTCCCGGACCGAGCCGCCGACCAGGGCGAGAGAGAACCCGGCCTCCTGGAATCGGCGAGCGAGGTCATCGGCGACCGGGGCGACCTGCAGCGGCTCGGTCACCGCACGGTCCTGCTCCTGGGTCACGGCGCTGGTGATTTCTTCCTTGGCGTTCGGCACAACAGAAGAGGGTACGTGGCCTGGGGCACCGCGGGCGCGCCGATTGTTCCCGCCTGGACCGGGCCGCCGATACCCGCCCAAGGCAAGCCCTTGCGACGTTCTCCAGCGCTCCCGCCGATACGTACGCATTCGGGGCGGTGGCCCGCAGTCCCCCGATCTTGTGGCACGGTCCGCGGCACTTCCCCTCAGCGCGCATCGTTACCATGCGTGGACGCACATTCCGACGACCACTGACGACGACGAGGGACGGGCGAGCGCGTGGCCGAGGCGGCAGACATCCAGGGGACGTGTCCCTCACCTGCCCGCCGGCGGCTGCTGCGCGCCGGAGCACTGCTGGCGGGGGCACCCCTCCTGGCCGGCCTGTGCCAGCTGTCCGCCGCGCCGGCCGCGGACGCCGCCGCCCGGACCACCGCGAAGGCCGCCTCCGGCTCACGCACGGTGGCCGTCGCCCTCGACTCGTTCAGCCCGGCCGCCCCCACGGACGGTGACACCCTCACCGTCTCCGGCACGGTGACCAACAAGGGCAAGGAAACGATCACCGACGCCCATGTGGACCTGCGGGTGGGCGAGGAACTGACCACCCGCTCGGGGATCGACACCGCCGCCAAGAACGGCGCATACGTTCCGGGCTCCGACGGCAGGGAAGTCGGCGGGGACTACACCCAGGCGTTCGACCAGCTCACCCCGGGCGTCTCCGAGCACTTCAGCATCTCGGTGCCGGTCGACGAGCTGGACCTCGGTGACGAGGGCGTCTACTCGCTCGGTGTCTCGCTGACCGGCGAGACCGCCTCGCGGCCCTGGGACGAGGTGCTGGGCTTCCAGCGGACCTTCCTGCCCTGGCAGCCCGACGAGGCGGAACCGAGGACCAGAACGACGTTCCTGTGGCCGCTGGTCTCCACGGCGCACATGACGGCCGAGACCGGCTCCAACGAGCAGCAGACCCCGGTCTTCCTCAACGAGGACCTCGCCGCGGAGATCGCCCCCGGCGGCCGGCTGGCGCAGATGGTGGCGCTCGGCAAGGACCTGGACGTCACCTGGGTGATCGACCCGGACCTGCTGGCCTCCGTCGACGCGATGACGCGCAGCTACGAGGTGCGGGCCGGCGACGACACCGTCCCGGGCAGCCGGCAGGCGGTCGCCAACCAGTGGCTCGCCGAGCTGCAGAAGGCGGTGGCCGGCAAGGAGGTCGTGGCGCTGCCCTACGCCGATCCGGATCTCGCCTCCCTCGCCCACCACGGCACGGACGTCACCGGCTCGCTGAGCCAGTACAAGGCGGCCACGGACGTCGCCGCCACCACCGTGGAGTCGATCCTCCACGTGCAGCCGAGCACCGACTTCGCCTGGCCCGTCGACGGTGCGATCGACCCGTCGATCGTGAAGGTCGCCACCTCCGCGGGTGCCGACCGGGTCATCACGCGCAGCGACAGCCTCGAGGAGAGCGGCGCCCTGCCGTACACGCCGTCCGCGGCCCGCCCCATCGGCGGCGGCACCACCGCGGTCGTCGCGGACGCCCGGCTGTCCACCGCCTTCGAGGCGGATCTGACGAAGGCGTCCGCGGGCACGCTCGCCGTGCAGCGGTTCCTCGCGCAGAGCCTCGCCGTGAACCAGCAGACGGACAAGCAGCGCAGCATCGTCGTCGCCCCGCAGCGCATGCCGAGCGCGAGCCAGGCGCGGGCGATGGCGCAGGCGATCACGGCTCTCCAGGGCGGCACCTGGACCGAGACGCAGGAGCTGAGCGCCGCCGCCGAGGCCAAGCCGGACGCCCGGGCCACCAGGAAGGTGCCGCCCGCCTCGGCGTACCCGTCGGCGCTGCGCAAGCGGGAACTGCCCCGTGAGGCGTTCGAGCAGATCGCGACCACGCAGGACAAGCTCGACGACTTCCGGGTGATCCTCTCCTTCCCGCTGCGCGTGGCGACGCCGTTCGGGCGGGCCATAAACCGCGAGATGTCCACGTCGTGGCACGGCCGTGGCGCCGAGGCGCAGAGCTACCGCGACGGCGTGGAGGACTACCTCGACGACCTCGCCAAGCAGGTCAAGCTGATCGACAAGTCGGAGACCAAGCTCTCCGGCCGCAGCGCCACCATCCCGGTGACCGTGCAGAACAACCTGGTGCAGGGCGTCGACAACCTGGTGCTGCGGCTCACCTCCACCAGCCCCACCCGCCTGGAGATCGGCGGCAAGGCCTACGCCGAGCAGCGCGTCTCCGTCTCCGGCGGGCACAGCCAGTCGGTGAAGTTCGACACCTCCGCCAACGCCAACGGCCGGGTGACGGTGATCGCCCAGCTGTTCACCGAAGACGGGCAGCCGTACGGTGAGGCCGTCCAGTTCGACGTGAAGGTCACCGAGATCACGGCCACTGTGATGCTCGTCATCGGCGGCGGCGTGCTGCTGCTGGTCCTCGCCGGTTTCCGGATGTACACCCAGCGCAAGCGGGCGGCCGCCCGGCAGGCCGAGGAGGACGGTCAGGAACCGGCGGACGCGCCGGCGGAGACGACGAAGGACACGTCGGCTGACGCGTCGGCGGACGCGGTGACGGGCGGCCCGGCGGACGCGCGGCACTCCGCGCGCACGCCCGAGAACCCGGAAGACCCCGACGACCGTCACACCGAGGAGTCGGGCACCCGGCCCGGGGCAGGCGACCCGGAGCAGCCGAGTGACCCGACACCGGACACCCCAGCGGAAAACGCCGACCCGTCCGGCGCGGGTGAGAGAGTGGACCGTTGAGGATGTCGTGGCCGGTGGGCCCGGGACGATGAGGTGGGGTAAGCATGAACGCGCCGTACGACGGTGACCGCGGCCAGGCCGTGGGCAGCTCGGGCTTCCCCGAGGGCCCGCCGCCCGAGCACGGCCAGGTACCGCCGCAGCACCCGGCGGACATGTACCTCCAGGACGCCTACGAGCAGGACCCGTACCGGGCGCAGGACCTCACCGCCCAGGACCCGGTCGCCGAGGCGCTGTACGACCGCGCCGCGCACCCCCCGCCGCCCCCGGGCACGTACCCGCCGCCGCAGCAGCTGTACGCCCAGCCTCCGCAGTCGCCGTACGCCCCCGACCCGAACGTGTGGGCGCAGACCCCGGCACCCGAGCCCGACGGCGCCACCCAGTACCTGCCGTACGGCGACGACCCCCGCACCACCCAGTACGTCGGCGTCGACGACCTGGTCACCCAGGCCGGCGGTCAGCGCCACGAGCACGACGCCTTCGCCCACCTCTTCCGCGACCAGCAGCAGGGCACCGCGCGCCCGGCGACGGACCACCCGGGCGTGCCCGGACCGGCCGCCGCACCCGGCACCGGACACGGACAGGGACCGGCGCCGCAGTACCCCTCGCCCGGGCAGTACCAGGCGCAGGAGGGCCAGTACCCCGTACCGGAGCAGCAGGAGCCCCAGGACCCGGCTCCGGCGCCCGCGCCCGCGGCCGCCGCCCCGAAGAAGGGCGGCCGTGCGGCCGGTCTGCTGAAGTCGAGTGCCGTGATGGCGGCGGGCACGATGGTCTCGCGGGTGACCGGGTTCATCCGCTCCGCGATGATCGTCTCGGCGCTGGGCCTGATGCTCCTCGGCGAGTCCTTCCAAGTGGCCTACCAGCTGCCGACGATGATCTACATCCTGACCGTCGGCGGCGGCTTGAACTCCGTGTTCGTCCCGCAGCTCGTGCGCGCCATGAAGGACGACGAGGACGGCGGCGAGGCCTACGCCAACCGGCTGCTCACCCTGGTCATGGTGGCCCTCGGCGCTCTCACCGCCCTCGCCATGCTCGGCGCCCCTCTTCTGGTCCGTGCCCTGTCGAACCCGCTGGCCTCCAATCCCGCCGCGTTCGACGTGGCCGTCACCTTCACCCGTTACTTCTTGCCCTCGATCTTCTTCATGGGCATCCACGTGGTGATGGGCCAGATCCTCAACGCCCGTGGCCGCTTCGGCGCCATGATGTGGACCCCGGTCCTGAACAACCTCGTCATCATCGTGACGCTGGGACTGTTCCTGTTCGTGTACGGCACCGCCGAACACTCCGGCATGACCGTCGAGAACATCCCGCCGGAGGGCGTCCGTCTGCTGGGCATCGGCGTCCTGCTCGGCCTCGTCGTCCAGGCCCTCGCGATGATCCCGTACCTCCGGGAGACCGGGTTCAAGCTGCGCCTGCGCTTCGACTGGAAGGGCCACGGTCTCGGCAAGGCGGCAATGCTCGCCAAGTGGACCATCCTGTTCGTCCTCGCGAACCAAGCGGGCGCATTGGTCGTCACGCAGCTGGCCACCGCCTCGGTCGTGGACACCGGGATCGACGGAACCGGCTTCAGCGCCTACGCCAACGCCCAGCTCATCTGGGGCCTGCCGCAGGCCATCATCACCGTCTCCCTCATGGCCGCCCTGCTGCCGCGGCTCTCCCGCTCGGCTGCCGAGGACGACAGCGGCGCCGTCCGCGACGACATCTCCCAGGGCCTGCGGACGACCGCGGTCGCGATCGTTCCCATCGCCTTCGGCTTCCTCGCGCTCGGGGTGCCGATGTGCACCCTGATCTTCGGCAGCTCGGGCACCGACGCGGCCACGAACATGGGCTACATGCTGATGGCCTTCGGCCTCGGCCTGATCCCGTACTCCGTGCAGTACGTCGTGCTGCGCGCCTTCTACGCCTACGAGGACACCCGGACCCCCTTCTACAACACGGTCATCGTCGCTGCGGTCAACGCGGGCGCGTCCGTGCTCTGTTACCTGCTGCTGCCCGCCCGCTGGGCCGTGGTCGGCATGGCCGCCTCGTACGGCCTGGCCTATGTCACCGGAGTCGGTGTCGCCTGGCGCAGACTGCGCAAGCGGCTGGGCGGCGACCTCGACGGCTCGCGCGTGCTGCGGACGTACGCCCGGCTGAGCATCGCCTCGGTGCCGGCGGCCCTGCTGAGCGGGGCGGCCTGTTACGGCATCACCCAGGCCCTCGGCCAGGGCGCCCTCGGCTCCTTCGCCGCACTGCTGGCCGGTGGGGCGGTACTGCTGGGCATCTTCTTCGTGGCCGCCCGCCGGATGCGCATCGAGGAGCTGAACTCGCTGGTCGGCATGGTGCGCGGCCGCCTGGGCCGCTGAGACGGGAGGCAGGGGCACAACCTTCGACCGCCACCGTGTGTCGTGCATAGCGGCGGACTGTGGGCACAATTGGTTTCGGCGTCGGACGGCGCGCACGGGGTCGTACGGCGCGCATTGGATGGGGAGGCAGGAACGACGGTGGCGGAACGGAGCACGGCTGCCGTCGACGTGGCAGACAACAGCGGCGAGGAGCCGCTGACCGCCAAGGCGGATCAGGCGGACCAGTCCACGGCCGACGGGGTGGCCCAGAAGCGGGAGCGGGACACGGAACGAAACGAGGCACAGGGAAGTGACGGGATCGAAGGTCCCGTGAAGAAGGCCTCGCCGCCCGAGCTGCACAGCGGCCACAAGCTCGCCAGACGCTACCGGCTCGAGGAGTGCGTCACCCGTCTGGACGGTTTCAGCAGTTGGCGCGCGGTCGACGAGAAACTGCGCCGCGCCGTCGGCGTCCATGTGCTGCCCGCCGACCACACCCGTGCCCGTGCCGTGCTGGCCGCGGCCCGCTCCTCCGCGCTGCTGGGCGACCCCCGGTTCGTCCAGGTCCTCGACGCCGTCGAGGAGAACGACCTCGTGTACGTGGTCCACGAATGGCTGCCCGACGCCACCGAGCTGACCACGCTGCTCTCCGCCGGGCCGCTGGAGCCGCACGACGCCTACCAGCTGGTCAGCCAGGTCGCCTCCGCCATGGCCGCCGCACACCGCGAGGGCCTGGCCCATCTGCGCCTCAACCCCAACGCCGTGCTGCGCACCTCCACCGGCCAGTGGCGGATCCGCGGCCTCGCCGTCAACGCCGCGCTGCGCGGCATCAGCTCCGACACCCCGCAGCAAGCCGACACGGAAGCCATCGGCGCCCTGCTGTACGCCGCGCTCACCCAGCGCTGGCCCTACGAGAACGACGCCTACGGCCTGTCCGGGCTGCCCAAGGACGTCGGCCTGATCGCCCCGGACCAGGTACGCGCCGGTGTCCACCGGGGCCTGTCGGAACTCGCCATGCGCGCGCTCGCCAACGACGGCGCCACCGCCTCCCGTCACGAGTCCCCCTGCACCACGCCGGAGGAACTGGTCAAGGCGATCGGGGAGATGCCCCGCATCCGCCCGCCGGAGCCGACGTTCACCGCCCCGCCGGAGTACCAGCGCACCACCTACCAGCAGGGCACGTACGGCCGCACCGCGCCGCATCCCGGCGTCACCCAGCCGGTCGCCACCCCGCCGCCCCCGTTGCAGAGCCGCACCGGCAAGGCCCTCAAGTGGGCCGTCTCCGCCCTGTTGATCGCCGCCCTCGGACTGGGCAGCTGGCAGCTCGCGGACGCCCTGATGGACCAGGGCGGCAAGGCCGACGACCCGAACCAGACGCAGACGACGGACAGCGAGGACAAGAACACCGCGAAGCCGAAGAAGCCGCAGCCGATCGCCATCCAGCAGGCCCGCGACTTCGACCCGTTCGGCAAGGACGGATCCGAGAAGCCCGGCGACATAAGCAAGGTCTACGACGGCACTCCCGGCACGTACTGGCAGACGGACTACTACCTGGGCGCCAAGTTCGGCAATCTCAAGAGCGGCGTCGGCGTCATCCTCGACCTCGGCAAGGTCCAGGAGGTCGGCAACGTGTCGGTCACCTTCGTGGGCAGCACCTCGGTCGAGCTGCGGGCTGCCGAGGGGGACGCGGAGCCGCAGACCTTCGACGCCTACGCCAGGGTCGCGGGCGGCGCGGGCACCACGGTGCAGCTGAAGCCCGGCAAGGAACTCAAGGCCCGCTACCTGCTGGTGTGGCTGACCGAGCTGCCGCTCCAGGCGGACAGCGGCCAGTACCGCGGCAGGGTCGTCGACATCAAGGTGACCAGCTGAAAGGGCGGGGGCGGGGGCGTGCGGAGCGACCATCACGATGCACCTGACGAGGTCCTTCTGGCGCGCCACGTCGCCGGCGACCCCCAAGCCTTCGGGGAGCTGGTCCGGCGTCACCGGGACCGGCTCTGGGCCGTCGCCCTGCGCACCCTCGGCGATCGCGAGGAGGCGGCCGACGCGGTGCAGGACGCTCTCGTCTCGGCCTTTCGCGCCGCCCACACCTTCCAGGGCAAATCGGCCGTCACGACGTGGCTGCACAGGATCACGGTGAACGCCTGCCTGGACCACGCCCGCAAGGCCGCCTCCCGCAAGACGGCACCCGTCGACGACACCGAGCGCCTGGAACAGCTGCTGGAGCCGCACGAGTCGGCCTCGGCGCCCGCCGAGCGCAACGATCTGCACCGGCAGCTCCTGGAGGCGCTCGGCACGCTTCCGCCCGACCAGCGCGCCGCGCTCGTCCTGGTCGACATGCAGGGCTACCCGGTCGCCGAGGCCGCCCGCGTGCTGGACGTACCGACCGGGACGGTCAAGAGCCGCTGCGCCCGCGGCAGAGCGAAACTGCTGCCCCTGCTCACCCATCTGCGGCCGGAGAACACCGCTGCCGGCACACCACCGGATGAGGAGCGGAACCGGACTCAGGGGACATCCGTCCCACCGGCAGCGGGCCCACGCGACGGAAGCCCGCGACACACCGGGTCGAGCGATTCAGCTGCTGTGAAGGGCGGAGGTGGGCGAGCGTGACTTCCACGACGGACGCGGCCGGGCACCCGGACGTCACCGAGATCTCCGACTTCACCGAGGGCCTGCTTCCTCCCTCCCGCACCACGGACATACGACGGCATCTGGACGCGTGCGGGCTGTGCGCCGACGTCCACGCCTCGCTGGAAGAGATCCGGGGCCTGCTGGGCACCCTGCCGGGCCCTCCGCGCATGCCCGCCGATGTCGCGGGCCGGATCGATGCCGCCCTCGCCGCGGAGGCCCTGCTGAACGCCTCGGCGCCCGAGCCGGCGACGGAGGACGGTGTCGGCGAACCGGCGGCGGAGGACAGCACCGGCAAGCCGGTGACCACCGGCAGCCTCATGTCCGACGCGTCCGCCACGCACAGCGGCCCAGACACCACTGCCGCGCCCGACACCACTGCCGCGTCCGGCACCCGCAGCGACGACGGCGCCCGTGTTTCACGTGAAACATCCACCGTCACCGACCGCCCTGCCGGTCGCGCCCATGTCTCCTCCACCGGACCCGGCCGCAAGAACCGTGGCGACCGCAGAGACCGCGGAACCCGCAGGCTCGGTGGCCGTCGCAGGGCGGCCGTCCTGGGCGCCGCTCTCTCGGCTGCCGCGCTGGGGCTCGGTTCCGTCCTGTGGACGTCTCTGAGTGGCACCGAGCCGGGCACCTCGGCCCACGAGCGCCAGACCACCGCCGCGGACACCTTCGCCGAGGGACGACTCGAGACACAGGTCGCGGACCTCCTCGCCGAGCAGGACGGCACCCGGAAGGGCTCGCGCAGCCCGGACCGGGGCATCGAGACCACCCCCGGCTCCGGTCAGCCCCGCGTCTTCCAGCACCCCACCGCAGACGTCCCCGACTGCGTCCAGCAGGGCATCGGACAGCAGGGCGAAGCCCTCGCCACTGAGGAAGGCGTCTACCAGGGGACGGACGCGCTGCTCGTCGTCCTCGCCGACGGCTCCGACCCCGCACGGGTGACCGCCTACATCGTCGAGTCGACGTGTGTGAAGGAGCCCGCGGCGGGTGCGGCAAAGGTGCTGTTGAAGAAGTCCTACGCACGCTGAGGCAGCGCCTCGTGCGTTCCTCGTCCTCGGGACCGCGTCTCGTATAGCGGTCACCCGCCCGTGTGCCCGGCCACAGCGGGAATGCGCGCCCCTTAGGATCCGTTGGGTGGGGTGAGAGTTCTGAAAGGAGCTCCACCGGTCAAACGACGCCGTCCAGAGACGAGGAAACAAGCCGTGAGCGACGTCCGTAACGTGATCATCATCGGCTCCGGGCCCGCCGGCTACACCGCGGCGCTGTACACCGCGCGCGCGTCACTGAAGCCGCTGGTGTTCGAGGGCGCCGTCACCGCGGGTGGTGCCCTGATGAACACCACCGACGTGGAAAACTTCCCGGGCTTCCGCGACGGCATCATGGGTCCCGAGCTCATGGAGAACATGCGCGCTCAGGCCGAACGCTTCGGTGCCGAGCTCGTCCCGGACGACATCGTCTCCGTCGATCTGACCGGTGAGATCAAGACCGTCACGGACACCGCCGGCACCGTCCACCGGGCGAAGGCCGTCATCGTCGCCACCGGCTCCCAGCACCGCAAGCTCGGCCTGCCCAACGAGGACGCCCTGTCCGGCCGCGGTGTCTCCTGGTGTGCCACCTGCGACGGCTTCTTCTTCAGGGACCACGACATCGCCGTGATCGGTGGCGGTGACACCGCGATGGAGGAGGCCACCTTCCTCTCGCGCTTCGCCAAGTCGGTGACGGTCGTCCACCGCCGGGACACCCTGCGCGCCTCCAAGGCGATGCAGGAGCGCGCCTTCGCCGACCCGAAGATCACGTTCGTCTGGGACAGCGAGGTCGCGGAGATCCAGGGTGATCAGAAGCTGTCCGGTCTGAAGCTGCGCAACCTCAAGACCGGCGAGTTCTCCGATCTTCCGGTTACCGGTCTCTTCATCGCGATCGGCCACGACCCGCGCACCGAGCTCTTCAAGGGCCAGCTCGACCTGGACGAGGAGGGCTACCTGAAGGTGGACGCGCCCTCCACCCGGACCAACGTGACCGGTGTCTTCGGCGCCGGTGACGTGGTGGACCACACCTACCGTCAGGCGATCACCGCAGCCGGTACCGGCTGCTCCGCCGCTCTCGACGCCGAGCGCTTCCTCGCTTCCCTCGCGGACAACGAGCAGAAGGCCGAGCCCGAGAAGACCACTGTCTGACCCATCCGCCCCACGCATCATCAGTTAAGGAGCCCGCCGTGGCCGGCACCCTCAAGAACGTGACCGACGACACCTTCGAGCAGGACGTCCTCAAGAGCGACAAGCCCGTCCTGGTGGACTTCTGGGCCGCCTGGTGCGGTCCGTGCCGCCAGATCGCGCCGTCCCTGGAGGCGATCGCCGCCGAGTACGGCGACAAGATCGAGGTCGTCAAGCTGAACATCGACGAGAACCCGGGTACGGCCGCCAAGTACGGCGTCATGTCGATCCCCACCCTGAACGTCTACCAGGGTGGCGAGGTCGCGAAGACCATCGTCGGCGCCAAGCCGAAGGCCGCGATCATCCGCGACCTCGAGGACTTCATCGCCGAGTGACGTCCACGGGAACGATCGACGTTTCACGTGAAACACGAATGGGCCGGCCCTCACGGGCCGGCCCATTCGTGTGAGAGAACCGGGACAGGCAATCGCTAGAGCGGTCGCAGCGCCGGCTCCTTCTGCACCGCGCCGAGCAGCCGGTCCAGTGCCATCTCCACGTCTTCCTTCCACGAGAGCGTCGTTCTGAGTTCCAGTCGCAGTCGTGGATGCGCGGGATGCTGCCGGACGGTCTTGAAGCCCACGGCCAGGAGGTGGTCGGCAGGCAGGACACAGGCGGGTTGCTTCCAGCGGGCGTCGCCGAACGCCTCGATCGCCTTGAAGCCGCGACGCAGCAAGTCCTTGGCCACCGTCTGCACCATCACCCGGCCCAGACCCTGCCCCTGGAAACCCGGCAGGATGAACGCCGTGATCAGCTGAACCGCGTCAGGCGACACCGGGCTCGTGGGGAACGCCGCCGAGCGGGGCACGTAGGCCGGGGGCGCGTAGAGCACGAATCCCGCCGGTACGTCGTCGACGTAGACCACCCGTCCGCAGGAGCCCCAGTCCAGCAGCACGGCGGAGATCCAGGATTCCTTCTCCAACGCGGCGGTACCCGCCTTCACCGCCGTAGCGCCGCTGACCGGGTCCAGCTCCCAGAAGACACAGGAACGGCAGCGCTGTGGAAGATCTTGAAGATTGTCCAGTGTGAGCGGTACGAGCCGACGCCCCATGAAGGCTGTTCCTCGCTTCCTTGTCCGCTCCCTACCCACACGCATGGTAGCCACGAAGCGATTCCATCGATACCGGCAAAAAGCAAAGTGCGGGTCGTGTTCCGGTACACACCGGACACGACCCGCACAGCTCCGGGGAGGAGCGATACAGAGGGGGAAGCTCAGCCCTCGGTCTCCTCGCCGTCGCTCTCCAGCAGGCTCTTCTGGAGGACCGGGCCCTCGCCCGGGGCCAGCGTGCTGAGGATGCGCTCCAGATCTTCCACCGAGGCGAACTCGACAGTGATCTTGCCCTTCTTCTGGCCCAGGTCGACCTTCACCCGCGTCTCGAAGCGATCGGAAAGCCGGGTGGCCAGCTCGTTGAGCGCCGGCGAGACCAGGGAGCCGGCCCGGGGGCCCTTGGCCCGCTGCGTCGCCTTGGGCCGCGATCCCATCAGGGTCACGATCTCCTCGACGGCCCGCACAGACAGCCCCTCGGCCACGATCCGGTGAGCCAGCTTGTCCTGCTCCTCCGAGTCCTCCACGGAGAGCAGGGCCCTCGCGTGCCCGGCGGAGAGCACTCCGGCGGCCACCCGGCGCTGGACCGCCGGGGAGAGCTTCAGCAGACGCAGAGTGTTGGAGACCTGCGGACGGGACCGACCGATGCGGTCCGCCAACTGGTCGTGCGTGCAGTTGAAGTCCTTCAGCAGCTGGTCGTAGGCTGCGGCCTCTTCCAGCGGGTTCAGCTGCGCGCGGTGCAGGTTCTCCAGAAGAGCGTCGAGGAGAAGCTTCTCGTCCTCCGTCGCTCGCACAATTGCCGGGATGGCCTCCAGACCCGCTTCTCGGCAGGCCCGCCAGCGCCGCTCGCCCATGATCAGCTCATAGCGCCCGGGACCCAGCTGCCGCACGACGACCGGCTGGAGCAGGCCCACCTCCCTGATGGAGGTGACCAGCTCGGCGAGCGCGTCTTCGTCGAAGACCTCACGCGGCTGCCGCGGGTTGGGCGTGATGGCGTCGAGCGGAATCTCGGCAAAGTGGGCGCCCACAGGAGGAGCGGGCGAGTCCGCAGCGCCGTTGACCGACAGCTCCTCTGTTTCACGTGAAACAGGCGGCAGCGTGGCCACCTTCGCCGCGGCCACCCCGCGGTCACTCGTCAGCACCGGGACGGCCGCGGGAGAGGACGATCCGACGCTCCCCCCAGCACCCCCTACGACACCCACCGCGGTCTGCGCCGGCGTCTTCTCGGTCGGGGCCGCAGGGATCAGTGCCCCGAGTCCACGGCCCAGCCCCCTCCGTCGCTCGCTCACTGGATCCCCTCCACCATGCTCTGATCGTTCTGAGCGCCGATGCGCGCGTGCGTCCCGTCATAGCCGACGCTGATGCCCGCGCCCCTCAGCGCGATTTCCCGTGCCGCCTCAAGGTAGGAGAGGGCACCGCTCGATCCAGGATCGTAGGTCAGTACCGTCTGCCCATAGCTCGGCGCCTCGGAGATACGGACCGAGCGGGGAATGCTCGTCCGCAGCACCTCGTCGCCGAAGTGATTGCGCACCTCTTCCGCGACCTGGGACGCGAGGCGCGTCCGGCCGTCGTACATGGTGAGCAGGATCGTCGATACATGCAGGGCGGGGTTGAGGTGCCCCCGCACCAGGTCGACATTGCGCAGCAGCTGCCCCAAGCCTTCCAGCGCGTAGTACTCGCACTGGATCGGGATCAGGACCTCCTGGCCGGCGACCATCGCGTTGACCGTCAGCAGGCCGAGCGAGGGCGGGCAGTCGATGAGGATGTAGTCCAGCGGCTGCTCGTACGCCTGGATGGCTCGCTGGAGACGGCTCTCCCGTGCCACCAGGGACACCAGCTCGATCTCCGCACCGGCGAGATCGATCGTGGCGGGAGCACAGAAGAGACCCTCGACGTCGACGACTGGCTGGACGACCTCCGAGAGCGGCCTGCTCTCGACCAGCACGTCATAGATGGACGGAACCTCGGCGTGATGGTCGATCCCCAGAGCAGTGGACGCGTTGCCCTGCGGATCCAGGTCGATCACCAGGACCCGGCTGCCGTGCAGAGCCAGCGAAGCAGCCAGGTTGACGGTCGTCGTGGTCTTGCCCACGCCGCCCTTCTGGTTGGCGACCACGATGACGCGGGTCTGCTCGGGCCGTGGCAGGCCCTCGCCGGCGCGGCCCAGAGCCTCGACCGCCAGTTGGGCAGCACGACCGATGGGAGTGTCGTCCATCGGAGGCGGTGTTTCACGTGAAACATCCGCTCCCGTCGACTCGGTACGGGGACCGGGGACCGGATCGGTCATCGGTCCCGCGATGTTGGCGTCGGACCGCAAGGATTCACTCTCCTCGACTTCAGGCTCGCGATGAACAGAGCCTCCCATGCCTTCAGGGTGGTGAACCAGTGAGGCCTGGTCTTCTGTGGAGAAATCCACCTCTGTGGACAACTCCGTGCCCCCGGAGAGGGATGGGGCGTCGGAGGGAACAGGGGCATCGGAGGAAACGGGAGCCTCGTCGAGGGACCCGAGAGGCTTACGGTCGCGGGGTTCGGCCGCAGCGCGGCCGCGGCTGATGATGCCGTGCAGCAGTGAGCGACGTTTCACGTGAAACACGATGCACAGCGGCTGCGGCCGAACTGCCGCGACACTCCGTGATGCGTAGGTTGGGCAGCTTGTGTGGAGTACGCCTCGTCGACCGGGGCGATCAGCGGCGTCGGCGTGCGCGGCCGGTCCGGGCCGCCTTGGCACGCTTGGCCGCGAAGCGGACGCCGCCGGGGCTCTCACCGACCTCCACCCGCACGACCGTGGACATCGGATCGACGACCCCCTCACCCACATGCAGGATCGAGGTCTCGACCGCGCCGAGCTTGCTCAGCGCCGTGGCGGCTGCCTTCAGCTCCTCCTCGGCGGTGTCGCCCTTGAGCGCCAGCATCTCGCCGTAGGGCCGCAGCAGCGGGATGCCCCAGGTGGCCAGCCGGTCCAGCGGAGCCACGGCGCGGGCCGTCACCACATGGACGGGAGGCAGCTTGCCCATGACCTCCTCGGCCCGGCCACGGACCACGGTCACATGATCCAGGCCCAGCAGTTCCACGACCTCGGTCAGGAAGTTGGTCCGCCGCAGCAGCGGCTCCAGGAGCGTGATCTTCAGGTCCTCCCGGACCAGCGCCAGCGGGATGCCGGGCAGGCCGGCACCCGAGCCGACGTCGCACACCGTCACCCCCTCGGGCACGACCTCCGAGAGCACCGCGCAGTTCAGCAGGTGCCTCTCCCAGAGGCGGGGCACCTCACGCGGGCCGATGAGCCCCCGCCGTACTCCTGCCTCGGCGAGAAGCTCGGCGTATCGGACCGCATCCGCGAAGCGATCACCGAATACGTCACGAGCCTGCTCGGGAGCAGGGGGGAGCTCAGCTGCCTCCGTCACGGGGACCGTCCTTCCGTACCGCATCGGCGCGCTGAGCGCCGACCTCCAGAACTACCAGGCTGACAAAGTTCGGCCCCGCCTGCGCAACAGACGGGGCCGGAGGAACGTGCGTACCGAATCAGTTGGGCAACACGACGACGAAGCGCTGCGGCTCCTCGCCCTCGGACTCGCTGCGCAGTCCGGCGGCCTTGACCGCGTCGTGGACGACCTTGCGCTCGAACGGAGTCATCGGCTTCATCTTCACGGGCTCGCCGCTGCTCTTGGCCTCGGCGGCGGCCTTGGCGCCCAGCTCGGACAGCTCGGAGCGCTTCTTGGCGCGGTAGCCGGCGATGTCGAGCATCAGGCGGCTGCGGTCCCCGGTCTCCCGGTGCACGGCCAGCCGGGTGAGTTCCTGAAGGGCCTCCAGGACCTCGCCGTCGCGGCCGACCAGCTTCTGCAGGTCGCGGCTGCCCGTGTCGCTGATGATCGAGACAGAGGCGCGGTCGCCCTCGACGTCCATGTCGATGTCGCCGTCGAGGTCGGCGATGTCCAGCAGACCCTCGAGGTAGTCCGCGGCGATCTCACCCTCCTGCTCCAGGCGGGTCAGGGTGTCTGCACCCTCGGCAGCGGCGGAGGTGGTGCCTTCCGTCACGGGATGGACTCCTTCTTACTTCTTGGACGGGGACTTGGGCCGCTGCGGACCCTTGCGCTGACCGGACTGGGCCCGGCTGCGGGAGCCGCCGGACTTGGACGCCGCCTTCCCGGTGGAACCCGCGGGGGTGTCGCCCTGGGGCTCGTCGGACTTGATCAGCGACGTCTTCTCACCGCCGCCCGCAGGCTTGGGCGGGGTCGCCTGGCGCTTGGACTTGGGCTGCCGCTTGGGCTGCTGCCGCCTGGCGGCGGTGGTGGCGGTCGTCGTACCGTCCTCGTTCTCCGCGACGACGGTGCTCTCGCTCTTCACCACGGTGCCGTCGGCCTGAGCGGCGAGCCCGGCCTTGGACAGACCGTTGATGAACTTGCGCTCGTACTCGTTGCGGTCACGGCCCTTGGCGACGATGGCCTTCACGATGGCCTTGTCGCGGCGCCGGCTGACCTTGCCGCGGTGCGTGACGTGCTTGTACAGGCGCTCCAGGTAGGCGGACTGGGCCTTGGAACCCGGGGTCGGGTTGTTGTGGATGACGTACATCTGCTGGCCCATGGTCCACACGTTGGTGGTCAGCCAGTAGACGAGGACACCGACCGGGAAGTTGATGCCGAAGACGGCGAAGATGACCGGGAAGACGTACATCAGCATCTTCTGCTGCTGCATGAACGGCGTCTTCACCGTGGTGTCGACGTTCTTCGTCATCAGCTGGCGCTGCGTGTAGAACTGCGACAGCGACATCAGAATGATCATGATGGCGGTGACGACCCGCACATCGGTGATCGAGGAGCCGAGCGCTTCGACCTTGCCGGAGCTGTCGGTGAACTTCGCGGCGAGCGGGGCACCGAAGATGTGGGCCTTCTGCGCGCTCTCCAGCAGCCGTTCGTTGATCACGCCGATGGTGTCGTTCGACGCGATGCTGTTGAGCACGTGGTACAGGGCGAAGAAGAACGGCGACTGCGCCAGGATGGGAAGGCACGAGGAGAGCGGGTTGGTGCCCGTCTCCTTGTACAGCTTCATCATCTCTTCGGACTGGCGCTGCCGGTCGTTCTTGTAGCGCTCCTGGATCTTCTTCATCTCCGGCTGGAGCGTCTGCATGGCCCGGGTCGCCTTGATCTGCTTCACAAAAAGCGGGATCAGGCAGATACGGATCAGGATCACCAGGGACACGATGGACAGGCCCCAGGCCCAGCCCGTGTCCGGGCCGAAGAGCGCACCGTACAGCTTGTGGAACTGGACGATGACCCACGAGACGGGCGTGGTGATGAAGCTGAAGAGGCTGGCAATCGTGTCCACTAATCATGCTCCTTGGGCATGGGACGAGGTCTCTGCGGCCGGGCTCGAGACATTGTCGTCGGTGGCCGTTTCGGCGGCGGAGGGCCCGCCCTTCCGTGCGCGCCAGGCGTCGCGCAGCATCTCGTGCCACCGTGGACGCTTGCGCGGCGGGACATGGTCCACGCCGCCCAGCGACCACGGATTGCAACGCAGGATGCGCCAGGCCGTGAGTGCGGTGCCCTTGAGAGCCCCGTGCCGGTCGATGGCCGTGTAGCCGTAGTGGGAACACGACGGGTAGTACTTGCACACCGGCCCGAGCAGCGGGCTGATGGTCCACTGGTAGAGCTTGATCAGCGCCAGCAGCGGGTACTTCATCGCGCGCCCCCTCCCAGCAGCCGCTGCAGAGCGGCGTCCAGGTCTCGGGCCAGTTGTGCGTGGTCGGCGTCACCCGCTGCGGGCAACGCGCGTACGACTACCAGGCTACCGGGGGGAAGCTGAGCGACTCGATCGCGCATCAGATGGCGAAGTCTGCGCTTCACCTTGTTGCGGACGACCGCACCGCCCACAGCCTTGCTCACGACGAAACCCGCACGCGTCGGGGGAGCGCTCTCCCCAGGCGCGTGCGGGTCCGTGGCACCGCTTCGAAGGTGGACGACGAGGAGTGGGCGTCCTGCCCGGCGTCCTCGTCGTACCGCGGTCGCGAAGTCCTCGCGCCGCCTCAGCCGGTTCTCGGTGGGCAGCACGATGTCATGACCTGACCGGGATCAGGCGGACAGACGGGCGCGACCCTTGCTGCGGCGGGACGCGAGAATCGCGCGGCCGGCACGGGTGCGCATACGCAGCCGGAAGCCGTGGGTCTTCGCGCGACGACGGTTGTTCGGCTGGAAGGTGCGCTTGCTCACTCGGGGGCTCCAGAAAGAAATCGGTGGTGGCGGGGTGCCGTCCTGGCTGTCACCGTGCGCCCACGAGTAGCTCGCGTTACGCCCGAGTGCACCGCTTTCCGATCACCGGACTACCCCCACGGTGGCGGGGACGTGATCTGTGCCCATCGGAGGCAGGCGGCAGCAGCCATCGACAACTCGACCTGGTTACGGTACGCGGGGCTACGCCATCCGGTCAAACCGGCAGCGAGTGAGGGACACTATCCACAGGCTGGGGACAACAACTTGAACCGCAAGGGTCGCCCTGACTACCGTGGCTGGACTCCGATTCGTTCCCTTATCCCTACCGACCCGGTTTTTCATCCCGACCCGTCCCACAACCACACGTTCGTGGGACCTGTGAGAGAGCGTGCCCTGTGGCTGACGTACCTGCCGATCTTGCCGCAGTGTGGCCACGTGTACTCGAGCAGCTCCTCGGCGAGGGCCGCGGACAGGGTGTCGAGGCCAAGGACGAGCACTGGATCCGGCGCTGCCAGCCGCTGGCGCTGGTCGCCGACACGGCGCTGCTCGCCGTGCCGAACGAGTTCGCGAAGGGTGTGCTGGAGGGCCGCCTGGCGCCGGTCGTGAGCGAGACGCTGAGCCGTGAGTGCGGCCGCCCGATCCGGATCGCGATCACCGTCGACGACTCCGCGGGCGAGCCCCCGGCCCCGCCGGCGCCTCCGGCCCAGTCGCGCTACGAGGAGTCGCGCTACGAGGAGCCCGAGCTTCCGTCGAGCCCGTACGAGGGCGGCTACGGCCGCCACCGCGCGGAGCCGCTGCCCGGCACCGGCGACGACCAGCTGCCCACCGCGCGCCCCGCCTACCCGGCGGAGTACCAGCGCCCCGAGCCGGGCGCGTGGCCGCGGTCGGCGCAGGACGAGTACGGCTGGCAGCAGCAGCGCCTCGGCTTCCCCGAGCGCGACCCGTACGCGACGCCGCCACAGGACGCGTACCGCTCGCGCGCCCAGGACTCCTACGGGCCGTCCGGCCAGGAGTCGTACGGGTCCTCCGGGAACGACACCTACGGGTCCCAGGTCTCCGACGGCTACGGCGGCAAGCCGGGCGAGGGGTACGGTGCGCCGTCTCCGGAGTACCGTCCACAGGGTGTGGAGCGTCCGACGTACGACCAGCGGCGTTCCGACTACGAGCCGTCGCGCGGTGACTACGACCAGCAGGGTGCCCGCCGCGAGCTGCCGGAGCCGCCGGACGGCCCGCCCGTGCACCGCGGCCCGGCCGGTACCGCGCTGCCCTCCGCGAGCGGCGCACCCGGTCCGCTGGCCGCGCAGCCCGCGCCGGCGACCGGCCCCGGCGAGCCGACCGCGCGGCTGAACCCGAAGTACCTCTTCGACACCTTCGTCATCGGCGCCTCGAACCGCTTCGCGCACGCGGCCGCGGTGGCCGTCGCCGAGGCGCCGGCGAAGGCGTACAACCCGCTGTTCATCTACGGCGAGTCCGGGCTCGGCAAGACGCACCTGCTGCACGCGATCGGACACTACGCGCGGAGCCTGTACCCGGGCACGCGCGTGCGGTACGTGAGCTCGGAGGAGTTCACCAACGAGTTCATCAACTCCATCCGGGACGGCAAGGGCGACAGCTTCCGCAAGCGCTACCGCGAGATGGACATCCTGCTCGTCGACGACATCCAGTTCCTCGCGGACAAGGAGTCGACGCAGGAGGAGTTCTTCCACACCTTCAACACGCTGCACAACGCGAACAAGCAGATCGTGCTGTCCTCCGACCGGCCGCCGAAGCAGCTGGTCACGCTGGAGGACCGGCTGCGGAACCGGTTCGAGTGGGGTCTGATCACCGACGTCCAGCCCCCGGAGCTGGAGACGCGGATCGCGATCCTGCGCAAGAAGGCGGTGCAGGAGCAGCTGAACGCGCCGCCGGAGGTGCTGGAGTTCATCGCCTCGCGGATCTCGCGCAACATCCGCGAGCTGGAGGGCGCGCTGATCCGGGTGACGGCGTTCGCGTCGCTCAACCGGCAGCCGGTCGACCTGGGCCTGACGGAGATCGTCCTCAAGGACCTGATCCCCGGCGGCGAGGACTCGGCGCCCGAGATCACCTCGACGGCGATCATGGGCGCCACGGCGGACTACTTCGGGCTGACCGTCGAGGATCTGTGCGGCACCTCGCGCGGGCGGGCGCTGGTCACCGCGCGGCAGATCGCCATGTACCTGTGCCGTGAGCTGACGGATCTGTCGCTGCCGAAGATCGGCGCGCTGTTCGGCGGCCGCGACCACACCACGGTGATGCACGCCGACCGCAAGATCCGCAATCTGATGGCCGAGCGGCGCTCGATCTACAACCAGGTGACCGAGCTGACGAACCGCATCAAGAACGGCTGACACGCGCCGCGTACGGCGGTGAGGGCGCCTCCGGAGGAGATCCGGGGGCGCCCTTCGTCGTGCCGGCCTTTGTCGTGCTGCCCTTCGTCGCGGCGCCCCGCGCGCGGGGCGCCGCGACGCGCGCGGGGCGCGGCCGGCGGGCGAGGAGCCCTCAGCCAGGCCCGCGGAGGCGGCCGCCGTGCCCCCTGCCGAGGCTCCCGCCGCACCCGCACGGCCTCCCAGAGCACCCCCTGGAGTCCCGATCGCGCCCGCGAAGGCGCTCCCAGCCCTTCCGCCCCCCTCCCGCCGGCCACCCCGTGTTCGATTTCCTGCCGGGTTACGGCCGCCCTCCACAGATCCGGCGACTTTTTTCCGTCCACACGCTGGGGACTGCCGAGTTGTCCAGATTGCATCCACAGGCGAGCCTGTTGAAGGACCATCAGACCAGGTCAGCCCGCTGTGGATTCGTGGACGAACGATCTCCACAGGGTGTGGACAGCGCGATGGTCCACACCCTGTGCACGGAGTTGTCCACCGGCAACCCACAGCCTGGGGGCGGTTGTCCCCAGCGATCCCCGGCTTCTCCACATGGCTGTCCACTGTTCGGCAACCCGGCGCACCTCACCACCGCGTCGAGTGAAAGGCGTCACACAAAGGTGCCGGGTTGGGCTGTGGGAAAGACGGGTAAAGCTGGGGACGGTGCTGGGGAGAACTCGCCCTCACCTGTGCACGGGGTGTGCAGAACTTTCCGTTCTCCACAGAGACCCCCGGTTGTCCACCGGCGCCGCCCACAGGCCCCGTGGACAAAATTCCCGCGCTGAGCTGGGCAAACGCGGTTATCCACGGTATCCACAGGCCCTACTACTACGAACGACTAGAGAGAGCCCGGAATCCGTTTCGAAGTGGGCCCTGTGCACAACTCGCTCCCGATTGCCCGGCTGCCCCTCGGCACGACTTGACCCCGAGAGGCACCTACTGTCAGTGCGGTGCGTCAGACTGGTCCCCGGTGTCCTTCCCCTCCCCGGGGCCGGCGACACCGAGACAGACGACGAAGGCGAAGCAGGGCGAGAAGCGCCGGCAACAGCAGGAGGCGGCTTACGGTGAAGATCCGGGTGGAACGCGACGTACTCGCGGAGGCAGTGGCCTGGGCGGCGCGCAGCCTCCCGGCCCGTCCGCCGGCGCCTGTCCTCGCCGGCCTGCTCCTGAAGGCCGAGGACGGCCAGCTGAGCCTGTCCAGCTTCGACTACGAGGTCTCCGCGCGGGTCAGCGTCGAGGCCGAGGTCGAGGAGGAGGGCACGGTCCTGGTCTCCGGCCGCCTGCTCGCCGACATCTCCCGGGCGCTCCCCAACCGCCCGGTGGAGATTTCCACAGACGGTGTACGGGCGACCGTGGTCTGCGGCTCCTCCCGCTTCACCCTCCACACCCTGCCGGTGGAGGAGTACCCGGCGCTGCCGCAGATGCCGAACGCCACGGGCACCGTCCCCGGCGAGGTCTTCGCCTCCGCCGTGCAGCAGGTCGCCATCGCCGCGGGCCGGGACGACACGCTGCCCGTCCTCACTGGTGTGCGCATCGAGATCGAGGGCGACACGGTCACCCTGGCCTCCACCGACCGCTACCGCTTCGCGGTCCGTGAGTTCCTGTGGAAGCCGGAGAACCCGGACGCCTCCGCGGTCGCCCTGGTGCCCGCCAAGACGCTCCTGGACACCGCGAAGTCCCTGGGCGCCGGTGACAGCGTCACGCTGGCGCTGTCCGGCTCGGGCGCGGGCGAGGGCCTGATCGGTTTCGAGGGCGCGGGCCGCCGGACGACCACGCGTCTGCTGGAGGGCGACCTCCCGAAGTACCGGACGCTGTTCCCGACGGAGTTCAACTCCGTCGCCGTGATCGAGACCGCCCCCTTCGTGGAGGCCGTCAAGCGCGTGGCCCTGGTCGCCGAGCGGAACACCCCGGTGCGGCTCAGCTTCGAGCAGGGCGTGCTCATCCTGGAGGCCGGCTCCAGCGACGACGCACAGGCTGTGGAAAGGGTCGACGCCCAGCTGGAGGGCGACGACATCTCGATCGCCTTCAACCCGACCTTCCTGCTGGACGGTCTGAGCGCGATCGACTCCCCGGTGGCCCAGCTGTCGTTCACCACGTCCACCAAGCCCGCGCTGCTCAGCGGCAAGCCGGCGCTGGACGCGGAGGCGGACGAGGCGTACAAGTACCTGATCATGCCGGTCCGGCTCAGCGGCTGACCTTCGTCCTCAGCCCGGGCGGGCTTTCGTCCACGGCTCCGCACCGTTCCCCACAGGTCTCCACAGCGGGGAAACCGCAGGTCAAGGGCTGTGTCCGGATGAGCGCTCAGGCCCACAGGTGTGCGCGGGTGTCCGGGTTTAGGCTCGGACACAGGTACGGCCGTGCCGCGGTGGAGAACCGCCCGGCACGCCGTCGTGCCGCCACGCCACCTCGGACACCTAAGGAACACAACTGATGGAGCTCGGTCTCATCGGCCTCGGCAAGATGGGCGGCAACATGCGCGAGCGCATCCGCCGCGCGGGCCACACCGTCGTCGGATACGACCGCAACCCGGACCTCGCCGATGTCCACAGCCTGGAAGAGCTGGTGGACAAGCTCAGCGGCCCGCGCGTGGTCTGGGTCATGGTCCCGGCCGGCGAGGCCACCCAGTCGACCATCGACCGGCTCGCCGAGCTGCTGCAGCCCGGCGACATCGTCGTCGACGGCGGCAACTCCCGCTGGACCGACGACGAGAAGCACGCCGCCCAGCTGGCCGCCAAGGGCATCGGCTTCGTGGACTGCGGTGTCTCCGGCGGCGTCTGGGGCCTGGAGAACGGCTACGCGCTGATGTACGGCGGCGACGCCGAACACGTCGCCCGGGTGCAGCCGATCTTCGACGCGCTCAAGCCGGAGGGCGACTTCGGCTCGGTGCACGCCGGCAAGGTCGGCGCGGGCCACTTCGCGAAGATGGTCCACAACGGCATCGAGTACGCCATGATGCAGGCCTACGCCGAGGGCTGGGAGCTGCTGGAGAAGGTCGACTCCGTGGAGAACGTCCGCGAGGTCTTCCGCTCCTGGCAGGAGGGCACGGTCATCCGGTCCTGGCTGCTGGACCTCGCGGTCAACGCCCTCGACGAGGACGAGCACCTGGACCAGCTGCGCGGCTACGCACAGGACTCCGGCGAGGGCCGCTGGACCGTGGAGGCCGCCATCGACAACGCCGTGCCGCTGCCCGCGATCACCGCCTCGCTGTTCGCGCGGTTCGCCTCGCGACAGGACGACTCGCCGCAGATGAAGATGATCGCCGCGCTGCGCAACCAGTTCGGCGGCCACGCGGTCGAGAAGAAGTAGTCCACACCCTGGGGAAACCCGGGGAACGCCCTGGGGACACCCGGGGACACGTTCCACCCGCCGGAGGAGGTCGGCGACCGCCATGCACGTCACGCATCTGTCGCTGGCCGACTTCCGCTCGTACGCCCGGGCCGAGGTCCCGCTCGACCCGGGCGTCACCGCGTTCGTCGGCCCCAACGGCCAGGGCAAGACGAACCTCGTCGAGGCCGTCGGCTATCTCGCCACCCTCGGCAGCCACCGCGTCTCCTCCGACGCCCCGCTGGTCCGCATGGGCGCCGAGCGGGCGGTCGTCCGCGCCCAGGTCCGGCAGGGCGACCGGCAGCAGCTGATCGAGCTGGAGCTGAACCCCGGCAAGGCCAACCGCGCCCGCGTCAACCGGTCCTCGCAGGTCAGGCCCCGCGACATCCTGGGCATCCTGCGCACGGTGCTGTTCGCGCCGGAGGACCTGGCGCTGGTGAAGGGCGACCCCGGCGAGCGCCGCCGCTTCCTCGACGAGCTGATCACCGCCCGTTCCCCGCGCATGGCCGGCGTGCGCTCGGATTACGACCGGGTCCTCAAGCAGCGCAACACCCTGCTGAAGACGGCCGCGCTGGCCCGCCGCCACGGTGGCCGCTCCATGGACCTGTCCACCCTGGACGTCTGGGACCAGCACCTCGCCCGCGCGGGCGCCGAACTCCTTGCCCAGCGCCTGGACCTGATCAACGCCATCCAGCCGCTCGCCGACAAGGCGTACGAGCAGCTGGCCCCCGGCGGCGGCCCGGTCGCCCTGGAGTACAAGCCGTCCGCGCCCGGCGCGGCCCACACCCGCGAGACCCTGTTCGAGCAGCTGATGTCCGCGCTCGCCGACGTCCGCAAGCAGGAGATCGAACGCGGCGTCACCCTCGTCGGGCCGCACCGCGACGATCTGCTGCTCAAGCTCGGCGAACTGCCCGCCAAGGGCTACGCCTCGCACGGCGAGTCCTGGTCCTACGCGCTCGCGCTGCGCCTGGCGTCGTACGACCTGCTGCGCGCCGAGGGCAACGAGCCGGTGCTGATCCTGGACGACGTCTTCGCCGAGCTGGACGCCCGTCGCCGCGAGCGGCTGGCCGAGCTGGTCGCGCCCGGCGAGCAGGTCCTGGTGACGGCGGCGGTCGACGACGACGTACCGCACGTCCTGGCCGGGGCCCGGTACGCCGTGTCCGGCGGGGCGGTGGAACGGGCATGACCGACCAGGCACCGCAGCGGGCGCCCGAACCCTCCGGCGTCGACCTCGCGCGCGTGGCGCTGCGGGCGGCGAAGGAGGCGGCACGCGCGCGTGGGGACGCGGCCCAGCAGAAGAAGCAGGCCCGCCGCGGCGGCGGGCTGCGCTCCGGCGCGCGCGCCGACGGCCGCGATCCGATGGCGCTGGGCGCGGCGATCAATCGGCTGATCACCGAGCGGGGCTGGGAGGCGCCGGCCGCGGTGGGCGGTGTGATGGGCCGCTGGCCGGAGATCGTCGGCGAGAACCTGGCCAAGCACTGCGTCCCGGAGAAGTACGACGAGGACGAGCGGGTGCTGGTGGTGCGCTGCGACTCCACGGCCTGGGCGACGAACCTGCGGCTGCTGGCCCCGCAGCTGGTGGCCCGTCTGAACGAGGACCTGGGCCATGGCACGGTCCGGATGATCAAGGTGCTCGGCCCCGGCGGCCCAGCCCGCCGCTACGGCCCGCTGCGCGCCCCGGGCAGCACCGGCCCCGGCGACACCTACGGCTGAGCCCCGCCCCTCACCGGCTCTCCCGTCACCAGCTGTCCCTTCGCCGGCTCCCGACCCTCACTGGCCGCCCCTCGCCGACCCGGCCTTCGCCGAGCCCCGGCGCTCGCCGACTCCCCTCCCCACAGCCCTCGGCGTCCCCCTCCCGCCCTTCATCCGCCTCACGTGACCGACATCACGTCGCTGCGCCCCACTCGTCCCCATTTCCACAGCGGTCACTGTCTTGTCGTACAACCGCAAGCACATGCGATTTCCGACCTGACCGGGGAGTAGCTTCGGGTTGACGCCGCGAAGCGCTGGGTGCCTCTGTGAGCCTCTTGGAGCCCCCTTCCGTATATCGGGACCCGATCGAGGACGGTTCAGGGCGGCACATGAGGACTCAGGTACCGGCAAACCCCCATCACTGTCAGTGCTACCGGTAGACTGGAAGACAATCCCGCCCCGACCGTGGGGACCGCCCGGGAAACGCTGAGCAACGCTGATCAAGGCTTACCAACGCAACATGCCGCAGCCGCTCCGGCAACCCGCCGACGAGCCCGGCTCGTGCTGTGCCAGAAAGGGCGCTTCGTGGCCGATTCCGGCAACCCCAACGAGAACATCCCGTCCACCGAGGCCGCGGCCGAAGGCACCGAGGCCTCCGTCTCGACCTCGTACGACGCCAGTGCCATCACCGTCCTCGAGGGTCTGGACGCGGTCCGCAAGCGACCCGGTATGTACATCGGTTCCACCGGTGAGCGCGGCCTGCACCACCTCGTGTACGAGGTCGTCGACAACTCCGTCGACGAGGCGCTGGCCGGGTACGCGGACACGATCGAGGTGACGATCCTCCCCGACGGCGGCGTCCGCGTCGTCGACAACGGCCGCGGCATCCCGGTGGGCATCGTCCCGTCCGAGGGCAAGCCGGCCGTCGAGGTCGTGCTGACCGTGCTCCACGCGGGCGGCAAGTTCGGGGGCGGCGGCTACGCGGTCTCCGGTGGTCTGCACGGCGTCGGCGTCTCGGTCGTGAACGCGCTGTCGAGCAAGGTCTCCGTCGAGGTCAAGACGGACGGTCATCGCTGGACCCAGGACTACAAGATGGGCGTCCCGACCGCCCCGCTGGCCAAGCACGAGGCCACCGACGAGACCGGCACCTCGGTCACCTTCTGGGCCGACGGCGACATCTTCGAGACCACCGAGTACTCGTTCGAGACGCTCTCGCGGCGCTTCCAGGAGATGGCGTTCCTGAACAAGGGACTGACCATCAAGCTCACCGACGAGCGCGAGTCGGCGAAGGCCACGGCCGGCGCGGACGAGGCGGGCGCGGACGAGAAGCACGAGCCGAAGACCGTCACGTACCACTACGAGGGCGGCATCGTCGACTTCGTGAAGTACCTCAACTCCCGCAAGGGAGACGTGGTGCACCCCACCGTCATCGACCTGGAGGCGGAGGACAAGGAGAAGTCCCTGTCCCTCGAGGTCGCGATGCAGTGGAACAGCGGCTACAGCGAGGGCGTCTACTCCTTCGCCAACATCATCCACACCCACGAGGGCGGCACCCACGAAGAGGGCTTCCGCGCGGCGCTGACGAACCTGATCAACAAGTACGCGCGCGACAAGAAGCTGCTCCGCGAGAAGGACGACAACCTCACGGGCGACGACATCCGCGAGGGTCTGACCGCGATCATCTCGGTCAAGCTCAGCGAGCCCCAGTTCGAGGGCCAGACCAAGACCAAGCTGGGCAACACCGAGGCGAAGACCTTCGTCCAGAAGGCGGTCTACGAGCACCTCAGCGACTGGCTGGACCGCAACCCGAACGAGGCCGCGGACATCGTCCGCAAGGGCATCCAGGCGGCCACCGCGCGCGTGGCGGCCCGCAAGGCGCGCGACCTGACCCGCCGCAAGGGCCTGCTGGAGACCGCGTCGCTGCCGGGCAAGCTGGCCGACTGCCAGTCCAACGACCCGGCCAAGTGCGAGATCTTCATCGTCGAGGGTGACTCCGCCGGCGGCTCCGCCAAGTCCGGCCGCAACCCCGAGTACCAGGCGATCCTCCCGATCCGGGGCAAGATCCTCAACGTCGAGAAGGCGCGGATCGACAAGATCCTGCAGAACCAGGAGATCCAGGCGCTCATCTCCGCCTTCGGCACCGGAGTCCACGAGGACTTCGACATCGAGAAGCTGCGCTATCACAAGATCATCCTGATGGCGGACGCCGACGTCGACGGCCAGCACATCAACACCCTGCTGCTGACCTTCCTGTTCCGCTTCATGCGGCCGCTGGTCGAGGCGGGCCACGTGTTCCTCTCCCGCCCCCCGCTCTACAAGATCAAGTGGGGCCGGGAGGACGTCGAGTACGCGTACTCCGACCGCGAGCGCGACGCGCTGATCGAGATGGGCCGCCAGCGCGGCAAGCGCATCCGCGAGGACTCCATCCAGCGCTTCAAGGGCCTCGGCGAGATGAACGCCGAGGAGCTGCGCGTGACGACCATGGACCAGGAGCACCGCGTCCTCGGCCAGGTCACCCTCGACGACGCCGCCCAGGCCGACGAGCTGTTCTCGGTCCTCATGGGCGAGGACGTCGAGGCCCGCCGCCAGTTCATCCAGCGCAACGCCAAGGACGTCCGCTTCCTCGACATCTGAGTCGGTCTCAGCTGACCGCACCAGGAAGGATTCCCACCAGCAATGACCGACGAGAACACTCCCGTCACCCCGGAGCAGGGCGGCGAGGTCGCCATGCGCATCGAGCCCGTCGGGCTCGAGACGGAGATGCAGCGCTCGTACCTCGACTACGCGATGTCCGTCATCGTCTCGCGTGCGCTGCCCGACGTCCGCGACGGCCTCAAGCCCGTCCACCGCCGCGTGCTGTACGCGATGTACGACGGCGGCTACCGCCCCGAGCGCGGCTTCTACAAGTGCGCCCGCGTGGTCGGCGACGTCATGGGCAACTACCACCCCCACGGTGACTCCTCGATCTACGACGCGCTGGTCCGCCTCGCCCAGCCCTGGGCGATGCGCATGCCGCTCGTCGACTCCAACGGCAACTTCGGCTCGCCGGGCAACGACCCGGCGGCGGCCATGCGTTACACCGAGTGCAAGATGGCGCCGCTGTCGATGGAGATGGTCCGCGACATTGACGAGGAGACCGTCGACTTCACGGACAACTACGACGGCCGCTCCCAGGAGCCGACCGTCCTGCCCTCCCGCTTCCCGAACCTGCTGATCAACGGCTCGGCCGGCATCGCGGTCGGCATGGCGACCAACATCCCGCCGCACAACCTGCGCGAGGTCGCCGCCGGCGCCCAGTGGTACCTGGAGCACCCCGACGCCTCCCACGAGGAGCTGCTGGACGCGCTCATCGAGCGCATCAAGGGCCCCGACTTCCCGACCGGCGCGCTCGTCGTCGGCCGCAAGGGCATCGAGGAGGCGTACCGCACCGGCCGCGGCTCCATCACCATGCGCGCGGTCGTCGAGGTCGAGGAGATCCAGAACCGCCAGTGCCTGGTGGTCACGGAGCTGCCGTACCAGGTCAACCCCGACAACCTCGCGCAGAAGATCGCCGACCTGGTGAAGGACGGCCGGATCGGCGGCATCGCCGACGTCCGCGACGAGACGTCGTCCCGTACGGGCCAGCGCCTGGTGATCGTCCTCAAGCGGGACGCGGTCGCCAAGGTCGTCCTGAACAACCTGTACAAGCACACCGACCTGCAGACGAACTTCGGCGCCAACATGCTGGCGCTGGTCGACGGCGTGCCGCGCACGCTGTCCCTCGACGCGTTCATCCGCCACTGGGTGACGCACCAGATCGAGGTCATCGTCCGCCGTACGAAGTTCCGGCTGCGCAAGGCCGAGGAGCGCGCCCACATCCTGCGCGGCCTGCTCAAGGCCCTGGACGCGATCGACGAGGTCATCGCGCTGATCCGGCGCAGCGACACCGTCGACGTCGCGCGTACGGGCCTGATGGAGCTCCTGGAGATCGACGAGATCCAGGCCAACGCGATCCTCGAGATGCAGCTGCGCCGCCTCGCGGCCCTGGAGCGGCAGAAGATCGTCCAGGAGCACGACGAGCTGCAGGCGAAGATCAACGAGTACAACGAGATCCTCGCCTCGCCGGTGCGCCAGCGCGGCATCGTCAGCGAGGAGCTGGCGGCGATCGTCGAGAAGTACGGCGACGACCGCAAGACCCAGCTGGTGCCCTACGACGGTGACATGTCCATCGAGGACCTGATCGCCGAGGAGGACATCGTCGTCACCGTCACGCGCGGTGGCTACGTCAAGCGCACCAAGACGGACGACTACCGCGCCCAGAAGCGCGGCGGCAAGGGCGTACGCGGCGCGAAGCTGAAGGAAGACGACATCGTCGACCACTTCTTCGTCTCCACCACGCACCACTGGCTGCTGTTCTTCACCAACAAGGGCCGGGTCTACCGCGCGAAGGCCTACGAGCTGCCGGACGCCGGCCGCGACGCGCGCGGGCAGCACGTCGCCAACCTGCTGGCCTTCCAGCCGGACGAGACGATCGCCGAGATCCTCGCGATCCGCGACTACGAGGCGGCGCCCTACCTGGTCCTGGCCACCAAGGCCGGCCTGGTGAAGAAGACCCCGCTGAAGGACTACGACTCCCCGCGTTCGGGTGGTGTCATCGCCATCAACCTCCGCGAGCGCGAGGACGGTTCGGACGACGAGCTGATCGGCGCCGAGCTGGTCTCGCCGGACGACGATCTGCTGCTCATCAGCAAGAAGGCGCAGTCGATCCGGTTCACGGCGACGGACGAGGCGCTGCGCCCGATGGGCCGCGCCACCTCGGGCGTCAAGGGCATGAGTTTCCGTGAGGGAGACGAACTGCTCTCGATGAATGTTGTTCGACCCGGTACGTTCGTGTTCACTGCTACCGACGGCGGATACGCGAAGCGGACCGCTGTCGACGAGTATCGCGTCCAGGGACGCGGCGGCCTCGGCATCAAGGCCGCCAAGATCGTCGAGGACCGCGGTTCGCTCGTCGGTGCGCTGGTGGTCGAGGAGACCGACGAGATCCTCGCCATCACGCTGTCCGGCGGTGTGATCCGCACGCGAGTCAACGAGGTCAGGGAGACGGGCCGTGACACCATGGGCGTCCAACTGATCAACTTGGGCAAGCGCGATGCCGTGGTCGGCATCGCACGTAACGCCGAGGCGGGACGCGAGGCGGAGGAGGTCGACGGCGACGTGGCCGTCGACGAGACCGCCGAGGGTGCCGCGACGACCGGCACGGACGAGGGTGAGGCGCCCTCGGCCGAGTAGCACGAGGAGTGAGACAGCGTGAGCGGAGCCACGGGCGCCGGACCGGCCGGTACCTCGACGGGTCGTACGACGACCGGTCAGGAAGCGGACGGCGGTGGCCGTGGCTCCGCCGCGCAGGCGGCGGATCCGCAGACGACGAACCTGAAGGCCGTCACGTCGCCTGCGAAGAACGCCGGTGCCGGTAACGCCGGTGCCGGTAGCCCCGGTGGAAGCACCGGCGCCGGTGACGCTGGCGCCGATGCCGCCGTCGCCGATGCCGCCGGCACCGCCAAGCGCGGCCGGAGCGGCAGGAGCGGCAGGAGCGGCAAGATCGGCACATCCGCCAGGAACGCGCGCAACGCGAAGACCTCGCCCTCGCCTGACACGCATGGATCCCAGGGGGGAACTGTGACGGACACCCGAGGCCCGCAGACCCAGCAGCCGGGGGCCTCGCCGCTGCCCGGGGAACGGCAGCCGCAGCAGCCCGCCGGGCCGTACCACCCGCCGCAGGCCTACCCCGCGGGGCAGGCGGCGCCGAGCGCGGCGGGCGGCGCCGTACGCCGGCCGCGCACCGGGGCGCGCACCACCCCGCGCGTCCGCAAGGCGCGCCTCAGGGTGGCGAAGGCCGATCCGTGGTCGGTGATGAAGGTCAGCTTCCTGCTGTCGATCGCGCTGGGCATCTGCACGATCGTGGCGGCGGCCGTGCTGTGGATGGTCATGGACGCGATGGGCGTCTTCTCGACCGTGGGCGGCACCATCTCGGAGGCCACGGGCTCCAACGAGTCGAACGGCTTCGACCTCCAGGCCTTCCTGTCCCTGCCCAACGTGCTGCTCTTCACCTCGATCATCGCGGTGATCGACGTGGTCCTCGCGACCGCCCTGGCGACGCTGGGCGCGTTCATCTACAACCTCTCCGCGGGCTTCGTGGGCGGTGTGGAGCTGACGCTCGCCGAGGACGAGTGAGGCGGTCCCCTGGTGGGCCGGACGTGGGGCCCGGACGGGGGCCCGGCCCCTCCCCGGTCATCGATTTTGGGACTGGCCCGGTCGTGCGCTAATCTTCAGGAGTCAGCGCGCGGGACACACACCGCAGAGCGCGGCGGGGCTATAGCTCAGTTGGTTAGAGCGCATCCCTGATAAGGATGAGGCCACAGGTTCAAATCCTGTTAGCCCCACCAGCGTAAAGACCCCCAGTCGATAGCGGCTGGGGGTCTTTGACGTCCATGGCTGACATCAGCCGATGAGTGGATGTTCCAGAAGCTCGGCAAGCATGCCGACCGCTTCCCGCTCACTGTCGCCGACGACGTGCGCGTACACGTCCATGGCCATGCTGATCTGGCTGTGCCGGAGGATCGCCTGGGCGACCTTGGGGTGCACCTTCAGGAGGGCGAGCAGGGTCCCGCAGGTGTGCCGGGCGAGCCGGACTGTGATCCGTCGCACACCGGCCCGCTTGACGAGCCGCTCGCCCGCTCCACGGGGTGTGGGTCGACGGCGGACGGGATGGGAGCTGGGGTGAGTGGTGGGCTGGGGAGAGAACGTCGTCCGTAGCCGTACTGCGTCCGGATCAGATGCAACCTGCCGGCTATGAACGGAACAGTTCAGCCGCGGCTCGGGCGGATGAGTCCTCGGCCCCGGCCTCGCAGGGCCTCCAGCAGCGCACCCACGACGAACGACTGGACCAAAGCGCTGACAATGACTCCACTGGCCAGGTACCAGACGGACGCATCCATGCCCCAGGCCGCCTCGATGATCCCTGCCGCCAGCAAGGAGACGGGGGCGGTGAGAAGGAAGGGCCATACCCCGACGATTCCGGGGTCCGAGAACAGTGCGGCAGTCACCTCGAACACGACGGACGCACCGACGAGCCCCAGATAGGCGGCAGAAGCAGCGTTGGCGAAGGTCAGGCGCAACAGGGTGCGAGCATTCATCGAATCCCCTTCAGAAGTGTGGTGTGCCCATCCTCCTGACGGGGCCATGACTCCGGCGTGAGTATCCGTACTCAACTCGACACGCCTCTACCCAAGTGGCGAATGAGCAAGGGGCAACAGCGTCGCGCCTGTCAAGGCTGGGTGCGGCCACTGACAACAGCCGCTGACACCACGGCGCGATCAGCAACGATCGCCCCCCGGCTTTCGACGGACGCCCAGCCATGGCGCACATCCCCGCCCAGCGGAACGCAAAAGCCACCGAGCCTGCCGCCGACAAGGCGTAACCTTCCGAAACCCGTGCCCCTACCGTGCCCGATCGAGCGGGAAGCCACGGGGAGCCACGGTCAGCACCCACGGTGACATCGCTGCCACGGCGGTGGTCAAGACCGTGTACGGATCGACGTTCCCAAAGCGTCGAGTGCTCCCACGGCCGCGTGGATATGAGCCGGACCGCGACGCAACCGTTCTCCCGCGCACCACCAGAACAGTCGCTCCTGTGCATCCTCCATTGGATGCATGCCCAGGCCATGCTCGGGGCACAGGGGCCACGCCTGCCACAAAAGCTCCATGACAGTCTCCTGTGCAGCATCGGTAACGCTCGCCAGCGCAGAGGCACGGCTGTCCTGCGAGTTCGGGTCCAGGTAGTTGCCGTGCCACTCGCCGTTGGCCATGGCGACGTAGACGTTCTCCGGCTCATCCGCATCGCAGGACGGAAGAGCCAGCAGTTGCAGAGGTTTCAGCTGGGGGAGCGTCACCGCCAGGTCCCGGTTCAGAAGGGCGAGAGCCTGGTCCCACACTGGGTACTCGCCCGGTGAGACGCGGCGAGGCTCAGGGGGGTCGAAAAGAGCGCACATAAACATCATCCTCCGCCACGCCAGAGACAGCCCCAATCGCTCAACAGCGTCGCCCCTGCAGAGACCGCGTGCGGCGGTTGACATCAGCGGGCCTCCGCGACGGCTTTCATCGGGGTGCTCACCGCTGCGGCGCCCGCGACCGCGGCCGGCTCGGCGCCGGCTCCGGTACAGGTCCGCACGTTCACCGCGGACAGCGGCGCGAAGCCGCCGGCCCAGCTCATCGGGCCGAACGGCGAGAAGCCGAGTGAGTGGGGCGTGGTGAGCTACCCCGCCGGTGCCAAGGGCCTGAAGACCCCCGCGTGAGCAAGGGCGGCGGCACCTGGAACTACGGCACCACCCTGGACGGCGTCTACAAGGGCTGCTACTCCGACTACATCCACCCGACGAAGAAGCGTCACCCGCATGCTGGCGATCGCCGCCGTCATCGCCCTGGTCGTCAGGGCGCTGTGGAGGGGGAGGGCGTCCGTACGTCCCGCGGGGTGACGTCCCCTGCGCGCACGAAGGCCCGGCCACCGAGGGGTGACCGGGCCGCTTCGTGAGGGCGGTACGCGGTTCGCCGTGCTGACAGGGTGGGGAAGGAGGATCAGGGGGGTGGGAGGACTCCCGCCGCGGGGTGGGCGGAGGGCCCCTGCGGCGGTAGCCGGTGGCGCTCAGCGCTGGAGGGGCGTGACGACCGCTTCTTCCGGAACGGCCGAGGAGGCGTCGGAGGCGTCGGACTCGTCGGTCAGGGGAGCGCAGTCGGTGTTCGCCGGGGCCGCGTCCGCGAGGGGCCGCTGCCGGCAGCTCGGGGAGGCGCCGTGGGCCTCGGCCCGGATCCGCTGTTTCATCGTGGGGGGCAGGGACCGGGCGCCGGCCCAGGCCCAGGGGGACATCGCCGGTGTCGCCGGTGTCGTGACCGGGGCGGTGGCGCCCTTGCCGCTGTTGCTGGCCGAGTCGGTCTGGGGTACGGCCGCGGCGGCGGTCGTGGTGACGAGTCCGAGCGCCGTGAACAGCGCGAGGAAGGCGGTGACGAAGGCGGTCCACAGCTTCATGACCGTGGTGCGGGCCATGGCCCCTCACTTTCGGGTTGGGCGATTTGCGTACTTTCCTCATGATGTGTATGCGGGTCGCGAAGTGGTGGACCGACGCCCGTGGCGCGTCGATGTTCAGATGAACACCACCCGTATGGACGCAAGGGGATCGGAGAACCTCTGCGGTGGCGCGAAATGGCCCGTTGTGTCACCATCCGTGATGGTCTGGTCACTGTGCGATCGGCAAGGCGGTTTCCGCTTCTACGGCGGCTTCGCGGGCGGGAGTTGGGCCCAGGGCGCAGGTCACCGATCGATATCGGTCGGTGTGTATAGTCGGGCGCCAGAGGTCCCCTACGTCAAGGAAAGACGAGGTCGCGCGGTGAAGAAGCTTCTCCTGGTCGCACTGGCCGCCATCGGCGGGCTCCTCGTGTACCGCCAGATCCAGGCGGATCGCGCCGAGCAGGATCTGTGGACGGAGGCGACTGACTCCGTGCCCACGGGTTCGTGACCACCGACATACCCGTCCGAGCAATCGGAACCGGAACAGTCTGAACAGACCCCGGCCGCCTCGCGGTCGGGGTTTCGTGTGTGCACGGCGAGGACGCCTGGGTAAGGGGGCCCGCGTGAGGTGGTGTCGTTCATCGGCGGTACGCGCGCGCGTGGCCGTCACCGCGGTGATAGTGGGGGCGCTGGCCGTGCCGGCCGCGCCGACGACCGTCCCCGCGGCGGCGGGTGTCACCGCATCGGCGGGACGCGCGCCAGCGGATCTTTTATCGGGGGACCTCGCGGCTGGGGACCTCGTGGCTAGGGACTTCATGGCCGGGGACTTCGTGGTTGGGGACGCCGCCGCGGCAGCCGACTTCGCCGGAGCGGCCGGTCCTGCCGCAGCGGCGGATGACGACCCGCGCGGATACGCCTTCGCCGCGGACGCCCGGCCCGTGCGCGCGGCGACGGGCACCACCGACGCCGCCCTCCTCCGGCCCGGCTCCACCTACCGGAGCACCCTGCCGGCCGACGGGGCCGCCCACTACCGCCTCGACCTCGACGCCACGTCGAACGCGTACGTCTCCGCCACCGCCGTACCCGACCCGGGCGCTGCCCTCGCCGCCTCCGACGGCATCAAGGTCTCCGTCCAGAACACCGACAGCCGTTCCTGCTCTTACGACACCGCGACCATCGGCGGCTCCCGCAGTCCGCGGCCGCTCACCGCGACGGGGGCACGCGAGGCGGACGGGCCGCTGTGCGAGGGCGCCGGGACGTACTACGTGGTCGTCGAGCGGGTCGGGCCCGGATCCGGTGGGACGCCCTGGGAACTGGAACTCGGCGTCGTCACCGAGCCGCGCCTCGCGCAGGCGGCGGCCACCCGCGCGCCGGAGGCCTGGGACTCCGCCTCTCCCGCGCCGCTCACGGACGAGCCCAGGCGACGGCCCGGCGGCGCCGGCTTCGACTCGGCGGCACCCCTGGGAGAGGGCGTCTGGACCGCCGGCATCACACCCGGACAGACGTTGTTCTACGAGATTCCCGTCGACTGGGGTCAACAGCCGTACGCCACCGCCGAACTGGGCAGCGCGGGCGGCGGCACCGGCCACTCCTACGCCGTCGCCGCGCTGCGGCTGTCCCTCCACAACCCCGTGCGCGCCCTCGTCGACGACGACGGCACCGGCTACGACGGCAGACAGCGGTCGGCCACGCTCGCACCGCTGCCCCCGGTCGACTTCGCCAACCGGTACGCCTCGGCCGACCGGGTGAGCGGTATGCGGTTCGCCGGCTCCTACTACCTCGTCGTGCATCTCGCCGCCCAGGTCGCCGAGAAGGTCGGTCCCGGGCCGTTCGGGCTGACGCTGCGCGTCCGGGTGCAGGGCGACGCGCAGGACGGCCCTCTCTACGCGGGCCGGTCCGCGCCCCAGGGGCTTTTCGACGTGACCGGCGGCGAGCGGGAGGCCGCGTCGGTCGGGTCCGGGGGAGGCGGCGCCGCGATGGCGGCGGTCGCGGTGGGCGGCTTCGGCGCGGGGACGCTGATTCTGGTGGGGCTTGCGGTGTGGACGGTGCGTGCGCGGCGGCTTGGAGCTGGGGGAGCCGCTAGATCTGGGTGAGCGCCCAGAACCCCACGGCGTAGCAGGCGAGGGCCAGCAGCAGGAGAGGGATCACCGTTCGGGCGGGCGGGCGGGGCCGGCGTGCGGCGGCGTGCGAGCGGCGTCCGGAGGTTTTCTGCTCGGGGAGTGGAACCTGCGGGTCGCGAGCGGTGTACGAAGCAGTAGAGGTGCCGGTGGGGTGCTGCTGGTGTGGTGGTGGCAGCGGCGGGGCCGCCGGGAACGACAGCGGGGCTTGCGAGCGGGGGGAGATGACGTGGTGGGGTTCGTGCGGGATGTGTGGGGGGCGCGAGGCCCCGGCCTGTGGGGGATGCGAGGCGTGGGCCTGCGGAGGCGGCAGGTGGAAGCTGCCGGTGTCCGACATGGCGGAGGGCTGCGGGGGAGCGGCCGGGACGGGCGAGGTCGGCGGGGTGTGCGGGGTGTGCGGGGGATGGGTGGGCTGGGGGCCGTAGGAGGGGTACGGACCTCGGGCCGGACCTGGGTTCTGCTGAAAGCCCTGCTGGGGGCTGTGGGTGGGGTCCTGGCGAGGATGCTCGGGCTGACGCCCCGGATCGGTTCCGGACGTCACGGACACCGTGCCCGGCCACGCGGAGCCGGAGTCGTAGCCGGACCCGGCGCCCGCGCCCGCGCCCGTGCCGGACCGGGAGTCCACGTCGCCCCCGGACCGGGCGGTGGCCGAGCGGACATCCGTCCGCACTCCGGGCGCCGGCCTCAGGGGGCCGTCCGGCCCGAACCCGTCCGGGAGCGGCCCGAGTTGGTCGAAGATCTCGATCAGCTCGTCGTCGGGCCCCGGCTCCGGCAGGAGCTCCGACGCCGCGGCGAGCGCCTTGCGCGCCCCGGTGGCCGTGCGGAAGCGGGCCTGTGGGTCGGGTTGCAGCAGCGCCGCCACCACCTGCCACAGCGGCTCGGGAACGTTCTTCGGCGCCGCAGGCGTGCCGTGCTCCGCGAAGTACTGCACCAGTGCCTTGGCGTCCGGTTTGGCGCCCTCCAGCAGATAGAGCGCCACCAGCCCCACGGCGAAGAGATCCGCGGGAAAGTCGGGATCGGCTCCCATCATCTGCTCCGGCGCGAGGTAGCCGGGCGTTCCCACCACCAGGTTGGTCTCGGTCAGCCGCGGCTCGCCGAACCGCATGGCGATGCCGAAGTCGGACAGCCGCAGCCTCGGCCGCCCCGTCCCGGTGGCCTCCAGCAGCACGTTGGCGGGCTTGATGTCGCGGTGCACCACGCCCTCGGCGTGCACCGCGGACAGCCCGGACAGCAGCTGGTCCAGCAGGGTGCAGACGAACGCCGGCGGCAGTGGGCCGTAGTCACCGACGAGGTGGACCAGCGAGCCGCCGGCGACCAGGTCCATGGTGAACAACACCTTGTCGTCGTCCGCCGCCCAGCTCGCGGGGGCCAGTACATGGGGGTGGTCGATCCGCAGCGCCTGCTCACGGACGAAGCGCAGCAGCGAGTGCGCGTCGCTCTGCTGGAGGACCTTGGCGGCGACATAGCGGCGGCGCCGGTGGTCCCAGGCGCGCCAGACGGCGCCGGTCCCGCCGCGCCCGATCGGGTCGACCAGTTCGTACCGGCCGGCGAAGACCTCACCCATCGCTGTACGCCGCTCCTCCCCCTCGGCCCCGTGCGTTCCCCTCGCGGATTCCCCCGTGTCCCGGCCCGCACCCCCGTTCGGCGCGCCCCCGTCGCGCCTCCTCCTCGCGTGCGCTCACGGCGTCGGCCCGGCTGCCGCACCCCTTCGGTGACCGGGCCGGCGGCTCAGTTCTGATGGGACTGGTAGTGCGCGACCGCGTCGGAGGTGCGGCCGGCGCCGTAGACCCGGAGGAACTCTGCCAGCTCCGGGTGGGTCGGGGCGAGAGAGTCCGCGGCGTCGATGATGTCGCCGGCGGCCGCGACCGAGCGCAGCAGCGACTGGATCTCGCGGACCACCCGCTTGACGGTGGGCGCCCCCGAACTGCTGGTCGTCTGCGTGGTGTTGCTGAGCACCGAGCCCCCCTGCGACTTCTTGATCTCTTCCATGCGCTCGGTGGCCTCGGCCGCGCTCACGCTGCCGTCCGCGACCTGCGCCGCCAGCTCCTGGAGCAGCTGCACCCGCTGGACCACGGCCGGATTGCCGATCTTCGCGCGCTGACCGCTCATCAGCTGCGACAGCATCGGCGCGGACAGTCCCAGTACCCCCGCGAGACGAGCCTGGTTGAGGCCAAGATCGTCGATGAGCTTACGGAAGAGCGCCCCCAACGGCTCCCCGTACCAGTTCCGCTGCAGTTCCCGCGCTCTTGCGGTGGCTTCCTGCTGTGCGGCGTCCATTGCGTCTCCCCATCGCTTCCCCAAAAACCGTGGTTCGCTGTAGCGAACCACGCCGAGCATCTTACGGAGCGTGGTCGTTCGGGGGGACCCCCCAATCTTTTTGCGAGATACCCGGGGCGACCCGCTACTCTGGTCTGCGGCGCCCGCCGGTGTGAGGTTGCTCCGGGCCGGACGTCTCCCTTACGGGGCCTTAGCTCAGTTGGTAGAGCGCCGTCTTTGCATGGCGGATGTCAGGGGTTCGACTCCCCTAGGCTCCACTCGAGAAAGCCCCTCCGACTTGCGGCAGCGCGAGTCGGAGGGGCTTTTCGCGCACCGGGACGGCTCGTCGCCGTAGGCGTACGCGTGTTCGATGGTGAAAGGTTCAGGGAGCCGGCCGAGGGGGGTGGAGTGCGGCCTCCCGCGCGGCCGCCTGCGACGCTGTCCGGCCCCCCACCCCGCTCCCCTCCCCCTTGAGCAGCCTCCCCGCCGGCAAGTCCGCGCAGGTCATGGTCGTCGCGGCCAAGGGTGGGCCCAGCCGTTCGGCCCACCGGATTCCGCCCGCGGCCCCGGCTCGCAGATGCAACCGGGTGACGTTTGCCGGGTGCGACCGGGCGGGCCGGGAAGTACCTCACGGTGGCCTCGGTCTTGGCTTTCGCGAACGCTCGTGGAGAGGGCGGCGGCTGCCCGTTCCACGTGAAACACGGCTGTGGGGCAAGAGGGTCGCAACTCCCCTGCCCCACACCGGTCTTACGGATCGAACGCGGTGGTCAGCCGCGCTCGTCGCGGTCGGCGGCCTCCTCCTCGGCTTCCTTGGCCTCGACCTCGGGGTCCAGGGCGGACGGACCGCTGCCGTCCACCGAGGTCAGCCGGCCGGACTCGGGTACCTCCGTCGCGGCGGGCGGCTCGACCAGCCAGTCCGGGTTGGCCTGCTTGTCCCACCACTTCCAGGCGGCGAAGGCTCCGCCGCCGATGACGCCCAGAATCGCCACGACCTTGAACGCGCGGCCCGCCTTGGCACGGCGCTCGTGCTTGCGGACCAGCTTCTGGATCTCCTGGGGCGAGATCTGACCGCGCAGCGCGGCCAGGGCGGCGGCGCCTCGCGCGGTCGCCTCGCTCTTGACGGGCCCGGCCGCGGCGACCGCCTGTTCGATCTTCGGCCGGGAGTAGACGGCGGCCTGCCGCGCGGCCCTGCGCGTGCGGTAGGCCGCCTCATGGGCGGCGTGGTCGACCTTCGGCGGCACATGAGACCGGGCCTGTTCCAGATACGGCGCGACGTGCGCCGCGTACTGGACGCGGGCCTGCCCGGCGGCCTGCGACATCTTCGGGGCGAGGCGGGTGCGCGCCTCCTGCGCGTAGTGCGCGGCCCGGTCCTTGGCCGTGTCGGCGTAGGGCGCCACCACTTCCGCGGCGTGCAGCACGCTGTCCTTCGCCGAGCCGGTCGCGGCGCGCACGCTGTCGATGCGGGTCACGGGTTCCTCCTCCTCGGTGGCGTACGGTAATTCGACTTTCCACCCTTTTACGGATCATGCCTGCCGGAACACGCTGAGGCATGTGCGAGCGGGCATCCGGGTCACTCGGCCGTACGAGGAGTGCGCCGGAGGGATCGATAAGGGGTGAATCCGGGCAACGGGAGCTTGTCGTCGACAATGCCACGGATCGGCGCCGCGCGCTGGCGAACCCGGGTGCTCGGGCGAGGCGCGGGCGGGCCGTGCGAGGATCGGATGACACAGGAAGACAACGGAAGGCACATCGTGGCTGAGAAGCTCTACGCCACTCTCAAGACCAACCAGGGCGACATCGTGATCCAGCTCTTCCCGGACCATGCGCCCGAGACGGTCAGGAACTTCGTCGAGCTCGCGCGGGGCGAGCGCGAGTGGACCCACCCCGCCACGGGCGAGAAGTCCACGGCGAAGCTGTACGACGGCACGGTCTTCCACCGGGTGATCAGCGGCTTCATGATCCAGGGCGGTGACCCGCTGGGCAACGGCACCGGTGACCCCGGGTACCAGTTCAAGGACGAGTTCCACCCCGACCTGCGCTTCGACAAGCCGTACCTGCTGGCCATGGCCAACGCCGGCCCGGGCACCAACGGCTCGCAGTTCTTCATCACCGTCTCCCCGACGGCCTGGCTGAACCGCAAGCACACCATCTTCGGCGAGGTCACCGACCAGGCCAGCCAGAAGGTCGTCGACGCCATCGCCGAGACGCCGACCAACCCGCGCACCGACCGGCCGGTGAACGACGTCGTCATCGAGACGGTCGTCATCGAGACCCGCGAGGGCTGACCGCCCAGGGTCCCGAATCGCCCAGAGGGAACCAAACGCCCCTTTCGTCCGTAAGGATGGAAGGGGCGTTTCTCGCATACGACGACGTAGGGGACCTCGATGGACCAGGTGTCGGAAAGTCCGCAGGAAGCGCACAGTCTGCCCGGTTGCTACCGTCACCCCGACCGTGAGACGGGGGTGCGCTGCACCCGCTGCGAGCGCCCGATCTGCCCGGAGTGCATGGTCAGCGCCTCGGTCGGCTTCCACTGCCCCGACTGCGTCCGCGGCGGCTCTGGCACCGGTCACCGCCCCGGCGCCTCCCGGCCACGCAACCTCGCCGGGGCGCCCCTCGCGGTCAGCGGCGATCCCCACCTGGTCACCAAGATCCTCATCCTGCTCAACCTCGTGGTGTTCGTCGCCGTCCAGGCGTCGTCGGCCCTGCTCGGGGAGATGATGCTGATCGCCCAGTGGCCGCCGGCCCCCTGGACGGCCACCCAGGGAGTCGCCGAGGGTGAGTGGTACCGGCTGCTCACGGCGATGTTCACGCACGAGGCGATCTGGCACATCGCCTTCAACATGCTCAGCCTGTGGTTCCTCGGCGGTCCGCTGGAGGAAGCGCTGGGCCGGCTGCGCTATCTCTCCCTCTATCTGATCTCCGGGCTCACCGGCAGCGCCCTCGCCTACCTCCTCCAGCCCCCGCACACCGCCTCGCTCGGCGCCTCCGGCGCGATCTTCGGCCTCTTCGGCGCCACCGCCGTCCTGACGCGCCGCCGCAACCTGGACATGCGCCCGGTGCTCGTCCTGCTGGCGATCAATCTGCTGTTCACCTTCAACCCCGGCTTCAACATTTCCTGGCAGGCGCACATCGGCGGTCTGGCCGGCGGAGTGGCCGTCGGCCACGCCCTGCTGAACGCTCCGCGGGAGCGCCGGACGCCGGTGCAGGCGGGGGCCTGCGCGCTGGTGCTGGCGGTGGTCGTCGGCATGACCGTCCTGCGGACGACGCAGCTCACCTGAGCGCCTTGCATACCCCCTGAGCAGGGGTTGTCCACAGCGTGTGGCCGATCTTGTGCACACGGTGCGGGAACAGCTGTGCCCCCTGTCACCGACCCGTGTTTCCGCAGGTCAGACAGGGGGCGAACATGCATTCGAATGCTGTTTGTTCCGTCACGCCAGCGTCAACCTTCGATGAGTTATCCACAGATCGTCGTTCTTTTTCCCCACTGTGGAAAACCGCTGTGGATAACTCAGTGGATAGCCCTGGGCAGAACGGCGTTCACTGCCCGGCAGGGCCTACTTCCACTGCGTGGAGACACCGAATCCGGCAGCGATGAACCCGAAGCCCACCACGATGTTCCAGTTGCCGAGCGCGTCGATCGGCAGCGAACCGTCGGTCACATAGAAGACGACGATCCAGGCCAGACCGATGAGGAACATGGCGAGCATGACGGGCGCGACCCAGGCGCTGGTGGTCAGTTTGATGTTCGTCGCCTGCTTCGCCGGAGGCGGCGTGTAGTCGGCCTTCTTGCGGATACGTGACTTCGGCACGAGGGTCTCTCCTGTCGATGCGCTGCGTGGCCGCGCAGGGAACTGGGTCGGGCTCGGGGCAGCGTACAAGGGGACACTGAGTGCTCCCCCGGGCGTCCGTTAGCGTAGTGCTTCCGTGGCGCCGAAGGAGATAAGGGTACGTTGAGCAATTCTGCCGACTCTCCCCAGCCGGGATCCAGCGCTGCCCGCAGTGGATCTTTCCGTCCCGTCCGACTGCTCACGGTGGCCGTCTTCGCTCTCGCGGGACTCCTTTTCTTCACCAGTTTCCACACGGCCAAGGGCACCAATATCCGTACGGATGCGTCCTTGCTGAAGCTTTCCGACCTCATTCAGGAACGCAGCCGCAAGAACGGCGAACTGGACGAGTCCAACGCGGCCCTGCGTGATCAGGTCGAAGCACTCGCCGAACGCGACGACAACAGCACCCGGGCCGAGGACGAGAAACTGGCCGCCCTGGAGAAGAGCGCCGGCACCCAGAAGGTCACCGGCGAGGCCATCACCGTCACCCTCAACGACGCCCCGGCGGACGCCACCGCCAAGCTCCCCGGCTACCCCGAGCCGCAGCCGGACTACCTGGTCATCCACCAGCAGGACCTGCAGGCCGTGGTGAACGCCCTGTGGCAGGGCGGCGCCAAGGGCATCAAGGTCATGGACCAGCGGCTGATCTCCACCAGCGCCGTCCGCTGCGTCGGCAACACCCTGATCCTCCAGGGCCGCGTCTACTCGCCGCCGTACAAGATCCAGGCGGTCGGCGACCCGGAGAAGCTGCAGCAGGCGCTCTCCGCGAGCCCCGCGATCCAGAACTACATGGTGTACGTCAACGTCTACGGCCTGGGCTGGAAGGTCGAGGAGAACGGAAAGGTCACCCTTCCCGGCTACTCCGGCACGGTCGACCTGCACTACGCGAAGCCCGTGGAGTAGGCCCCGGCCTGCGACCACCGCCGGACCGGCACCCCGCCGCGCCCACGGTTTCACGTGGAACCAAGCCGATCCTCCAAGGGCCGGGGCCCCGCGCCGTTAGTCTGGTGCCGTACGGCGTGAGTCTGGTGCCGTGGTACGACGGAAGGGACGGCATGTACGGCTGGATCTGGCGGCATCTGCCGGGCAACGCGTGGGTGAAGGCGCTGATCTCCCTGGTCCTGGTCCTGGCCGTGGTCTACGTCCTGTTCCAGTACGTCTTCCCGTGGGCCGAACCGCTGCTTCCCTTCAACGATGTGACGGTGGACAACCAGTGAGCGCGCGCATCCTCGTCGTCGACAACTACGACAGCTTCGTCTTCAACCTGGTCCAGTACCTGTACCAGCTGGGCGCCCGGTGCGAGGTGCTGCGCAACGACGAGGTGTCGACCGCGCACGCCCAGGACGGCTTCGACGGCGTCCTGCTGTCGCCCGGACCGGGCGCCCCCGAGCAGGCCGGCGTCTGCGTCGACATGGTCCGCCACTGCGCGGCGACCGGCGTCCCCGTCTTCGGGGTCTGCCTGGGCATGCAGTCGATGCAGGTGGCGTACGGCGGCGTCGTCGACCGCGCGCCCCAGCTGCTGCACGGCAAGACCTCGCTGGTCGAGCACGAGGGCAAGGGCGTCTTCGCCGGCCTGCCCTCCCCCTTCACGGCGACCCGCTACCACTCCCTGGCGGCCGAGCCGGCGACCGTGCCGGCCGAGCTGAAGGTCACCGCGCGCACCCACGACGGCATCATCATGGGGCTGCGCCACCGGGAGCTGCCCGTCGAGGGCGTCCAGTTCCACCCGGAGTCGGTGCTCACCGAGCACGGCCACCGCATGCTGGCCAACTGGCTGGCCGAGTGCGGGGACCAGGGCGCGGTGGCCAGATCCGCGGGACTGGCCCCGGTGGTGGGCAGGGCCACGGCGTGACCGCACTGCGCCCCGAGCGCGAGAGCACCTCGTACGGGCAGCAGCCGTACGAGGGCTCCGGCACGCTCGGGGACGGGTACGAGCGACGGTCGTACCCCCCGTCGTCGCCGGAGACGACGTACCCGTCACAGCCGCCGACGGAAGAGGAACCGTACCCGCCCCTCTCCGCCGAACCACCCCTCTCCGCCGAACCGCCGCTTGACGACGAGACGGTGGCGCTGCGCATGCCCGAGCCGCTCGACGAGCCCCTACCGGCCTCGGCGGCCGCGCCCGGTGGAGGTGCCACCGGAGCGGCACCCGGTGGTCGTGCGGCCCGCAGGAAGGCTGCCAAGGCCCGCCACGGGCGCCGCCGCAGGACGGCGCCGCCGCCTGCCCCGGCCGACGACGAGCCGAGGGCCCCTCTCTCCCGGGTCGAGGCCCGCCGGCTGGCCAAGGCCCGCAAGCCCGGCCCCGGAGTGATCGCCAGCCGCGTGATCGGCGAGCTGTTCATCACCACCGGCGTGCTGATGCTGCTGTTCGTCACCTACCAGCTGTGGTGGACCAACGTCCGCGCCCACGCCCAGGCGGGCAGCGAGGCGAGCCAGCTCGAGGACGACTGGGCAAGCGGCAAGCGCAACCCCGGCACCTTCGAGCCCGGCCAGGGCTTCGCCCTCCTCCACATCCCCAAGCTGGACGTCAAGGTCCCCATCGCCGAAGGCATCAGCAACAAGAAGGTGCTGGACCGCGGCATGGTCGGCCACTACGCCGAGGGCGCCCTGAAGACGGCGATGCCCGACGCGAAGACCGGAAACTTCGGCCTCGCGGGCCACCGGAACACCCACGGCGAGCCCTTCCGGTACATCAACCGGCTGGAGCCCGGCGACCCGATCGTCGTGGAGACGCAGGACACCTACTACGTCTACAAGATGGCGTCCATGCTCCCGGTGACCCCGCCGAGCAACGTGAGTGTGCTCGATCCCGTCCCGAAGGACTCGGGATTCACGGCCCCCGGCCGGTACATCACCCTCACGACATGCACGCCGGAGTTCACCAGCAAGTACCGGTTGATCGTCTGGGGCAAGATGGTCGAGGAACGGCCGCGCAGCAAGGGCAAGCCGGATGCGCTCGTCAGTTAAGGGCAGATGAAACGTGGCAGCGACCACCGACGACACCGAAGAGCACACCGCGGCCCCCGAGCCCGCACAGCCCGCGCCCCGGCGCCGTCGCCCCGGCAGGATCGCCATGGCGGTCAGCGTCTTCGGCGAACTCCTCATCACGGCGGGTCTGGTTCTCGGCCTGTTCGTCGTCTACTCGCTGTGGTGGACGAACGTCCTCGCCGACCGCAAGGCGGACCAGGAGAGCGACAGGGTCCGCGACACCTGGGCCCACGAGGGCAGCGGCGGCCCCGGTGCCCTGGACACCAAGGACGGCATCGGCTTCCTGCACGTCCCGGACATGAACAAGGAAGAGATCCTGGTCAAGAAGGGCACCTCGACCAAGATCCTCAACAATGGAGTCGCCGGCTACTACACCGACCCCGTCAAGGCGACCCTCCCGATGAGCGGCAAGAACGGCAACTTCAGCGTCGCCGCCCACCGCGACGGGCACGGCGCCGAGTTCCACAACATCCACAAGCTGAAGAAGGGCGACCCGATCGTCTTCGAGACGAAGGACAAGTGGTACGTCTACAAGGTCTACGCCACTCTCCCCGAGACCTCGAAGTACAACGTCAAGGTCCTCGAAGCCGTCCCCAGGGAGTCCGGCCGCAAGAAGGCCGGCAAGTACATCACCCTCACCACCTGCACCCCGATCTACACCAGCCGCTACCGCTACATCGTCTGGGGCGAACTGGACCGCGTGGAGAAGGTGGACGCGCAGCGCACTCCGCCGGAGGAGATCCGCTGACACCGCCGGCACCGGCGGCAGCGACAGAGACGGAGAAGGCCCCGCCGCCACCGGCTGCCGGGCCTTTCTCATACCGCGTCGCGGTCAGTCGCCGCCGCGGTCAGTCGCCGTCGCCGCCTCCGAAGAAGCCGCCGCCGCCGTTGCCGTTGCCGTTGCCGCCGTTGTTGTTGCCTCCGCCGAAGCCCACGGTCGTCAGGGTGATCGTGGTCTGGGCCGGGTCGTCGGTCTCATTGCCGCCGTCCGGGTCCTGGTCGATGACCAGGGCGGTGTCGCTCTGGTCGCTGCCGCCGGCGAACTGGACGTTGGTGAAGCCGGCCGCGGCCAGTTCCTGCTTGGCCTGGGCGACCGTCTTGTTGCGGACGTCCGGGACCTTGGTCTTCTGCTTCTGGAGCTTGCCGACCTTGATCGTCACCGTGGAGCCGGGGTCGACCGAGGTGCCCCCCGCCGGCGTGGTCTCGATGACCTTGCCGTCCTGGTTCGGGTCGGTGGTCGGGACCTCGGAGCAGGTGCCGGTGAGGTTGTTGGCCGTCATCTGCCGCTGAGCGGCCTCACAGGTCTGGCCCGTGACCGACGGGACGATGGCCTTCGCCTCTTCCTTGGCGATGGTCAGGGTGATCGTGGAGCCCTTCTGGACCTCCTGGCCGGTGACGGGGTTCTGCTCCAGGACGGTGCCGGGCTCCTCCGGGGACTCCTTGGCCTCCGTCTCCACCTTGAAGCCGTACTTGTCGTCCTCCAGCTTCGACTTGGCCTCTTCCAGGCTGTCGCCGATCACGCTGGGCACGGCGACCTTGGGGGCGCCGGTGGAGACGGTGAGGGTGACCGTCTCGCCCTTCGTGACCTCGGTCTGCGGGTCCGGGTTCTGGTCGCAGACCTTGCCCTTGGGCTGCTCCTCGCAGGGCTTGGACTCGATGGTCAGCTCCAGGTCCGAGTTGACCGCCCGTTTCCGCGCGTCGTCCTCCGTCAGGCCGACGAAGTTCGGCACGGACACGTTGTCGTTGCCCACACCCCCGTTGCCGAAGGCGAACTTGCCGATCAGGATGGCGCCGACGAGCACCAGGACCGCCGCCACGACCAGCAGGACCGTGGAGGTGCTGGACTTCTTCTGGCTCTGGCGGCGCCGGTCGGGTCGATCGTCGTAGCCGTCGTCCGGACTCATCGGCGGCATCATCGACGTCGCGCCGGCGTCCGTGGAGCGCAGGGCCGTGGTCGGCTGGTCGTCCGGGTAGCCGCCGTAGCCGACGGAGCCCATCGCGGCGGTGGCCGCCACGGGGGCGCCGTCGAGGCACGCCTCGATGTCGGCGCGCATCTCGTCGGCCGACTGGTAACGGTAGTTCGGGTCCTTGACCAGCGCCTTCAGCACGATCGCGTCCATCTCGGGCGTGATCTCGGGGTCGAAGACGGACGGCGGCTGGGCCTCTTCCCGTACGTGCTGGTAGGCGACGGCGACCGGGGAGTCGCCGACGAACGGCGGGCGGACCGTCAGCAGCTCGTACAGCAGGCAGCCGGTGGAGTACAGGTCGGAGCGGGCGTCCACCTGCTCGCCCTTGGCCTGCTCCGGGGAGAGGTACTGGGCGGTGCCGATGACGGCCGCGGTCTGCGTCATCGTCATGCCGGAGTCGCCCATGGCGCGGGCGATGCCGAAGTCCATCACCTTGACCTGCCCGTTGCGCGTCAGCATGACGTTCGCGGGCTTGATGTCGCGGTGGACGATGCCATTGCGGTGGGCGTACTCCAGGCCCTGGAGGATGCCGATCGTCATCTCCATGGCGCGCTCCGGCAGCAGCTTGCGGCCGGAGTGCAGCAGTTCGCGGAGCGTGGAGCCGTCGACGTACTCCATCACGATGTACGGGATCGAGACCCCGTCGATGTAGTCCTCGCCCGTGTCGTAGACCGCGACGATCGCGGGATGGTTGAGCGAGGCGGCCGACTGGGCCTCCCGGCGGAACCGGGCCTGGAAGGACGGGTCGCGCGCGAGGTCCGCGCGCAGCGTCTTCACCGCCACGGTGCGGCCGAGGCGGGTGTCATGGGCGAGATACACCTCTGCCATGCCACCGCGGCCGAGCACCTGGCCCAGCTCGTACCGGCCGCCGAGGCGACGCGGCTCTTCCATAGCTTCCTACCAGCCCTCTCCGTCGGTCCCGGTCGCCACTCGTACGACCGGAGGCTGCCGTCCGGGCCTACCGTACCCGGCTCGCTTTCTGTGACCTGGCCAAGCCCGTCACCCGATACAGGACCGGTATCGCAACGTGCACCGATGTGAAGGGGACGTGAGCGGGGTCACTTCCGGTTGCCGATGACCGCCTCCATCACGTTCTTGGCGATCGGCGCCGCGAGGCCGCCACCGGAGATGTCACCGCGGTCGGCGTCCTCGTCCTCCACCACCACGGCGACGGCGACCGGCGAGCTGCCGTCGCTGAGCTTGGCGTAGGAGATGAACCAGGCGTACGGCTTCTCGCTGTTGTCGACACCGTGCTGGGCGGTACCGGTCTTGCCGCCCACCTTGACGCCGGGGATCCGCGCGGTGGTGCCGGTGCCCTCCTCGACGACGGTCTCCATCATCGACTGGAGGATCTGCGCGTTCTCCTCCGACAGCGGCTGGCTCAGCTCTTCCGGGTCCGTCTGCTCGATGGTGTCGAGGTTGGGTGCTTGCAGTTTGTCGACCATGTACGGCTTCATCAGTCGGCCGTCATTGGCGACCGCCGAGGCGACCATGGCCATCTGCAGCGGCGTCGCGGCGGTGTTGAACTGGCCGATGGACGACAGCGCGACCTCGGAGGGCGCCATGTCCTCGGAGAAGACCGAGGCGTTGGCGCGGACCGGGGTGAAGTGCTCGGAGGTGAAGCCGAAGTCCTTGGCTTTCTCCAGCATCTTGTCGTTGCCGAGATCGGAGCCGATCTTGCCGAACACGGTGTTGCAGGACCACTGGAGGGCGACGCGCAGGCTGGCGTTCTCGCAGGGGTGGTTGCCGTCGTTCTTCAGCACGGTGGTGGTGCCGGGCATGGTCCACGGCAGCGGCGTCTTGGTCGGCTGGTCCGGGTCCGGGTACAGCCCGTTCTCCAGCGCGGCGGCGGCGGTGACGACCTTGAAGGTGGAGCCCGGCGGGTAGGTCTCGCGCAGGGCCCGGTTCAGCATCGGGTCGTCGGGGTTGTTCTTCTTCTGCAGTGCCTGCCAGGCCTTGCTGTCCTTGTCCGTGGAGTTCCCGGCGAACGACGACGGGTCGTACGACGGGTAGGAGGCCAGCGCCAGGATCTTGCCGGTGGACGGCTCGATGGCGGCGACGGCGCCTTTGCCGCGCTCCTTCAGGCCCTCGTACGCGGCCTTCTGCGCCGCGGCGTTCAGGGTGGTGACGACATTGCCGCCCTGCTTCTTCTCCCCCGTGAGCATGTCCAGGGTGTTGCGGAAGAACAGCCTGTCGTCGTTGCCGGTGAGGATGCCGTCCTCGATGCTCTCGAGCTGGTTCGCGCCGAAGGCCTGTGAGGCGTAGCCGGTCACCGGCGCCCACATGGGGCCGTTCTTGTAGGTCCGCTTGTACTTGAAGTCGCTGCCCGACGTCTCCGCGGAGCCGGTGATCGGCTTGCCGTCGACGATGATGTCGCCGCGCGGCTGCGCGTACCGCTCGATGGAGATTCGGCGATTGTGCTCGTTGTCCTGCAGCGCGTTGGCCTGGACGTACTGGAGCCAGTTGCCGCGGATGAGCAGGGCAAGGACGAGGAGCCCGCAGAAGATCGCGATCCGGCGCAGGGGCTTGTTCATGTCGGGCGGACCACCTGGGTCATCTCGGCGTCGGGGTTGGAGGCGGGGGTGGGGGCGGGGCGGCGCGCGGTGTCGCTGATGCGCAGCAGGATGCCGATGAGCGCCCAGTTGGCGATCACCGAGGAACCGCCGGCCGCGAGGAACGGCATCGTCATACCGGTCAGCGGGATGAGGCCCATGACACCGCCGGCCACGACGAAGATCTGCAGCGCGAAGGCGCCGGACAGGCCGATCGCGAACAGCTTGCCGAAGGGGTCGCGCGCGGCCAGCGACGTCCGCACACCACGCTCGATGATCAGCGCGTACAGCAGCAGCATCGCCATGACACCGGCCAGACCCAGTTCCTCGCCGAAGGTGGAGAAGACGAAGTCGGAGTTGGCGGCGAAGCCGATCAGGTCGGAATGACCCTGGCCGAGGCCGGTCCCCAGTACCCCACCGGAGCCGAAGGACATGATCGACTGACCGATCTGCTCACAGGCACCGGAGGTCTCGTAGCAGCCGAACGGGTCCAGCCAGGCGTCCACACGCGCCTGGACATGGCTGGCGAAGGAGGCCACGCCCACGGCGCCGGCGGCGGACATCAGCAGACCGATGACGATCCAGCTGGTCCGCTCGGTGGCGACGTACAGCATGATCACGAACATGCCGAAGAACAGCAGCGACGTACCGAGGTCGTTCTCGAAGATGAGAATGAGGAGACTGACGGCCCAGATCGTGATGATAGGCCCGAGGTCACGGCCGCGCGGCAGGTACAGGCCCATGAACCGGCGGCTGGCCAGTGCCAGCGCATCCCGCTTCACCATCAGGTAGCCGGAGAAGAAAATCGCGATGATGATCTTCGCGAACTCACCGGGCTGGATCGAGAACCCGGCGACGCTGATCCAGATCTTGGCGCCGAACACGTCCGCGCCCACACCCGGGACGAGCGGCAGCAGAAGCAGGATCAGGGCGGCGACCATCGAGATGTAGGTGTACCGCTGGAGGATGCGGTGATCCTTGAGGAAGACCAGCACCGCCACGAACAGCGCGAGTCCGACCGCCGAGTAAAGCAACTGGTTCGGCGCGGACGGACTGAACGATCCGTACTGCCGCTCAGCGAGCTGCTGCAGCCGCTCGGACTGGTCCAGCCTCCAGATGACCACCAGTCCGAGGCCGTTCAGCAGCGCCGCAAGCGGCAGCAGCAGTGGGTCGGAGTACGGCGCGAACCTCCGTACCACCAGGTGTCCCACGCCGGCCAGCAAGCCGAGGCCCAGGCCGTAGCCGAGCAGGCCGGAAGGCACCGAACCTTCCATCGCGAGCCCGACGTTGGCGTACGCGAAGACGGGGATGACCACCGCGAACACCAGCAGTGCCAGCTCGGTGTTGCGGCGGCTCGGGGTGCCGATGGAGCCGATCGTGGACGTGTGGTGCGTCGGCGTGTTCGTAGTACTGCTCATGATCTGACAGGGCCTCTCACGGCTTGCCTACTGCTTACCGCACATCGAGACGACCTTCTGCTCTTCCTCCGAGAGGCTGGGGCCGGGCCGGGGAGTGGCGGTCGGGCTCGCGGACGCGGACGGGTTCGGGGACACCGAGGGGCTCGGCGACGCCTTGGACGTGACGGAGGTGCGGGTGGTTCCCGTGACGCCGCCGGCCTCGCCCTCACCGGTCCGCGCGTTGTTCTCGCGTTCCGCGGCTTCCGCGGCCTGCCGCTCCGCCTGCTTGCGGCACGCGGAGGCCTGGACGGCCAGCTCGTCGATCTTCGCCTGGGCGTTCTTCAGGTCGCCCTCGGCGATCGTCGCCTCGACCAGCTTCCGCTGGTAGGGAGGCAGGTACTTGAGTTCGATCTCCGGGTGGTCCTTCTCCACCTCGGACAGCGACACCCAGGCCAGGTCCTGGTTGATGCCGCGGTACAGGGCGACGTGCTCGCCGTTGGTGCCGACGTAGTACTGGGTCTGGGTCCACCGGTAGCCGCCGTAGAGGCCGCCGCCGACCACGGCCAGCGCGAGGACGCTGTAGAAGGAGCGTTTGAGCCACCGGCGTCCCTTGCGGGGCTTGGTGAAGTCGCTCTCGTCGTACTCGCCGAAGCCGCCGGTCGGGATGAACCCGGTGACGTCGCCGGAGCCGGGCGGGCCGAACTCGCCGCCGCCGCCCTGTCCGGGGGCCTGCCGGCCGAGGCCGGAGGCGCGGCCGGCGGGGGTCTGCATGATGCCGTTGTCGGACAGCTGGTGCTGGTTCTCGGCGACCGCGCCGACCACCACCGGGGTGTCCGACAGCTGCCCGGCGAGGGTGTCACCGGTGTCCAGGTCCAGGACGTCGGCGACGATCACCGTGATGTTGTCGGGGCCGCCGCCGCGCAGCGCGAGCTGGATCAGCTCCTGCACGGTCTCCTGCGGGCCCTGGTAGCTGGCGAGGGTGTCCTCCATCGTCTGGTGGGAGACGACCCCGGACAGCCCGTCGGAGCAGATCAGATAGCGGTCGCCGGCCCGCACCTCGCGGATCGACAGGTCCGGCTCCACGTGGTCGCCGCTGCCGAGGGCGCGCATCAGCAGGGAGCGCTGTGGGTGGGTGGTGGCCTCTTCCTCGGTGATCCGGCCCTCGTCGACGAGGCGCTGCACCCACGTGTGGTCCTGGGTGATCTGGGAGAGGACGCCGTCGCGCAGCAGGTAGGCGCGCGAGTCGCCGACGTGGACCAGGCCGAGCCGCTGGCCGGTCCACAGCAGGGCGGTGAGCGTGGTGCCCATGCCCTCCAGCGACGGGTCCTCCTCGACCATCTGCCGCAGCTGCTCGTTGGCCCGCTGTACGGCCGCGCCGAGCGAGGTGAGCACGTCGGAGCCCGGGATGTCGTCGTCGAGGGCGACGATCGTGGAGATCGCCTCCGAGGAGGCCACCTCGCCGGCGGCGGCGCCGCCCATGCCGTCGGCGATCGCGAGCAGCCGCGGACCCGCGTACCCCGAGTCCTCGTTGCCCTCGCGGATCATGCCCTTGTGCGAACCGGCGGCGAAGCGCAGTGACAGACTCATGCGCACCTCGCCCGTCGGCTCCGGGTACAGCCGATCGTGTCGAGCCACACTGCCCACCCTCCGGTCGGGAGCGCGCCGGGGCCCCGGGTGTGGACCGCCGCTGCGTGCTCGCTCCGCTCGCGCTCATTCATGACGTGGCACTACTTCCGCAGCTCGATGACGGTCTTGCCGATGCGGATCGGCGCACCCAGCGGGATCGGCGTGGGAGTCGTGAGGCGGGTCCGGTCGAGGTACGTGCCGTTGGTGGAGCCGAGGTCCTCGACGATCCACTGGCCGTCCCGGTCCGGGTAGATCCTGGCGTGCCTGCTGGAGGCGTAGTCGTCGTCCAGCACGATCGTGCTGTCGTGCGCCCGGCCCAGGGTGATGGTCTGGCCCTGCAGCGCGACGGTGGTACCGGTGAGGGTCCCCTCGGTCACGACCAGTTTGGTGGGAGCGTTACGGCGCGCCCGGCCGCCCGCGGGCTGCTGGCGCTGTTGCGGGGGCGCCTGACGCGCGGCCTGCTGCGGCCGGGCGGCCTCCCGCCGGGGTCCGCGCTGGGTGACGCGCGTACCGAACAGGTCGCTGCGGATGACCTGCACGGCCACGATCACGAACAGCCACAGTACGGCCAGGAAACCCAGCCGCATGACCGTGAGGGTCAGCTCTGACATTGCCCCCGGATCACCCTTCGGCTTGCCTATAGATAACGGTGGTGCTGCCCACGACGATCCGCGAGCCGTCGCGGAGCGTAGCGCGGGTGGTGTGCTGCCCGTCCACCACGATGCCGTTGGTGGAGCCGAGATCCTGGATCGTCGAGGGCGTTCCGGTCCGGATCTCGCAGTGCCGGCGGCTCACGCCGGGGTCGTCGATCCGCACGTCGGCTTCGGTGCTGCGGCCCAGCACGAGCGTCGGGCGGGAGATCTGATGGCGGGTGCCGTTGATCTCGATCCAGTAGCGGGTGCGTCCGCCGGCCACCGGCGCGGCGGGAGGACGCTGGCCGGCCGCGGCCGGCGGGTAGCCGTAGCCACCCGGGCGGGCGCCGGGCGGCGGTGCGGCGGGCATGGGGGGCGCGCCCGACGGGGCGGCCGGCGGGTAACCGTAGCCGCCGGGGCGGCCGGCGGGCGGTGCGGAGGCGGGCGCCTGCTGCTGGCTGCTGGAGGAGGCGAGCGTACGGCTGCGCACCCGGTACAGGCCGGTGTCGAGGTCGTCGGCCTTCTCCAGGTGGACCTTGATCGCACCCATGAAGGTGTAGCGCTGCTGCTTGGCGTAGTCGCGGACCATGCCGGCCAGCTCGTCGCCGAGCTGCCCCGAGTACGGGCTCAGCCGCTCGAAGTCGGGGGCGCTCAGCTCGACGATGAAGTCATTGGGGACGACGGTGCGGTCGCGGTTCCAGATGGTGGCGTTGTTGTCGCACTCGCGCTGCAGCGCGCCCGCGATCTCCACGGGCTGCACCTCGGACTTGAAGACCTTGGCGAAGGTGCCGTTGACCAGACCTTCGAGACGCTGCTCGAAACGCTTCAGGACTCCCATGGGGCACCTCCTCCGTCGTTGCCGTCTGCGTACTGCCCGTGCGTGTTGCCGTGCGCGTCGCCGTGCCTGCTGCCGTGCGCGTCGCCGTGCCTGCTGTTCTGTCTACTGCCCTGTTGTACTGCTTACCCGGTACTGCTTACTGATCGTATCCACGCGCCCGTGAATCGGCTGGTTCCCCCTGTCAGCGCGGTCGACGGGTGTCGGCCTGCGCCGGCGGGCGGCGGTGCCGATCCGGTGTCGGCGGTGCCGGCCGGGACCGGCGGGTGCCGACGAGTGTCGAACGGGTGCCGACGCCTGCGAGGTTCCCTTCGGAGCCCCCCTTCGAACTCCTGCCAAGGATCGTAGAGGCGGTCGCAAACAAGTGTCCCGCACCGGACTGTGGACTCCGCCCGGCTCCTGGGCAGACGGCCCGGACCGGTACGAGGTTGATACGTGACGGCAACGGCCTGTCGTCGGAGTGCGGCGCGGCCAGGGTGCGGAGACGGGGTGCGCGGGGGTGGCCGGGGGGTGCCGGGAACGGATGTGAATCCACCCCGGACAGCGTGCTAATGTTCTGCGTGTCGGAAGGCGCCGGGCCGAAAGGAACGGAGCCGGAGGACACACCCAATGCGCGGGTGGCGGAATAGGCAGACGCGCTGGATTCAGGTTCCAGTGCCCGCAAGGGCGTGGGGGTTCAACTCCCCCCTCGCGCACCGGCTGGAAGCCCCGCAGGTCTCGGACCTGCGGGGCTTTCGCGTGTTCCGGGGTCACTCGGGGGTGGCGTGATGTGACTGATGTCTCAGGTCGAAGGCGTGGTCTCATGGCGCGGCGGGTGGTCGGCGTCGACGCAGGGCGAGTGTGGCGGAGGTCACGGACGCGGTGACCGCGAGCGCCGCGCACACGGCGAAGGTCGCCCCGAGGACCGGCCAGGGCAGTCGTACGGCGGCGGGAACCTCCAGCAGTGTGAGAGCGGCTCCCATGCCGAGCAGGTTCAGCGCGGCGGCCAGCAGGCCCAGCACTCCGCCGGCGGCCACCACCGTCAAGGACTCGGCGGCGACCAGGCGCAGCGTCTGCGCGCGGGTCGCGCCGGCCAGGCGCAGCGCGGCCAGCTCGCGGACCCGGTCGGAGGTCGCCATGACCGTGGTGTTGACCAGGGAGATCGCCGTGTAGAGCAGGGCGATGCCGAGGACGAGGAAGAGGCCGTGGCGGGTCGTCCGGGTGGTCTCGGGGTGGGTGGCCCGGATCCAGTCGTCCGTGGTCCTGACATCCGCGTGAGCGCCCGCCGCCTTGCGGAGGGCTGCGGCCGCGGCGGCCACTGTGGTGGGCGTGTCAGCAGTGGTTTTGCTGGCCGGCGTGGCGTCTTGCGTGGCCTGTGTGGTGCGCGTCGTGCCCGGCCCACGGGTGAGCCGTACCTCGACCCGGTCCGGGCGGGCGCCGGGAGCGTTGGCCGGGGTGACGTAGACGCCGTTGCCGCCCGTGCCGGTGCGCATCACCGCGGCGATCCGCAGGGAGCGCCGGGTGCCGTCGCCGAGCCACACGTCGACGCGGTCCCCCACGCGGTGCCTCTCCCACTCCTCGTTGACGATGATCGAGTCGTCGTCGAGTGCGGTGACGCGTCCGGCGGCCAGTGGCAGGCGGGTGGTCGCGGCGAGCGCGCCGGGCTCGGCCACGCGGGCCTGCGACCTGATCAGGGCCACGCCCTCCTCCAGGACGTACACGGTGCTCGTCGAGGTGACCGAGACGTCGGTGCCGGGCACCGCGCGGAGGCGCTTCAGTGTCGCGGCGTCGAAAACGGTGTCCCCGCGCGGGGTGACGACGAAGTCGGCCGCCGTCCGCGCGCGCGTCTCGGCGGTCTTCGCCGCCTGCACGGTCGCCGTGGCGCCCAGGAGGGACCCCGCGAGACCGACGGTGACCAGGACGGGTGCCGCGACGGCCGCGCTGCGGCGCACTCCGGCGGCGGCGCTCTCCCGCACCAGCATGCCGGTGACGCCGCGCAGCCGGGCCGGCAGCCGGGTCAGCGGGGGCACCAGGGCCGGCGAGAGCAGCGCCACGGCGGTGATCAGCAGCATCGGCCGGCTGACGTACGTCTTGCGGTGCAGCAGCTCGCCCGGGTCGTCCGCGAGAGCGAGGAGCGGGGTGACGGCCGCCGTCAGCAGCAGGGCGGTGCCCCACAGGAGCCGGCCGAGCGTGAGCGGCCCGGTGTCCGCGGACGCCTCGCGCAGGGCCTGGGCCGGGGCGGTCCGGCCGGCTCGCCGGGAGGCGGCCGCCGCACCGAGCAGCGCGACCAGGACACCGGTCCAGAAGGCCAGGTGGTACGGCCAGACGTGATCGCCGATCGTGAACCACGGCGGGGCGAGTCCCGCGCCGGCCACCCAGGCGGCCAGGCGGGGCGCGCCGTGTCCGCCGAGGACGCAGCCGGCCGCCGCGGCCAGGACGCCGACGAGCAGGGCCTCCGCGGCCACCAGGCGGCGGATCTGGCCGGGGGTCGCGCCCGCGGTGCGCAGCAGGCCGAACTCGCGGCGGCGCTGGGCGACGGCGAAGGCGAACGTCGAGGCCACGACGAACACCGACACGAAGGCGGTGACGCCGCCGGCCGTGCCGAACAGGGCGTGCATCGTGGCGAGGTCCTCGGCGTCCCGGTCGGGGCGGGGGTCCGCGAGGCGGCGGTCGTCGCCGGTGAGGACGTCGACGCCGGGTGAGTTTGCGACGGCCGCGCGGACGGCGTCCGGGGCGGCGTCCACGACGAGCCGGGCCGGGGCGGGCGAGAGGGCGGCGGCGCGGGCGTCGGTGAAGAAGAGCGCGCCCTCGCGAAGGGCGGTCCGGGGCACGGCGGTGCCCACCACGCGGAGGGTGCCGTGGCCGGTGCGCAGACGGTCGCCGGGCCGGGCCCGGATGCCGGTGGCGACGACTTCGCCGGGCGCCTCGGGGGCGCGGCCGGCGGTCAGGTCGTACGGCGTGAAGGCGGCGATGGACCAGGGGCGGCCGGTCATCGGGGTCCCGTCCGCCGTCCGCGTGGCGAACGCGTGGTCCGCGACGACCCGGCCGAGGCCCTTCAGACGCGCGACGGTCATCGCGGGGACCGGGCGGGGGTGGGCGAGCCGGTGGGTGCGGTCGCCGTTCGGGGTGGGGACGCGCAGCGTGCTCGGGCCCTGCACGACGACCGGAGCCGCGGCGAACCGTTCCGGCGCGCGGGGCGGAGCCTGCAGGGAGGAGGCGAGTGCCAGGCCGGTCACGGTGAGCAGGGCGACGCCGAGGGAGAGGGCGACGAAGCTGCCGAGGAAGGTGACCCAGCGGGTGCGGAGGGTGCGTACGGCGGTGATCAGCACGGCTGGGTCTCCCGGGCCGGGGCGGCGGGGTGAGCGGACGGGGAGGACTCGAGGCTCGTCATGCGGGCGGCGACGATGTCGGCGGTCGCGCCGGTCAGTTCGCCGTGCACGCGGCCGTCGGCCAGGAAGACGACACGGTCGGCGTACGCGGCGGCGACGGGGTCGTGGGTGACCATGAGCGTCGTCTGGCCCTCCTGGTCGACCATCTCGCGCAGCAGGGTCAGCACCGCGCGGCTGGTCCGCGAGTCGAGCGCGCCGGTGGGTTCGTCGGCGAACAGGACGTCGGGGCGGGTGATCAGGGCGCGGGCGAGGGCGACGCGCTGCTGCTGGCCGCCGGACAGTTCGGCGGGCCGGTGCCGCTCGCGGTCGCCGAGTCCCACCCGGGCGAGCACCGCGCGGACGCGCGCCCGGGGCACGCGCCGGCCCGCCAGGCGCAGCGGCAGGGCGACGTTCTGCTCGGCGGTGAGCGACGGCAGCAGGTTGAACGCCTGGAAGACGAAGCCGATCCGTTCACGGCGCAGCAGGGTCAGCCGTCGCTCGCTGAGCGTCGTCAGTTCCGTGCCGCCGAGCCGCACCGACCCCGAGGTGGGGCGGTCCAGGCCCGCGGCGCACTGGAGCAGGGTCGACTTGCCGGAGCCGGAGGGACCCATCACGGCGGTGAAGGAACCTTCGGGGAAGGCGAGGGTGACGTCGTCGAGGGCGGTCACGGTGTAGCCGCCGGTGTGGTGCGTTCTGGTGAGCGAGGTGAGCTGGATCGCGGTGTTCTGGGTCATGGGGTCCCCCGTGGTGATGCGGTGGCTGTGGTGTTGCGGTGGCTGTGGTGGTTGCGGTGGCCGTGGTGTTGCGGTGGCCGTGGTGTTGCGGTGGTTGCGGTGGCTCGGTGTGGTGGTGATCTCCGTTAACGAAACCGCGCGGGGGCTGTCCGCCGCAGTGCGGCAGGGGCGAGACGTGGGGTAGGGCCGGCCCTACCCCACGTAGGCCCTCTGGGCGTATGGGAGGGCGCGGACGCGGCTTCTACGGTGGCGGGCATGCGTTCCGTCGAGCCCCGCACCGTGTGGCAGGCCATGTCCTTGCCCGGTTATCTGCTGTCGGCCTGGCCGTGGCGGTCGGCCGGGTACCTGGTGAGCGGGGCGGTGCTCGGGGCCGTCGCGCTGGTGGGGCTGGCGAGCCTGGCGGTGGCCGGGGGCGTCCTGGCCGTCGTGCTGGCCGGGCTACCGCTGCTCGTGGGGCTGGCGCTGGCCGGGATACCGGTCGCGTGGGCGGAGCGGGCGCGCATGCGGCTCGTCGACGCCGAGCCGGTGCCGTGGTCGCACCGGGAGCCGGACGCCGCCGGGCTGTGGGCATGGCTGACGACCCGGATGCGGGAGCGGGCGACCTGGCAGGAACTGGCGTACGCGCTGCTGTACGCGGTCCTGTTGTGGCCGCTGGACGCGCTGCTGGTCACCGTGGGACTGCTGGTGCCGGCGGCGGTGACCGCGACACCGCTGCTGATGGCCACCGTCGGGGACGGGCGGGAGGCGAAGGTGGTCAAGCTGTGGACGGTGACGGACTGGTCCACGGCGTGCGCCGTCGCCGTCGTGGGGCTGCTGCTGACGGGCGCGGGCGGGTACCTGCTGGGCGCCGCGGCGGGCGCGCGTGCCGGGCTGACGCGGCTGCTGCTGACCTCACGCGAAGGGGAACTGGACGCGCGCGTCATCGAACTGACCCGGTCGCGCGTGCGGTTGGTCGACGCTTTCGAGGCGGAGCGCCGGCGTATCGAGCGGGACCTGCACGACGGGGCCCAGCAGAGGCTGGTCGCCCTGACGATGACGCTGGGGCTGGCCCGCCTCGACGCCCCGCCCGGACCGCTCGCCGACCAGCTCGCGAAGGCGCACCAGGAGGCGGGGCTGGCGCTCGCGGAGCTGCGGGAGCTGATCCACGGCATCCACCCCAAGGTGCTCGCCGACTACGGGCTCCCCGCGGCGGTCGCGGACGCGGCGGACCGGTCGGCGGTGCCGGTGGAACTGGAACTGGAGCTGCCGGGGCGGCTGCCGGAGGCGGTGGAGGCCGCCGGGTACTTCGTCGTCTGCGAAGCCTTGGCCAATGTGGCCAGGCACAGCGGGGCCGGGCGGGCGGTGGTGCGGGGCGGGTATGGCGAGGGGCGGGAGCGGGCTGCGCGGGCTAGCCGATCGGGTGTCCGTGCTCGATGGGACACTCTGGCTGTCCAGTCCGCCCGGTGGGCCGACCCTGTTGCGTGTGGAGATCCCTTGCGAGCTGAGCGAGCCGGCCGGTCCCTGCGCGTAGTGCTGGCCGAGGACAGCGTGTTGCTGCGGGAAGGGCTTGCCGGGCTGCTCAGCCGGTTCGGGCACGAGGTCGTGGCATCGGTCGGGGACGCGGAGGCGCTGGTCGCCGCGGTCGCCCGGCACGCTCCCGACATCGTCGTGACCGACGTGCGCATGCCGCCCGGCTTCCAGGACGAGGGCCTGCACGCGGCCGTACGGCTGCGCGAGACCCGGCCCGGGCTGCCGGTGCTGGTGCTCAGCCAGTACGTGCAACGGGCGTACGCCGCCGAGCTGCTGGACTCCGGAGACGGCACAGGCGTCGGCTATCTGCTGAAGGACCGGATCGGGCACGTCGAGGAGTTCGTGGCCGCGCTGGGTGAGGTGGCGGACGGCGGCACGGTCGTCGACCCGGAGGTCGTACGGCAGTTGCTGCGGCGGCGTCGTGATCCGCTGGAGCGGCTGAGCCCGCGCGAGCGGGAGGTGCTGGCACTGGTCGCGCAGGGCAAGTCCAACGGCGCCATCGCCCGGGAACTGGTGGTGTCCGAAGCGGCGGTCGGCAAGCACATCGGGAACATCCTGGCGAAGCTGGATCTGCCGCCGGCGGAGGAGACGCATCGGCGGGTGCTGGCGGTGCTGGCGTTTCTGCGGGCGTAGTCGCGCTGTCCGGCGCCTTGGGGACTTGAAGTGCTGTTTTCCCGGTGCCTGGGTTGTGTGCCTTCGGTGAGGGTCACGGGGTTTTCCACAGCTGTGCGGTTGTCCACAGGGGCTGACACGGGGCGGGTGAGCGGCTGTACGGTCGGCACGAACCGATGCAGGGACGGGTGCCGTGAAGGCGGGGGAGGCGGTTGGTGTGAGCGAGGCGACCGAGCGGGGCGAAGACGGGGCTGGGCGGGGCGAGGGCTTCGCGGAGCTGGGCGAGGGTGCCGCGGGGCGGAGGCTGCCGCGGGTGCGGGGATTCGCCGAGTGGCCCGCGCAGGGCTCACCCAAGGAGGAGGGCAAGGCGCTGCGGGCACGGGTGCCGCGGCACGCGCACGCCCTGCTCGCCCTGGAAGCCGCCCGCCCCGACGCGGTGACCGCGGTCGAGGAATCCAGCCGCGACCGCATACCCGGGCTGGCGCCGCTGCGGATCGGCCGGATGGCGGCCACGCCGTTCGCCTTCCTGCGGGGCTCCGCCGGACTCATGGCGTACGACCTCGCGCACAGCCCGGTGACCGGGATCGGCGCCCAGATCTGCGGCGACGCGCACGCGGCCAACTTCGGCCTCTACGGTGACGCACGCGGCGGCCTGGTCATCGACCTGAACGACTTCGACGAGACGGTGCACGGCCCCTGGGAGTGGGACCTCAAGCGGCTGGCCGCCTCGCTGGTCCTGGCCGGCCGGGAGGCGGGCGCCGACGAGGACACCTGCCGTGCGGCGGCCCACGACGCGGTCGGTGCCTACCGCCGGACCATGCGGCTGCTGGCGAAGCTGCCCGTGCTCGACGCGTGGAACGCCATCGCGGACGAGGAACTGGTCTCCCACACCGACGCCCACGACCTGCTCGGCACCCTGGAGCGGGTCTCGCAGAAGGCCCGGGGCAACACCAGCGGACGCTTCGCGGCGAAGTCGACGGAACCGACCCCGGACGGCGGGCGCCGGTTCGTGGACGCCCCGCCGGTGCTGCGCCGGGTGCCGGACGCGGAGGCGGCGGTCGTCGCGGCGGCACTGGAGGAGTACACGACCACCCTGCCCGAGGACCGGCTGCCGCTGCTCGCGCGGTACGCGGTGCACGACGTGGCCTTCCGCGTGGTCGGCACGGGCAGCGTCGGCACCCGCTCGTACGTCGTCCTGCTCCTGGACCACCGCGGGGAACCGCTGGTGCTCCAGGTGAAGGAGGCGCGTCCGTCGGCGCTGCTGCCGCATCTGCCGGCGGCCGGATTCGACGCGCCGGCGGTGGATCACGAGGGACGGCGGGTTGTCGCCGGACAGAAGCGGATGCAGGTGGTCAGCGACATGCTGCTCGGCTGGACGACGGTCGACGGCCGGCCCTTCCAGGTCCGCCAGTTCCGCAACCGCAAGGGCAGCGTGGACCCCGCCGCCCTCGCCGCCGACCAGCTGGACGACTACGCCCGCATGACCGGCGCCCTCCTGGCCCGCGCCCACTCCCACAGCGCCGACCCGCGGCTGATCGCCGGCTACTGCGGCAAGAACGAGGAGCTGGACGAGGCGATGGCCGCGTTCGCGGTCACCTACGCCGACCGCACGGAGGCCGACCACGCGGAGCTGGTGGCGGCGGTGCGGGCGGGGAAGGTCGCGGCGGAGGTGGGGGTGTGATGGTGCGGTGGTAGGGCGGTGCTGAGGTGCTGAGGTGTGGGTCGGTGACCGGTACCGGGTCTGGTGGGTGACTGGGGCTTCAGCCGGGTCGAGGTGAGGCGGGGCCGGGTTCGGGTCAGGCGGGCTCGGGTGAGGCGGGCTCGGGTGAGGGTGTTGCCGGGGTCCTGGCGGCCGTGCCGTGCCCTGTGCGGGTTGGTCTTGGTGCGTGGTGGGGCCTGGGGAGGGTTGGGAGGGTTCGGAGGGGTTGGCGGGGGCGGAGGGGGGAGGGGGAGGGAGGGGGGACCCCCCGGAGGACATGGAGCGGTCGGTGGTGTGGCCTACGCTGGTCGGGTGACCACCCCGGAAGCTGAGCAGCCCCAGTCCGTGTCGGCCGATGGTGCGCAGGCCCGGCCCGAGGAACGGCTGGAGCGGGCCGTGCGGGCGGCCGAGCAGGCGCTGATCGAGTTCGAGATCGCGGTGGAGACGTTCCGCGTCGAGGTGGAGAACTTCTCCCGGCTGCACCATCAGCGGCTCGGCCCGATGTACGCCCGCCTGGAAGAGCTGGACGCGGAGATAGCCGAGGCCAAGGCCGCGATGACCGGTGATCCCGAGGATCTGCGCAGGGCGCAGGAGCTGCGCGCCCGGGTGATGCCGATGCCGTCCGTGGAGGAGCTGTTCCACGGGTGGATGGACGGCCACGGCCTGTTCCCCGAGGCAGCCGCGATGCTCACGGACCAGCCGGTGCGGCCCCCGCAGCGGGTGCGTCCGAGCGAGGAGGCCCGCCGGCTCTACCGCGAGCTGGCCCGCAAGGCCCACCCCGACCTCGCCCAGGAGGAGGCCGAGCGGGCGCGGCGCGAGGAGTTCATCACGCGGGTGAACGCCGCCTACGCGCGCGGCGACGAGGCGCTGCTGAAGGAGCTGGCGGAGGAGTGGGCGGCCGGCCCGGTGCAGAAGGAGCGGCTGCCGAGCCGCAGCGAGGAGCTGTACGCCCGGCTGGACTGGCTCGCCCAGCGCAAGGAGCTGCTCACGGTGGTCGCGCGGGAGTTGGAGGAGAGTGCGATCGGCGCCATGCTGCGGCTCGCGCCGGACGACCCGGACCGGCTGCTCGACGAGATCGCCGAACAGCTGCTGGCCGAGGTGGCGCAGCGGGAGTCCGAGCTGGCGGCGCTGCGGGCGCGCACGGGACCCTGAGCCGACGTCCGGGCGGGACGGCGAGGACGGCGGATACGGCGGATACGGCGACAGGATCCGCGCCAGGCTGTACGGGACTGCACGGACTGCACGGGACTGCACGGACTGCATGGCGCCGTAACGGCTCTACAAGCCGTGCGAGCCGCCCGAGCCGCACCCCACGGGCTGGGTGTGCCCAAGGGTCCGGTGCCGCGTCGCTCGCCGCGTCGTTCCGGTAGCGTCGGGAGCATGAATTTCGGAGCTGGGGTGCCCACGGTGCAGGTCACCGATCTGAAGGACGACGACTTCCTGCTGGACGTCCGTGAGGACGACGAGTGGCAGGCGGGTCACGCCGAGGGGGCGCTGCACATTCCCATGAGTGAGTTCGTCGCGCGGTACGGCGAGCTGACCGAGGCGGCGCCGCAGGACGGCCGCGTCAACGTCATCTGCCGCTCCGGCGGTCGCTCGGCCCAGGTCACCATGTACCTCGCCCAGCAGGGCATCGACGCCGCCAACGTCGACGGCGGTATGCAGGCGTGGGAGGCGGCCGGCCGCCCCGTCGTGAACGGGGCGGGGCAGCCGGGCTACGTGCTGTAGTCGGAGGGAACGCCGGACGGCTCAGCGGTCGAAGTCCAGTTCCACCCGCTCCGTCACCGGATGCGACTGGCAGGCCAGTACGTATCCGGCTTCCGTCTCCTCCCTCTCGAGCGCGTAGTTGCGGTCCATGCGTACCTCGCCGGAGACCAGGAAGGCCCGGCAGGTGCCGCACACGCCGCCCTTGCAGGCGTACGGAGCGTCGGGCCGGTTGCGCAGCACCGTCTCCAGCAGGGACTCACCGTCGCGTACGGGCCAGGTGCCGCCGCGGCCGTCGAGCCGGGCCGTCACCGTGCTGTGCGTGAGGGCGGGGCCGGCCGGAGCGGTGGCCGGGCCGGCGTCGACGTGGAAGATCTCCTCGTGGATCCGGGCGCGCGGCACCTCCAGGTCGCGCAGTGCCCGCTCCGCGCCCTGGACCAGTCCGTACGGCCCGCACAGGAACCATCCGGCGACGTCCGCCACGGGCAGCAGTGCCGGCAGCAGGCCGGTCAGCCGTTCCCGGTCGAGCCGTCCGGACGGCAGGCCCGCCCGCTGTTCCTCCCGGGAGAGCACGGTGACCAGCTGCAACCGCTCCGGGTAGCGGTCCTTCAGGTCGGCGACCTCTTCGAGGAACATCGTCGAGGCGGTCGTCCGGTCGCTGCGGATCAGGCAGAACCGGGCGCGGGGTTCGCGGGCGAGCAGGGTGGAGACGATCGACAGCACCGGGGTGATGCCGCTGCCGCCGACGATCGCCGCGTACCGCCCCGGTGCGGGCTCCAGGGTGAAGCGGCCGGCGGGGGTCATCACCTCCAGTTCGTCCCCGATGTTGATCTCTTTCAGCGCGTACGTCGAGAACGCGCCGCCCTCGACCATCCGCACTCCGACGCGCAGTTCCCGGGGGCCCTCGCCGTCGGGTGCCGGGGAGCAGATCGAGTACGTCCGGCGGATCTCCGTGCCGTCCACGGTGCGGCGCAGCGCCAGGTGCTGACCGGGCGCGTGCCGGTACTGATCGCGCAGCTCCGCAGGGACGGCGAGGGTCAGGGCGACGGAGTCGTCGGTGAGCCGGTCGACCGCGGTGACCCGGAGTGTGTGGAAGCGGGCCATCACAACTCCTTGAAGTGGTCGAACGGTTCACGGCAGGCGAGGCAGCGGCGCAGCGCCTTGCACGCGGTGGAGGAGAAACGGCTGAGCAGTTCGGTGTCGGCGGAGCCGCAGTGCGGGCAGCGGACGGGGTCGTCTTCCGGGCCGGCCTGCCGGGTGCGGGTCGGGCCCAGGGTTACCGGCACCGGTCCGCGGGTGCGGTGGGCGCGCGGTGGGGCGATGCCGAACTCCCGCAGCTTGCGGCGGCCTTCGTCGGTGATGTCGTCCGTGGACCAGGCGGGCGCGAGCACCGTGCGGACGGTGACGTCGCGTACGCCGTGCTCGTGCAGCACCCGCTCTATGTCCAGCGACATGGTCTCCAGAGCGGGGCAGCCGGTGTACGTCGGGGTCAGCTCGACCTCGACGCTGCCGGCGTCGCGGACGTGCACCGCGCGCAGGACGCCCAGCTCGCGCAGGGTGAGGACGGGCAGTTCGGGGTCGGGGACCGAGCCGGCGAGTTCCAGCAGTTCCGCCTCCAGCGGGGTGACCGTCACCATGACGCCCCCGGGTGGCTGCGGTGCAGGTGCTGCATCTCGGCGAGCATCCGGCCGAACGGCTCGGTGTGCAGTCCCTCCCGGCCGGCGCCGGCCGACCAGGCGCCGGTGCGGGGGCCTTCGGGCACGGTCAGGGTGGCCCGGCGCAGTACCTCCCCGACGGACTTCCGCCAGGCCGCGTCCAGTGCCGGGGCGTCCACGTCCAGGCCGTCCACGGGGCGGAACATCTCGCCGGTGAACCGCCACAGCGCGTCGCAGGCCCGCTGCATGCGCCGCCGGCTCTCCTCGGTGCCGTCGCCGAGGCGCAGGGTCCACTGTTCGGCGTGGTCGCGGTGGTAGGCGACCTCCTTGACGGCCTTGGCGGCGAGTCCGGCGAACGGGCCGTCGCCGGCGGCGAGGCGGTCGTAGAGCAGGTGCTGGTAGGTGGAGAAGTACAGCTGGCGGGCGATGGTGTGCGCGAAGTCGCCGTTGGGCTGTTCCACCAGCTGGAGGTTGCGGAAGGCGCGTTCTTCGCGCAGGTACGCCAGTTCGTCCTCGTCGCCGACCATCGACAGCAGCACCCGGGCCTGGCCGAGCAGGTCCAGGGCGATGTTGGCGAGGGCGACCTCCTCTTCCAGGACGGGGGCGTGGCCGGCCCATTCGCCGAGGCGGTGGGAGAGCACCAGGGCGTCGTCGCCGAGGGCGAGGGCGGCCGTCGTGGGAACCGTGCTGGTCGTCACAGGTGCTGCACCCCCTCGGGGATCTCGTAGAACGTCGGGTGGCGGTAGGGCTTGTCGGCGGCCGGCTCGAAGAACGGGTCCTTCTCGTCGGGGGAGGACGCGGTGATCGCCGAGGACGGCACGACCCAGATGGAGACGCCCTCGCCGCGCCGTGTGTACAGGTCGCGGGCGTTGCGCAGGGCGAGTTCCGCGTCCGGCGCGTGCAGGCTGCCGGCGTGGGTGTGGGCGAGGCCCCGGCGCGAGCGCACGAAGACCTCCCACAGGGGCCAGTCGGTGGTGGTCATGCCCGCGCCTCCTCGCGCTCGCCGGTGTGCTTGGCCGCGTAGGCGGCGGCCGCCTCGCGGACCCAGGCGCCCTCTTCGTGGGCGCGCCTGCGCTGGTTCAGGCGCTGTTCGTTGCACGGTCCGTTGCCCTTGAGGACCTCCCAGAACTCCGTCCAGTCGATCGGGCCGAAGTCGTAGTGCCCCCGTTCCTCGTTCCACCGCAGGTCCGGGTCGGGGAGGGTGAGGCCCAGGGACTCGGCCTGCGGGACGCAGATGTCGACGAAGCGCTGGCGCAGCTCGTCGTTGGAGTGCCGCTTGATCTTCCAGGCCATCGACTGCGCCGAGTGCTGCGACTCGTCGTCGGGCGGGCCGAACATCATCAGGGACGGCCACCACCAGCGGTTCACCGCGTCCTGTGCCATCGCGTGCTGTTCGGGGGTGCCGCGGCTGAGCGCCAGCAGCAGTTCGTACCCCTGCCGCTGGTGGAAGGACTCCTCCTTGCAGATGCGGACCATCGCGCGTGCGTAAGGACCGTAGGAGCAGCGGCACAGGGGGACCTGGTTGGTGATCGCGGCGCCGTCCACCAGCCAGCCGATGGCGCCGACGTCTGCCCAGGTCAGCGTGGGGTAGTTGAAGATCGACGAGTATTTCTGGCGGCCCGCGTGGAGCTTGTCCAGCAGCTCGTCGCGGCTCGTGCCGAGGGTTTCCGCCGCGCTGTAGAGATACAGGCCGTGGCCGGCCTCGTCCTGGACCTTGGCCATCAGGATGGCCTTGCGGCGCAGCGAGGGCGCGCGGGTGATCCAGTTGGCCTCCGGTTGCATGCCGATGATCTCGGAGTGGGCGTGCTGGGCGATCTGCCGGACGAGCGTCGCCCGGTAGGCGTCGGGCATCCAGTCGCGCGGCTCGATGCGCTCGTCGGCGGCCACCGCGGCGTCGAAGGCGCGCTGGTACGCGGCCGTGTCGCCGGCCGTCTCAGCGGCGGTGTCCTGTGTGCCGTACGCCTGACCGCGGGCCGTGTGCGGCGCGGCTGCTGTCGCCATGAGGTCCCCCTCGACCTGGGCTCCGCGAGGAGCAAGCTCCCGACCGATCGTTCGGTTCGTGCGCTTCCATGGTGAGACGGGCGCCGTAAGGTGTCAACCGCTGTGGATAACCTGCGGCGGTGGCTGTGGACGACGGGCACGGCCGGCCGAAAGGGCTGTGCCGGGCGGGCGCCGCTGAGTAGCGTTCGCCTGCGGGCGCCCCGCGGGGCTGGTGTGCGCGGGTGTGCGGGGCGGTGAGGCTTCGCGCCGGGCTCGCCGCCGGCGCCACGGCGGACTCAGGGCTTCGCGGACGGGCGGGCGGAGAAGACGGACCGGAATCGGGAACGGGGCGGGCGGAATGGACGCGCACGGCGGCGCAGAGGACGCGTACGGGGAAGGCGCGGGTGTTCCGGCCGAACGGGCCGATGGAATCCCTTCGGCGAGTGTGGCCAGGGGCGGCGACGGGACTGACGGCGCCGGTGGTGCCTTCGGTGTTCAGACGGCCGACTCGCCGCAGCCTGCCGAGTCCGCCGCGTCCGCCGCGTCTGCCGGGTTCGCCGAGTCTGCCGGGTTCGCCGAGTCCGCCGACTCCGCCGAGTCCGCCGAGCCGGTCAGCCCCCGCACCGGGGTCGCCGCGCTGTCCCTGCGCTATCAGATCGGCGTGGCCCTGGCGCTCGCGGTGGTCGCGGCGACCGTCTGTGTGCACCTGGGAATGGTGTTCCTGCACGTAGCGCCGTCGAACACGGTGACCAAGGCGCACGGTGAGGCGATCGACGACTGGATCTACCCCGAGTTCGAGCAGAACTGGAAGCTGTTCGCGCCGAACCCGCTTCAGCAGAACATCGCCGTCCAGGTGCGTGCCCAGGTTCGCACGGCGGACGGCGCCACCCGCACCACCGGCTGGTACGACCTGTCCGCCGAGGACGGCCGGGCCATCGACGGCAATCTGCTGCCCAGCCACACCCAGCAGAACGAGCTGCGCCGCGCGTGGGACTTCTACACCGCCACGCACACCGGCGGGAACCAGGCCACCGCCTCGCGCGGCGCGCTCGCCGAGACGTATCTGCGCCGGATCGTCGTGCTGCGGCTGCACCGCGCGGAGGCCGCCGGACCGGGCGGCGCCGTCGAACGCGTCCAGGTCCGCTCCCGTACCACCCCCGTGCGCCCGCCGCGGTGGAGCGACGAGCGGATCTCGCTGAGGCCGGTCTACCGGGAGCTGTCCTGGTGGACGGTGCCGGCGGACGAGACCCGGGGAGGTGTGGGGTGAATCGCTTCGCCCTCGCGCTCTCCGGCGCCATCGCCCGGGTCACCGAGACCGCTCACGGCCCGTACCAGACCGCCGTCGTCCGCATCGGCTTCGCCGCGACCTGGCTGCTGTTCCTGCTGCGCGAGTTCCCGCACCGCGCGGAGCTGTACGGCCCCGACGGACCGTGGAGCTGGCGTCTCGCCGACGAGCTGATCGCGCAGAACGGCGCCTTCACCGTGCTGATGTGGTCCGGCGGGCGGGTCTGGTTCGAGATCGTCTACGGCTTCGCCGTGCTGGCCGCCCTGCTGCTGCTGGTGGGCTGGCGGACCCGCACCTCGTCCGTGCTCTTCATGGTGGGCGTGCTGTCGCTGCAAAACCGCAGCGTCTTCATGGGCGACGGCGGTGACAACGTCGTGCACCTCATGTGCGTCTACCTGGTCTTCACGCGGTGCGGCCGGGTCTGGTCGCTCGACGCGCGACGCGTTGGCCGCGCCCGGGAAGCCTACGCGCGCGGGGAGCGGTTCCCGGACCGGACCGGGCCCGCGCTGTGGGCCGTCCTGGGGCTGGCGCTGGCCGCGGCCACCGCGGCGGGCCGGCTCGACGGCGACCCGATGGTGCCCGCGCTGCTGTGGGGCTGCCTGCTGGCACAGGCCCTGTGGTGGCTGGTCGGCCGCTACGCGCGTACCGCGCAGCCGCGCATCCTGCTCGACGTCGTCGCCAACATCCTGCACAACGGCGCCCTGCTGGTGATCATGGCCGAGGCGTGCCTGATCTACGCCACGGCCGGCTGGTACAAGATCCAGGGCTCCCGCTGGCAGGACGGCACCGCCGTCTACTACCCCCTCCACCTCGACTACTTCTCCCCCTGGCCCGCCCTCGCCGACGCGCTCGCCGCCAGCGGCACCACGGTGATGCTGGTGACGTACGGGACGGTCCTGGTGCAGGTGGCCTTCCCGTTCACGCTGCTCCACCGGCGGGTGAAGAACGTGCTGCTCGCCGCGATGATCACCGAGCACCTGGTGATCGCCGTGGTCCTCGGGCTGCCGTTCTTCTCGCTGGCCATGATCGCGGCGGACGCGGTGTTCCTGCCGACGGCCTTCCTGCGCCACCTGGGCGGCTGGGCGGCACGCGCGTGGAGCCTGCTGCTGTCCCGCGCGGGTCGAGGCGGCCCGGTGCCCGGTCCGCCCGCCCCGGAGCGGGCCGCACCCAGCCACGCGGGCTCCCCGGCCACGTAGCCGGCACGGCCCCACGACATGGCCGCACGGGTTCGCACGGCCACGCAGGCCGCATGGCCGTACGCCCGCACGTGGCCGCGTAGGCTGCCCGCATGAACGACCTTGCGAGCCGCAGGCACGGTCACGACGCGGCGGACCCCACCGATTCCACCGGCTCCATCGATGCCGGAAGCCGCGCGGTGGACGGCTCCAGCGGACCGGAACCGGCGCGTTCCGCCGACCTCGTGTCCGCGTGGCACCGGCTCGTCGCCGGCTGTGTCCTGCTGGACGGCTTCCACGCGCTGAAGCACGCCGTCCGCTTCGGCGCCGAGATCCCCGTGGCCGTCGCCGTCGACCGGGGCGCCGCGCTCGCCCTCGCGGAGGAGCTGGCCCCGGACGTACGGCCGGCGCTGGACGCGCTGCTCACCGAGGTCCCCGAGTCGGCGTACGCCGCGCTCGTGCCGCGCCCGCACCCCACCGCCGTGGCCGCCCTCGCCGTACGGCCGTCCCGCGCGGCGAACCTGGAACGGCTGGCGCGCGCCCCGCGCACCGCCCCCGTGGTCGTCCTCGACAACCCCCGCAACCTCGGCAACGCGGGCGCGGTGATCCGGCTGGCCGCCGGGTTCGGCGCGACCGGTGTGGTCACCACCGGCACCCTCGACCCCTGGCATCCCACAGTCGTGCGCGGCGGGGCGGGGCTGCACTTCGCCACCGCGGTGGAGCGGCTGGAGCCGGCCGAACTGCCGCCGGGCCCCTTGTTCGCGCTGGATCCGGAGGGTGACGACATCCGGGGCGTGAAGCTGCCGGACGACGCCGTCCTCGCCTTCGGCTCCGAGCGCAGCGGGCTGTCCGAAGGGCTGCGCGCGCGGGCCGACCACCTGCTGGCCCTGCCGATGCGCCCCCAGGTCTCCAGCTACAACCTCGCGACCAGCGTGGCCATGACGCTGTACCACTGGAGCCTGGGGGCGGGAGCGGTCCACCGGAGTGCGGTCTAGGCCTCCCGCCGGACCTCCACCACGCGGAACCGGTTGGCCACGAACGCCGCGTCGGTGAGGGCCGCGTTCGCCGCCGGGTTGCCGCCCGAGCCGTGGAAGTCGGAGAAGGCGGCCGTCTGGTTGACGTACACCCCGCCGGTCAGGTTGAGGGACAGCTGGGCGGCCTCCTCCAGGCAGACCTCCTCGACGGCCCGCTCGAACTCCTCGTCGGTGGTGTACGCGCCGACCGTCATGGCGCCCTTCTCGCGGACCGTGCGGCGCAGCAGCTCCAGCGCGTCGGCCGGCGAGTCGACGGCGACCGCGAAGGAGACCGGGCCGAAGCACTCGCTCATGTAGGCGGCCTCGTCGTCGGGCTTGGCGCCGTCCAGCTTGACGATGACCGGGGTGCGGACCACCGCGTCCGGGAAGTCGGGGTTCGCGACCTCGCGGGAGGCCAGCGCGACCTCGCCGAGACCGGCCGCGGCCTCCAGGCGGGCCTTGACGTCCGGGTTGACGATCGCGCCGAGCAGCGCGTTCGCGCGGGCGTCGTCGCCGAGCAGGCCGTCGACCGCGCGGGCGAGGTCGGCGACCACCTCGTCATAGGTCTTCGGGCCCTGGTCGGTGCGGATACCGTCGCGCGGGATGAGCAGGTTCTGCGGGGTGGTGCACATCTGGCCGCTGTACAGCGACAGGGAGAAGGCCAGGTTGGACAGCATCCCCTTGTAGTCGCCGGACGACTCGACGAGGACGGTGTTGACGCCGGCCTTCTCGGTGTAGACCTGCGCCTGGCGGGCGTGGGTCTCCAGCCAGTCGCCGAAGGCGGTGGAGCCCGTGTAGTCGATGATGCGGATTTCGGGGCGGGTGGCGAGCGTTTTGGCGATGCCCTCCCCGGGCCGCTCGGCGGCCAGCGCGACCAGGTTCGGGTCGAAGCCCGCCTCGGCGAGCACCTCGCGGGCGATCCGCACGGTCAGCGCGAGCGGCAGCACCGCGCGGGGGTGCGGCTTCACCAGCACCGCGTTGCCGGTGGCGAGGGAGGCGAACAGGCCCGGGTAGCCGTTCCACGTGGGGAAGGTGTTGCAGCCGATGACCAGGCCGATGCCGCGCGGGACCGGGGTGAAGCGCTTGGTCAGCTCCAGCGGGTCGCGCTTGCCCTGGGGCTTGGTCCACTCGGCGGACTCGGGGGTGCGGGTCTGCTCCGCGTACGCGTACGCCACCGCCTCCAGGCCGCGGTCCTGGGCGTGCGGGCCGCCCGCCTGGAACGCCATCATGAACGCCTGGCCGGAGGTGTGCATGACCGCGTGCGCGAACTCGTGCGTCCGGTCGCTGATCCGCTTCAGGATCTCCAGGCACACCACCGCGCGCAGCTCCGGTCCCGCGTCGCGCCACGCGCCCTGGCCGGCCCGCATGGCGGGCAGCAGCACGTCGACGTCCGCGTGCGGATACTCCACGCCCAGCTCGATGCCGTACGGCGACACCTCGCCGCCCACCCAGCCGTCGGTGCCGGGCTGGTCCAGGTCGAGGCGGGTGTTCAGGACGGCGTCGAAGGCGGCCTTGCCCGCCGCCGCGTCCAGGCTGCCGTTCTCGCCGTAGGCCTTGGGGTGCTCGGGGTGCGGCGACCAGTACGCGCGCGTGCGGATGGCTTCCAGCGCCTGGTCCAGGGTGGGCCGGTGCCGGGTGATCAGCTGGGGCGCGGTGAGTTCGGCGGCCATGCGGGACCAACTCCTCGTCTCAAGAGCTCCTCGTCGAGCTCATGACCTGGACAAAGACAGGGGCGGGAACAGGCGGACAGAGTTAGAGTAACCGAACGATCGGTCGGGACAAGGGGGTCCGCCGCATCTGTGGACAACGCCGTGCGGGAGGATCGCGCTCATGACAGCACTCGACCTCAGCAGCCCCGTGGCCGTCGTCGGCACCGGCACCATGGGCCAGGGCATCGCCCAGGTGGCGCTGGTCGCGGGCCACCCCGTACGGCTGTACGACGCCGCTCCCGGGCGTGCGGCGCAGGCGGCGGCGGCGATCGGCGCCCGCCTCGACCGGCTCGTCGAGAAGGGCCGGCTCACCGGCGCCGGCCGGGACGCGGCCCGCGACCGGCTCCGCCCCGTCGACAGCCTCACGGACCTCGCCGACTGCGCGCTGGTCGTGGAGGCCGTCCTGGAGCGGCTGGACGTCAAACAGGAGCTGTTCCGCGCGCTGGAGGACGTCGTCGCCGATGACTGCCTGCTCGCCACCAACACCTCGTCCCTGTCGGTGACCGCCATCGGCGGCGCCCTGCGCCATCCGGGCCGGTTCGTCGGGCTGCACTTCTTCAACCCCGCGCCGCTGCTGCCGCTGGTGGAGGTCGTCTCCGGGTTCGCCACCGACGTCACGTCGGCCACGCGCGCGTACGAGACGGCCCGCGCGTGGGGCAAGACGCCGGTCGCCTGCGCGGACACCCCCGGCTTCATCGTCAACCGCATCGCGCGCCCCTTCTACGCCGAGGCGTTCGCCGTCCACGAGTCGCAGGGCGCCGATCCGGCCACCATCGACGCGGTGCTGCGCGAGTCGGGCGGCTTCAGGATGGGCGCCTTCGAACTGACCGACCTCATCGGGCAGGACGTCAACGAGTCCGTCACGCACTCCGTGTGGCAGTCCTTCTTCCAGGACGTGCGCTTCGCCCCGTCGCTCGCCCAGCGCCGGCTGGTCGAGTCAGGCCGGCTCGGCCGCAAGAGCGGGCAGGGCTGGTACGACTACCGGGACGGCGCCGAGCGGCCCGAACCGCACACCGCGGAGGCCGCCGAGCCGCCCGCGTACGTCGTCGTCGAGGGCGGTCTGGGCCCCGCCGCCGCGCTGCCGGCGATGATCCGCGAGGCGGGCATCCAGGTCCGCGAGGAGGACGAGGACAACGGCACCCGCATGGTGCTGCCCAGCGGCGGCCACCTGGTCCTCGCCGACGGCCAGACCTCGGCGGAGTTCCGCGACGTCGTCTACTTCGACCTCGCCCTCGACTACCGCGCGGCGACCCGGGTCGCCCTGTCCGCCTCCCAGGACACCGACCCGCAGACCGTCGCCGAGGCCACCGGCCTGTTCCAGGCGCTCGGCAAGAAGGTCAGCGTCATCGGGGACGTCCCCGGCATGATCGTGGCCCGCGCGGTGGCCCGCATCATCGACCTCGCGTACGACGCCGTCGCCAAGGGGGTGGCCACCGAGGAGGACATCGACACCGCGATGCGGCTGGGCGTCAACTACCCTCTGGGACCCTTCGAATGGAGCCGCAGGCTCGGCCGCCGCTGGGCCTACGACCTCCTCGACGACCTGCACCTGCGCGATCCGTCCGGCCGCTACGCGCCGTCCCTCGCGCTGTACCGCCACGCGTACGCCACCGACCGACGGGAGGGCGGCACCAGATGACCACCGCCAGGCGCGACACGTACACCCCGGAGACCCTGCTGTCGGTCGCCGTGCAGGTCTTCAACGAGCGCGGCTACGACGGCACCTCCATGGAGCACCTGTCCAAGGCGGCGGGCATCTCCAAGTCGTCGATCTACCACCACGTCGCCGGCAAGGAGGAGCTGCTGCGCCGGGCCGTCAGCCGGGCGCTGGACGGGCTCTTCGCGATCCTCGACGAGGAGCACGCGCGCGTGGGGCGTGCCGCCGACCGCCTGGAGTACGTCGTCCGGCGCATGGTCGAGGTGCTCACGGCCGAGCTGCCGTACGTCACCCTGCTGCTGCGGGTGCGCGGCAACACCGGCACCGAGCGCTGGGCTCTGGAGCGCCGCCGCGACTTCGACCACCGGGTCGCCGAGCTGCTGAGGGCGGCGGCGGCCGACGGGGACGTGCGCGGCGACGTGGAGTTCCGGCTGGCGACCCGGCTGGTCTTCGGAATGATCAACTCCATCGTGGAGTGGTACCGCCCGGACGGCCGCGGCGCGGGCGCGCGCGAGGTGGGCGACGCGGTGGTCCGGCTCGTCTTCGACGGGCTGCGGCGAGCGGACTGAGACGGTCTCGGGGCGGTGCGGTGTCCGGCATCCGCCGTCGGGCCCGGGTCACCGCGATCCGCCCCCGCGGTGCGCGGTCAGCTCTGCGGCTCCAGGTCCTCCTCCTCGAAGACCAGCAGGGTGCGGGTGGAGAGCACCTCGGGGATGGCCTGGAGGCGGGTGAGGACCAGTTCGCGCAGGGCCCGGTTGTCGGGGGTGTGGACCAGCAGCAGGACATCGAAGTCACCGCCCACCAGGGCGATGTGCGAGGCGCCGGGCAGCTTCCGCAGCTGTTCCCGGACCGTGCGCCAGGAGTTCTGGACGATCTTCAGGGTGATGTACGCCGAGGTGCCCTGCCCGGCGCGCTCATGGTTCACGCGCGCCCCGAAGCCACGGATCACGCCGTCCTCGACGAGCCGGTTGATGCGTGCGTAGGCGTTGGCGCGCGAGACGTGCACCCGCTCGGCGACGGAGCGTATGGACGCGCGGCCGTCCGCCTGGAGCATCCGGAGAATGTCCTGGTCGATGGCGTCGAGGGGGCGGGGCGGCGGAAGCGGGACCCCGGGGCTGGCGGCCTCGGCCATTTGTTCAGGTGCCATGTCCCCCCGCCTCCCTACCATGGACGTACTGCGTCCATCTCAGGTTGTGCAGAACCGTTTGTCCACAGCCTGGACCCGCCTGTAGCCAAAATGTGCCGTCGACCGAACAATCGGTAGGTGAGGCGCGTCACAGACGCCGCGCCTCTCGAAGCCGCTCCCACGAGGAGCCGCTCCCACGAGGAGGTGCCGTCATGACGGTCATGGAGCAGCGGGGCGCTTACCGGCCCACACCGCCGCCCGCGTGGCAGCCCCGAACCGACCCGGGGCCGCTGCTGCCCGACGCGGAGCCGTACCGCGTCCTGGGCACCGAGGCGGCGGCGAAGGCCGATCCCGAGCTGCTGCGCACGCTCTACGCCCAGCTGGTCCGCGGCCGCCGCTACAACGCGCAGGCCACCGCCCTCACCAAGCAGGGCCGGCTCGCCGTCTACCCGTCCAGCACCGGCCAGGAGGCCTGCGAGGTCGCCGCCGCGCTCGCCCTGGAGGAGCGCGACTGGCTCTTCCCGAGCTACCGCGACACCCTCGCCGCCGTCGCCCGCGGCGTCGACCCCGTCGAGGCGCTGACCCTGCTGCGCGGCGACTGGCACACCGGCTACGACCCGCACGAACACCGCGTGGCCCCCCTGTGCACCCCTCTGGCGACCCAGCTCCCGCACGCCGTCGGCCTCGCCCACGCCGCCCGGCTCAAGGGCGACGACGTGGTCGCGCTGGCCATGGTCGGCGACGGCGGCACCAGCGAGGGCGACTTCCACGAGGCGCTGAACTTCGCCGCCGTATGGCAGGCACCGGTCGTCTTCCTCGTCCAGAACAACGGCTTCGCGATCTCCGTTCCGCTCGCCAAGCAGACCGCCGCCCCGTCCCTCGCCCACAAGGCCGTCGGGTACGGGATGCGCGGCCGCCTGGTCGACGGCAACGACGCGGCGGCCGTGCACGAGGTGCTGACCGACGCCGTACGGCAGGCCCGCGCGGGTGGCGGCCCCACCCTCGTGGAGGCCGTCACGTACCGCGTCGACGCCCACACCAACGCCGACGACGCCACCCGCTACCGCACCGACGACGAGGTCGAGGCCTGGCGCGCCCACGACCCGATCCAGCTGCTGGAGCGGGAGCTGACCGGCCGCGGCCTGCTCGACGAGGCCGCGATCCAGGCCGCGCGGGACGACGCCGAGACCATGGCCGCCGACCTGCGCGCCCGGATGAACCAGGACCCCCGGCTCGACCCCATGGACCTGTTCACCCACGTCTACGCCGAACCCACCACCCAGCTGCGCGAGCAGCAGGCCCAGTTGCAGGCCGAGCTGGCGGCGGAGCAGGAAGGGGCCCACTGATGACCACCGTCGCCGTCAAGCCGGCCACCATGGCGCAGGCCCTCACGCGCGCGCTGCGCGACGCCATGGCCGCCGACCCGTCCGTGCACGTCCTCGGTGAGGACGTCGGCACGCTCGGCGGCGTCTTCCGGGTCACCGACGGACTCGCCAAGGAGTTCGGCGAGGACCGCTGCACCGACACCCCGCTCGCCGAGGCGGGCATCCTCGGCACCGCCGTCGGCATGGCGATGTACGGGCTGCGCCCGGTCGTGGAAATGCAGTTCGACGCCTTCGCGTACCCGGCGTTCGAGCAGCTCCTGTCGCACGTGGCGAAGATGCGCAACCGCACCCGCGGCAGGATGCCGCTCCCGATCACCATCCGCGTCCCCTACGGCGGCGGCATCGGCGGCGTCGAGCACCACAGCGACTCCTCCGAGGCGTACTACATGGCGACTCCGGGGCTTCACGTCGTCACGCCCGCGACCGTCGCCGACGCCTACGGCCTGCTGCGCGCCGCCATCGCCTCCGACGACCCGGTCGTCTTCCTGGAGCCCAAGCGGCTGTACTGGTCGAAGGACTCCTGGAACCCGGAGCAGCCGCAGCACGTTGAACCCATCGGCCGCGCGGTCGTGCGGCGCTCCGGCCGGAGCGCCACGCTGATCACGTACGGTCCGTCGGTGCCCGTGTGCCTCGAAGCCGCCGAGGCGGCGCGGACCGAGGGGTGGGACCTCGAAGTCGTCGACCTGCGCTCGCTGGTGCCGTTCGACGACGAGACGGTCTGCGCCTCGGTGCGGCGGACCGGGCGAGCGGTCGTCGTCCATGAGTCCAGCGGGTTCGGCGGGCCGGGCGGGGAGATCGCCTCCCGGGTCACCGAGCGCTGCTTCCACCACCTGGAGGCGCCGGTGCTGCGCGTGGCCGGATTCGACATCCCCTATCCGCCGCCCATGCTGGAGCGGCATCATCTGCCCGGCGTCGACCGGATCCTGGACGCCGTGGCGCGTCTGCAATGGGAGGCCGAGAGCTGATGGCACAGGTGCTGGAGTTCAAGCTCCCCGACCTCGGCGAGGGGCTCACCGAGGCGGAGATCGTGCGCTGGCTGGTGCAGGTCGGCGACGTCGTCGCCGTCGACCAGCCGGTCGTCGAGGTCGAGACGGCCAAGGCCATGGTCGAGGTCCCCTGCCCCTACGGCGGCGTGGTCACCGCCCGCTTCGGCGAGGAGGGCACCGAGCTGCCCGTCGGGGCACCCCTGATCACCGTCGCGGTCGGCGCCGCCCCCGGCTCCGACACGCCCGCCCCGGACGCCGGTACCGGTGCCTCCGAGACCGCCGCGGCCCCCGGCCGTACGACCGGCGGCGCCGCCGAGGCGTCGCGGCAGAGCGAGGGCTCCGGCAACGTCCTCGTGGGCTACGGCACGGGCGCGCCACCGGCCCGCCGCCCCCGGGTGCGCCCCCAGCCGCCGGGCCCGGGCACGCCCGCGCGGACCCCCGAGCGCACACCGGCCGCCGCGAGCACCCCTCCGGCCACCGCCGACCGCGAACGCGTCCACGGCGACCGCCTCGACGGGGGCAGGGACGGCCTCAACGGCAGCGGTGACCACGTCAACGGCAGCGGTGACCACGTCAACGGCACCGGTGACCACCTCGACGGCACCGGCGACCGCCTCCTCGGCGACGGCCCCGTCCCCGTGATCTCCCCGCTCGTGCGCCGGCTCGCCCGCGAGAACGGGCTGGACCTGCGGGAGCTGACCGGCTCCGGCCCGGACGGGCTGATCCTCCGCGCGGATGTGGAGTACGCGCTGCGCGCCGCGGCGGCCCAGGGCGGCCGTACGACGGCTCCGCAGCCGCAGCTGCAGTCTCAGCCGCAACCGCAGGGGCAGCCGCGCGCGGCAGCCGCCCAGGCGTCCGCGACAACCCCCGCAGCCACCGCCGCTTCCCCGGCATCCGCCGCTTCCCCCGCCTCACGGACCATCGGCGCGAGCACCCGTGTGCCGCTGCGGGGTGTGCGCGGTGCCGTCGCGGACAAGCTGTCCCGCAGCCGGCACGAGATCCCGGACGCCACCTGCTGGGTGGACGCCGACGCGACCGAGCTGATGCGGGCCCGCGCCGCGATGAACGCCGCCGGCAGACCGAAGATCTCCCTGATCGCCCTGCTGGCCCGGATCTGCACCGCCGCGCTCGCCCGCTACCCGGAGCTGAACTCCACCGTGGACATGGCCGCGCGGGAGGTCGTCCGGCTCGACCAGGTCCACCTGGGCTTCGCCGCGCAGACCGACCGGGGTCTCGTCGTCCCCGTCGTCCGCGACGCGCACGCGCGCGACGCCGAGAGCCTGACCGCGGAGTTCGCCCGGCTCACCGAGGCGGCCCGGGCCGGGACCCTGACGCCGGGGGAGCTGACCGGCGGCACCTTCACGCTGAACAACTACGGCGTGTTCGGCGTCGACGGCTCCACGCCGATCATCAACCACCCCGAGGCGGCCATGCTCGGCGTCGGCCGGATCGTCCCCAAGCCGTGGGTGCACGAGGGCGAGCTGGCGGTCCGCCAGGTCGTACAGCTCTCGCTCACCTTCGACCACCGCGTCTGCGACGGCGGCACGGCCGGCGGCTTCCTGCGCTATGTCGCCGACTGCGTCGAACAGCCGGCGGTGCTGCTGCGCACCCTGTGACGCGCGCACCTCTCGTCGTCACCCCTGTCCACATGCTGTGACAGGGGTGGCAACGATCTTCGGGGCGCTCATACTCGGGGCATGACCCCGCACGCGCCCCCACCCGGCACCCACGCCCCGCACGGCGCTGCTTCGGCCGGTGCTGCCTCGCCGGGCGGCGCCCCGGCCGGGGATGCCCCGTACGGCGACGTGCGCGGCGACGCCCCGTACGGCGACGTCCGGTGCGACGCCGTGGTGCTCGCGGGTGGTGCCGCGCGGCGGCTCGGCGGCGCCGACAAGCCCGCCGTGCGGGTGGGCGGCCGACCCCTGCTCGACCGGGTGCTCGCCGCCTGCGCCGAGGCCCGCACCACCGTCGTCGTCGCCGACCCGCGCCCCACCGCCCGCCCGGTGACCTGGGCGCGCGAGGACCCGCCCGGCGCCGGCCCGGTCGCCGCCCTCGACGCCGGACTGCGGCACACCGCCGCCGAGCACGTCGTGGTGCTCTCCGCGGACCTTCCGTTCCTCGGCACGGGCACGGTACGGCGGCTGCGGGCCGCCCTGGCCGCGAGCGGCGCCGAGGGCGCGCTGCTCACCGATGCCGACGGCCGCGACCAGCCGCTCGTCGCCGTCTACCGCACCGGCGCGCTGCGCCGCGAGCTGGCCGCGCTCAGCGCCGCGCACGGCACGCTCACCGGTCTTCCGCTGCGCCGGCTGACCGGCGCGCTCGACCTCATCCGTGTCCCGGACCCGGTCGCCTCCTTCGACTGCGACACCTGGGACGACATCGCCTCCGCAAGGGCACGCATCAGGGAGCATGACTACGTGTTGGATGAATGGATCTCCGCAGTCAAGGACGAGCTGGGCATCGACCTCGACGTCGACACCGGTGTTCTGCTCGACCTGGCCCGCGACGCCGCGCACGGCGTGGCACGCCCCGCGGCCCCGCTGACCACCTTCCTCGTCGGCTATGCCGCCGCCCGCGCGGACGGCGGCCCGGAGGCCGTCGCCGAGGCCGCCCGCAAGGCCGCCGCCCTGGCGCAGCGCTGGGCGGACGAGGACGCCGCGGCCGGATCCGGCACGCGCCCGGACGCCGGATGACCGCCCCCGGCACCCGGGCCGGCGAGGACGCCCACGACCTCGACGTCGAGGAGGCCCTGGCTCTCGTGAAACCGCCTCACCGCCACACCCCTGGCGACCACGTCGCCGCGCGTGGCGATCACGTCCCTGCGCGCGGCGACCACGCCTCCGCGCCCGGGGACCGGGCCTCCTCGCCCGCCCAGGCCCCCTCCCCCGCGCCGCAGAACGCCACCACCGACACCACCGCAGCACAGGGCACCGGCTCCACCGCCTCCGCCCCCCGGCAACACGCCCACCACCGCGCCCACCACCGTGCCACGCCCTGGCCGGAGGCCCGCGCGACGGCCGAACGGGCCGGACGCACCACCCGTGCCGGCGCGGGGGAGACGGGACGATCCCCCGTCACCGTGCCCCTGGACGCGGCCCTCGGCCTGGTCCTCGCCGCTCCGCTGGCGGCGCTCACCGACCTGCCCTCCTTCGACACGTCGGCGATGGACGGCTGGGCCGTCGCCGGCCCCGGCCCCTGGACCCTGCGCGAGGACGGCGTGCTGGCGGGACACGCGCAGCCCGAACGGCTCGCCGACGGTGAGGCCGTCCGCATCGCCACCGGCGCCCGGATCCCGCCGGACACCACGGCGGTCCTGCGCAGCGAGCACGGCCTCACGGACGACAAGGGCCGCCTCCATCCGACCCGGGACCACCTCGGGCACGGCCAGGACATCCGCCCCCGCGCCCAGGAGTGCCGCAGCGGGGACCAGCTGCTGCCCGCCGGCACACCCGTCACCCCCGTCGTCCTCGGACTGGCCGCCGCGGCCGGGTACGACACCCTCACCGTGGTCCCCCGCCCGCGCGTCGACGTCCTCGTCCTCGGCGACGAACTGCTCACCGAAGGCCTGCCGCACGACGGGCTCATCCGCGACGCCCTCGGTCCCATGCTTCCGCCGTGGCTGCGGGCGCTCGGCACCGAGGTCACGGCGGTCCGCCGGATCGGCGACGACGCCGACGCGCTGCACCGTGCGATCACCGACAGCGAGGCGGACCTCGTCGTCACCACCGGCGGCACCGCGGCGGGCCCCGTCGACCACGTCCATCCCACGCTGCACCGCATCGGCGCGCGGCTGCTCGTCGACGGCGTGAAGGTACGCCCCGGCCACCCCATGCTCCTGGCCCGGCTCACCGAGGGCCGGTACCTCGTCGGCCTGCCCGGCAACCCGCTCGCGGCCGTCTCCGGACTGCTCACCCTCGCCGAGCCCCTGCTGCGCGCCCTCGCCGGGCGTGCGGCCCCGGAGCGCTACGCGCTGCCGCTGCGGGACGGAGCCCACGGGCACCCGTACGACACCCGGCTGATCCCCGTCCTCCTGCGCGGTGAGCGTGCCGTGCCGCTGCACTACAACGGCCCGGCGATGCTGCGCGGCGTCGCGGCGGCCGACGCGCTGGCCGTCGTACCGCCGGGCGGGGCGAAACCGGGGCAGGAGACGGAGATCCTGGAACTGCCGTGGGCGACGACCGGGCTCGCCGCGTGTTCCACGTGAAACAACCCGGCTGACGCGCCAACTTCGACCCTTTCGACCCTTTCGACCGCTTGGGGCGATTCGGTCGAGTCGGCCTACTCCGCCCCGTCCATCCCTGGGCGGCTCACCGTGATCAAGTGGTCGCCGGGCTGGAGCTGGGTGTGCCAGCCGGTCGCGTAGTCCAGCCGCTTGCGGTCGCGGATGACGGCGAGCACCAGGTCGCCGCACTCGCGGGGCGTGCGACCGACCTCCTGCGGGGTGACGGTGCGCTCGATGAGGTCCAGGCCGCTGCCCAGGGTCATCAGGTCCTCCAGGGCGCGGGCCGCGGGCGGGCTGGCCATGAAGGTGCCGAGCAGCCGGCCGGCCGAGCTGGAGCTGGTCACCACGGTGTCCGCGCCGCTCTGCTTGAGCAGCGGCACGTTCTCGTCCTCCCGGACGGCCACCACGATCGTCGCGCGCCGGTTCAGCTGGCGCGCGGTGAGGGTGATCAGCGTGGCCGTCTCGTCCCGCTGCGGGGCGACGATCACCTGCGAGGCGCGCTGCAGTTCCGCCTTGAGCAGCGTCTCGGACAGCGTGGCGTCCCCGTTGATCGCCACCAGGCCGTCGTCGCCGGCCGCGGTCACCGCTTTCTGCTGGGCGTCGACGACGACGATCCGGCTCTTGTCGATGCCCTGCCCGACCAGGGTCTGCACGGCGTGGCGGCCCTTCGTGCCGTAGCCGATGAGCACGATGTGGTCCCGGGTCCGGGTGCGCCAGCGGTGGATGCGGACCTGCTGGCGGGTCCGTTCCGTGAGGACCTCCAGGGTGGTGCCGACCAGGATGATCAGGAACAGCACGCGCAGCGGGGTGATGACGAAGATGTTGGTGAGCCGCGCGGCGTCGCTGACCGGGGTGATGTCGCCGTATCCAGTGGTGGAGAGGGTGACGGTGGCGTAGTAGGCCGCGTCGACGAGGTCGACGGCCCCGTCGGAGTTGTCGTTGTAGCCCTCACGGTCGAAGTAGACCAGCACGATGGTGACGACCAGCACCACCAGCGCCATGACCAGGCGTTTGATGACCTGCTGAAGGGGCGGTACGACGGTCTCCGTCGGCATCGTGATGGCGCGGCCCGCCTCCGCGTCGTCGCGTGCCTCCTTGCGCGAGCGGTACCACAGCGCCCGCAGAAGAGCCGCCCTCTTCTGCGGGGAATGCGGTTGTTCGTCGCCCTTCATCGTGAGCCCCCTGTGACGCTGATCCGGACAGTCGGCACCATGGTTCCCGACGAGCGCCCGTCCGTCACAACGCACACCCCTGGAGGCCTGTCTTGCGGGACCACACCGTCGTCGTCGGTTTCGGCACGAAGGGCCGGTCGGCGATCCGTGCCGCTTGCGCCACGGGGCTGCGCAAGGAGCGGGTCGTCGTGGTCGATCCGAGCAACAAGGCGATCGACGCCGCGACGGCCGAAGGCTATGCCGCGGTGCTCGGCGACGCCACCCGCAGCGAGGTGCTGAAGCGCGCCGAGGTGCAGCGGGCGGGCCAGATCATCATCGCCACCCAGCGCGACGACACGGCCGTTCTGGTGGCGCTGACGGCCCGGCAGCTCAACGCCCGGGCGAAGATCGTGGCGGCGGTGCGCGAGGAGGAGAACGCGCCGCTGCTGAAGCAGTCCGGCGCCGACGAGGTGATCACCAGCGCGGGCGCGGCCGGCCGGCTGCTGGGGCTGTCCGTGCTGAGCCCGGCGGCGGGCCGGGTGATGGAGGACCTGATCCGGCAGGGCAGCGGCCTGGACATCGTCGAGCGGCCCGTCACCCGGGCCGAGGTGGGACTGAGCCCGCGGGAGACGCCCGACCTGGTGGTGAGCGTCGTCCGCGGGCACCGGGTGCTCGGCTACGACGACCCGGCCGTAGGCCGGCTGGAGCTGACGGACCGGGTGATCACCGTCGTCCCGGCAGAGGAACAGGAGGAGCGGCCGGGCCTGCCGCCCACCATGGGCCGCTGAGGGCCACCCCGCGGCGGCACCATTCCGAGAGCCGGGCGCCGGGCGTCGACGCAGTGCACCGACCCCCGAGCACCGGCCGCCGAGCGCCGCTCGCCGCCGCAGCGCACCCGGCCCCGAGCCCCGCCGCAGACCGCCTACTTCCGGTTGTACAGCCGCATCGTGACCGGCCCGAAGACCAGCATGAACAGCGCCGCCCACCCCAGCGACCAGGCGATCTCGTCGGCCGGCCAGTCGCCCGCCATCAGACCCCGCACCGCGGACGCCAGATGGGTGACCGGGCTGTTGTTGACGAAGGCCTGCAGCCAGCCCGGCATGGTGCTCGGGTCGACGAACACGTTGGACAGGAAGGTGAGCGGGAAGATCACCATCATGCTGACGCCCATCACCGACTTCTCGGTGCGCAGCAGCAGCCCGAACATCGTCCAGATCCACGAGAACGCGAACGAGAAGACGATCAGCAGCGCGATCCCGGCGGCCACCCCGCCGACCCCGCCGTCCGGGCGGTAGCCGAGGACGATGCCGACGGTCAGCATCACCACGGACGCGATGGTGTAGCGCAGGGCGTCGCCGAGGAGGTAGCCGACCATCGTCGACGGCCGCCAGATGGGCAGCGACCGGAACCGGTCGAAGACGCCCTTCTCGATGTCCGTGTTCACCGAGACCCCGGTGTACATGGTGATCATCACGACCGACATGACGAGGATGCCCGGCAGCAGGAACTGGATGTACTCCTTCGGCGACCCGGCGAGCGCGCCACCGAACAGGTACGTGTACATCAGCACCATCATGATCGGGAACGCGGTGACGTCGAAGAGCTGCTCGGGAACGTGCTTGATCTTCAGCACGGCCCGCCAGCCGAACGTCAGCGAGGCCGACCAGGCGCTGGGCCGCGGTGGGCGCTCCTTCGCCACCAGCAGCGCGGCCAGCGACTCGGCGCTGACGGGGGCGAGGTCCTTGGTCTCCGTGGTCGTCGCGGTGCTCATGCCGCCACCTCGTCCTTCTCGTCCTTGTCGTCCGTCTCGCCCTCGGCGCTCGCGCCGTCCGCGGTGTGGGTGTCGTGTCCGGTCAGGGCGAGGAACACCTCGTCCAGGCTGGGCTGGCCCAGCGAGAAGTTGTCGACGGTGACGCCGGCGCGGGCCAGCTCGCCGAGCGCCCGCGCGGCCTGCTCGGCCGCCGTGTCGTCGCTCGCCGCCCGGCCCAGCCGGGCGGTCAGCGCCACCGGGTCGTGCTCCTGTTGCACCTGCGCGTCCAGCGTGCGGCGCAGTACGTCCGCCGCGAGCGGCCGCTGCTCGGCGTCCCGCACCCGCAGATGCACGGACCCGGCGCCGACGGACGCCTTCAGCTCGCCCTTGGTGCCCTCGGCGATCACCCGCCCGCGGTCGATGACGGCGATCCGGGACGCCAGCTGGTCGGCCTCGTCCAGATACTGCGTGGTGAGCAGCACCGTCGTGCCCTGGGCGACGACCGCGCGGACGATGTCCCACACCTGGTTGCGGCTGCGCGGGTCGAGCCCGGTGGTCGGCTCGTCGAGGAAGAGCAGGTCCGGGGTGTTCAGGATGGACGCGGCGATGTCGATGCGCCGCCGCATGCCGCCGGAGTAGTTCTTGATCTGCTTGCCGGCCGCCTCGGTCAGCCCGAACGCCTCCAGCAGCTGCGCGGCACGCTCCCGGGCCGCCTTCTTGCCGTGCCCGAGCAGCCGGCCCAGCAGGACCAGGTTCTCGGTGCCGGTCAGGTCCTCGTCGACCGAGGCGTACTGGCCGGTCAGGCTGACCCGTCCGCGCACCTCGTCGGCCGCGTGGACCACGTCGTGGCCGAAGACCCGGGCCTCGCCGCCGTCGGGGCGCAGCAGCGTGGCGAGCATCTTCACGGTGGTCGTCTTCCCGGCGCCGTTCGGACCGAGGACGCCGTAGACCGTGCCGGTGGGGACGGCGAGGTCGACGCCGTCGACGGCCCTGGTCTCGCCGAACGTCTTCACCAGGCCCGCGGTCTCGATGGCCAGGCCGGCGGTGTGCTGGCTCATATGGGGTGTCCTTCCGCGTACTCGGATTACGCAGGGGAAGACCTCCACCGTCGCCCAAACTCATCGCTCACGCATACGGATTCTCGCCCGCCCCCGTCCCCGCCCCGCCCCACGACCGAGGAGTAGCGTCCCCCTCATGCATGCGATCACGATTCCCGAACCCGGCGGTCCCGAGGTGCTGACCTGGGCCGAGGTCCCGGATCCGGAGGCCGGCGAGGGCGAGGTCCTGGTCGAGGTGGCGGCGAGCGCCGTCAACCGCGCCGACATCCTCCAGCGGCAGGGCCATTACGCGCCCCCGCCCGGCGCGTCCCCCTACCCCGGCCTGGAGTGCTCCGGGCGGATCGCCGCCCTCGGCACGGGTGTCGGGGGCTGGTCCGTCGGTGACGAGGTGTGCGCGCTGCTCGCGGGCGGCGGTTACGCCGAGAAGGTGGTCGTGCCCGCCGGACAGCTGCTGCCGGTGCCCGGGAAGGTGGCCCTGCACGAGGCCGCCGCGCTGCCCGAGGTGACCTGCACCGTCTGGTCGAACGTCTTCATGGTCGCCCATCTGCGGCCCGGCGAGACGCTGCTGGTGCACGGCGGGTCCAGCGGCATCGGCACGATGGCGATCCAGCTCGGCAAGGCCGTCGGGGCGAGGGTCGCGGTCACCGCGGGCACGAAGGAGAAGCTGGAGCGCTGCGCCGAGCTGGGCGCGGACATCCTGATCGACTACCGGGAGCAGGACTTCGTCGCCGAGATCAAGAGGGCCACCGGCGGCGCGGGCGCCGACGTCATCCTCGACAACATGGGCGCCAAGTACCTCGACCGCAACGTCAAGGCGCTCGCCGTCAACGGCCGGCTCGCGATCATCGGCATGCAGGGCGGCGTCAAGGGCGAGCTGAACATCGGTGCGCTGCTCGCCAAGCGCGCCGCCATCACCGCGACCTCGCTGCGCGCGCGCCCGCTCGACGAGAAGGCGGCGATCGTGGCGGCCGTACGCGAGCACGTGTGGCCGCTGTTCGACGCCGGGCACGTCCGGCCGGTCGTCGACCGCGAGGTCCCGATGCGCGAGGCGGCCACCGGGCATCGCCTGGTCGAGGAGAGCGGCCACATCGGAAAGGTCCTGCTGGTCACCGGGTGACCGCCGGGCCGGCCGCTCAGACCTGACCGCGCCGTACCCGCAGCCCGACGAAGGCGAGCCCGAGCCCCAGTCCGATCAGCACCATCCCGGACCCCAGCGGCAGGATCCGCAGCACGGGCTCGCCGCGCCGCCGCTCCGCGACGACCGCCTCCGGCGGCAGCGGGTCCGAGACCGGCTCCACCGGCGCCCGTGTCGCCGCCGGAGCCGTCGTCGGCTCCACCGGCACCTCGTCCCGCCCCGGCCGCTCCCGCCCCTCGGCCGCGGGATTGCCGGCCCGACTGGGCCCGGGCGGCTCACCGGCGACGGCGGGAAGCGCGGATCCCGGGGCACTCACGTAAGCCGTCGCCTTCGGCCCGAAGGCAGGCGCGTACGTTCCCACGCCCGCTCCCCTCGAAGCGGCGGCCCGGATCGTCGACACACGCTCGTCCGTCGATACCGCCCCGTCCGTCGAAACGACGGCGTACGTCGCTACGGAGCCGTACGACGAGACGGTTCCGTACGTCGAAACACCGGCGTACGACGAAACGCCGTCGTACGACGAAACGCGCCCGTACGACGACACGCGCCCGTACGCCGCCCCACCCGCGCGCGCTGACCCACCCCCGTACGCCACCCCACTCGCGCCTGACGCGCCCCACGGACACGACGGACTCACCCCATACGACACACCACCCCCCGACAGGACCAGAACTCCGCCCAGTCCCGCCGCGCCCAGCGTCCGCAGCCATGCAGTCACGCAGCAAGCCTCACATCCACGACAGATCCCGGCATTCCGGATGCCGCCAGCCGGTTGGTGACACCGGGCAATTCAGTGCGCGTCGCGGGTGGGAGACAATGACCACATGGAGATGCCGAGGAACGAAAGGTCGCCGGAGAACTCCCAGCGGATCCTGGTCGTGGGCCAGGACGGCATGGCGCTCGGTGGCGGCGGTGGAGACGAGGACTCCCACGAGACCCCGGTGACGGACATGGTCGAGCAGCCGGCGAAGGTCATGCGGATCGGCAGCATGATCAAGCAGCTGCTGGAGGAGGTGCGGGCGGCGCCTCTGGACGAGGCCAGCCGGGTCCGGCTGAAGGAGATCCACGCCAGCTCGGTGAAGGAGCTGGAGGACGGTCTGGCTCCCGAGCTCGTCGAGGAGCTGGAGCGGCTCTCCCTGCCGTTCACGGACGAAGCGACCCCCTCCGACGCGGAACTGCGCATCGCGCAGGCCCAGCTGGTGGGCTGGCTGGAAGGCCTCTTCCACGGGATCCAGACGACCCTGTTCGCCCAGCAGATGGCCGCGCGCGCCCAGCTGGAGCAGATGCGCCGCGCCCTGCCCCCGGGCGTCGTCCACGAGGGCCACGACGACCACCACACGGGAGGACGCCAGGGCGGGCCGTACCTGTAGCGCCGGGGATCGGATCCGCAGCCGTACGACGGGAGAAGGGCCCGGCATCCGCCGGGCCCTTCCGCATGTCTCGCGCTCCGTCAGGCCGCCGCGGGGTTGCCCGTCGAGACGTACAGCTGGATCTCTATCTTCCCGGTGGGATCGACGTCTGTGCCCGCGGCGGGGAACTGGCTCATGACCGTGCCGTCGCCGTAGGTGTTCTCGTCCTGGTGCACGATCTTCTTCTGCCAGCCCGCGGCCTTCAGGCACTCCTGGACCGACTTGATGTTCTTGAACTGGAAGTCTGGGATCTTGATCTTCTCGGGATCGTTGAGCGATTCCTCGGGCTCGGTGCACTCCGTGCTGTCGATCGTCCGGGAGGTGTCCGGCCCCCGGTACCCCGGCTTCTTCGTCGTCGTGGCCGTCGGGGACGTGTCGCCGCCCTTGCTCTGGGGGTCGTCGCCGCCGTTGTTCAGGGTCAGTGCGGCGATCAGGCCGCCGACCGCGAGGACCGCGACGATCGCGGAGCCGATGATCACCGGCTTGTTGCTCCGGCCGCCGCCCGGGCCCGGCGAGGCGGCGGACGGCTGCGGGGAGATGGTGTACGGCGCCGGGGTCGACGGCGCCTGCCCGCCCCCGTACGGGGACGGCGTCGGGTATCCGCCGCCCTGCTGCGGATAGCCGTACGACGGCTGGGGCGCCGGCGTCGGCGTGCCGTACGGGTTCGGGGACGGCGTCGGCTGGTACGGGGTCTGGACGCCGCTCACGGGCGCCGGGGCGGCCTGGTCGACCGGCGGGAACACCGCGGAGCCCACGCCCGCGCCGCTCTGCGTCGGCGTGCCCGGCACGATGCTCGGCGGGGCCGCCTGGAAGGACGCCGCCACCCGCAGGCACTCGTCCCGCATGGCCACGGCCGTCGGGAAGCGCTCGTTCGGATTCTTCTTCAGCGCGCGGGCGATCAGCGCGTCCACGGCCGGCGGCAGCGAGCGGTTGATGGAGGACGCGGCGACCGGCTCCTCCTGCACGTGCGCGTACGCGATCGCCAGCGGCGAGTCCGCGTCGAACGGCAGCCGCCCGGTGACGAGCTGGAAGAGCATGATGCCGACCGAGTACAGGTCGGAGCGGGCGTCGACACCGCGGCCGAGGGCCTGTTCCGGGGACAGGTACTGCGGGGTGCCGACGACCATGCCGGTCTGCGTCATCGAGGTCACGCCGGACTGCATGGCCCGCGCGATGCCGAAGTCCATCACCTTGACGACGTTGCGCTTCGTCACCATGACGTTGCCCGGCTTGATGTCGCGGTGGACCAGGCCCATCTCGTGGCTGATCTCCAGGGCCGCGAGCACGTCCGCGGTGACCTTGAGCGCCTTGTCGGCGGGCATCGCGCCGAACTGGCGGATGTCCTCCTCCAGTACGGACCCCAGCGGGCGGCCCTCGACGTACTCCATGACGATGTACGGCGTCGTCATGCCGTCCACGTCGTCCTCGCCGGTGTCGAACACCGAGACGATGTTGGTGTGCGTGAGCTTCGCCACCGCCTGCGCCTCGCGGCGGAACCGCTCGCGGAACGCCTGCTCGCGGCCCAGTTCGGTGTGCAGCGTCTTGATCGCGACCTGCCGGTCGAGCACGCTGTCGTAGGCGAGGTGGACGGAGGCCATGCCGCCCTGGCCCAGCAGATCACGCAGCTGGTAGCGGCCGCCGGCGAGCGAGCGCCCCGCGTACCGGCCCTGTGCGCCGTCCTGGCTCATGATCCGTATCCCCCGCTGTAGGCCTTCAGGCGCCGTTGATCGACAGTGCTATTCCCGGCCAAGTCTGCCCCAGGGCACTGACACGTCAAGCTCGGTGCCCGTTCCGTGACCGTACGCGAAAGAAGCGTCGCGGAAGCGTTACAGCGGTCGTACGGGCGGTACACAGGATTTGCACGACCGCGCGGACGCACGGTTTCATGGCCGGTCCGTCTCGTGCCGGTCGTGGCGCCCGTCCCGGACCGGCGGCTTGCGCGAAGGCTGTAGCGTGGCCGACGGAGACCGTAACAACACCGCGCGCACCGCGGGCAGAAACGACGGCGAGGACTGATGGCACAGCAGCAGCGCGCTCAGGGCCCGTCCGACCCCGAGGCGACTGGCGGCGGGATGTCAGATGCGCCGGAACTGTGGGGTAATGGCGGACTGGTCGGGGACGGCCGATATCGGCTGACCCACCGGCTCGGCCGGGGCGGCATGGCCGAGGTGTTCGCGGCCGAGGACGTACGTCTCGGCCGCACCGTGGCGGTGAAGCTGCTGCGGGCCGACCTCGCCGAGGACCCGGTCTCCAAGGCCCGCTTCACGCGCGAGGCGCAGTCCGTGGCCGGCCTCAACCACCACGCGATCGTCGCCGTGTACGACTCCGGCGAGGACGTCGTGGGCGGCCAGTCCGTGCCGTACATCGTGATGGAGCTGGTCGAGGGCCGCACCATCCGCGATCTGCTGCACAACGCCGAGGCGCCCGGCCCCGAGCAGGCGCTGATCATCGTCTCGGGCGTCCTGGAGGCGCTGGCCTACTCGCACCAGCACGGCATCGTGCACCGCGACATCAAGCCCGCGAACGTCATCATCACGCACAACGGCGCCGTGAAGGTGATGGACTTCGGCATCGCGCGCGCCCTGCACGGGGCGTCGACGACGATGACGCAGACCGGCATGGTCATGGGTACCCCGCAGTACCTCTCCCCGGAGCAGGCGCTCGGCAAGGCCGTCGACCACCGCTCCGACCTGTACGCGACCGGCTGTCTGCTCTACGAACTGCTCGCGCTGCGCCCGCCGTTCGTCGGCGAGACCCCGCTGTCGGTGGTCTACCAGCACGTCCAGGACATCCCGACGCCGCCCTCCGAGGTCTCCGACGGCGCCCCGCCGGAGCTGGACGGCCTCGTCATGCGCTCGCTCGCCAAGGAGCCCGACGACCGCTTCCAGACCGCCGAGGAGATGCGCGGTCTGGTGCAGTACGCCCTCCAGATGCTGTACGAGCAGGGCGGCCACACGGGCACCTGGAACACCGGCCCGGTCGAGACCCACGACGGGCGGCACACCCCGGCGGCGGGCATGGCCGGTACGGCCGTGCTGCCGCACCCCGTGGACGCCTCCGGCACCACCCAGATCCCGCAGCAGATCCTGCCGAACTACGGCGGCGGCCGGGACGACGGCGGCTTCGAGGGGCACGGCAACCAGGGCAGCGGGCGCGGCAAGCTGTGGATCCTGGCCGTCCTCGCGGTGATCGCCGTGGTGGCGGGTGTCGCGCTGGCCCTCAACAACGACGAGACGAAGGAGCCCGGCACCGGCAACTCGCCGAAGCCGACGGTCACCAAGAGCACCGGCGACAAGACGCCGGAGGAGACGCCGAGCGACGACGCGTCGCAGGATTCCCCGGACCCCTCCACCGGGGACGACTCGGGCAGCGGAGGCGGCGGCTGGGGCGGCTACAACCCGACGCCGACCCCGTCGTACAGCCCCTCCCAGTCCTTCACCGACGACCCGACGGCCCCGCCGACGAACACCGCGCCGACCGGCACCGGCGGCACGGACACCGGCGGCACGGACACCGGCGGGACCGAGAACGGCGGGACCGAGAACGGTGGCACGGACACCGGCGGCACGGAGAACGGCGGGACCGAGAACGGCGGCACGAACACCGGGGGCACGGAGAACGGCGGTACGGACGCGGGCGTGATCGGGGGCGCCGACGGGGGCGGCGGCGTCTGAGCCGCGGGCCGCAAGCCGCCGGCCGTGAGCCGGCGGCGGCCCCGCGCGGACGTCGCTCCACGAGCCGTCCGGAGTGACCCGCGCGGCACGTCACTCCACGAACGCCCCGCACACCGCGTCGTACTCCCGCGTCCACCACACCGCCAGGGCCGAGGCGGCCGGGAACTGGGGGTCCGCGCGGGTGTCGCCGCGCTCGTAGTGCCAGCGCAGCATCCAGAAGTCGTTGAGGCGCTCCCACCACACCCGGTGCACGGCCGCCGCCAGCTCCGAGGGGGTGGCCTGGGCGGCGCGCCGGTACGCGCGCGCGTACGCCCGCACCTTCGGCAGGTGCAGGGTCCCGGCGGGCTGCACGAAGAAGATCGCGGCGGCGCGTACGGCCTCCTCCGCGCGGGGCTGGACGCCCAGCCGGTCCCAGTCGACGATCGCGGCCGGGGCGTCGCCCCGGTAGAGCACGTTGAACGGGTGGAAGTCCCCGTGCACCCAGCCCACCGAGCCACCGCGCGGGGGCCGGCGGTCCGCGTGCCGCTCCAGCAGCGCGCGCCGCTCCAGGAGCCGGTGGCGGGCGAGTTCGTCGAAGGAGTCGGCTGGCCGGTGCCGGCGCACGCGCGCGAGGAGGTCGTCGATCAGGTCGAAGGTGTCGGCGGGGTCGGCGCTCTCCACCGGGTGCGGGTGCTTCGCCGGGGGCGTGCGCCCCTTGGGCGGCATCACGCGCTCCAGGCCGGCGTGCACGGCCCCCAGCAGCGCCCCCAGCCGGGCGCACTGGCCGGTGGTGAGCTGGCCACCGTGCCGGTGCCGGCCGTCGATCCAGGGGTGCAGGGCGTACGCGTGCCCGCCGACGACCGCGACCGTGCGCCCGTCCCGCCCGGCCAGCGGCGGGGCGACGGGCACCCCCAGGTCGGCCAGCCGCTGGGTGGCGCGGTGCCGGCGCTCGATGGCCGCGGGGTCGGCGGTGTCGGGGTCGAAGTGGTGCTTGAGGAAGTAGCGGCCGCGCGTGGTGCACAGCCGGTAGCCGCGGTTCAGCAGCCCCTGGTCGACCGGCACACAGGTGAGGGCGGATCCCGCGCCGTACTGGCGGAGCAGCGCGCTCAACGGGGGCGCGTGGGTCACAGGGGGTGGTACACAGGGGCGCGGCACGCGCCAGATGCTAGGGCACCCGACGGGGCCCATGAGCTGGGCGTTGTCACAGGAAGTCGCCGACGATCGCTTTCGGTCAAGACTCGAATAAGGTGCGCAGGCCTTTACGCAGCCCTTTATGGGGACGCGGACGGACGCGGCCGCATTGAACCGCTCGGACCTCGTCCACCACTCGGTCCGGTGTTTTTTCCCGCCCGCGTCCGGGCCGCGTATGCCATGCCGGCGGCCGTCTCGATGTCGCCCTCGCCGGACAGCGGTTCGGGCGCCCCGCGACGGGCGCTTGCGTGATCGTCGCGCGGAAATACCCGGACTTGTCCGTCTTCGCGCACGCGATCAGTCTCACACAGAACTCTTCCCGTGACCTGGGTGGCCGGGATAACGTGCCCGTGTTCCGGCCCCCTGCAAGGCTGTGACCAGGGTTCCTTCCCGGCTTTTCGATTTACTTGGATTTCCAAGCAAAATCGCAGGTCAGGAGGGGTTTCACAGAAATGTGGAGCACTGGGTAACGTGATGGTTGCAGGGCGCTCGCCGGGGCACCTGTCACGCCTGTTCCCGGCCGAGTGGCACCCACCCCGTGCCCGGTGGTCGAAACAGGTGAGCCGCACTGGCCTTACCGGCGAACCCGGGGGCCGGACCGACGGAGGAGCACACGTGACCGTGGAGAGCACTGCCGCGCGCACACCGCGACGCAGCGCCAGTACGAAGAGCACGGCCGGCAAGCGCACGACGGCGAAGAAGGGCACCGGCGCCGCCCAGGGCACCGACCCCCAGCTCGTGCAGCTGCTGACGCCCGAAGGCAAGCGCGTCAAGAACGCCGAGTACGACACCTACGTCGCCGGCATCACCCCCGAGGAGCTGCGCGGGCTGTACCGCGACATGGTGCTCACCCGCCGCTTCGACGCGGAGGCGACCTCGCTGCAGCGCCAGGGCGAGCTGGGCCTGTGGGCCTCGCTGCTCGGCCAGGAGGCCGCCCAGATCGGCTCCGGCCGGGCCCTGCGCGACGACGACTACGTCTTCCCGACCTACCGCGAGCACGGCGTCGCCTGGTGCCGCGGGGTCGACCCGACCAACCTGCTCGGCATGTTCCGCGGCGTGAACAACGGCGGCTGGGACCCGAACGGCAACAACTTCCACCTGTACACGATCGTCATCGGCTCCCAGACGCTGCACGCCACCGGCTACGCCATGGGCGTCGCCAAGGACGGCGCGGACAGCGCGGTCATCGCCTACTTCGGCGACGGCGCCTCCAGCCAGGGCGACGTGGCCGAGTCCTTCACCTTCTCCGCGGTCTACAACGCCCCGGTCGTCTTCTTCTGCCAGAACAACCAGTGGGCCATCTCCGAGCCCACCGAGAAGCAGACCCGCGTCCCGCTCTACCAGCGCGCCCAGGGCTACGGCTTCCCCGGCGTCCGTGTCGACGGCAACGACGTGCTGGCCTGCCTCGCGGTGACGAAGTGGGCCCTGGAGCGGGCCCGCGCCGGCGAGGGCCCCACTCTCGTCGAGGCGTACACCTACCGGATGGGCGCCCACACCACCTCCGACGACCCCACCCGCTACCGGGGCGACGAGGAGCGCCTGGCCTGGGAGGCCAAGGACCCGATCCTGCGCCTTCGCCGCTATCTGGAGGCCTCAAACCACGCGGACGAGGGATTCTTCGCGGAACTGGAGGCCGAGAGCGAGGCGTTGGGCAGACGAGTGCGCGAGGCGGTCCGCGCCATGCCGGACCCGGACCACTTCGCCATCTTCGAGAACGTGTACGCGGACGGGCACGCGCTCGTCGACGAGGAGCGAGCCCAGTTCGCCGCCTACCAGGCGTCGTTCGCGGACGCTGAGGGGGTCTGACATGGCAGCGGAGAAGATGGCCCTGGCCAAGGCGATCAACGAGTCGCTGCGCCGCGCCCTGGAGTCCGACCCCAAGGTCCTGATCATGGGCGAGGACGTCGGCAAGCTCGGCGGCGTCTTCCGGGTCACCGACGGCCTGCAGAAGGACTTCGGCGAGAGCCGCGTCATCGACACCCCCCTCGCCGAGTCCGGCATCGTCGGCACGGCGATCGGCCTGGCCCTGCGCGGATACCGGCCGGTGGTGGAGATCCAGTTCGACGGCTTCGTCTTCCCGGCGTACGACCAGATCGTCACGCAGCTCGCGAAGATGCACGCCCGCTCGCTGGGCAAGGTCAAGCTGCCCGTCGTCGTGCGCATCCCCTACGGCGGCGGCATCGGCGCGGTCGAGCACCACTCCGAGTCCCCGGAGGCGCTGTTCGCCCACGTGGCCGGCCTGAAGATCGTCAGCCCCTCCAACGCGTCGGACGCGTACTGGATGATGCAGCAGGCCATCCAGAGCGACGACCCGGTGATCTTCTTCGAGCCCAAGCGGCGGTACTGGGACAAGGGCGAGGTCAACACCGAGGCCATCCCCGGCCCCCTGCACAGCGCCCGCGTGGTCCGCGAGGGCACCGACCTGACGCTGGCCGCGTACGGCCCGATGGTCAAGACCTGCCTGGAGGTGGCCGCCGCGGCCGCCGAGGAGGGCAAGTCCCTGGAAGTCCTCGACCTGCGCTCGGTCTCCCCGCTGGACTTCGACGCCATCCAGGCGTCGGTGGAGAAGACCCGCCGTCTGGTCGTCGTCCACGAGGCGCCGGTGTTCTTCGGCTCCGGCGCGGAGATCGCCGCCCGGATCACCGAGCGGTGCTTCTACCACCTGGAGGCCCCCGTGCTCCGGGTCGGCGGCTACCACGCGCCGTACCCGCCCGCGCGGCTGGAGGAGGAGTACCTGCCGGGCCTGGACCGGGTGCTCGACGCCGTCGACCGTGCCCTGGCGTACTGAGGAGAGGGTCGTGACGACGATGACGGAAGCGTCCGTACGCGAGTTCAAGATGCCGGACGTGGGCGAGGGCCTCACCGAGGCGGAGATCCTCAAGTGGTACGTCCAGCCGGGTGACACGGTCACCGACGGCCAGATCGTGTGCGAGGTGGAGACGGCCAAGGCCGCCGTCGAGCTGCCCATCCCGTACGACGGGGTGGTCCGCGCGCTGCACTTCCCCGAGGGCACCACGGTCGACGTGGGCACGTCGATCATCGCGGTCGAGGTCGCGGGCGCCGCCCCGGCGGCCCCGGAGCCCCAGCCGGCCCCCGCGCCCCAGGCGCCGGTCCCCCAGGCGGAGGAGCCGCAGCCGGAGGGCCGCCAGCCGGTCCTGGTCGGGTACGGCGTGGCGGCCACGTCGATCAAGCGCCGCCCCCGCAAGGGCCCCGAGGTGCCGGTCGCGCAGGCGTCCGCGCCGCAGGCCTCGACGGTGATCCAGGCCGAGCTGAACGGCCACGGCCCGGCACCCGCGGCGGACAGACCGCGTCCCCTGGCCAAGCCCCCGGTCCGCAAGCTGGCCAAGGACCTGGGCGTGGACCTGGCGACGGTCACCCCGACCGGCCCGGACGGCATCATCACGCGCGACGACGTCCACGCGGCGGCGGCCACGACACGGCCGGCCCCGCAGCAGGCCCCGGCCCAGGCCCCCGCTCCCGCCCAGGAGGCGGCCACCCCGGCCGCTCCGGCCGGCGCGGCGGCCCCGGTCACCCCCGCCGCCGCCCACGACGCGGCGCGCGAGACCCGTATCCCGGTCAAGGGCGTCCGCAAGGCGACGGCCGCGGCGATGGTCGGCTCGGCGTTCACCGCGCCGCATGTCACGGAGTTCGTGACGGTCGACGTCACGCGCACCATGAAGCTGGTCGAGGAGCTGAAGCAGGACAAGGAGTTCACCGGCCTGCGGGTGAACCCGCTGCTGCTGATCGCCAAGGCCCTGCTCGTCGCGGTCCGGCGCAACCCGGACATCAACGCGTCCTGGGACGAGGCCGCCCAGGAGATCGTGGTCAAGCACTACGTGAACCTGGGCATCGCGGCGGCCACCCCGCGCGGCCTGATCGTGCCGAACATCAAGGACGCCCACGCCAAGACCCTGCCGGAGCTGGCCCAGTCGCTGGGCGAGCTGGTGAGCACGGCCCGTGAGGGCAGGACGTCGCCCGCGGCCATGCAGGGCGGCACCATCACCATCACCAACGTCGGCGTCTTCGGCGTCGACACCGGCACGCCCATCCTCAACCCCGGCGAGTCCGCGATCCTCGCGGTCGGCGCGATCAAGCCCCAGCCGTGGGTCCACAAGGGCAAGGTCAGGCCCCGCCAGGTCACCACCCTGGCCCTCTCCTTCGACCACCGCCTGGTCGACGGCGAACTGGGCTCGAAGGTGCTGGCCGACGTGGCGGCGATCCTGGAACAGCCGAAACGGCTGATCACCTGGGCGTGACACGGTCGATCGCCTGGGCGTGAGACGGCCGGACAGCCGGGTCCGAGAGCAGTCCGGCGGCCCCGGCCGCCGGTGAGGAAGACACAGGGCCCGCCGCGGGAGCGCGGCGGGCCCTGTGCTCGGTGCGGGTCGGTGCGTCAGTCGCGCTGGGCGCCCTGCGGGAGGGTGCGCAGCTGCATCGTGCCGGCCGAGCTGGCGCCGAAGGCGTAGTCCATCAGCTTGGCGGCGTCGGTGAAGCGGTTGGTGTCGTTGAGGAGCACCCCGACGACGGACTTGCCGTTGCGCGTCCCGGCGAAGACCAGGCACGGCCCGGCCGGGGTGTTGGTCCCGGTCTTCACACCGGTCGCGCCGCTGTAGGAGCCCAGCAGCTTGTTGGTGTTGTACCAGGTGTAGGTGCGGGTGCCGCCGCTGCTCGTCGTCGCGTACTGCACCGTCTTCTGCTTCTTCACGATGCCCGCGAAGGTGGAGTACTTCATCGCGCTGCGGGTCAGCTTCGCGAGGTCGCGCGGCGTCGTGTAGTTGGTGTTCTGCGTGGAGTTGCCGTCGAACGAGTCGAAGTGAGTGTTCGTCAGGCCCAGGTCCTTGGCCTTGGTGTTCATCTTGCTGATGAACGACTTGGTGCGCGCCGAGACGGACGTGCCGCTGCCGAAGGTGTCCGCGAGCGCCATCGCGGCGTCACAGCCGGACGGCAGCATCAGCGCGTGCAGCAGCTGGCGGACGGTCACCTTGTCGCCGGTCTTCAGGTCGGCGGTGCTCGCGCCCTTGGCGGCGACGTAGTCCCGGTACGCCTGCTTGACGGTGATCTTGCGGTCCAGGTTCAGGTTCGGCGTGCTCAGCACCACCCGAGCCGTCATGATCTTGGTGGTGCTGGCCATGGGCCGCTTGGTGTCGGCGTACTTGCTGTAGAGCGTGGAGCCCGTCGCGCTGTTGAGCATGAAGGCGCCCTTGGCGGAGACGGAAGGCGCGGTGGCGGCCTGCGCGGGCGCCGCGGTGAGGGCTCCGGTCGCGAACACGGCGCCGGCGGTGAACGTCACGGCGACGGCCTTGCGGAGACGAATGCCCTTGATGCCGGTTGTCAACTGATGTACCCCGAATACGTCTGAATGCCCCTGGTGCGCGGCCGAGTTGGTGACTGAGGGGCAGGGGAGGCCGCATGGGTGTGACGCGCGAGGGGCGGCGAGGGTTGTACGCGATCGGCAAATTCGCCCGTCCGTATGGTGGACGGCTCCGCTCATGCGTACGTGTTGTATCTATCCTGTCGGCATGACCCTGGCCGCCGTGAAGCAACCGCCTGCCGCCGACCGCGTCTACACCCACGTCAAACAGGGCGTCCTGGACCGCAGCTACGAAGGCGGGACGCTGCTCACCGAAGGCGAGCTGGCCGAGGCCGTCGGGGTCTCGCGCACCCCGGTGCGCGAGGCGCTGCTGCGGCTGGAGGCCGAGGGCCTCATCAAGCTCTACCCGAAGAAGGGCGCCCTCGTCCTGCCGGTCTCCGCGCAGGAGATCGCCGACGTCGTCGAGACCCGCCTGCTGGTCGAGGAACACGCCGCCCGCAAGGCCGTCCCCGCCCCGCCCGCGCTGATCGCGCGCCTGGAGCGGCTGCTCGCCCAGCAGCAGGAGCAGGCCGCCGCCGGGGACCTGGCCGCCGTCGCGGTCACCGACCGCTGTTTCCACGCCGAGATCGTCCGCAGCGGCGGCAACGACATCCTCTCCCGCCTCTACGACCAGCTCCGCGACCGCCAGCTGCGGATGGGCGTCGCCGTGATGCACTCCCACCCCGACCGCATCGCCAAGAACCTCGACGAGCACGAGGAGATCCTGGACGCGCTGCGCTCCGGCGACGCCGAGGCCGCCGTCGCGGTCGTCCACCGGCACGTCGGCTGGTTCTCGCACCTGGCGCGGGGGGAGGTCCGGTGAGCGCGCCCCCGATATCCCTGCCGGGCGATCCGCCGGGCGGGCGGCGCGCGGTCGCCGTCTGGTCGATCGGCGTCGCCGTCTACTTCGTCGCCGTCATCTTCCGCACCTCGCTGGGCGTGGCCGGTCTCGACGCCGCCGACCGCTTCCATGTGAACGCCTCGGCGCTGTCCACGTTCTCCATCCTCCAGCTGCTGGTCTACGCCGGGATGCAGATCCCCGTGGGCCTGCTGGTCGACCGGCTCGGCACGAAGAAGGTGCTGGCCATCGGCGTCGTGCTGTTCACGGCCGGACAGCTCGGCTTCGCCTTCTCCCCCTCGTACGGCATGGCGCTCGCCTCGCGCGCCCTGCTCGGCTGCGGTGACGCGCTGACGTTCATCAGCGTGCTGCGGCTCGGCAACCGCTGGTTCCCGGCCCGGCGCGGACCGCTGATCGCGCAGCTCGCCGGGCTCGTCGGCATGGCGGGCAACCTGGTCTCCACGCTGGTCCTCGCCCGGCTGCTGCACGGCATCGGCTGGACGGCGGCGTTCGCGGGCAGCGCGCTCGCCGGAGTCGTCGTCCTCGTCCTGCTGCTGCTCTTCCTGAAGGACCACCCCGAGGGCCACGAGCCGGAGCCGGTCTCCCACCGGGGAGCGGCCTACGTCCGCCGGCAGATCGCCGCGTCGTGGCGGGAGCCGGGCACCCGGCTCGGACTGTGGGTGCACTTCACCACCCAGTTCCCGGCGATGGTGTTCCTGCTGCTGTGGGGGCTGCCCTTCCTCGTCGAGGCGCAGGGGCTGTCCCGCGCGGTGGCCGGTGAACTGCTGACCCTGGTCGTGCTGTCGAACATGGCGATCGGCCTGGTCTACGGCCAGATCGTCGCCCGGCACCACGGGGCGCGGCTGCCGCTGGCGCTCGGCACGGTCGGCGCCACCGCGGTGCTGTGGGCGACGACGCTGGCCTGGCCCGGCGAGCGGGCGCCGATGGGGCTGCTCGTGGTGTTGTGCGCGGTGCTCGGCGCCTGCGGGCCCGCCTCCATGATCGGCTTCGACTTCGCCCGCCCGGCGAATCCGCCGGAGCGTCAGGGCACGGCGTCCGGCATCACCAACATGGGCGGTTTCCTCGCCTCGATGACGACGCTGTTCGCGATCGGTGTGCTCCTGGACGCCACCGGTGACGACTACACCGTCGCCTTCTCCGCGGTCTTCGTCCTCCAGGCGCTCGGCATCAGCCAGATCCTGCGCCTGCGCGGCCGCGCGGCCCGCCGCGAACGGGAGCGGCTGGTGGCAAGCAGAGTGGAGACGGTGCACGTGCCCGCGTGAGACGGGGGCGGTGCCGTGTCCCGCGTAAGGCGGGGGCGGTGCAGGGCCTGCGTGAGCCGTCGGGTGGCGCTGTGCCCCGCGTGAGGCGGGTGCGTCGGCGTGGCAGCGATACGAGCGTGGCGGTGCCGGGCCCGAGGCGGTGAGGGACGAGCGTGGCGGTGCCGGGCCCGAGGCGGTGGTGTCAGCGGGCCACCGGGACGAGTGTGAGATACGCCAGTCCCAGCACTCCCCGGTAGTGCAGCCACTGGGCCCGGTGCCGGTCCACCCGTGCCCGGGTCTCGGCCGCCAGCGGATGCCGCGGGTGCCGGGCCAGCCACACCTCCACGTCCGCCTGGTAGCCCGACTCGAACTCCTCCCACTCCTCCAGGGACGCCGTCTCCACGTACTCCGGGCGGAAGCCCGCGTCGATCGCGAGGTCGACGAGGGCGCCCAGGTCCGGATGGTCGGCGACGGAGGCGCCCGGCCACATGCCGGACAGCTCGGCGGCGGTCGGCGTGCGCTGCCAGAACCCCTCCCCGAGCAGCACCCGCCCGTCGTCGGTGACCAGCTCCCGCAGGGCCCGCAGGGCGTGCGGCAGGTGCTCCGGCGGCTCCACGGCGGTCAGCGCCTGACTCGCGCCGACGCACAGCACCAGGTCGGCGGGCCCGCGCCGGGTGCCCACGGCCGACTCCTCGACCAGCGTCACCCGTCCGCCGAGCCCCCGGTCCCGTGCCGCGCGGCGCGCCCGCTCCAGATCGCCGGCGTCGACGTCGACGCCGGTGCCCGTGGCGCCCGGAACGGCCGAGAGGACCCGCAGCAGCAGTTCGGCCCAGCCGCAGCCCAGGTCGAGGACCGTGGCGGGGGAGTGCGCGGCCAGCCGCCGCACGAGCGTGGACGCGCGGGCCTCGGACAGCGGCCCGTGGAACGTCAGCCGGGTCAGGCGGGGCGGCCCCCCGACCGCGCCCCCGGCCTCGTTACCGACCGCGCCCCCGGCCTCGTCACCGACCCGGCTCCCGTCGTCGCCCCTGTCCCCGTCGCCGTCCCCGTCCCGCGAGCCCGCCCCGGCGGTGGTCACGGAGTCACCGTGAAATGGCGCAGGATCGCCGCGGCCAGATCCTGGTCGCCCTCCGTCTTCACCCGGTCCGCGACCGCCGCCGGCGTCACCCGGCCGCAGGCCAGGCGGACGTACGTCTCCCAGTCCAGGCTGAGCGACGCGGCCGGGCCCAGCGCGGGCGCCGTCTCCAGGGTGCCGCGGCCGTGGATGTCGACCCGCACCGTGCGCAGGAACTCCACCGGGCCGTTGACGTCGAAGACCACCGCTGAGCTGCGCGGCGCGTCGGCCCGCTCGGCGACCACGTGCGGCAGGGCGTCCAGCAGCACGTCACGGGCGACGTACGCGCCCGGCGAGTCCAGGTTGCCGGGGCGGCCGAGGGCGGTGCGCAGATCCTGCTCGTGCACCCACACGTCGAACGCGTGCCGGCGCATCGACTCCTCCAGCGTCAGCTCGGCGCCCAGCGGACCGCGCACCTTCGTGCCGGGGTCGCGGGACTCGTTGCGCAGCTGCCGGTTGCGGCGGATGACCGTGTACTCCAGCTCGGCGGTCATCTCCGGCGCCGTGTGGTGACGGCGGACGTCGACCTGCATCTCCATGTAGCGCTGGTGGTCGGTGGTGACGTGGAACAGGTCGCGCGGGAGGGTGTGGATGGGGCGCGGGTCGCCCAGCATCTCGCTGTCCAGGCCGATGACATGCGACACCACGTCGCGCACCGACCAGGCCGGGCACGGCGTACGCCGGTTCCAGTCGGCCTCCACCAAGTGCTGCACCAGCTCGGATATCGCTTCGATGGAGTGGGTCCAGGCGTCGGCGTAGGGCTGGAGGGTGGGATGCAGACTCACGGAACGGGGCCCCTCGGCGGTCGGTACACGGGCAGGTGGTGGCGGCTTTGCCAGTGGGAGGTGGCGGCTGTCGGCGGGTGTCTTGCACGCTAAGTTACGCTGCTGGAAGGCACCCCGGCAGGCCTTTCGTGTGACGATCGTAGGCCTGAGTGGACACCGGTGTGGACGCCCTTGTGGACGGCTCGATTGCCAGGACGGTGGTACTGTGCGCGCCTCTCTGATCCAGATCGCCGTAGACGAGGGCGAATCGGTCGACGCCCGCAGGCGCCGCGCCGCCTCCCTCGTCCGCGAACAGGCGGGCGCGGACCTCGTGGTCCTGCCGGAGCTGTGGACCACCGGCGCCTTCGCCTACGAGGAGTTCGGCCGCGAGGCCGAGCCGCTGGACGGCCCGACGTACGAGGCCATGGCCAAGGCGGCGAGCGACGCGGGTGTCTGGCTGCACGCCGGCTCCATCCCGGAGCGTGACCCGGACGGCCCCCTCTACAACACCTCCCTCGTCTTCTCGCCCGCCGGTGAACTGGCCGCCGCCTACCGCAAGATCCATCGCTTCGGCTTCGACAAGGGCGAGGCCGTGCTGATGGGCGCGGGGCGCGATCTGGTGACGGTCGCCCTCCCGGAGACGACCCTGGGTGTGGCCACCTGCTACGACCTCCGTTTTCCCGAACTCTTCCGCGGTCTGGTGGACGCCGGCGCCGAGACCTTCGTCGTCCCGGCGGGCTGGCCGGAACGCCGCCGCTCCCACTGGACGCTGCTCGCCCGGGCCAGGGCGGTGGAGAACCAGGCCTTCGTGCTCGCCTGTGGAACGGCCGGCACGCACGCCCGGGTTCCCCAGGCGGGTCACTCGATCGTGGTCGATCCCTGGGGTGAGGTGCTGGCCGAGGCGGGCCCCGGCGAGCAGGTCCTCTCGGTGGAGTTCGACCCGGGCCGGGTCGCGGTGACCCGGGATCAGTTCCCGGCGCTGAAGGACCGCGTGCTGGGCGTGGAGCCACCGCGCCACTGACCGGCCACCGCGCCACTGACCGGCCACCGCGCCGCCGACCGGCCACCGCACTGCCGCCCCGCCCCCGACCGGTGACACGCCCTCAGTCGCCCCAGTCGCCCTCAGTCCTCCTCCCCCTCCCGCTCCGCCAGGTGGATCACACACACCGCCACCGCGATCAGCAGCGCGTGGTCCGCGTCCTCGCGGACCACGTCGACGCCGTAGGTGTCGCGCAGGTGCAGCCAGCGGCGGGAGACGACGGCCAGCAGCTCACCGTCGTACTCGATGGCGAACTCGCGGTCGAGGATCTTGCCGCTGACGTCCAGTTCGGTGCCGTCGACCAGGGTGACGCGGTAGTGGTTGCGCAGCAGGGACAGCCGTTTGCGGCGGATGCTCGCCAGCGCCTCGCCGTCCCGCTCGATGAGCAGGGTGTCGCGCAGGGCGAGCATCTTCTCCCGGATGTCGATCAGCACCCGCCCGTCGGCGTCCTTCAGCTCGAAGGTGTCGCGCAGCCGCAGGGCCTTGCCGTCGACGAGGAACGCCTTCTCGCCGTGCTCGTCCTCGATCCAGTAGTCGTCGCCGAAGCCCAGCAGCCGGTCGCGTACGAGGTATCTCATGACACCAGCGCTTCCCCGGCGGCCGTGCCGAAACGCCGGCGATAGGCCGAGGGGCTGAGCCCGGTCTCCCGGCGCAGCCGCGCGCGCAGGTTGGCGGCGGTGCCCAGGCCGCTGCGCGCGGCCACCACGTCGAGCCGCTCCTCGCCCCGCTCGATCAGCCGGCAGGCCAGCGCCACCCGCTCCCCGGTCAGCCACGCCAGCGGGGTGGTGCCCAGCTGGGCGCGGAACCGGCGGTGCAGGGTCGCGGGGGAGACCGCCGCGCGGGCGGCGAGGTCGGCCACGGTCAGCGGTTCGGCCAGCCGCTCCTGCGCCCACGCCAGCAGCGGGCCCAGCGACTCGTCGCGTACGTCGGGCACCGGCCGCTCCACGAACTGCCGCTGCCCGCCGTCACGGTGGGCGGCGAACACCAGCCGGCGGGAGACGAGGTTGGCGATCTCGGCGCCGTGGTCCCGCCGGATCAGGTGCAGGCCCAGGTCGAGGGCGGCCGCGCTGCCGGCGGCGGTCAGGATGTCGCCCTCGTCGACGAACAGCACGTCGGGCTCCAGCAGGACCTGCGGGTGCAGGGTGCGGAAGGCCTCGGCCCACATCCAGTGGGTGGTGGCCCGCCGCCCGTCCAGCAGCCCGGCCTCGGCGAGCGCGAAGGTGCCGGTGCAGAAGCTGACGACGCGGGCGCCCCGCGCGTGCGTACGGCGGATGGCGTCCAGGACGGGCGCCACGCGCGGCACCACGTTGTCCGGCCGGCCGGGCACGACCAGCGTGTCGGCGTCATCCACCGCGTCGAGACCGGGCACGCCCGCCATGCGGAAGAAGCCGTGGTTCATCCGCACCTCGGGCGTGGGCGCGCAGAGCGTCACCTCGTACAGCGGCCCCGGAAGCCCCAGCTCGGGCCGGGGCAGGCCGAACAGCTCGGTCGCGACACCGACCTCGAAGGGATTGGTGCCCTCGTCGACGATCACGGCGACCCGGTGCGGACGGCCGGCCGACGGAGAGCGCTGAGAGGATCCTTGCGGCATACGCGATTCCTAGCACTCGTGGCCAGGCACCGCCACCGCGCACGATGACCGCATGGAACCCACACCGCTGACGGAACCCATCTCGCTGACCGCCGCGCTCGCGTCCTTCTCCGCGCGCTGGAGCCCTCGTATCGTCACGGCCGTCAACGACTACGACGTGCGCGTCGCCAAGGTCGAGGGCGAGCACGTCTGGCACGCCCACGACCACACCGACGAGTTCTTCCTCGTCCTCGACGGCGAACTCCACATCGGGCTGCGGGAACCGGCGGGCGAGCGCACGGTGGTGCTGCCGAAGGGCTCGGTCTTCACCGTCCCCCGCGGCGTCGAGCACAAGCCCTACGCGCCGGTCCCCACCCAGATCCTCCTCTTCGAGCCCACGGGCACCCTCACCGTCGGCGACCGCCACGACCCGGTGCCGGGCCACGTGGACGCGACGACGGGGCACGCGCTGTCGTGACGGCCGCGGGGCGTTCCCGGGGGACGCCCACACGCCGTCACACGCCGTACGCCGTCACACGCCGAATCCGTCGCTGTACCCGTCCCGCCGGTGATGGTGGTGGTGAGGCTCCTCGTCGACGACCGGGGCCGTGGGGGGCACCACCACCCGCCGGCGGCGGGCGATGCTGCTGAACGTCGACACGCCGATCAGCCCGACGATCATCAGGATGATCCCGACCAGGTCGAGGTTGACCCCCTGCATGTCCCAGTCGGTCGCGAAAGTGAGGATGGCTCCCACGGCGATGAGGATGATGCACCCGCCGAGGCCCATGAGTTGTCGCCTCCTGTCCGGTCCGGTGGTTTCCGGTGCTTCCGGTCGCTGACGGGTACCCAGGAGCGGCGCGGGCACGCCCTCTTGTGGCCGCGAAGGGCCGAACTAGCCTTCCAGGAAGGCGACCAACGCGTTGGCCAGCAGGTACGGGTCCTTCGCGCCGCACAGTTCGCGGACGCTGTGCATGGACAGGATGGCCACGCCGATGTCGACCGTGCGGATGCCGTGGCGGGCGGCGGTGATCGGGCCGATGGTGGTGCCGCACGGCATGGAGTTGTTGGAGACGAAGGACTGGAAGGGCACGCCCGCCTTCTCGCAGGCGGCGGCGAACACCGCGCGGCCCGAACCGTCCGTGGCGTAGCGGTTGTTGACGTTCACCTTGAGCAGGGGGCCGCCGTCGACCCGCGGGTGGTGCGTCGGGTCGTGCCGCTCCGCGTAGTTGGGGTGGACGGCGTGGCCGGTGTCCGAGGACAGGCAGACGGTGGCGGCGAAGGCGCGGGCGCGGTCCTCCGGCGAGCCGCCGCGCGCGTACACCGAGCGCTCCAGCACGTTGCCGAGCAGCGGGCCGTCGGCGCCGGTGTCCGACTGCGAGCCGTTCTCCTCGTGGTCGAAGGCGGCGAGCACCGGGATGTACGGCAGGGAGGCCGCGTCCGGCCGGGTTGCCACCGCGGCGAGCGCGGCCGCGCCCGCGTGCACCGACAGCAGGTTGTCCATGCGCGGGCCCGCCACCAGTTCCTGGTCGCGGCCGAGGTACGCCGGTGCCTCCACGGAGTGGGTCATCAGGTCCCAGCCGGTCACCTCGCCCGCGGGCAGCCCCGCCTCCTGCTCCAGGAACGCGATCAGGTCGCCGTCGCGGACGTCGTCGCCGAGGCCCCAGACGGGCTGCATGTGGCGCTGCTTGTCGAGTTTCAGGCCCTCCGCGGAGACCGCGCGGTCCAGGTGGATGGCCAGCTGGGGGACGCGCAGCAGGGGGCGGTCGACGTTGACCAGGCGGGTCGAGCCGTCGCGCAGGGTGAGCCGGCCGGCCAGGCCCAGGTCGCGGTCGAGCCAGGAGTTCATCAGCGGTCCGCCGTAGATCTCCACCGCGACCTGCCGCCAGCCGTGCCCGCCGGTGTCGGGCAGCGGCTTGACGCGCAGGTTGGGGGAGTCGGTGTGCGCGCCGACGATCCGGTACGGGGTGTGCGGCGCGGCGCCCTCGGGGACGTACCAGGCCACGATCGCGCCGCCGCGCAGGACGTACTTGCCGCCGCTCGTCCCGTCCCAGGCGTCCGTCTCCGCGACCTGCCGGAACCCTGCCTTCTCCAGCCGCTCGGCGGTGTTCGCCACGGCGTGGTACGGCGACGGGCTGGCCGCCAGGAAGGACATCAGGTCGTCGGTGTGGCCGCGGTCGAACGGGTGGGGGACGGCGGCGGGAGACGGGCGGGAGGGTTCGCTCATGGCAGCCACGATAAGGGTCGGCGGGGCGCGCTCCCCAGGGTTGCCGGGGATGTCCGGTGGTGGGGAGGTGTGGGGTACGTGAGGCCTTCGGCAAGGGGCCGGCACAGGGCGGGGAGAGGTACGGCGGCGGGCCGGCACAGGGCGCCGGACGGTGCGGCGACGGGTCGGTACGGGGCCGCGGGACGGCACGGCCGTGGAGGGCCGCGAGCACCGGGGACCGTATGGCGGCGAGGGCCGCGAGCCCCGAGAACGTACGGCGGCGGGCGGCGGGCGGCGACGGGCCCCGAAACGGTACGGCGGCGGGCGGCCCCGCGCCCGCGGGAACAGTACGGCGGCCCGCCCTCTCCTCACCGGAGAAGGGGCGGGCCGCCGGCGTGATCAGCGGGCAACGAGCCGGATCAGAACGCGGACTCGTCCAGCTCCATCAGCTCCAGGTCGACGTTCTCGGAGACCTTGCGGGCCAGCGTGACGCCCGGCAGGACGTTGGCCGCGAAGAACTTCGCCGCCGCGATCTTGCCCTCGTAGAACGCCTTGTCCTTGGCGGAGGCGGACTCCAGCTTCTCGGCGGCGATGGCGGCGCCCTTGAGCAGCAGGTAGCCGACGACCACGTCACCGGAGGCCATCAGCAGGCGGGTGGTGTTCAGGCCCACCTTGTAGATGTTCTTGACGTCCTGCTCGGTGGCCGCGAGGTCGTTCAGCATCAGGCCGACGATGGCCTCCAGCTCGACGGCGGCCTTCGCCAGGTGCTCGCGGGCGCCGGCCAGCGTCTCGCCGCCCGTGCCGAGGGCGAGGAACTTCTTGATGTCCTCGGCGAGCGAGTTCAGCGCGGCGCCCTGGTTGCGGACGATCTTCCGGAAGAAGAAGTCCTGGCCCTGGATCGCCGTGGTGCCCTCGTACAGGGTGTCGATCTTGGAGTCCCGGATGTACTGCTCGATCGGGTACTCCTGCAGGAAGCCGGAGCCGCCGAAGGTCTGGAGCGACTGGGCGAGCAGCTCGTAGGCCTTCTCGGAGCCGTAGCCCTTGACGATCGGCAGGAGCAGGTCGTTCAGGGCGTGGTCGGCGGTGGCGTCCTCGCCGTTGGCCTCCTTGATCTGGATGGCGTCCTGGATCGAGGCGGTGTACATCACCAGGGCGCGCATGCCCTCCGCGTACGCCTTCTGCGTCATGAGCGAGCGGCGCACGTCCGGGTGGTGGGTGATGGTGACCTTGGGCGCGGTCTTGTCCATGAAGTTGGCGAGATCCGGGCCCTGGACGCGCTCCTTGGCGTACTCCAGCGCGTTCAGGTAGCCGGTGGACAGCGTGGAGATCGCCTTCGTGCCGACCATCATGCGGGCGAACTCGATGATGCGGAACATCTGGCGGATGCCGTCGTGCTTGTCGCCGATCAGCCAGCCCTTGGCGGGGTGCTTGTCGCCGAAGGTCATCTCGCACGTGTTGGACGCCTTCAGGCCCATCTTGTGCTCGACGTTCGTGGCGTAGACGCCGTTGCGCTCGCCCAGCTCGCCGGTCTCGAAGTCGAAGAGGTACTTCGGGACGAGGAAGAGGGACAGGCCCTTGGTGCCGGGGCCGGCGCCCTCGGGGCGGGCGAGCACGTAGTGGAGGATGTTCTCCGACATGTCGTGCTCACCGGACGTGATGAACCGCTTCACGCCCTCGATGTGCCAGGAGCCGTCCTCCTGCTGGACCGCCTTGGTGCGGCCCGCGCCCACGTCCGAGCCGGCGTCCGGCTCGGTGAGGACCATGGTGGAGCCCCACTGCTTCTCGACGGCGATCTTGGCGATGTGCTTCTGGACCTCGTTGCCCTCCTCGAAGAGGATGCCGGCGAACGCGGGGCCCGAGGAGTACATCCACACGGCCGGGTTGGCGCCCAGGATCAGCTCGGCGTAGGCCCAGATCAGGGAGCGGGGCGAGGTGGTGCCGCCGATCTCCTCGGGCAGGCCGAGACGCCAGTACTCGGAGTCCATGAAGGCCTGGTAGCTCTTCTTGAAGGACGCGGGGACCGGGGCGGTGTTCGTCTCCGGGTCGAAGACGGGCGGGTTGCGGTCGGCGTCGGCGAAGGACGCGGCCAGCTCGTTCTCGGAGAGGCGGGTCAGCTCCTCCAGGACGCTCTTGGCGGTCTCGACGTCCATCTCCTCGAACGGGCCGGTGCCGTACACCTTGTCGCGCCCGAGTACTTCGAAGAGGTTGAACTCGATGTCGCGGAGATTCGACTTGTAGTGCCCCATGGCGACGGCTCCGTAGAGAGAGATCGGCGAGGCACTGACTCCTCGCGCCTAGTTCACGTACCAACAAGTAGCTACGATGATGCTACCCGTCAGTAATAAGGCGCAACCCCGATCCGGCCATCTGTGACCCAGCCCTCGGTGACGGTCGATACCCTTGCCTGCATGTACGGCTACGACCAGAGCGCCGGAGCGCAGCAGCAGTACGCCCCGCCGCAGCAGCAGATGCCCGGCGCCGGGGGCTACGGGCAGCAGCCGCCGCTGTACCCGGAGCCGTCCCCGCCCTCCCTGGCCGACGCGGTCCGCTCCTTCACCACCGGACAGATGACCGCCGAGGACTTCCAGCAGATCTTCGCCACGTCCAAGGTCTACTGCCCCCGCGGCGACACCCCCGGCTTCCTCGCCCTGCACAACACCCAGCAGCCGGTGATCCCCATGTTCACCTCGCTGAAGGAGCTGCGCCGCTACGCGGGCAAGGAGTCCAAGTACTTCGTCATCACCGGCGCCGAGGTCATCGACCTCCTCCCCACCGGCTACGGCTTCGTCCTCGACATGGAGGGCGAACACCGGATCGTCTTCGACGCGAAGGCGGTGGAGGAGATGGTGGACTTCGCGATGCGGCGGATGTACGGGGGCTGAGGGGGAACGGGGCGCCCGGCTTGCGGGCCGTCCTGCAGAATCGTTGCTTTTGTTCCCTATCGGGTGAACATGCTTGCTATCGGCGCGCGTCCTGTTGCCTCCTCCCTAGCTTCCGGGGCGGAGGTGATGCTCGATGTACGAGCAGAACAACACCCCGTCGGACGAGCCGACGGTACGTAAGCAGGACGCGATCGACGTCAACGACTTCGTGTTCGGCGCCACGGGGGCGCGGGTGCGGAGGCTGACCTTGCCGGACGGGACGCACTGGTTCCCGGCGGTGGATGTGTGCAAGCACCTGGGCTACGCGCACGTGGGCTCCGCTCTGAGGAACGTCGCCGACGCGGAGAACTTCGGATCGGCCGAGAGTGTGCTTCAGAGGCACTCTCTCAGCATTCCCGCAGGTCGAGAGTGGCGCCGAGACATGAATCTCGTCAATCTCCAAGGTCTGATCCGCTTGGTCAACGGCTGCACCAAACGAGAGTGTGAGCCCTTCAAGGCCTGGGTCTCCGAGGTGATCGCCACCATCCAGCGCGACGGTTCCTACGCCCTCGAGCCGGCCGCCGTACAGCCCGCCCCCACCGGCGGCACCGCCTACGCCATGCCCCAGCAGGTCGCCGACGCGATCGTCCGGCTGGAGGAGCGGAACATCCGGGCGGACGAGGCCCTGCTGGCGTGCCGGCGGGAGCAGACCGGTCTGCTGCGGCAAATGACCCGGAGCCAGGAAATGATCGCGGAGGCGCTTCAGGGCATCGCCGAGTCGCTCCGGTCGTCGGCCGGCGAGCGCGGCGGGGCCGTCGAGCGGACTCTGACCGCTCAGGAGCTTCTGAGCAAGTGGAGGGCGAAGAACCTCGTCGTCACCGACGACATCCATGCCGTCGCCGCCTACCTGGCTCCGGCGCTGGTCCGCGGTGGGGCGAGTCATCGGGTGGAGGAGATCGCCGCCCGTACGGGTCTGTCGCACGACCGGGTGCACGACTGTCTGCGGATGTTGCTGAAGCGCGGGTGCGTGCGTCAGGCGGGATGCACGGAGGACGGGGCGCCGGTGTACGTGCTGCCGTAGTGGAGTAGACCCGAAGAGAAAGGCCCGAAGCCGCAAAACGAGGTTGCGGCTTCGGGCCTTCTCGTACCCTAGCGGTTCTTCTCAGGCCCCCGGGCCTTCTTCCGTCATCCCGTGGACCGCCGGGATCGTGCCGAGGCGGCCCTTCTGGAAGTCCTCGAACGCCTGCATCAGCTCGTCCTTGGTGTTCATGACGAAGGGGCCGTAGTGGGCCATGGGCTCGCGGATGGGGCGGCCGCCGAGGAGGACGACCTCGAGGTCGGGGGTGTGGGAGTCCTGCCGTTCGTCCGCGCGGACGGTCAGGGAGGAGCCGGTGCCGAAGACGGCGGTCTGGCCCATGCGGACCGGGCGGCGCTCGGCGCCGACCGCGCCCTTGCCCGCGAGGACGTACGCCAGGCCGTTGAAGTCCTCCCGCCAGGGCAGGGTGATCTCCGCGCCGGGCGCCAGCGTGGCGTGGATCATCGTGATCGGGGTGTGGGTGATGCCGGGGCCCTCGTGGCCGTCCAGCTCGCCGGCGATGACGCGGAGCAGCGCGCCGCCGTCGGGGGAGGTCAGCAGCTGGACGCTGCCCGCGCGGATGTCCTGGTAGCGCGGGGCCATCATCTTGTCCTTGGCCGGGAGGTTCACCCACAGCTGGAGGCCGTGGAAGAGGCCGCCCGAGACGACCAGGTGCTCCGGCGGCGCCTCGATGTGCAGCAGGCCGGAGCCGGCCGTCATCCACTGGGTGTCGCCGTTGGTGATGGTGCCGCCACCGCCGTGGCTGTCCTGGTGGTCGAAGGTCCCGTCGATGATGTAGGTGACGGTCTCGAAGCCGCGGTGGGGGTGCCAGGGGGTGCCCTTGGGCTCGCCCGGCGCGTACTCCACCTCGCCCATCTGGTCCATCATGATGAACGGGTCGAGGTGGCGGTAGTTGATCCCGGCGAACGCGCGGCGCACCGGGAAGCCCTCGCCCTCGAAGCCGCTGGGCGCGGTGGTGACGGCGAGCACGGGACGTGCCACGGCGTCGGCGGGTGCGGTCACGCGGGGCAGCGTCAACGGGTTCTCGACGGTCACAGCGGGCATGGTCGGTTCCTCCTCGGGCGACGTGCGTCCCACTTTAGTTGAGCGTTGAACTTTCTGCCACCTGTAACGGAGGAAGCCCGGAGGGCATTCCCTCCGGGCTTCCGGGTGGCGCGGCCGGCCTCAGAACCGCTGGTTGGTGAGGACCGCGTTGCCGTAGACGTCATAGACCGAGGCGTACCCCTGCTCGGAGTCCTTCCACGCGGCGAAGGCGTCGGCTATCGCGGCGGCGGCCGCCCGCGGGTCCTTCACCGGGGTCTTCCCGCCGTTGATGTCCGTGGAGATGTAGGCGTTGCCGTTGTGTTCGTTCCACTCGCCGAGGATGCGGTCCACGCGCCCGGCGGCCCGTTTCTGCCGCTCGTCTCCGTGCTTCGCGACCCAGGAGCGGAACTCCCGGGCGTTCTTCTTCCACTGCGCCTCGTTCGTGTCCTCGGGCAGCTTCTCCACCACGCCGATCTTGTCGGGCGTGGCGGTCTGCTCGGTGCTGCACGCTGCCGTGCCGGCCAGCAGAACGGCGGCACTCAGCGCGAGGGCGCAGCGAGCCGGCGACCCGATGGCCGCGGTGGCGCGTAGACGCACGAGAAACCCCCGTCCGGTGCCCGGCGGTCTGGTCAGGACGGGCCGGTTCACTCGCAAGAGTGATCGAATCGGACGGAAATGTAACACGCCCGCATGGTGAGACGTGTAGGTGGTTTTCGGTCAAGATCACTTCGGAGTGGGGGTCGTGCGGCGGCGTCTGACGGGCTGTCACCCGTCCGCCGCTCCGGACGGGACAGCGTGAGCGGGCCGTGCTCCGCTGGAGGGGTGCAGCTGCTTCCGCTTCCCGTCCGCCGGCTCGCCGCCTGGTGTGCTGTCGTGTTGCTGGTGGCGGGGGTGGTGTACGTCGGTATCCGGTTGTGCGTGGAGTTCCGTACGGCCGTCGTGCCCGTGCTGCTCGCCATGCTCGGGACCGCGTTGCTGGGGCCGTTGCACCGGCGGCTGGTCAAGGCGCGGGTGAACCGGTCGGTGGCGGCCGGGCTGACCTGTGTCGCCGTGGTGGCCGTGGTCGGCGGGGCGGTGTACATCGTCGTCGCCGCGCTCATCGACAGCGGCGACCAGATCGTCACCTCGCTGCGGCGGGCCGCGCAGGACCTCGCCCGGCACTTCGGGGCCGCCGGCACCTCGCTGGACGACCTCGCCGCCAACGCCCGGGAGCTGCTGGGCAAGTTCGGCGGGACGGCCGCCTCCGGGGTGATCAGCGGGGTGAGCGTGGTCGGCGAGACCATCGCCATGGCCGTGCTCGCGCTGCTGCTGGTCTTCTTCTTCCTGCGCGACTCCCACCTCGCCGCCGGCACCCTGCGCGCCCTCTCCCCGCACGCCACCGCCGACACCGTCGTCGCCATCGCGCGCCGCGCCTACCAGGCCGTCGAGGGCTTCATGCGGGGCACCACCCTGATCGCGCTGATCGACGCGGTCCTCATCACCGTGGGTCTGCTCGTCCTCGACGTCCCCGGCGCGGCCGGGCTCGGCGCGCTGGTGTTCGTCGGCGCCTACATCCCCTACCTCGGCGCCTTCATCTCCGGCGCGGTCGCCGTGCTGGTCGCCCTCGCCGACCGGGGGTTCGTGATCGCGCTGTGGGCGCTGGGCGTGGTCCTCGCCGTACAGGTGCTGGAGGGGCACGTGCTCCAGCCGGTGATCCAGAGCCGTACGGTGCAGATGCACCCGGCGGTGGTGATGGTGACGATCACCGCGGGCGCGTCGGTCGCCGGGATCCTCGGCATGCTGCTCGCCGTACCGCTCACGGCGGCCGCGTTCGGCGTCGTCCACGAGCTGCGCCGGCGCTACGCCGCGTCGGTCCCCTCGGACTCGTAGAACTCGAACCAGGTGCTCTTGCCCTCGCCGCGCGGATCGACGCCCCACGCGTGCGCCAGCAGCTCGATCAGCATCAGACCGCGCCCGGAGGACGCCAGCTCCCCGGGCCGGCGCTTGTGCGGCAGGTCGTCGCTGGCGTCGGTGACCTCCACCCGCATCCGCCGGTCGCCGCCCTCCCCGGTGACCTCGGCGACCAGCAGCGCGTCGGTGTCGGTGTGCACCAGGACGTTGGTCAGCGTCTCGGACAGCAGCAGCACCGCCGAGTCGACCTGGTCGGCCGACGCCCAGTCGTGCAGCAGCTCGCGCAGCAGCCGGCGGGCGACCGCGATCCGCTCCGGCTCGGCCTGCGCGACGGTCAGCATGGTCCGCCGCACCGACGGCCGGACGGCGGCGGTGGCCCCGTGCCCGCGGCCGTCGCCGTGCCGGCACAGCAGCAGTACGGCGATGTCGTCCTCGCGGCGGTCGGCGAACGGGCCGGTGGTGTGGTGCGACGACGGGCCGTGCACCGCCTGCACCAGGGCGTCGGCCAGCTCCTCCAGGCCGCCGTCGTGCTGCTCCAGGATGGCCCGGATGCGCTTCCAGCCGGTCTCCAGGTCGTGGCCGCCGGTCTCGATCAGACCGTCGGTGCAGATCATCATGGTCTCGCCGGGCTCCAGGGCGAGCCGGGTGGTGGGGTAGTCGGCGTCCGGGTCGATGCCGAGCGGCAGCCCGCCGGCCGTGGGCCGGGTCAGGACCGTGCCGTCGGCCATCCGCACCGCCGGGTCGGGATGCCCGGCGCGGGCGATCTCCAGCACCCCGGACGGCGGATCCACCTCGACGTACAGACAGGTCGCGAAGCGCAGCTCGCCCGGGTCGTCGGCGCCCGCGCACATGCCGTGCAGGAACCGGGAGGCCCGCGAGAGCACCGCGTCGGGGCGGTGCCCCTCGGAGGCGTACGCGCGCAGGGCTATGCGCAACTGCCCCATCAGCCCGGCAGCCCGCACGTCGTGCCCCTGCACATCCCCGATGACCAGCGCGAACCGCCCCGACGGCAGCGGGATCATGTCGTACCAGTCGCCGCCGACCTGGAGCCCGCCGCCGGTCGGCACATAGCGGGCGGCCACGCTCATGCCGGGGATGTCCGGGCCCAGCGTCGGCAGCATCGAGCGCTGGAGGCCGTCGGTCAGCTCCCGCTGGGTCTCGGCGGCGCCCGCGCGGGACAGCGCCTGGGCGAGCATCCGGGCGACGGTGGTCAGCACCGACCGCTCGTCCGGGGTGAACCGCACCGGGTAGGAGAACGCGGCCATCCAGGCGCCCATCGTGCGCCCGGCCACGATCAGCGGCAGGAACGCCCACGAGCGGCGGCCGAACTGCCGGGCGAGCGGCCAGGTGAGCGGATAGCGCTCCTTGTACTGCTCGGGCGAGGACAGATACACCGCGCGGCCGGTGCGCACCACCTCGGCCGCCGGATAGTCGGTGTCCAGCGCCAGGTGGGTGAAGGGGCCCTCGTCGCCGGGGTCGTGCCCGTGGTGGCCGATGATCGTCAGCCGGTCGCCCTCCACGCCGAACACGGCCAGCCCGTCCGGCGAGAACCCCGGCATCGCCAGCCCGGCCGCGACCCGCAGCACCTCCTCCGTGGACCGCGCCTCGGCCAGCGCCCGGCCCGCGTCCAGCAGGAACGCCTCGCGGGAGCGCCGCCAGTCGCCGGTGACCGCGTTGCGGCCGGCGGGGGTGCCCGGCGAGGGCTCGGTGACCTCCTGGAGGGTGCCGATCAGCTCGTAGGCCCGTCTCACCGGGTCGAAGGACGGCTTCATCCGGCTGCGGGTCATCCGCACGACCCGGCCGCGGTCGTCCATGATCCGCACCCGCACCTCGGCCAGGGTGCCCTCGGCGGCGGCCAGGCCGACGACGCTGACGATCTCGTTCCAGTCGACCGGGTGCAGCCGGGAGCGCACCTGCGCCTCGGTGAGGGTGGCCGGTTTTGGGGGCAGCCCGAGCAGCCGGGCGGCCTCGGCGTCCACCGTGACCAAGCTTGTGTCCGTGTCCCACTGCCACGTGCCGGTCGCGAGGGCGGCGAGGACCTGCCCCACGGCGGGCAGGGGCTCACCAGTGCGCATTGCCCCACTTTAAGAAAAGGTGATCGAACGATGCCACTGATGAGGTACGCCGGTATCCGCCCGTGATCGCACGACAATCCCGGCGGGGCGATCTTGGTATGGCCGGTACCCTGGGAAAGTCCGGGCACCGGGCCCCGGAGATTCCCGATCCGCGAAGACTGGATGAACGACGATGCATCGGTACAGGTCCCACACCTGCGGCGAGCTCCGCGCCTCTGACGTCGGCACCGACGTCCGGCTGAGTGGCTGGCTGCACAATCGGCGCGACCTGGGCGGCATCCTCTTCATCGATCTGCGCGACCACTACGGCATCACGCAGCTGGTCGCCCGTCCCGGCACCGCCGCGTACGAGGCGCTGGACAAGGTCTCCAAGGAGTCCACGGTCCGGGTCGACGGCACGGTGGTTTCACGTGGAACCGAGAACGTGAACCCGGACCTGCCCACCGGTGAGGTCGAGGTCGAGGTCCGCGAGGTGGAGCTGCTGGGCGCCGCCGCCCCGCTGCCCTTCACCATCAACACCGAGGACGGCGTCAACGAGGAGCGCCGCCTGGAGTACCGCTTCCTCGACCTGCGCCGCGAGCGCATGCACCGCAACATCATGCTGCGCACCGCGGTCATCTCCGCCATCCGGCACAAGATGACGGCGCTGGGCTTCAACGAGATGGCGACGCCGATCCTGTCCGCGACCTCCCCCGAGGGCGCCCGCGACTTCGTCGTCCCCTCCCGTCTGCACCCGGGCAAGTTCTACGCCCTGCCGCAGGCCCCGCAGCAGTTCAAGCAGCTGCTGATGATCTCCGGCTTCGACCGCTACTTCCAGATCGCGCCCTGCTTCCGCGACGAGGACGCCCGCGCCGACCGCTCGCCGGGCGAGTTCTACCAGCTCGACATCGAGATGAGCTTCGTCGAGCAGGAGGACGTCTTCCAGCCCGTCGAGAAGCTGATGACCGAGCTGTTCGAGGAGTTCGGCGGCGGCCGTCACGTCACCTCGCCGTTCCCGCGGATCCCGTTCCGCGAGGCGATGCTGAAGTACGGCTCCGACAAGCCGGACCTGCGCGCCAAGCTCGAACTCGTCGACATCACCGACATCTTCGAGGGCTCGGAGTTCAAGGCGTTCGCCGGCAAGCACGTGCGCGCCCTGCCCGTCCCGGCCGTCCAGGACCAGCCCCGCAAGTTCTTCGACCAGCTCGGCGAGTTCGCGGTCACCCTCGGTGCCAAGGGCCTGGCCTGGGTCCGCGTCGGCGAGGACGGCAAGCTGTCCGGCCCGATCGCCAAGTTCCTCACCGAGGAGAACGTCAAGGTCCTCACCGAGCGCCTCGGTCTGGAGGCCGGTCACGCCGTGTTCTTCGGCGCGGGCGAGTTCGACGAGGTCTCGAAGATCATGGGCGCGGTCCGCGTCGAGGCCGCCAAGCGCGCCGGCCACTTCGAGGAGGGCGTCTTCCGCTTCTGCTGGATCGTCGACTTCCCGATGTACGAGAAGGACGAGGAGACCGGCGCGATCGACTTCTCGCACAACCCGTTCTCCATGCCGCAGGGCGGCCTGGAGGCCCTGGAGACCCAGGACCCGCTGGACATCCTGGGCTGGCAGTACGACATCGTCTGCAACGGTGTCGAGCTGTCCTCCGGCGCGATCCGGAACCACGACCCGGAGATCATGCTGAAGGCCTTCGAGATCGCGGGCTACGACCGGGAGACCGTCGAGGAGAAGTTCGCCGGCATGCTGCGCGCCTTCCGCTTCGGCGCCCCGCCGCACGGCGGCATCGCCCCCGGCGTCGACCGCATCGTCATGCTCCTCGCCGACGAGCCTAACATCCGCGAGACCATCGCCTTCCCGCTCAACGGCAACGCCCAGGACCTGATGATGGGCGCGCCGACCGAGCTGGAGGAGGCCCGGCTGAAGGAGCTGCACCTCTCGGTGCGCAAGCCGCAGCCCAAGTAGGCGGCCGTAACGCGAAGGGCGCCCGGGAGACCCCGGGCGCCCTTCGCGTTGTCCGCTCCCGTTGGTGCGGCCAGAGCCGCTCGGCGGTGGTCGCCGAGCGGCCGGTCTCAGAACCCGAGGGGCACTGACCAGCTCGTCCGCTCTTGCTTCCACCTGGGCGAGGAAGTCGGCGGGTGCCGTACGCGCGGCTTCCTCCGCGCCGAAGACGTACTCCCATGTCCAGCTCAACCGCGTACTGCCTTCATGGCTTCGTCCAGTACGGCGGCCAGCTCCCGAAGAGCTTGTTCTGCGAGGCCGGGATCCTCATCTTCGAGCATGCTCTGCGCGCGCTCGAAGCGGGCGGACAGACCAGGGCGGCGGGTGATCTCGATGTCTCTGGCCCAACGGAGAACCCAGCTCTGGACAGGGCTCACGGACTGCCACTCGACCGCCTTGGCGAACGCCTCGTCCTTCGTGGCCTGCATCTCGGCGAGGCGGCCCGGGGCCACGACGGCGAGTGCGGCACGCAGGGCGTCGGGCGTCTGCTCGGGGCGGGCGATCAGCTCGCGTCCGCGGTCGGGCAGTGTGCTCGTGGTGTCCTCCAGGAGTACTCCTGCCAGGGTTTCCGGCGCGGGCAGGCCGAGTGTCTGTGTCTTCACGCGGCCTCGCTGTGCTCGCTTCGGCAGTCGCGGCAGCGGCCGGGGGACGGCGCACGGAAGGCGCGGTCGCAGCCGTCGCAGGTCTGGAGGGGGTGGCGGCGCTCGGGAACCGGTGAGGCCGGGGGCCGCAGCGGCGGCGGGGGCGGCAACTGGGCGGCCAGGCGGGCCAGGGGTTCGTTCGGCAGGTTCGCGGTCAGGGCGTGCCGTACGGCGGTCGGGGTGAGGTCGCGTTCCAGCCAGGCGGCGACGCCCGGGGCGAGGTGCTCGGCGTCGGTGGCGGACAGGAGCAGGCGCGGGTCGTGGCGGCGCAGTCCGGCGAGGACGTCGACGGCTGTCCGGAGGAGGGCGGGGGAGGGGTACGACGGCTGGGGGACGGCGGGCAGGCGCTTGCGTGGCGCGGGCTCGTCGGTGGCCGTGCGCCGGGTGGTGGTCCTTCGGGCAGGTGTCTCCCGGGTGGCGCGGTGGCCGGGCCGGTTGCACGAGATCGTGCGGGTGACGATCCGGCCGGTGGGCGTGCGCTCGCGGCTGCGGCGCAGGTAGCCGTGCGTTTCGAGTTCCCGCAGCGCGGCGGCGATCCGGGTGGGGCCCTCGGGGAAGCGGGCGGCGAGGGTCTTGATGTCGACGGCGGTGCCCGGCCGCACCGACTGGATGTAGCAGGCCAATCCGATGGCGAGCAGCGACAGCTCCGGGTGCTGGGCCAGGTCGTTGCCGATCACCGTGAAGTTCTCGGTGTGGCGGACGTGGTCGTGGACGACGCCGGCGGTTCGGTGCCCGTCGGGGTGGTTTTTCGCCGGGATACGGGACTGGACGCGCGCGGGCACGCTACGGTTTTCGGTATCCATCGGGGAGGCCCTATCTTCCTCGGTGGTCAGGCCCTCGCACTGGGAATGCCAGTCCCGGCGAGGGCCGTTTCATGTCTGGGGTTGTCGTGTGCTGCTGACGCTGAGCGTAGGGCAGGCAACCGGTCCCAAATCCAGCCCAGTTGGCATATTCACTCGCGGGAGTGAGCCTGCCCTGCGGGAGGGAGGGGTGGGGCTTGGCGGGGTTCTTTCTCCTCAGTGGGTGGTTCCTGGGGAGCGCAGGTCCGGCCGGAGCGTGGGCCGTCGTGTTCCGGTGGTAGCGGTGCGGCGAGGGTGAGTTCGGCCCAGACCGTCTTGCGGGGTGGCAGGCAGGGGGTGACTCCCCAGCGGTCGGCGAGGGCCGCTACGAGGGTCAGGCCGCGGCCCGACTCCTCGATGGGACCGGCGGACCGGCGCCGCGGAAGCCGGTCACCGCGCGTGTCCGTCACCTCGATGCGGAGGGTCCGGCCGACGACGTAGAGCAGGAGCCGGAAGCTCCGGCCGGGGACGCGGCCGTGGGTTGCCGCGTTGTTCGCCAGCTCGGCCACGATGAGCTGCGCCGGGTCCAAGGGCAGGCCCCACGTCCGCAGTTGTTCCGTGGCGAGCAGGCGGGCGAGGCGGGCGCCTCGGGGCGTGGCAGACAGCAGCACGCTGAAGTTGCGGACAGGGCCGCCGGGTTGGGGAAGTTGCCGATTCACATCACTCAGCGTGGCCGGATGCGCCTACCGTGAGGAGTGACGTCGCGGTTGCGTACGGTGACTGTCCGGTCCTTGTCCGGTGGTGTCCGGGCTTGTCGGGGCGGTGCGCACGGGTAGGGCGTCGCTGGCACGAGGCGGTACGACGGAGGGCGCGCATGTCGGTGGACGGCGAGGTTCGGCGGCTGAGGACCGAGGCTGACGAGCCGGGGTGGGAGGTGGACCCGGACGACGAGTGGGGCGTGGCCGTAGTGGCCACCGTGGGACGGCAGTTGAAGCTCCGGCGCGAGGCCGTGGGGATGCGGGCCGGTGACTTCGGGAAGGCCGTCGGGTACGGCGAGGACCTCGTCTACAAGATCGAGAGCGGCAAGCGGATTCCTCGGCCGGAGTATCTGGACAAGGCGGACGAGGTGCTGGGGGCGGGCGGGTTGCTTGCCGCGATGAAGGAGGACGTGGCGAAGGTCCGGTACCCGAAGAAGGTGCGGGACCTGGCGCAGATGGAGGCGAAGGCTGTTGAGATCGGCCTGTACGAGTGCAACATCATCTCCGGTCTGTTGCAGACGCGGGAGCATGCACATGCCGTCATCGGGGCGGCACAGCCGCCGTATTCCCCGGATGACGTGGAACGCATGGTCACGGCTCGAGTGGCTCGACAGTCGGTATTCGAACGGGACCCATTGCCCGCGCTCAGTTTCGTCCTGGAAGAGGGCGTGCTGAGGCGCCCCATCGGGGGCAGAATGGTGTGGCGTCAGCAGCTCGAACGGCTGCTGGAAGTAGGACAACTGCGCAACGTCGTCCTCCAGGTGATGCCGATGAACTGCGACACTCACTCCGGACTGGACGGGCGAATCGAGTTGCTCAAGTTCGCGGACGGTACGGCGGTAGGTCGCTCCGACGGTGTGTGCAACGGCCGCCCTGTGCATGATCCTCGGCACCTGCGCATTCTCGAACTGCGGTATGGCACCATCCGGGCTCAGGCGCTCTCGCCCCGGGAGTCGCTGACCCTCATCGAGCAACTGCTGGGAGAAACATGATCCGCAAGGCGACTGCTGGGGAAACCTCCGAACTGGCCTGGTTCAAGAGCAGTTACAGCGGCGGCAACGACGGTGAATCCTGCGTCGAGGTCGCCACCGTTCCCGGCATCGTCCACGTGCGTGATTCCAAGTTCGAGGACGCCGGTCCTCGTCTCGCTGTCGCGTCGGAGACGTGGGCGGGCTTCATCGGGCAACTGCTGGGAGAAACGTGATCCGCGAGGCCTCTGCCGGCGACGGCTGCGAACCGGCCTGGTTCAAGAGCAGCTACAGCGACGGCAACGAAGGCGATTCCTGCGTCGAGGTCGCCACCACTTCCGGCGCCGTCCACGTCCGTGATTCCAAGTTCGAGGACGCCGGTCCCCGTCTCGCCCTCGCGGCGGAGACGTGGGCGGGCTTCCTGGCCTACTGCGGCCGGTAGCCCGCCCCTCGACTGACCGTGCCCTATCGGGCCACGAACTGGGTGAGGATGGCCTGCACCTCGTAGATGTCGACGCCCTTGGTGAAGGTCTTGGTGATCGGCATCTGGGCGCCGGAGAGCCAGATCTTCAGCTCGGCGTCGAGGTCGAAGGTGCCGGCGGTCTCCACCGCGAAGTGGGTGATGCTGCGGTACGGGACGGAGTGGTACTCCACCTTCTTGCCGGTGATGCCCTGCTTGTCGACCAGGATCAGGCGGCGGTCGGTGAACAGGATGGTGTCGCGGATCAGCAGGTACGCGGCGTGCACCTGCTCCCCCTGGCCCAGCAGCCGGGCGTAGTCCTGCGTCGCCTGGGCCGGGTCGATGGCGTGCGCGTTGCCGAAAAGAGCCATGTCAGTGGTCCCCCCACTCGGTAGTGATCTTCGGGCAATCTACCCGTCGGGTGGCTCGTTCGCACCGGTTCGAACGTCCGGATCACGTACCGGTCGTGTCACCGTCGATCGTGTCCGGGGAGGCGCCGTCCTCCAGCAGGCGCTCCGCGATGTCGTCGGACCACGCCTGGGCCCAGGCCCGCAGGCCGCCGATCTCCGTCTCTGGCAGGCCGTACGTGGTGAAGGCGCCGTCCGGATACCAGTCGGTGCCGGTCAGCCGGGACTGGAGGGTCGGCAGGTCGAACGGGTCGTGGGCGTGGCGGCGGCCCAGTTCCTCCAGGTCGGGGAAGCTGTAGCGGGCCGCGGCGGCGCGGGCGTCGAGCAGGTCGACGGCCGCGCCCCGGTCGTACAGCGCGCGGATCTTGGTGCCGACGGCGTCGTCCAGGGCGAGCGTGGGGCCGTACTCCGTGCGGACCGGGGGCTGCCAGAACACCTCCCTGTGGAGGGCGAGTTCGCAGGGCTCGTCCGTCTCCGGGGCGGTGGCCGTGAGCTGCGCCGACAGCGGGGTGACGGTGTGCACGGCGACCTCCCGGCCCAGGGAGCGCAGCGCCGCCGCGACCTCGCCGGCGACGCGGTCCATCGGCTCGGGGCTCTCGGTCGCGACGTCGACGTTGGCGTGCGGGCGGTGCAGCAGACCGTGCGCCTCCAGGGCGTACCCGCCCGCCAGGACGAGCGGGAAGGGGCCGCCTGCGGCGACGGCGTCGGCGATGAGCCCGCGGTGCGGGACGGCAAGGTTCCTCACGGGTCCTGCACTCTGCCAGAGACCGTGCCGGGGCGGGCTCAGCCGCGCCGCCGCCGGGAGCGGGGCGCGGCGGTGGGCCCGGCGGCTACTGCGGCTCGCCGCCGAAGCGCTCCTTGTAGTCGGCCAGGTCGTCGTCCGTCAGCTTGGCGAACAGGACCGGGGGCACCGTGAAGGGGGTGCCGGCCGGGACGGAGGCCAGGGACTTCGCCTCGTCCTCGGTGACCCAGGTGGCCGCGTCGTCCGCGAGGCGGAACGCGGCGCGCATGGCGGCCGAGGTGGCCGGGATGAACGGCTCGGAGACCACCGCGTAGAGGTGGATGAGGTTCATCGCGGTGCGCAGGGTCAGCGCGGCGCCGTCCTTGTCCGTCTTGATCTCCAGCCAGGGGGCCTTCTCCTCCAGGTAGGAGTTGCCCGCGGACCACAGGGCGCGCAGCGCCGCGGCGGCCTTGCGGAACTGGAGGGCCTCCATCTGCTGCTCGTACTCGGCGAGCAGGCGGGCGATCTCCTCGCCCAGGCGGGCCTCCGCCTCGCCGGGCGCGCCGCCCGCCGGGACCTCCTCGCCGAAGCGCTTCTTGGAGAAGGACAGCACCCGGTTGACGAAGTTGCCGAGGGTGTCGGCGAGGTCCTTGTTGACGGTGGCGGTGAAGTGCTCCCAGGTGAACGAGGAGTCGTCCGACTCGGGGGCGTTGGCGATGAGGAAGTAGCGCCAGTAGTCCGCCGGGAGGATCTCCAGGGCCTGGTCGGTGAAGACACCGCGCTTCTGGCTGGTGGAGAACTTGCCGCCGTAGTACGTCAGCCAGTTGAAGGCCTTGACGTAGTCGACCTTCTTCCACGGCTCGCGCACGCCCAGCTCGGTGGCCGGGAACATCACGGTGTGGAAGGGGACGTTGTCCTTCGCCATGAACTCGGTGTAGCGGACGGTGTCGTCCGCCTCGTACCACCAGGACTTCCAGTCCCGGTTCTCCGGGTCCTGGTCCGCCCACTCCTTCGTCGCGCCGATGTACTCGATCGGGGCGTCGAACCAGACGTAGAAGACCTTGCCCTCGGCCGCCAGCTCCGGCCAGGTGTCGGCCGGGACCGGGACGCCCCAGTCCAGGTCGCGGGTGATGGCGCGGTCGTGGAGGCCCTCGTTCAGCCACTTGCGGGCGATGGAGGAGGCCAGCTGCGGCCAGTCGTCCTCGTGGCGGGCGACCCAGGCCTCGACCTCGTGCTGGAGCTTGGACTGCAGGAGGAACAGGTGCTTGGTCTCCCGCACCTCCAGGTCGGTGCTGCCGGAGATCGCCGAGCGCGGGTTCAGCAGGTCCGTGGGGTCGAGGACGCGGGTGCAGTTCTCGCACTGGTCGCCGCGGGCCTTGTCGTAGCCGCAATGGGGGCAGGTGCCCTCGACGTAGCGGTCCGGGAGGAAGCGGTGGTCGGCCGGGCTGTAGACCTGGCGGATCGCCCGCTCCTCGATGAAGCCGTTCTCGTGCAGCTTGCGGGCGAAGTGCTGGGTGATCTCGACGTTCTGCGGGCTGGAGCTGCGGCCGAAGTAGTCGAACGCGAGTGCGAAGCCGTCGTAGACGGCCTTCTGGGCGTCGTGGGCCTGGGCGCAGAACTCCGCGACCGGCAGGCCCTGCTCCTTCGCCGCCAGCTCGGCGGGGGTGCCGTGCTCGTCCGTCGCGCAGATGTAGAGGACGTCGTGACCGCGCTGGCGGAGGTACCGGGCGTACACGTCCGCCGGGAGCATGGACCCCACCATGTTGCCCAGGTGCTTGATCCCGTTGATGTAGGGAAGGGCGCTCGTGATGAGGTGTCGAGCCATGGCTTGGCTGCTCCCGGGTCGGTTGTTTACGAACCTTGAAATCGTAGCCGAGACGGGTGGGCCGCCCGCTTCCCGTTCTGAGGGGTGGGAAGGGGCGGCCGTCCTCGGCTGTGCGGTGATCTTCCGGGGCTTCCCCTACGGGCGCCAGTCCGCCAGTACGCCCTCGTAGACCTCGGTGTCCGTCAGCTCGCGCGGGGTCGGGCCCGCGTGGAAGAAGGACGTGTTGCCGGTCTTCAGCTTGCGGAGGTAGTCGAAGGCCTTGTTGTCGTGCTCACCGAAGGCGACGAAGGTGAAGTGGACGTGGGGGTGGGTCTCGGCGGCGGAGGCGAGGGCCTGGGTGGCGGGGGTCTTCGCGTCCGGGGCGCCGTCGGTCTGGAAGATCACCAGGGCGGGCGTGTCCGGGCCGGCGGTCTTGTCGTGGTGGGCGAGGACGTCCTCGACGGCGACGTGGTAGCTCGTACGCCCCATGCGGCCGAGGGCGGCGTGCAGCTCGTCGATCTTGTTCTCGTGGTCGGAGAGGGTGAGTTCGCCGGTGCCGTCCAGCTCCGTGGAGAAGAAGGTGACGTGGACCGTGGCCTCGGGGTCGAGGTGGGCCGCGAGGGCGAGGGTCTGCTCCGCGAGGGCCTGGGCCGAGCCGTCCTTGTAGTACGGGCGCATGGAGGCGGAGCGGTCGAGGACGAGGTGGATCTTGGCTCGGGTGCCGGTGAGGTCGGTCTTCTTGAGGGCCTTCGCGGCGGCCTTGTAGGCGGTGGTGAGGCCGGGGGCGCGGGATTTGAGGCGGGGGAGGGTGAGGGCGGGGCCCTGCGGGGCGGGGCCCTGCGGGGCTTGGTCGGTGTTTGCGGCCTCGGCTTCGCCTTCGGCCGGTGTGGTGTTCCCACCCGCACCACCCGTGCGGGATGCGTCGTCGGCTGCGGGTGGCCCCTGTGGGGCGGACTCGCCGTCGGCGGCTGCCGACTGGGGGGCGCTGCCCGCCTGCGGCTCCGCCTCGGCCTCGGGCTCCTCAGTCTGCGGCTGTGCGTCGGCCTTCGCCTCGGTCTCCGACTCGGCCTGCGCCTCGGCCTGCGGCTGTGCGTCGGGCTTCGCCTCGGCCTGCGGCTCGGGCTTCGTGTCGTCGGCAGTCTTGGCCTGCGGCTCGGCTTGCGGCTTCGCCTCGGGTGTGGCCTCGGGCTGCGGGGTCGACTCGGACGCGGTGTGCGGCTGGGCTTCCGTTTCGGGGGCGGCCTGGGGCTGCGGGTCGGCCGGGGCCTCGGTCTGCGGGGTCGGCTCTGCCTCCGGTCGCGCATCGGCGGCCGGGTCCGTTTCGCCGGACTGCTCGGACTCGGGCTTCGGTTCCGTTTCGGTCTTCGCCTGGGACTCGGCCGCCGTCTTCACCTCGGACTCGGTCTCTGCCTTCGGCTGGGTCTCTGCCTCCGCCGCCGTCTCCGGCTTCGGCTGGTTCTCTGCCTGCGGCTCGGGCTCCGGCTCCTGCTGGGGCTCCGGCTCAGCCCTGGTTTCTGCCTTCGGCTCGGGCTGCGGCTTCGCCTCGGGGTTCGCCTTCGCTTCGCTGGCCGGTTCCGCTTCGGGCTTCGCCGTGGCCTCGGCCGCCGTCTCCGGCTGCGCCTCGGTGTCCGTCTGCCCCTCGGGCTCCGGCTCAGCCCCGGTCTCTGCCTTCGGCTCGGTCTCCGGCTTTGGCTCGGGGTTGGCCTTCGGCTCGGGGGCCTGCTGAGTTTCGGGCTCCGTGTTTTCCTCGGGGCGGGTCGGGCGGGGGACCGTCACGTTGTCGAAGGCGGCGGCTACCAGGTCGTGTGCCTCGGGCGTGGCGGCGCGGGGCTCCGGGACGCTCGGGGCGTCCTCGGTCGGGGTGCGACCGGGCGTGGGGGCGTCCTCCGTCGGGGTGGGGTGGGGCGCGGGGGTGGCCTCGGGGGTGGAGGGGTGCTGGGTGGGGGCATCCTCCGGGGTGGCCTGCTGTGGCTTGCGGGATCGGCCGAATGCGTTCCGCAGGAGAGTGAGAATGCCCATGTGCGCAACCCTTCGATGTGAGTTGGAGCCCGTCAATCCCTGGCCAGGACGGACACGTAAGGTTAGCGGGCTCGGAGGACGATCTTGAGGGGTGTCAAGGGCCCTTCGGGACAGAGCGGGCAACTTCGGGACAGCTACCGTGGGTTCACTCCGCGTTCACGTACAGGCCCCGTAACCGCACGGACGTGCGCTTAGCGTCCCTGGCGCTGGACACATGGGGAAGCCAGGGGAGAAAAATCATCGTGCGTCGCATCACGCTGCCCATCATCAGAAGCTCGTCCGACTCGCACCCGGGTGGCCGGTCCGCGCTGACCTGCCGTTTCCGGTGTGGTGACGCCTGCTTCCACGAGGTTCCGAACACCACCTCCAACCCGTACGTCGGCGACGTCATCGCCGGCGCCCTCAGCCGCCGTACCGTGATGCGCGCCGCCGCCGTCGTGACCGCGACCGCCGCGGCCGGTGCCTCCGCCGTGGCCGGCGGGGCCGCGCCGGCCGCCGCCGCGCCCGCGGAGAAGGGCGGCAAGGCGAAGGGCGCGCGCGGGCTGCGGTTCGCGCCCGTCGCGCCCAACACCGCCGACGTCGTCACCGTCCCGGACGGGTACACGCAGAACGTCGTGATCCGCTGGGGCGAGCCCATCCTGCGCGGTGCGCCCGCCTTCGACCCGGACAAGCAGACGGCGAAGGCGCAGGCCGGGCAGTTCGGGTACAACAACGACTTCCTCGCGCTGCTGCCGCTGCCCCACGAGCACGGGCGGCAGATCCTCGTCGCCAACCACGAGTACACCGACGAGGTGCTGATGTTCCGGAGCTACGACCCGGAGAACCCCACCCGTGAGCAGGTCGAGATCGCCTGGGCCGCACACGGCCTGTCGGCCGTCGTCGTGCAGGAGGAGCGGCGCACCGGGAAGCTCGTCCCCGTGCCCCGGCACCCGCTGAACCGGCGCGTCACCGCCACCACCGAGTTCCGGCTGACGGGCCCCGTCGCCGGCTCCGACCTGGTGAAGACCTCCGCCGACCCGTCCGGCACCAAGGTGCTCGGCACGCTCAACAACTGCTCCGGCGGCACCACCCCGTGGGGCACCACGCTGCACGGCGAGGAGAACTTCAACCAGTACTTCGCCAACGCCACCCGCGCCACCGACAAGCGGTACGGGCTCGGCTCCGGCGCCACCGAGCGCAAGTGGGAGCGTTTCGACAAGCGGTTCGACGTCGCACAGGAGCCGAACGAGCCCCACCGGTTCGGGTACGTCGTCGAGCTGGACCCGTACGACCCCACCTCCACGCCCCGCAAGCACACCGCGCTCGGCCGGTTCAAGCACGAGGGCGCCACGGTCCGCCTGACGGAGGACGGCCGGCCCGTCGTCTACTCCGGTGACGACGAGCGGTTCGACTACTTCTACAAGTTCGTCGGCTCCAAGCGGATGAAGAAGGGCACGAGCCGCGCCGTCCGCGAGCACAACCTGTCGCTGCTCGACGAGGGCACCCTCTACGTCGCCAAGCTCACCGGCGACTCCCCCGCCATCGAGATCGACGGGACGGGCAAGCTGCCCGCCGACGGCGAGTTCGACGGCAGCGGCGAGTGGATCCCGCTGGCCACCGCCACCGCGGACGGTGCCGTGTCGCACGTGGACGGCATGACCGCCGAGGAGGTCTTCGTCTTCACGCGCCTCGCCGGTGACAAGGTCGGCGCCACGAAGATGGACCGGCCCGAGGACATCGAGCCGAACCCGCACACCGGCAAGGTGTACGTCGCCCTCACCAACAACAGCAACCGCGGCAAGGCCGGGTACGCGGCCGCCGACGAGGCCAATCCGCGCAACTCCAACAAGCACGGCCAGGTGCTGGAGCTGACCGAGCGCTGGAACCGGGCCGACAGCAGGAAGTTCGCCTGGTCGCTGTTCCTCGTCGCCGGTGACCCCGACGACCCCGCCACCTACTTCGCCGGGTTCCCGAAGGACCAGGTCAGCCCGATCTCCTGCCCGGACAACGTGGCCTTCGACCGGTACGGCAACCTGTGGATCTCCACCGACGGCAACCAGCTCGGCTCGCACGACGGCCTGTTCGGCGTGGCCACGCGAGGCGAGCGGCGCGGTGAGCTGAAGCAGTTCGCGACCATGCCGAACGGCGCGGAGACCTGCGGTCCGGTGATCCAGCGGCGGCGGGTGCTGGTGGCCGTGCAGCACCCGGGCGAGGTCGACGGGGCGAGCGTGGAGAAGCCGGCGTCCGCCTGGCCCGACGGGCCCGGCAAGATCGTCCGGCCCGCCGTGGTGGCGATCTGGCGCGAGGACGGCTCCGACATCGGCATCTGAGCCGGGTCCGAGAGGCGGATGGGGCGGCACCCGGTCGGTGCCCGCCCCGGCCCGGCCGTGCGGGGTCCGGTCGATGTTCGCCGCCCGCCCCGGGCCCGACCCGGCCTCTGCGGCGTCCGTCGGTGTCCGCCCCGGCTCGGCCGAGCGGCGTCCGTCAGGGTCCGCTCCGGCCCGGCCCGTCCCGCCGCGTGCGGCGCCCCGTCGCACGTGCCCCGCAGGCCCCCCGGGCGCGGGGCCCGCGGCTCTCGGCGCGGCGCCCCCCCTCGGCGCGGCGCCCCCCCGGCGCGGTGGCGCCTGGGCGGACACCCCTTAGTGCGGCGAGGCGATCGCTCGGGCCGCCGCGACCTCCTGGCGCAGGGGTTCCAGGACGCTGCCCGGCGGGCCGGTGAGGTCGGTGCGGACGGCCACCAGGGTGTCCGCCCGGCGGACGCCCTCGGCCAGTTCCCGCAGTTGCAGGATCACCTGGGACACCTCCGCCGACGACGGCGGCGCCGCGCCCTGCTTCACGCGGACCCTCGCCGCCGTCGTCGCGTCGACGATCCGTTCCACCGCCACCACCAACGGCCACCACGCCGCCGCGCGGCGGCCCGTGGGCGGCGGTTCGGTCAGGGCGCGCTGGAACTCGGTGCGGATCGCGGACAGGTCGCGGTACAGGCGGCGGCGCATCCGGGCGCGGGCCGCGGGGTCCGTGCCGCTCGCGCCGCTCCCGAAGGCGCACTCCACATAGCGGGCCGTGTCGGCGACCGCGTCCGCGAGGCGGTCGCCGACCCGTGTGTGCCAGCTCTCCGGCCACAGCAGATAGCCCGCGACGAGGGCGATCGCGCAGCCGATGAGGGAGTCCACGAGCCGGGGCAGCAGCAGGGCGGTGCCCTCACGGTTGAGGATGTCGGACAGGAGCAGGATCACCGGGGTGATCGCGGCCGTCTGATGGCCGTAACCCCGCGGGGTGAGGGCGGGGATCAGCGGGGCGAGCAGGAGCAGCACCGCCACGTCCCACCAGCCGCGCGGCACCTGGGAGAGCACCGCCGCCGCGACGACCAGGCCCGCGACCGTGCCGAGGGCGCGCAGCAGGGCGCGGGAGAAGACCGAGCCGAAGTCGGGCTTGAGGACGAACGTGATGGTCAGGGCCACCCAGTAGGAGCGGGGCACCGTGACGGTCGACACCAGGACCTGGGCGAGGCCGATGCACAGGGCGAGGCGCAGGCCGTAGCGCCAGGAGGCGGCGGACAGCAGCACGTTGCGGGCCGCCAGGGCGGCGCGGGTGCGCAGCGCGCCCGGGTGGCCGAGCCGGTCGAGGATGCCGGTGGGGTCGACGTCGGGGGCGGTGACGACGTCGGCGGCGTGCCGCAGCGCCTGGTCCACGGCGCGGCCGGTCTCCGTCAGCGGCAGCGGCAGGCGCAGCCCCATGGGGCCGGTATAGCCGGTGTCGACGGCTTCGGCGAGGTGCCGGACGGCCTGCGGGACCCCGGGCGGCAGCGGCCGGCCCGCGAGGTGGGCGGCGGGCGCGGCCTCGATGACCGGGATGACCGCGTTGAGCTGGGCGAGCAGCCGGGTGAGGTCGCGGCTGCGGCTGTGGTAGCGGGAGCGGCGGGCGAGGACGACGTCGTACGACTGGTTGAGCGCCTGGGTGGCGGCGTGCCGGGCGGTGTCGTACGTCTCGGTGTCCGCGCCGCACGCGGCGAGCAGGTCGGCGACGGCCCGGTAGGCGGCGGCGACGGCGCTGCGTTCGGGCACGCCGGAGCGCAGCGGCCAGGACAGCAGGGCGAGGACCAGGACGAGCAGTCCGCCGCCGGTCATCAGCAGCGGCGCCAGCCACCACTGGCCGGGCATCGGCAGGCCGGCGCCGACCACCGCGTTCAGCAGCAGGAGCAGGCCGGACACGGAGGAGACCGCGCCGATCGTGGAGATCATCCCGGAGACCAGGGCGATGGCGGTGAGCACGGCCACCGCCGTCCAGCCCTGGCCGTACGCGAGGGAGCCGAGGGTGACGCCGACCGCGCCGAGCAGCTGCGGGACGGCGATGTTCAGGATGCGCAGGCGGTAGGCGTCGGCGGTGTCGCCGATGACGCCCGACAGGGCGCCCATCGCGGCGAGGGCGCCGTACTCGGGGCGGCCCGCCGCGAGCCCGACGGCCGGCGGCAGCGCCATCGCCACGGCGGCGCGGACGACGGCCGCCCGGTTGACGGGTGCCCGCTGGGGGCGGAGGTTCCGGACCAGCCAGTCGGGGGGCGTGAGGCCGATTGGGAACTCTCGGGACATGCGCCCATTATGGGCGTCTTGCCCGCAGCCCCGGCCGGCACGCCGGAGGCCGACGGCGCTCCGGGCGGGCCCCCGTCCGCCCGGGGGTGTCTCAGCCGGCCTCCCGGTGGAACTCCCGCACGACCTCGATACGGCCCACGATGTGCGCGTTGAACTCCTCCAGCTCCTCGGCCGGCACCCAGAGTTCGAGGATGGTCTCGCCGCCCGCCCGACGGACGGGGTAGCGCTCCAGGAACGCCGAGTCGACCTCGAAGCGGGTGACGTATCCGGAGCCCGAGGCGGGGACGTTCCAGTCGCGGGCGATGCGCACCGCGTAGTCCTCGTTCAGGACGGGGTAGAAGATCGGCTGCTCGGGCAGGCGTGGCGGCCAGGCCGTCCAGCCGGAGGCCTCGACCAGGGCCAGTTCCTCGGGGCCGGTGGGACGCCACAGGGTCGTCGTCTCGCGCATGGACGGTGACGCTAGCCGGGCGGACCCGTCGCTCACCAGCGGTTTCAGGCGTCGATACGGGCCAGGAAGGCGGCCAGTGCCGCGTTGAACTCCCGCGGGCGCTCCAGGTTCGGCAGGTGGGCGGCGCCCTTGACGACGTGCAGGGCGGAGTCGGGCAGGAGGGCGTGCAGGGACTCGGCGACGGGCACCGGGGTGAACTCGTCGTCCTCGCCGACGACGACCAGGGCCGGGACCGTGACGCGGGCGAGCACGGGGCGGTAGTCGGGGCGTTCGGCGCGCCCGCGCAGGGCCGCGGCGGCGCCCTCGGGCGGGGCGGCCGTCATCATGCGGTGGACGTGGGCCTGCACCGCCGGGTCGGCGTAGGGGGCGACCATCTTGTGCAGGACCTCGTCCGCGTAGCCGCGCATCCCCTCGCGCAGCAGCCGGTCGGCCATGTCGTTGCGGACGCGCCTGCCCTCGTCGGTCTCGGGTTCGGCGAAGGTGTCGGCGAGGACCAGGCCGCGGACGCGGTCGCCGAGGCGGTCGTGGCACTCCATGACGATCTGGCCGCCCATGGACAGGCCGGCGAGGACGACCGACTCCACCTCCAGGCGGTCCAGCAGGGCTTCGAGGTCGGCGGCGAAGGCGGACAGCGGGGTGATGCCGGGCACCACCGGGGAGGCGCCGTAGCCGCGCAGGTCGGGTGCGACGACCCGGCGCTCCGCGGCGAACGCCTCGATCTGCGGGGTCCACATGGTGCGGTCGAAGGGGTGGCCGTGGACGAGGAGCAGGGGCACGCCGCTTCCGGCGCCTCTGTCCTCGTAGGCGAGGGAGACGGTCATGGCTCGACCGTACGGCCGCCCAACTCCTCGGTGCAATAACATCTTTGCCCTCGGTGCAATCCCAACGAGGGGCCCCCGTGGACGATTACCTCCGGCTCGCCGACCGCATCGCCGCCGACATCGCCTCCGGGCGGCTGCGCCCCGGACAGCGCCTCCTCCCGCAGCGGACCTTCGCCCGTCGCCTCGGCATCGCCGCGTCCACCGCGGGCCGGGTCTACGGCGAACTCGTCCGGCGCGGCCTGGTCGTCGGCGAGGTCGGGCGGGGCACCTTCGTGCGGGCCGCCCCGCCCGCGAGCGGCGCCGGCCGCGCCCTCACCGAGCCGGCGGAGAGCGCGCACCCACCGGTCGACCTGCAGCTGAACTACCCCGCAGCGGCCGGCCAGGCCGCGCTCCTCGTGCCCGCCCTCGCCCCGCTCCTCGACCCCGCGGCGCTCGCCGGGGCGCTGCGCCCGGCCCCCGCCACCGGCACCGCCGCGGCCCGCGCGGCGGCCGCCGGGCTGCTCGCCGAGCCCGGCTGGCGGCCCGCGCCCGAGCGGCTGCTGTTCACCGGCAACGCCCGCCAGGCCATCGCCGCCGCCCTGGCCTCGCTGGTCCGCCCCGGCGGCCGGGTCGGCGTCGAGCCGCTGACCTATCCGCTGGTCAAGGAGATCGCGGCGCGGCTCGCCCTCACCCTCGTCCCGCTCGCCACCGACGACGAGGGAGTGCTCCCCGAGTCCGTCGCCGCCGCCCACCGCACGGCGCCGCTCTCCGCGCTCTACCTCCAGCCCACCCTGCACAACCCGACCTCGTTCACCACCCCCGAGCCGCGCCGCCGCGCCCTGGCCCGGACCGTCACCGGACTCGGCCTGCCGGTCGTCGAGGACCGCATCTGGTCCTTCCTGCGGCCCGGACCCCCGTTCGCCGCGCTCGCCCCCGGCCTCACCCATGTCGTCGACGGCCTGTCCAAGCGGGTCGCGCCGGGCCTGACCGCGGGCTTCCTCGTCGTACCGCAGGAGCGGGTGCCCGCCGTGGCCGCCGCGATCCGCTCCGGCGGCTGGAGCGCGGGCCGGTTCGCCCTGGAGGCGGCCGTGCGCTGGATCGAGGACGGCACCGTGACCCGGCTGGTCGCCGCCAAACGCGCGGACGCCGCCCGCCGCCAGCGCCTGCTCGCCGCCCGGCTGCGCGGCTTCACCGTCCGCTCCGACCCGCACGCCTACTACGCCTGGTGGGAACTCCCGCCGCCCTGGCGGGCCGACACCTTCACCGCCGCCGCGGCGGCGCGCGGTGTCGCGGTGACGCCGGGACCGTCGTTCGCCGTGGACGCGGCGCGTACGCCCGACGCGGTACGGCTGGGGCTGGCCTCGGCGACGGAGACGGAACTGGACCGGGCACTGGACGTGCTGGCGGAGGTGGTACGCGGCAGCGGGTGAGGGACCGGGGGAGGGGGATGGTCAGGTCTGGGCCTTGGTGGGCCGGGGGTTCGGGCGTCCGCGGTCGGTCGGTGTGGGGTGGAGGGCAGGCCGGTGAGGGTCAGGTCTGGGTCTCGGTGGGCCGGGGGGCCGGGGGCGTGAGGGGGTTGCGGTGGGGGCGGGTGGTCAGCCAGGTGGTCGCGGCGACGGTCAGGCCGAGGGCGAGGAGCAGCCAGGAGGCTGTGCGGAGGGTGGCGGTGAGCGCGTCGTAGACGGCGCCCGCGGCCGGGCGGTGCGGGGTGGCGGGCAGGCCCGCGAGGGTCAGGCGGCGGCCCACGGCGACGGCGAGGCCGAGGAGCGCGCCGCCGAGCGCGGTACCGAGCGCGGTCGCGGTGACCGCGCGGCGGCGGCAGCCGGCCAGCGTGATCCCGGCGACCGCGAGCAGGAACGCCGCCAACGGCAGCCAGAACGCGGCGACTTCCAGCACGTCGTACCCCTCGCGCAGCCGGTCCGCCTCCGCCGCGGGCAGCACCGCCACCTCGGTGTGCGGGACCGGGATGCGGTCCGCCAACGGCACGCGGTCGTCGAGCAGCTCCCGTCTCACCTCGGCGGCCACCGGGGCGATGTCGACGGTGATCGGCCGGCCCGAGTCGCCCTCCCGCACGGCGTGCAGGACGGCGGTGTGGGTGACGCGGTTCGCCGCGTCCCAGCCCGCGCGGAAGGCGTCGGTCATGGTGAACGAGCGCGCCGCGTCCCGCACGAACGGGCCCAGCGGGCCCCGCAGCGGCGGCCCCAGCTCGTCCGCCAGCTCCTCCCGCACGGTGTCCGCGACGACGTCCCGTACGGCCGGATCGGCGGCCAGCGGCGCCATCGTGCGCACGTACCGCCCGGTGTCCGTGAGTCCGTACGCCGCCCAGCCCGCCAGCGCGCCGAACGGCAGCAGCAGGCAGGCCAGGGCGATCAGCGCCGCCGACAGCCCGTCACGGGCCCACGACGGGCGGCCGGACGGGCGGCGGAGGAGCCGAGGACGGGGCGTCGTACGGGGGGACACGCTCCCAGGCAACGGCGTGCGCGCGGCCGGCGCGACAACTGGGCCGCCGTACGGGTGGATCCGGGTCGGCAGACCTCCGCACCCGCCCCGAGCTGCGCTTTCCGCTCTCCGGTGGAGGGTTCACCCGGACGGGGGTTACCCGGTGGTTCGGGGAGAAGAGAGCCGATCATGCAGACCGGCGGGCACCGGGAGCTTCAGCCTCTCCCCGGCCCCAGGAGGAGACAGACGCGCGTCAGCCGGACCGGTGCTCCGGCCGGCGCTCGGCCCCGCTCCCGGCGGTACGGTCCTCGGCGGCCCCGCTCCCGGCGGTGCGGCCCTCCGCGTCCTCGTGGGTGTAGTACCGGTAGAACAGCATCGCGAACACACCCGCCGCGACCGGCAGCGACCGGGCGACCGCGCCCAGCACGGTACCGCTCGGGCTGTTCACGTACAGGAAGCCGACCGCGCTGCCCACGAACGCCGCCCACAGCCCCGCGTGCAGCTCCCGCGTCACCCGCCGCCCCAGTGCGCGCACGGCGAGGTACAGCACGACGAACGCCAGCGCCGTGACGAAGCCGAACAGCAGGTTCCAGCCGGTGACGGGGCCGCCCACGCGCCGCATGGCGGCCGCCCAGTAGCCGTACACGAGCCCGGCGACGACGGGCCACGCCCAGCTCGCCATCCGGTGCGCGCGCGCCGAGAAGAAGTCGGGTGTGCGGGTGTCGCGGGTGCCGCCGCGGTTCCTGCGGGACACCGGTGCCGCGTGAGCCATGGGAGAACTCCTCTCTCCTCACCCCCGCCTTCCAGGGCACACCGGGCCGCGATCCCCGGCAACTCGGCAGGTCACGCACCGTGCCCGGGGCGCCGGGCGGTACCCGGACCGGATGCGGGCCGCCCGGCCGCGTGTTTCGCTGGGGGCCATGGAGTCCGTGAGCGCGCGCGCCGGCCGACGCGGCGGCCGGCGCCCGCGCGAGCGGTACCCCCGTGCCCCGTGGCCCACCGCCCCCCACCGGCAGCAGCTGCTGCGGGTGCGCGGGCGCAGCGTCGCCTGGGTGCCGCCGCTGCTGCTGCTGGTGGCCATCGCGCTGACGGACGTGAACACCGGCGAGGACTTCCGGATCGTCTCGTGGATCGTGCTGGTGCCCGGTATCGCCGCCACGATCTGCGGGGTGTGGGGGACGGCCGGGTACGCGGTGCTGTCCGTCGTCACCTACGCCCTGGTGGACAGCCTGTGGCCGGACGCGTACCGGGCCGGGCTGCCCGACTTCATCCTGGTCGCCCTCGGCGGCATCCTCGCCACCCTGGCCTGCGCGGTGCGGATCCGCGGCCAGGAGCGGATGCTGCGCATGCGGTACATCGCCGACACCATCCGCCGTACCGTGCTGCGCCCGCTGCCCGCGGTGTGGGGCGGCCTGGAGCACGCGGAGGTCTATCTGCCCGCCGACGTGGAGGCCCGCGTCGGCGGCGACTTCTACGACATCCAGCCCGGCCCGCACGGCACCCGCGTCCTCGTCGGCGACGTGCAGGGCAAGGGCCTCGGCGCGGTGGAGATGGCGGCGGCGCTGCTCGGCACGTTCCGGGAGGCCGGCTACCACGAGCGGGACCTCGGGACGGTCGCCGAACGCCTGGAGACCCGGGTGCGCCGGCACCGCGGCCACCTCTCCGACCTGGGCCGGGGCGGCGAGGACAGCGACCGGTTCGCCACCGCCGTCCTGCTCGACTTCCCCGCGGACGCGCCCGACGCCGTCGACGTGGTCAACTTCGGCCACGAGCCGCCCCTGGTCGCGGGCCCCGCCGGGGTCCGTGCCCTGCCGCCCGGCGACCGGCTCCCCCTCGGCCTCGGCGACCTCGTCCGGGACGCCTCCCCGCCCGTCGTGCGCCGCTGTGTGCTCGCGCCCGGCGAGACCCTGCTGGTCACCACCGACGGGGTGACCGAGGCACGGGACGGCGGCGGGACGTACTACCCGCTGACGGACGCGGTGAGCCACGCGCTCGCCGCCGACCCGTGCACGGCCCGGCCGCCCCGGCTGGTGGCGCTGGTCCGGGACGGGGTGCTGCGGCACAGCGCCGGCCGCCTCGACGACGACACCACCGTCTTCGCGGTCCGCCGGATCATCGGCACCGGCCTGCCCGCCTGACCCGCGCGCCCCCGGCCACCGGTTACGGTGCTCTGCGTACGTGACCGATCACGTACGGATCGGCGGCGTACGGACCGCCGGCGACCTGGGACGCGTCGGCGTACTGACCGACAGGGGGAGGGACCGATGCCCGGAACCGTGCTGCTGCTCGCCGCCTCGCCCGTGGGCAGAGGCCGGCTGGTGGACGCCGCGGCCGTGCTCCCGGTGCTCGCGGCCGTCGACCCCGCCGTACTGGCCGGCACCGACACCGCGAACGTCGTGGAACTCGCCGACCCCCTGGAACCCCAGGCCGTCCTCACCCGCCTGCGGGCCGCCGCCTCCGCCCCCGGCCCGCTCACCGTCTACGTCACCGGGCAGCTCCAGCTCGACCGCCGCCAGCGCCTGCCCCACCTGGCCCTCGCCCGCACCACCCCGGCGACCGTGCGCTACACCGCCTTCCCCTGGCACTGGTTCCGCGAGGAGCTGCGGCTGCGCGCGCCCGGCACCACCACCCTCTTCCTCGACCTGCACGCCGACCCCGACACCTGGGACCTGCTGCGCACCACCCCGCTCGACACCGGCCGCACCGTCGCGGTCTACGGCCGGGTCGCCCCGCCCCCGGGCCGCCGCTCCACGCCCGCCGCGCCCGCCTACATGAAGGCCCTGGCGACCCTGCTGCGCAGCGGCCGCAGACCCCCGCTCGGGCAGCTGCACGAACTGGCCCTGGCCCGCACCGAGGACGCGTCCGCCGGTCTCGTCCTGGCCGCGGCGCCCCCGCCCGCCGCGCACGACCCGCACGCCGCCATCACCGCCGCCGTGCAGGCGGGCCGCCACAGCCACGCCGACCACCTGGCCGCGCAGTGGGAACAGGCCGCCGTACGCGCCCACGGGCCGGGCTCCGAGGAGGCCCTGCACTGGGCGGAGGTCCGCGCCGACCTCGCGATGTTCGCCGGGGACCCGGCACGCAGCTGCCGCACCTGGCTGACGGTCGCCGCCGCCCGGCTGGCCGCCGGGCAGCCCGCGGACGCGCCCGCCGTCGAGGCGGCCGTCGACCGCGCCCACCACCAGTGGAGCGAGATCACCGAACCCGCCCGCGCCCGCGAACTGGGCTCCGCCCTCGCCGACCTGCGCGCCCGTGTCCCCGGCCGCCGCGCGGGCGCCCTGGAACACGTCCGCCGCCAGCTGCGCCGCCTGGAACTCCAGACCCAGGGCTGAGCGGGGCGCCGCCCGCCGACGCGGGTGGCGCGGTCACAGCGGCGGCCGGGCCGGGGCCGGACCCAGGGTGGTGGTGCCGGGGGCCGTGCGGTGGCCGAGGCCGGTGCGGTAGGCGTCCAGGGCGGCCTCGACGCGGCCGGTGCGGCGCAGCAGGTCGCCGAGCAGGCGGCACAGGTCGGCGAGGTCGCCGGCCGCGCCCGCGCGCTCCAGGAGGCTGAGCGCGCGGACGTAGTGCTCCTCGGCGGCCTCCGTGTCGTGGGCGGCCTCGGCGATCCGGCCGAGCAGGCGGTGCGCGGCCGCGGCGTGGACGGCGCCGCGCTCGGAGGAGAGGTCGCCGAGGACGTCCCGCAGGAGCGCCGCGGCCTCCTCGGACCGGCCGCGGCGGTGCAGCACGTCGGCGAGTTCGACGGCGACCTGGCTGCTGTAGAGGGCGGCGCGGTGCGCGGAGAGCATGGTCTGGGCGGAGCGCAGCTCGTCCTCGGCACGTTCCAGGTCGCCGTTCTGGGCATAGACGTAGCCGCGCATCCAGTGGCAGTTGGCGAGTTCGGTGCGGAGCCGCAGCTGGCGGTACATCTCGGCCGCCTTGGCGAGCGAGGCGTCCGCCTCGGCGATACGGCCCTCGGCGAGCAGGGTGCGGGCCACCGAGCGGTGCATCCGGGCGACCAGGGCGGGATCGGCGGCGCGCGGGGCCAGGGCGAGGGCGAACTCGGCGGCCTGCGCGGCGCGCGCGTGGGCGCCCATGTCCATGTACGGGCCGATGACGCTGGCGTAGAGCAGCAGCAGCGCGTCCGGGTCGTGCAGGCCGCCGCGGTTCAGCTCGTCGAGGGCGGTCTCCAGGAGGTAGACGGCGTAACGCAGTTCCCCGGCGAGGTAGTGGGCGACGGCCCGGCCGCGCAGGGCGGGGACGCGGGCGGGCAGCGGGGCGTCGGCGAGGCAGCGCTCGGCGCGTTCGAAGTGCTCGCGGGCGGCGGTGAGGTCACCGGTCTCCAGGCCGCACTCGCCGAGGCCGAGCAGGGCGGCGTACCGGGCGTCGGCGAGGCCGTGGGCGTCGGCCTCGGCGAGCAGGGCGGCGTACTGGCGGGCGGCCTCCTCCGCCTCCCCGGTGGCCAGCGTGCGCTGCGCCTCGGTCAGCCGTAACCGCAGGTCGGTGGCGAGGTGGGCGGGGCGGCCGGTGGCCAGTTCGTCGAAGGCGACACCGAGGCGGCCGGCGAGATGGCGCAGGGCCTCGTCGGAGGGGCGGACGCGGCCGGACTCCAGGGTGGAGATGTAGGCGGGGGTGTAGGCGGGCTCCGCCAGCTGCCGCTGGGTGAGTCCGCGTTCCCGCCGCAGCTGCTGCACCCTGCGCCCGATGGTCTCCGGGTCGTCGCGTTCCGCCGTCGCCATGCGCACATGATGCCAGCGTCAACTGGCGGGCCCGGTCTTCCCGTTGAAGTCCGCACCCCCTAGCTTGGAGGAAGATAACCGGGGAAGTTAAGCCCGCTTAATCCTCCGCTGTTGCTGCCGCCGTCTGCTGCGAGGTTGCCGTGCCCGGACGCCCTTTCGCCCACCCCGGCCGTCCTTCCCCGCGGTGTGCCAGAGCGCTCGCCGCCGCCGTCCTCGCCGTCACGGCCCTGGTCGCCGCGGCGAACACCGGCCCGGCGCGGGCGACGGAACCGGCGTGCGGGACGGTGGCGGAACGCACGGCGGCGTCCGCCCGCTAGCGCGGCCTGTCCTGTCCGTGGCCTCCGCCACGACCATGCCGTCCGTGATCCGCGGACAGGTGCAGCCGGGGGCGGCGGGAGGTGGTTCCGGAGCTCGCGCAGGCGCCGGTGGACCGACTGCTCGGTCATGCCCCCGGCGGAGGCCGGAAGGCGCCCCGTGCCTGGGGGAACAGCCGTTTCGCGGCCCCCCGGCCGGGTAGTCGGGCGTCGTTTCCCGGCGGCTGGAGGAGGGAGTGACCGTGCGGCCCAGGCAGGAGCGGGACGGAGCATGGGCCGCCGACGTGATCGCGGAATCGGTGCGGGGCGTCGGCGCCGGGGAACTGCCGCGCCGGCTGTGCCAGGTCGCGACCCGGCTGCTGCCCGTGGACGGCGCCGGCGTCTCGCTGGCCGGCGAGGGGATGCCCGTACCGCTGAGCGCCGGGGACGACCGGGCCGCCGAGCTGATGGAGATCCAGGCGTCGCTGGGGGAGGGGCCCTGCCTGGAGGCGGCCCGCACCGGCGCGCCGGTCCTCGTCGACGACCTGGCCACGCGGGCCGCCGCCGGCCGCTGGCCCGTCTTCGCCCAGCAGGCCACCGCGGCGGGGGTGCGGGCCGTGTACGCGCTGCCGCTGGGCGACGGCGCCGGCTGCGTCGGCACCCTCGACCTGTACCGCGAGACCCCCGGCGTCCTCACCGCGCCCGAGCAGCACATCGCGCACCTCATGGCGCGGGTGGTGACCGCCGCGCTGATGTACCTGCCGAGCGAGGACGAGTACGGCTACCGCGCGGACGGCACCTGGCTCTCCGACCTGGCCGACGGGCACGACCGGGTCTTCCAGGCGGTCGGCATGATCATGGCCCGGCTCGGCATCGGCGCCGACGAGGCCCTGGCCCGCCTGCGCGCCCGCGCCTTCGCGCACGGCCGTACGGTCCTGGACCTGGCACACGACGTGGTGGCCCGGCGAGAGCCGTTCGACCGCGAGTGAGCCCCGACGGGGCCGTCGGTACCGACGGCCCCGGCATCGGGATGCCCCGGCGGCCGGATGCTTCGGTGACGGGATGTTCCGGCGGCCGGGCTCTTCGGCGACGGATGCTTCGGCGACCGGATGCTCCTGCGACCGGGCGCTTCGGCAACGGAATTCCGGCGGCCGGATGTGCCGGCAACGGGATGTTCCGGCGACCGGACGCTCCGGCAACGGGATGCTCCGGCGACCGGACGCTGCGGGCACTGGAGGCTCGGTCGCCGAAGGCTCGGGTACGGGGGCCCGAAGCTCCGGGTGCCGGAGGCCCGGTCGCCGAAGGCTCGGGTACGGGAGGTCCCGAAGCTCCGGGTGCCGGAGGCCCGGTCGCCGAAGGCTCGGGTACGGGAGGTCCCGAAGCTCCGGGCATCGGACGCTCCGGGCATCGGAAACCCACCCCCGGACGCCGGGGCCCAGGGATCGCCGGCCCGGGGCATCGGAGGCGCCGGGCACCGCCAGCCCCAGGGCACGCACGTGTGCCCCGCAGGCCCCGAAGCCCGCCGACCACGCAGGCCCCGAAGCCCGCCGACCACGTAGGCCTCGAAGCCCGCAGGCCCCGGAACCCGCCGGCCCCGGCGGCACCGAGGCACCGCAAGTGCGCCCGGAGGGCCCGCCCTCACACCTGTACCCTCCCCTGCTTGCGCACCTCCGCCAGCCGCCGTGCCCCCAGTTCCGTCGCCGCCGCCGTGACCTCGCTGTACACATCGCCCAGCCCGCCGTTGGTCAGCGTGAACGCGTCCTCGCCCACGCGTACGGCCGCCACGTCCACGGTGAGCGTGACCGGCTCCCCCTCCCATTCGATCGTCGCGGTCACCCGCAGCCCCTGGCGGACGTCCCCGGCCTCGGGCAGCGGGGCGTCGGCCACCTCCACCTGCTCCACGGTCCCGGAGACCATGGTGGCGGCGAAGGACCCGCAGACCTCGGGCAGCGTGCGCAGCCAGGCGAGCGTGCGGTCGACGTCCGCGGGGCGCTGCGCGGAGATCTGGTAGCGCAACTGGGCCTCGTTGTACGTGTCGTCCAGGCCGACCACGGCCTTGGCGGGCGCGCCGAGCAGTTCCTCGGCGTAGAGCAGGTCGAGCAGGCGCTGGCAGTCGGGCGCGGTGTCCTCGGCCGCCCGCGCCTTGAGGAAGGCGTCCCGCCAGGTGGCGGCGCCCTGCGTCGGCGCCCACGGCTCGCCCAGGTCCGACCAGGCGAGCAGGGCGGCCCGGGCCTGGGCCTCGGTGAGGGCGGGCGGGGTGGCCGGCCCCGGCGACGGGGACCTGCCGGGGGCAGTGGACGAGGAGGCCGCCGGGGAGGCCGTCCGCGGGTCCGCCGCCTCCATCTCGATGGCGGAGCAGGCACCGGCGCCGAGCAGGGTGACGGCGGCGAGGGCGGTCAGGCGCGAGCGGGTCGTCGAAAGGGCCATCGGGGGCGACTCCAAGGGGACGTGCACGGCACGGTGGTTACGTCCACGGCACCACCGCACCCGCTCGGTCACCAGCGCTCCGGGCCGTCCGGGTGATCACCGCACCACCGCACCACCGCACTCCGGGCCGTCCGGGTGACCGCCACCCGACCGCACCTTGAGAGAACCCCTGCCCCCACAAGCCCCGGCTCCTCCCGAAACCCCCACCCCTACCCGGAACCCGGCCCCCAAAACCCCGGCCCCGGAAAACCATTCGCACCCCCACCCCACCCCCCGCTACCGTCCTCGCCATGCAGCGCGCCCTCGTGTCCCGCACGACGACGCCGGAGACCGTCCCGGCGCGCTGACAGCTGACCAAGTCCGCAGCCCCGGGGCGAGCGCCCCGGGGCTTCGCCGTGCCCCGCGGGTCTCGCTCCGTACCGGAAGGAGACCCCCGTGACCCCCTCGCACGACCACCGCCGCCTCGGCCGCGAGCTGGGCATCTTCGGCACCGATCCGCTGATGGGCGCCGGCCTGCCGTACTGGCTGCCCGACGGGGCCGTCGTCCGGCACGCCCTGGAGGAGTACGTCCGGGACGCCGAGCGGGCCGCCGGCTACCGGCACGTGTACTCGCCGGTCCTCGGCAAACGCGAGCTGTACGAGATCTCCGGCCACTGGGACCACTACCGCGACGACATGTTCCCGCCGATGCGGCTCGGCTCGGAGGACGTCGTGCTGCGCCCCAGCCTGTGCCCGCACCACGCCCTGATCTACCGCTCCCGCTCCCGCAGCCACCGCGACCTGCCGCTGCGCCTGGCCGAGCTGGGCGGCATGTACCGCTCCGAGCCGTCCGGGGTGCTGGGCGGCCTGACCCGCGTACGCTCCATCACCCTCAACGACGCGCACATCTTCTGCACCCTCGACCAGGCCGCCGACGAGGCCCGCGCCGCGCTCGGCCTGATCTCCCGCGCCTACGCCGACCTCGGCATCCGCGCCGCCCGCCACCGGCTGTCGCTGCCCGGCGAGGGCGGCAAGTACGTGGCCGGGGCGGAGCTGTGGCGGCGGGCGACCGGGCTGCTGCGGGAGGTGCTGGACGGCGCCGGGGTGGAGTACGAGGAGGCCGAGGGCGAGGCCGCCTTCTACGGCCCGAAGATCGACGTCCAGGTGGTGGACCGGGCCGGCCGCGAGGCCACCCTGTCCACCGTCCAGATCGACTTCCACCAGCCCGAACGCTTCGGCCTGCACTACACCGGCCCCGACGGCGCCCGGCACCGGCCGGTCATGGTGCACCGCAGCGTCATCGGCAGCGTCGAGCGGGCCGTGGCGCACCTGATGGAGGAGCACGGCGGCGCCTTCCCGCCGTGGCTCGCGCCCGTGCAGCTGGTGGTGCTGCCGGTCTCCGAGGCGCAGCAGGAACACGCACGGGACGTGGTGGACCGGGCGCTGCGGCTGGGCCTGCGGGCCGAGCTGAGCGGCCCGGCCGACGGCAGCCTCGGCGCACGGATCCGGGCGGCGCGCCTCGTGCCGTACCAGGTGGTGACCGGCGCCCGTGAGGCGTACGGCGACCTGGCCGCCGTACGCCTGCGCGACGGCCGGCGGCCCGGCCCACTGCCCGTCGGCGAGCTGCTGCGCCGGGTGGCCGCGCGGGTCGCCGCGCGCGGTGCCGGACTGTGGGACGCGGCATAGGGTCGACGCGGACGGGAAGGAGTGAGTGCCCTGTGACCGGTCAGCCCATCCCCGTGATCATCGACTGCGACACCGGCGTCGACGACGCGCTGGCCCTGCTGTTCGCCGTCCGGCACCCGGGGCTCGACCTGCGCGCCGTGACCTGCGTCGCCGGGAACACCGACGTGGACGGCGTCGTCCGCAACACGCTCACCGTGCTGGAGCAGGCCGGCGCGCCCGAGATCCCGGTGGCACGGGGCGCCGAACGGCCGCTGGTCGAGCCGCCGCGCTCGGCCCGGCACGTGCACGGCGAGGACGGGATGGGCGACCTCGGACTGCCCGCCCCCACCCGCACGCCGGCCGACACGGACGCGGTGACCCTGCTGCGCCGCGAGATCCTCGCCTCGCCGCGCCCGGTCACGCTGATCCCCACCGCGCCCCTCACCAACATCGCCCTGCTGCTGCGCACCCATCCCGGCGTGGTGCGCGACATCGAGCGGATCGTGTTCATGGGCGGCGCGGTGGCCTGCGGGAACGCCACGGCGGTCGCCGAGTTCAACGTCTGGCACGATCCGGAGGCGGCGGCGGTCCTGCTCACCGCCGGGGTGCCGGTCACGATGTACGGCCTCGACGTGTTCACCCGGGTCGTCGTCCCCGGCCGGGACATCGCCCGCCTGCGCGCGAGCGCCGACCCCGGCACCCGCCTCGCCGGCGACCTCCTCGCCCACCGCCCCGCCACTCCGGACGCGGACCCCGAGGACCCGGGCGGCGGCCTCGGCGACGCGGGCGCCGTCTGCGCGGTCGCCGACCCGCCCGGTCTCACCACCCGCCCGCTCCCGGTCGAGGTGTGCCTCGCCCCCGGCCCCGCCCGCGGCCAGACCGTCGTCGACCGCCGCCCCCGCCCCGGCGAGTCCGAACTCCACGGCGAGGGCCGCGCGCCCGCCCTGGTCGACGTGGGCCTGGACGTGGACGCGGAGCGGTACGTGCGGTTGTGGCTGGAGACGGTGGAGAGGTTCCAGGACAGGCCCGTGTTCTAGCCGTCCCTGCGGGGCCTGCCACGTCTCGGCGCGGGCGGACGCCAGGACCTGACGTGCTCGAGCGAGAGGCCCCGGCGGAGGACGTGTTCCTTATAGACCTGCCTCAAGGCGCCTTCGTCCGACAGCGGGCCGGGGACATCGCCGTCGCCGTCGGGCGTGGCCCGGGGGAGTAGGTCCGCCAGCGCCCTGAGCAGCGGAAGAGCGGACTCGGGACGATGTGATCGGGTGTGGGACTCGCTGTCCAGGAGAGCCAGGATTGCCTCGGCTCGCTCGTGAGCGGTCCAGCCGGCCCAGCCGATCGGCGTCGTGGGAGACAGCGGCGAGACGGATGACCCGAACGAGATGAACCGCTCGCTCGGGACGTCGAACTTGCCGCGTAGCCGCCAGTAGGACGGCCTGAAGAAGTCCGTGGACGTGAAGCGCGGTGGCAGCTCCCGGTCGGCGTCGTGGTCGACCGCTCCTCGTCTGTCCTCCAGGCGCTGCACCACCCACAGTTCCTCCCATGCCGCCCGCTTGTGCAGGCCCGTCGCCCTGTACAGGAGAGGAGCTGCCTGCGGCACATGCTCGTCGGCGAGCAACTGCAGCAGTACGTCGGACACACTCATGCGGGGCGCGTACTGTGCCACCAGCTCCATGACGGCGTCGTCCTTGCCCAGCAGTTCAGCAAGTCCGCGAATCGTGCGGGTGACGGGGCGGCGCCCTTCGGAGGAGTCCTCCCACCACAGCCGGGGCGACTCACAATACTCAAGCAGTCGTCCGCGTAGGACCTCGCGGATGACGGCGTCCCACGACGGAGCATTCCAACGGCGCTTGTACTCGGGCTGCTCCAGCAGTGACAGCGAGGGGTTCTCCTGTATGGCGCTCAGGCGGCGCTTCACCACATCCCGGTAAGCCTCGGGCCAGTGCTCGGGGACCTCGGGCACAGGTTCCGAACCATGGCGGCGGAACCATTCCGTCTGCGCCTCACCCGCAGCGATCGACCTCGCCAGTGCGATCTCGAAGGCTCGCTCACCGAGGGCGATCCCGGGCAGGTCTTGCGGGGCGGCAAGCAGTTCTTCCCCGTGGGAGACAAGCCCGTACGAGGCGTACACCTTCCAGTCCAGCTCCTCCTGGACCGCAATCATCCGGGATCTGATCCTGGACCATCGACGCTGAGCCGAGGCGAGCAACTCCTCGGTGATGCGCGTGCTGGGGTCGGAGATCTCCTGCAGGACGGTCCTCGACTCGGCTGCCAGACGATCCAGTTCCCTCGCTTCGTCGATCGGGAAGGCGGAAGGAAGCGGCAGGTCGAGGAGTCGGGTGGAGGTGAACTCGTAGATTTTCTCCCAGGGCTCGCCGCCCCGGAGCTGGTCGATACGGGGCTGCCCCTTGCTCTGACTCATCTGCTTGAGCCAGAAACACGCTGCCGAACTGTTGAGGGCACCGAGGAGTGCGAGGTGGGACTGCTCGGTGTCACTCGGCGACAACTTGATCACTGGAGCCGAGGTGAGCGGAACGGCGGATCCGCGGAGCAGGCTGAAGTGAGGGTGCGTGGCCACCCATGGGAAGACGATGGACCACGGATGTGTGCCCCGACCCGATGTGATCTGGTGCCAGTCGTACCAGGAAGCTGTTTTCTTCGCCCCCTGCCTGTTCCGCAGCACCGTCCGATATGGCCACAGACGCCGGTGGTGACCGGGCAGCAGCCGCAGGTCGACGGGTTCCTGATCGTTCTCTGTGCGTGGTCTGAACGCCATGAGGGCCGGGGTCGCGGACCAGTCGCGCACCTCGGAGCCGGTCAGCACGGGGACGGTGGCGGACGCCTCGGCCCCGCTGCGACTGAAGGCACCGGCCGTAGCGCAGAACAGATCGTCGGATCCGGTGTTGGCGGCATATCCGATGCGGATCACTCGTTCACCGAGCCGACCGCCGAGCTCCATACGGCTCAGCACGTCTCTGGCCGCCGACGGGGTGAGGCTCCAAGGGAAGACGCTCAGCTGCCCGCGGTCCTGAAGGTAGGACTCGGCCCACGGGTGGGCGGTCCCGGTGGTGAATGTCAGCTCGCGCAGAGACCGCCAGACCAGTCCTTCGGCGGGCACCACCGGCACGGCCGGCTCACCCTGACGGCCCACAACCATGTGAACGGGCACGTGAGGGTCGGGCGCACGGTTGCGCCCCACAAGGATGGCCGTGGGCGTGCCGTGTCCTGGGATGTACGCCCCGGACGCGTCGATGACGTGCGAAATCTCCACGCGAGCCAGTACGCGTTCGATGAGGTTTCGCCCGAATTCTCGCTTCATGAACGAGTTGGATGTCAGAAGGCCGACACGGCCCCCCGTCCGAGCCAGACCGAAGGCGAGTTCCGTGAACGGGACCGAGAGGGGGTAAGGCCCGCTGCAACTCTCGTACAGCTCGCGGTAGGTCGCGAACAGCGACTTGTCCTTGACCGTCAGGTACGGCGGACTCGTCGTCACCACGTGGTAGGAGGCGGGGCGCAGGAGCCGGTGATGTGCGGCGTACGTCTCGACATCGTCCGCGGGGTCGGACCCTGCCTTCGCCGGGGCGGGTGGATCGGCACGCCCGTGAAGGAGGGCGTCCCCTGTCGCCACCACCAGTGGCAGGTCCGGAACGTTCTGGAGTCGCGGCTCCCCGGCACTGTTCATCGCGGCGATCAGCAGACGGAAGCGTGCCAGGCTGACCACGATGGGGTCGATGTCGCACCCGTGCACCGATCGCAGAGCCCTCGCCGCCCGTTGCCACGGGCTCATGGTCGGCCTGGCCTCGGTCCACCGGTGGTACAACCGCTCGTACGCGTCGAGCAAGAACGTGCCGGAGCCGCAGGCCGGGTCGATGATCCGGAAGCGGGACAGCCCCACCACGTCGGACGCGTGCTCGGCCAAGGCCGGATCGAGGGCGAGCCGGTGGATCAGGCTCACCACGAAGTGGGGGGTGGACACCTGGCCGTGGACCGTTCGTGCGCGCTCGCTGATCACCGAGTAGAGATCCGCCAGAATCTCCGTGGAACGTGCGGAGTCGGTGAAGTCGTGGAGGAGGGCACCTTCCGGCGTTCGCCGGCGCCAGAAGGACAGGAGTGCTGCACAAGCCTCCTCGCTGGGGGTCATGCGCCACAGCGGATGGGTCCTCCTGTCGAACGTCGCCGCCACCGCGGGGTGAGCGCAGAGGCGGTCGACGGCGTGGGCGAGCAGCTCGCCGGCCGACGCGTCGCTCGTATCCGTGGCGAAGGGCAGGTCGAGGAGCCTGTTGTCCTCGCAGAACCGGATCACCGCTGTCGTGATCACCCATGCCGTCGCAGTCCGACTGAGCTGCATGTCCAGCCATGAGTGCCAGGTCGCAGAGGTAAGACCGCGCTCCCTGGCCGTCCGGTACGCGTCCCGCAGCTTCTCGGTGGCCGGGTCGGCTGGAGCCCGCTTCCGCAGGTCCCGCTCGATCTCGACCGTGAGGCGCCGCACTTCCTCAGCCAGGACATCGTTGAGGGACATGGTGGCCTTCCCGGTCGCAGTTTCTGCGGCGATTCACCCATCGTGATTGCGCATCGAGGCTATCAGCCGTAAATGGTTGAGAGTGTTAGCGGGGCGGGCTACGCTCCTTCCTTAACAAGTGGCAGGCGCTGCGTGGTGGAGGGGATGCTCATGGGTGGCGGTGGCGGGGGGCTGAGAGGGGTGTGGGTGGCGATCATCCTGCTCGGTGCTCTGGTTTTCGGTGGTGCAGTCGCGGCTCTGTTTTGGGAGATCGGGCATGGTCAGGAGATCGAGGGGCGCGTCAAGGATGCGCTCATGGCGGGTGGGGCGACGTTCATCGGTCTGGCCGGCCTGGGGCTCACCGTAGGCAGCTTCCTGAGTAGTGATGCGTCTGAACAGCAATAAGGACTACATCCCTAAGGACTACATCCCTAAGGGCTACAGTCAAAGAGGGAGGCGTCGGTGCGACGTCAGACAGGGCCGGGCAAGCCCTCGCGTGTTTTCGACCGGGCCGCCGAATGGGACAGGCTGACCGCTTTTGTCCACAGGCCCCTGCCCCATGCCAAGCTCGGGATCGTCAGCGGCAGGCGGCGCATGGGCAAGACCTACCTCCTGCGGGCGCTCGTCGAGCAGTGCGGCGGCTTCTACTTCGGGGCGACTGCGGCGACCGAGGCGGAGTCACTACGGCAGTTCAGCGCGGCGCTGGCCGAGCACGTCGGCTCCCCCGCCCCCTTCGCCTTCTCCACGTGGGACGACGCGGTGACGTACCTCTTCGGTCTGGCCGCCCCCGACCGGGGCGACGGGCCGTTCCTCGCGGTCATCGACGAATTCTCCTACCTGGTGAAGGTATCCCCTGAGCTTCCCTCGATCGTCCAGCGCGAGATCGACCGCTGTCAGGTGGAGGAGAGCCGCATGCGGCTGCTGCTCTGCGGCTCGGCGATGTCTGTGATGGGCGGGCTGCTGGCCAGTACCGCACCGCTGCGCGGGCGGGCGCAGCTCGAACTCGTCGTCCGGCCCTTCGGATACCGGGCTGCTGCGGACTTCTGGGGCGTCACCGCCGAACCGGCGCTCGCGGCCAGGCTCCATGCCGTGGTCGGAGGCACGCCCGCGTACCGCCGCCAGTTCCTGGCGGACGATGTTCCCGCTGATCTGCATGAGTTCGACGAGTGGATCTGCCGTACGGTCCTCTCACCGTTCAGCCCGCTCTTCCGGGAGGCGCGCTACCTGCTTGCCGAAGAGACGGACATCCGGGACACAGCGCTCTACCATTCGGTTCTCGCAGCGGTGGCGCAGGGGAACACCACGCGCGGGGGCATCGCCGGCTACATCGGCCGTAAGTCCGTCGACATCTCCCATCCGCTCAACGTCCTTGAGGACAGTCATCTCCTTGCACGTGAGATGGACGTGTTCCGGGCGGGCAAGTCGCGGTACCGGATCACCGAACCGTTGATCAACTTTTATGAGGCCGTCATGCGTCCCGCCTGGGCACGGCTGGAGAGCGGTCAGGCGTCCGAGGTGTGGGCCCAGTCGGCCGAGCGGTTCGCGGCGCAGGTGGCAGGACCGCATTTCGAGGCCGTGTGCCGCGAGTACGTGCTCGGGCCAGGCCGATCGCTGCTGGGTACGTCCCTGGGGCAGGTCGGGAGCGGCGTGGTGACCGACCCGAAGGCGCGTCGCCAGTACCAGGTGGACGTGGCGGTGGTCGAGTCAGGATCCGGCGGGACCAGGCCTTCGGTGGCCCTGCTCGGAGAGGCCAAGTGGGGGACCGTCATGGGGCTGAGCCACCTGGAGCGGCTTGCCAGGGCCCGGGACGTTCTGGGTGAGCGGGGCATGGACACGACCGCGTGCGGGCTGGCGTGCTTCAGCGCGGCAGGCTTCAGTGACTCCTTGCGGGCCGAGGCGGAACGAGGTGGCGTTTTGCTGATCGGTCTCGATGAGCTCTACGGCCGCGCTCTGCCGATGCCACTCCTTCCGTAGGCGGTGCGACGGCTGAAGCGAGGAGGCCGCCGTCGAGGTGTTCACCGCCCGGGCGGTATGCGTGCCCCAGCGGTGCTGTCCGGGCCCCTCAGCCATGCGCCCCGCGCAGACGACGAGGCCGCCCGCGGGGGGTGGCGGGCGGCCTCGTCAGACGGGGGGCTCGGTCAGGAGCGGGTGGCGCGGCGGCGGCGGGACACCACGACGAAGCCCGCGCCGGCGGCCAGCAGCGCGGCGGCGCCGATCGCGATCGGGGTGGTGGCGCTGGAGGCGCCGGTCTCCGCGAGGTCCTCGCCGCTGCCGCCGTTCGGCGTGGCGGCGGGGGCCGTGGCGGCCGGGCTCGACGACTCCGGCTCCGCCGGGGCGGAGGCCTCCGGAGAGGTCTCCTCGGCCGGGCCGGACGGCTCGGCCGGGGACGAGGTCTGCGGGGCGGGCGCGGAGGTCTCCGGGGCCGGCTCGGAGGCGGACGGGGCGGGCTCCGACGGGGCCGGGGTCTCGGTCGTGCAGTCCTTCGTGCCGCCGTTCCAGGCCGCGATCAGCTTGTCCTTGATGACCGGGCGGTCCGGGCCCTTGGGCAGCTCACCGTGCTCGAAGCCGTCGTTGGCGTCCAGCTTGCCGTCGTACTTCACGGCGCCGCGGTAGAGGTCGATCTGCGCGAAGCAGCCGGCGTCCGGGACCGCGATGTCGAGGGTGTCGGTGGCGCCCGGCTTGACCGTCACCGTGTCGAAGTCGACGAAGACCTGCTCGCCGGAGGTGGCGAACGTCGGCCCGTGGGCGAGGTAGGAGGCCAGGGAGGCGGTGCAGGTGGCCGCGTCGGCGGCGGCGCGGACCGTGATGTGCACCTTGCCGTCGGCGCTCGGCTTCAGGTTCTGGTCGTCGACCTTGACGGAGTCGAAGAAGTTCGCGCCGTCGAGGGAGAACTGGCAGCGGTCGGTGGCGGTCTCCGTACCGGCGCCCGTGCCGGGCTGGTACTGGCCGCCGTGCTTCCAGCCGTCGCCGCCCGGCGTGCCGTGCGCCCAGGCGCCCGGGGCGCAGGTGACGGAGGCGGCGGAGAGGGCGAGGGCCGCGGCGCCCGTCCCCAGCAGGCGTCGCGCGGTGACACGTCTCGCTATGGACATGTGGTTCCCATCTGGGTGTGCATGGGTGCGGGAGGCCGGCGAAGGAGCCCCCCGGAAGTGGTCGTGGAAACGCCGTGCTCACTGGTCACACGCGGCACAGCACGAGCACATGTTCGGGCGCACCGGGAAGGCTGTCAATTCCCCTGACAAACTGCTGACCGCCCCTGACGTGGCGTTACCTGCGGGGCGGCGCAAGGAATGTTCGCTTTTCCGGCGATGTGGACAGTCATCTCCCTGTCACCCGCAACACCCGTAATGCCGAGAAGGAGGCCGCGTGCCCGACCTCTCCTCCAGGAACCCCGACTGGTGGCGCCAGGCCGTCATCTACCAGGTCTATCCCCGCAGCTTCGCCGACGCCGACGGTGACGGACTCGGCGACCTCAAAGGCATCACCCAGCGGCTCACCCATCTCGCCGCGCTCGGCGTCGACGCCCTGTGGCTGTCCCCCTTCTACCCCTCCGAACTCGCCGACGGCGGCTACGACGTCGCCGACTACCGGGACGTCGACCCCCGCCTCGGCACCCTCGACGACTTCGCCGCGATGGCCGCCGAGGCCCACCGGCTCGGTCTGAAGGTCATCGTCGACCTCGTCCCCAACCACACCTCCCACCAGCACGTCTGGTTCCAGGAGGCGCTGCGCGCCGGACCCGGCTCGGCGGCCCGCGACCGGTACGTGTTCCGCGACGGGCGCGGCCCGCACGGTGAACTGCCGCCCACCGACTGGCAGTCCGTGTTCGGCGGCAGCGCCTGGCAGCGCGTGGCCGACGGGCAGTGGTACCTGCACCTGTTCGCCCCCGAACAGCCCGACCTGAACTGGCAGAACGAGGAGGTCCGCGCCGACTTCCGCACCACCCTGCGGTTCTGGTCCGACCGGGGCGTCGACGGCTTCCGTATCGATGTGGCGCACGCCCTCGCCAAGGACCTCGACGACCCGCTGCGCGACCTCGGATCGCCCGAGCTGAGCGACGAGGAGTCCCTCGCCCACCTCCCGCCCGGCACCCACCCGTTCTTCGACCGCGACGAGGTCCACGAGATCTACCGCGACTGGCGCAAGATCCTCGACGCCTACACCCCGCCCCGCATGGCCGTCGCCGAGGCGTGGGTGCCCGGCCCGCGCCGGGTGCTGTACGCCCGGCCGGACGAACTCGGCCAGGCCTTCAACTTCGAGTACCTGAAGACCCGCTGGGACGCCGCCGAGCTGCGCCACGTCATCACCGCCTCGCTCGCCGACGCCCGCGCCGCCGGGGCGTCCGCCACCTGGGTGCTGTCCAACCACGACGTCGTACGGCACGCCACCCGGCTGATGCTGCCGCCCGGCACCGACGTCGACGCCTGGCTGCTGTCCGGCGGCCACGCCCCGGCCGTCGACACCGCCGCCGGGCTGCGCCGCGCCCGCGCCGCCACCCTGCTGATGCTGGCGCTGCCCGGCTCGTCGTACCTCTACCAGGGCGAGGAGCTGGGCCTGCCGGAGGTCGCCGACCTGCCCACCGCGGTCCTCCAGGACCCGATCTGGGAACAGACCGGCCATGTCCGCAAGGGCCGCGACGGCTGCCGGGTGCCGCTGCCGTGGACCACCACCGGACCGTCGTACGGCTTCGGATCCGGCGGCGCCTGGCTGCCGCAGCCGGAGTCCTTCGCGCGCTACGCCGTCGAGGCGCAGGACGGGGTGGAGGGCTCCACCCTGGAGCTGTACCGCAGCGCGCTGAAGCTGCGCCGCAAGCTGCTGCAGGGCGAGGAGCTGACCTGGCTGGAGGACGTTCCCGAGGGCGTGCTGGCGTTCGCCCGCACGGACGGCTGGCGGTGCCTGGCCAACCTGTCCGGCGAGCCGGTGCCGCTGCCGCCCGGCGAGCTGCTGATCGGCAGTACCCCTCTGGAGGACCCAGGGGTGCTGCCGCCGGACACCACCGTCTGGCTCGGCTGACCCGCCGGTCCGGCTCCGGGCGTCAGCCGACCACGGCCAGCTCGCGCGAGGCCGTGTTCAGCCGCCGCCCGCCGTCCTGCCCGCAGCTCACGATGTCCTCGACGCGCACGCGGAAGCGGCCCGGCAGGTAGACGCCGGGCTCAAGGGAGAAGCACATCCCGGGAGCCAGCGGGTCGTGCTCGCCCTCGACGAGGTGGGGCGGTGCGCGCGTGGAGACGCCGATGCCGTGCCCGGTGCGGTGCGTGAAGTACGCGCCGTACCGGTGTCGGTGATCACCGCGCGGGCCGCCCGGTCGATCTCCTCGCACGGCACTGTGGGCTTCACCGCCTCGAACGCGGCCTGCTGCGCGGCCCGCACCACCTCGTGCACGGCCCGCTCCTCGGCGGTGGGCTCGCCGACGTGCACGGTGCGGGTGGTGTCGCAGCCGTAGCCGTCCTTCAGGCCGCCGAAGTCGAGGACCACCATGTCGCCGTCCTCGATCCGCCGGTCGCCCGCCACGTGGTGCGGGTCGGCGCCGTTCGGACCCGACCCGACCCGACCACGGTGCCCCGGCCGCCGCGAGCCGGGCCGGCTCCCGCTCGTCCTTCACCGCGCGCAGCAGCGGCAGCGCGGTGCTCAGCGGGCGGTAGCTGCTGAGCGGCAGCGCGGCCTGCGGGCCCAGCAGGTGCACGGCCCAGGTCCCGTCCGAGACGCCGTACCGGCCATGGGCGCGCAGCAGGCCGGCCGCCGCCGCGTACGCGTCCTGCCCGTCCTGCCACGCGGTGATCCGCACGACCCCCGCGCCCGGCGCTTCGCCGCGTTCCGGGGCCGACCAGCAGATACGGCTCGGAGTCCGCGGCGAGGACGAGCAGCGTGAGGCGCTCGGTGACCGCCGGAGGCCGGTAGCCACACATCCACACCAGGTCGGGGCCGGGCGTGACGAGCAGCCCGGACAGCCCGACGAGGGCCGCCTCGCGGGCGGCGCGGTGCATCCGGGCGGCGCAGTCCTGCTCGGTGAAGGGCGCCGGGGAGTGTCGGTCATGGTGCCGCCATGGAGCCGCCCGGGGGGTCCTGTCGTACGGGCCGGTGGATCAGTAGCGCACGGCGCGCTCCACCTCGGCCTTCACGCCGCCGCTCAGGTCCCGGTTGCTGCGGGCGCTCGCGGAGCGCTCGCCCCCGGCCGGCACGTCGCGGACGGTGGTGACGACGGTGTCGAGGATGTTGCCGTCCCGGTCGGTGAAGGCGACCTGGACGGCGAAGGACCTGGCCGCGTCCACGGTGTTCCGCACGGTCACCCCGACCGTGGTCCGGCCGTCGCGGTCGGTGGCGGTCCGGCCCAGGGTTACGTCCCCCTTGGCGTCGACGCCGCCCGCGATGTCGTCGAACCGCCGGCCCGCCTCCGCCGTCGCCGACTCCAGGGCCTCCCCGGCCTGTGACGCGGCCGACTCGACCGCCGACGCGGCGTCGCGGACCTTGCGCTCGGGGCTGTCCTCGTCGGCGCAGCCGGTGAGGGCGAGCACCGAGGCCGCCGCCGTCGCCGCGAGCGCGGCCCAGCTCCTGCGGTGACCGGCCATGCTGCCTCCCGGAGAGTGCGGAGTGCGGCTCTCCCTCCAGTGAAGGCCTCCCCACGCGGCCCCGCATGCCGGATCACCCGAACGGAGGACACCGCCGGGCGGGCGGACCGTATGCCCGGCCATGGGAACGCGCTGGGAGGGATGGGCGGCCACAGGCGTCGTGGTGCTCGGCTTCACCCTCTTACACGTCTTCGTCGGCCTCCCGGCCGGCGAGAAGGACCGGGCCGAGCAGGCCGCCGTGGCCCGCACCGCCGACGACTTCCTCCACGCGCTCGGGCGCGGCGACGGCCGGACCGCCTGTGCCCTGCTGACCAGGCCCGCCGCCACCGCCCTGGCCGGCCGGCACGGCGCGGCCGACTGCCCCTCCGGGGTCGCCGCCCTGGCCCGCCCGCTCACCTCCCGCGCACACGCGGACATCGCCGCCACCGAGCTGACCGACGAGCACGTCCACCCCCGCGAGGGCGAGCCCCGCATGCCGGTGACCTGCCGGCCAACCCGTTGGGCTACACGCAGTTCCTGCTGACGCGGCAGGGCGGGGAGTGGCGGATCGTCCGCATGGAGTAGACGTGTCTTCGGGATGGCACCGTCCCCATCACTCATGGCACCGTCCCCACCCCTGCGGGAAAACCCCCTCCCGGGCTGTCACTGCCATGCCATACGCTGCCCCGGCAGCCGCGCCCCGCGAAGGCGACAGCAGGTGCCGACCGGGCGTTGCGCGGCGCTCTCATCCGCCCGGCACGCGCCGGGTCTCCTCGTGGGGGTTCATCACCTGTGCGTACGCGCAGCATCTCGGCCGCGACGGCGTTCGCGGTCCTTCTCGGCTCGGCGGCCCTGAGCGTCGCCGTGGCCGCTCCGGCGTCGGCGGCCACGGCCACCGTGGCCTCGCCCGGCGGCTTCGTCGCCTCCGACACCCTGCGGCGGGTGTTCGTCGGTGACAGCACTGCGGGCAGGATCCTGGCCGCCGACTACGCCGGTACGGTCGTCGACTCGGTCGACGGCATCGGCGCGGTCGCCGACCTGGCGCTCTCGGACGACGGCACGACCCTGTACGCCTCGGCGGCGGGCAGCCACGAGATCGTCGTCCTCGACGCGGCCACGCTCGACGTGACGGCCCGTTACGCCGTGCGGACCACCGAGGGCCCGCGCCGGCTGGCCGTCGCGGGCGGCAAGGTGTGGTTCGGCCACGGTGACCCGTGGGACACCCGGCTCGGCTCGGTGGACCTCGCCGCGGACCCGGCGGGCGGCACCGACCCGGTGACCCTCGACCAGCTCCCGGAGGGCCTGACCGGCTTCCGCGACCTGCTCGTCGACTCCGACCCGAGCAAGCCGGGCGTGCTGGCGTACGCCGAGGTCGGGTCGGACACCGGCAGCGAGATGGGCGTCCTCGACGTCTCCGGCGCCACGCCGCGGCCGCTCGCCTACTACGGGTCCAAGAGCTACTGGGCCGGCGACCTCGACCTGGTCCCGGGCGACGCCGCCGAGGTGCTGGTCAACGCGCGCAAGCGGTTCTCCTACGCGGGCGGCCAGTTCACCGACGCCGGCGACTACCCGGTGGCCTGGCAGGGCGACGTCTCGGCGAGCGGGCTGGTCGCGCAGATGTACAGCGACCAGGTCTCGGTGCTGCGGCCGAACACCGTCACGCCGGTGCGCACCTACACCGTGGGCGGCAACGGGGCCGACGTCCAGGTCGCCTGGGCGCCGAACGCCTCCCGGCTGTTCGCCCTGGTGCAGTCGAACGGCACGTACACCCTGAAGCCGCTCACCGACCCGGTCAAGAGCGTCCCCACGCTCACGGTGAACGCCCCGGCCACCGCGACCCGGGCCAAGCCGCTCACGGTCACCGGCAGGCTGTCGGCGTCGCTGCCGCTGCCCGCGGGCGCGCAGCTGAAGGTCACCCGCACCGACCTGGAGAGCCCGGGCGGCAAGGCGCTGCCCGCGGTCACCGTGAAGGCGGACGGCTCGTACTCCTTCGCCGACACCCCGCCGGCCGGCGGCACCGTCACCTACAAGGTGGCGTACGCGGGCGACGCCGAGCACACGGCGGCGACCGCGTCGGACACGGTGGACGTCTCCCGCGCCTCGACCACGCTGACGCTGAACAACAACGGCAAGGTCTACGGCTACGGCAAGGACGTCACCTTCACCGCGCACCTGGGGACGACGTACAAGAACCGCACGGTCGAGATCTGGGCCAACCCCTACGGCTCCGACAAGCCGAACAAGCTGATCAAGACGGCCACCGTGAACTCCAGCGGCAACGTTTCCGCGGTCGTCGACATGAAGCGGGACACCGTCGTCTCCGCCGTCTTCAAGGGCGACGCCCGGTACAAGCCGAAGACGACGAAGGTCACCGCCTACGCGAAGGTCCACGTCTCCACGGCCGTCTCCCGGCACTACAAGAAGGCCGCGATCGGCTCGACCACGTACTACTGGTTCCGCAAGAGCACCGACCCGCTGCTCACCACGACGATGACGTACTACCCGGGCCGCCAGCAGCGCTTCGACCTCCAGGTGCGGTTCGACGGCAAGTGGTACGACGCCGGCCACGAGTACTTCCCGGTCGGCTCCGACGGCAGGTCCGCGGTGTCCCTGGAGGCCCCCGGCGAGTCCGGCATCAAGGCCCGGATGCGGTCGGTGTACGTCAACGGCTCCTCCGGTGACAACGTGAACTCGACGACGTACGGCTCCTGGAAGTACCTGTACTTCACCAACTGAGCCGGACGCCGGGCGATATCACCCGATCGTCGCGTCCTTTGTCGGATAACCGCATGGCCCCGTTCGGGGGACCCCGTCTCATCCGTTGCGGGGCATGCGGTGCGGCGGGCGCACCGCCGGTGGGCGGGGGCGCGTTGCCCCGGCATGGCAGGACGATCCGTTTCCCGTAGGGACCCTCACCGCCGCCGTCGGACCGGTGCGGCGCCGCCGCCCGCCGGCTGTGCGGTCGTCGTGCGGCCGCCGCCGCAGACCGGGCAGCGCCCGTCGCGGGCGTCGGCCAGGGCGGCGAGGGTCCCGAGGGCCTGCTGCAGGGCGAGTTCGACGGCGGCGGGGACGAAGAGGGCGCCGCTGCCGTCGGGCGGGACGAGCCAGCGCAGCCGGCCCGCCGCGCGGTGGGGCGCGGGGACGGCGATCCAGGAGCCGCGGCCCGCGTACCGGATGTCGGGGCCGATCCAGCGGCCGTGCGGGTCCGGCGGCAGGAAGAAGCCGACGCGGCGGGAGCCGGTGTCGGCGAGCGCGGGGCCGGGCGTCTGCGGGATGCACAGCAGGGCGTCCAGGGCCAGCACGCCCAGGTCCTCGGGGACGGTCAGCACGTCCCAGAACCGGCCGCAGGCCAGCATGGCTATGCCGGTCTCCCCGGCCCACTGGCGTTTGCAGGCTCGCGGGTCCGTCGCCGCCGCGGCCAGCCATTCCTCGGCCCGTCTCTGGGCGCCTCGCATCACGCACCTCCGGGGTCCGGAGCAGGGGTGCTCATGCTGGTAGATATTTCTAACCTGCGGAAGGGGTGGCGAACCGTGGCGAATGGGTACGTACGACTTCTGCGCCCCTTGTGTCACCGTGCGCGCCCCCGCCGGCCGGATCCGATCGACTCCCTCGTGGAGACCGCCCGCCGGCTCGACTACGGCGCGGGGTGCCCAACCGCCGGTGAGGAGCCCCGCGGCGGGCCGCGTCCCGGCGATGTGGGGACGACAGGCAACCCGCACCACTGATTCACCGCTCTCACAGGGTGCTCACGGGTCCGGCCGGGGCGCGTGGGGTGCGTCCGCATGAGGGGCCGGGTCGTGGGCTGTCCGGTCCGATGCCGCTCGACCGGCGGCACTCGCAGACGAGGAACCCGATGACCAGTCAGCACCACACCACGCGCCTCAAGCGGGGCGCACTCGCGGCGGGGGCGGCGCTCACCGTCGTCGTCACCGGAGCCGGGGCCGCACCCGGTGCCGGGGACGGCAAGGCGAGCACACCCGGCAAGCCGAAGCTCACACTGATCGCCGCGTCGAACGCCGTCACGCTCGACCGCTGGGAGGGCGAGCCGGGGGTCTACCTGGACCTGGGAACGTACCTCTCGGTGGACGGCGCGCCGCTGGAGTTCCGGGTCACCAGGAAGTCGTACAAGGATCCCGTCGTCGCCCGGCAGGTGCTGCGCGACGGCACGAGCACGACGACGAGGACGCTGCCCGCCGGGCTGGTGAAGGACTTCACCGGCCTGCCCGGCTTCCTGGAGGTGTCGGTCACCGACGCCGCCGGGACCGAGGTGGCGAAGAGCAAGGGCACCTTCTGCCCGAACAACGCCTCCGGCCGCATCCGCCCGGACGCCCCGGCCACCTCGCACTACCCGGAGAGCTGCCCGGCCAACCCGTTCACCCTCGGCTCGGTGTGGGGGGTGGAGAAGGGCTGGGCGTCCAACACCAGCACGGTCGACTACGACGAGCCGGTGGACCTGCCGGCCGGCGAGTACACGGCCGAGGTACGGGTCGCCAAGAAGTACCGGGACCTGTTCTCCATCCCTGACGACCGGCCCACCATCAAGCTCACCGTGCGCGAGACCGGCGGGGGCGGCGGGCAGGGCGCCGCCGCCGGCAAGTCCGGGGCCCACCACGGAGCCGGGCACGGCACGGGCCACGGCGCCGGGCACGGCACGGGGCACGCCGCCGGGCACCACTACGGCCCCCGCGGCGCCGACGCGCCCACCCCGCCCGCCCTCTCCCACGCCCTGGCGGACCGGGGCCGCGCCCACCACCTGGGCGACGGACCCGGGCACACCGACGGCTCCCGCATCGCGCCCGCGCTGAAGCCGAACGCCAAGCGGCCCACCGGCCGCGCGGGCGTTCCCGCGAACGTGCCCAAGCCGGACCTGCGTTCGCTGCCCGCCTGGGACATCGCCATCACCGACGGCGAGGACGGCGACGTGCCGGGCAAGGACTACCTCGCCTTCAGCGCCAACGTCTGGAACGCGGGCCCCGCCCCGCTCGTCGTGGACGGCTTCCGCAGCCCCGGCAAGGACCTGATGGACGCGTACCAGTACTTCTACGACGCGAACGGCAAGCAGGTCGGCTACACCCCCACCGGCACCATGGAGTGGGACCCGCGCATCGGCCACGAGCACTGGCACTTCACCGACTTCGCCAGCTACCGGCTGCTGAGCGCGGACCAGACCAAGGAGGTCCGCAGCGGCAAGGAGGCGTTCTGCCTCGCCAACACCGACGCGATCGACTACACGGTGAAGAACGCCAACTGGCACCCGTACAACACGGACCTGTCGACCGCGTGCGGCCAGCAGAACTCGATCTCCGTGCGTGAGGTGCTGGACGTCGGCTCCGGCGACACCTACACCCAGTACCGGCCGGGCCAGTCCTTCGACATCACCGACCTGCCGAACGGCACCTACTACATCCAGGTCATCGCCAACCCGGAGAAGCGCCTGAAGGAGACCAACCTCGACAACAACGTGGCGCTCCGCAAGGTCGTCCTGGGCGGCAAGCCCGGCGCCCGCACGGTGACGGTTCCGCCGCACGAGCTGATCAACGCCAAGTAGGCCGTGCCGTACGGGACGTGAGGCCGCGCGGGTCCGGGGCGACCGGCTCCGGACCCGCGCCGATCGGTGAGACACGCCTAGGGCGCGTGGCCCACCGGCAGGTGCGCGTGGGCCGCCGACACCACCAGCTCCCGGATCCGCTCCACGCACCGCCGCGGGTTCTTGTAGGCGGTGTCGGTGTCCGGTCAGCGGGCGGCGCGGGGGTACGGGGCGTCTCCGGGCCGCCGCCAGGCCGTGTCCGGGCCCGTCGCCGGGATATGAACGAGCGGTGATCCAGCATGTCGTCCCCGCCGCGGACTGGGCCGCCGATCCCGGACGCCCGTACGCCCCCGCCTCCCTCGCCGAGGACGGCTTCGTGCACTGCTCGCCCGACGAGCGAGTCACCCTGGCCGTCGTGAACGCCTACTACCGCACCGCGCCCCGGCCCCTGCTGGTCCTGTCCCTCGACGAGACCCGCCTGTCGGCGCCGTGCGTCTGGGAGGAGGCGGCGCCCGCACCGCCGCCCGGGGCGCCGGAGGGCACCCGGTTCCCGCACGTGTACGGGCCGCTGGAGCGGGACGCGGTGGTGCGGGTGCGAGAGGTCGTGTGGGACGCGCGGGGGCGGGCCACCGGGCTGCGCGACACCGGCTGACCTTCCCGCGGGCCGGCGGGCCGGCTACTCGGCCGGTTTCGTGTGGAGCACCTCGCGCGCCTGGTCCGCGGCGCGGGTGATGCTCTCGGAGATGAACTCCAGGAAGCGGGCGATGTTCTCCAGCCGGGTGGCGGCCGGGGTGCCGGAGCCGAGGACGCCGATGCCCTGCCGGGCGGTCTCGGCGACCTGGGCGGTGCCGCGCGCGCTGGCGATCATCGACTGGTACATGACGTCGTCGTCGACGACGTAGCGGTCCCGGCGGCGTTCGTCGCGTTCGCGGCGGACGAGCCCCTGACTGTCGAGGAACGCGACCGCCTTGGAGACGGACGCCGGGCTGACCTGGAGCCGCTGGACGAGTTCGGCGGCGGTGAGGCTGCCCGAGTCGGTGGTGCACAGGCAGGCCATCACGCGGGCCATCATCTTGGGCGTGCCCTGCGCCATGAAGACGGTGGTCAGCGTCTCCTCGTACTCGCGCACGGCCTCCGCGTCGCGTCCGTAGGCCTGCGGCGCCGCCTCCCGGCCGCGGGGCGCGGCCGCCTGCCGGCGGCGCTGGGCGCGGCGCTCGGCGGTGCGGTGGGCCAGCTCCGCGCGGTAGGCGGTGGGGCCGCCGTTGCGCATCACCTCGCGGGTGATGGTCGAGGTGGGGCGGTCGAGGCGTCGGGCGATCTCCGCGTACGCGAGGCCGTCGGCCAGTCCCAGCGCGATCTGCTGGCGTTCCTGCTGGGTGAGTCTGCCTCCCGGCATCGCGGTCTCCTTCGTGCTCGCCCGTACGTCGGGTGCGTCGGGTCCCCAGGGTAGCGTTCAGTCGACTTCATTGCAACGAGGACGCCTGAGCCTGTTGCGTTAAATCCTTCTTCGTTGCAACGATATCTGCCTGTTGAGCTGCGGTGATGTAGTTCCAGTGCAACAACAATGTTGCCCATTTTTTGAACGCAACGTAGCGTTTCTCATGTCGGAAACAGCAATGGCAAAGCCACGGAGAAGGAGCCCACCATGCAGACGTTCGAGACCCCCGCCCCCGTCGCGACCCTCCTCGACATCCCCGCCGGCCGTATCCGGGTCATCGCCGCCGAGCGGTCCGACACCCGCGTCGAGATCCTCCCGGCGAACGCCTCCAACGGCCGCGACGTGAAGGCGGCGGCGCAGACGACGGTCTCCTACGACGACGGCGTCCTGCGCATCGAGGCCCCGGCGGCGAGGAACCAGTACTTCGGCCCGTCCGGGTCGGTCGAGGTGACGGTCCAGCTGCCCGCCGGTTCCCGGGTCGAGGCCAAGGCGGCCGCCGCCGAGTTCCGCGGCGTCGGACGGCTCGGCGACGTCGTCCTCGACGCCGCGCAGGGCCCGGTCAAGCTCGACGAGACCGCCGGCGCCCGCCTCACCGTCCTCGACGGCGACGTCTCGATCGGCCGCCTCGGCGGCCCGGCGGAGATCAGCACCCAGCGGGGCGACATCCGGATCGCCGAGGCGGTGGGCGGCACGGTGGTGCTCTCCACCCAGATGGGCGACGTCGCGGTCGACGCCGCTCGCGGAGTCCGCGCATCCCTCGACGCCGGCACCGGCTACGGCCGTATCCACAACGCCCTGCAAAACGCCGACGGCGCCGCCGGCCTGGCCATCCACGCGACCACCTCCCACGGCGACATCACCGCCCGCAGCCTCTGAGCCCGCGCACCGCCGAATCCGCAGAAGGAGCACTTCTCATGACCGACCTGGCCATCGCGGCGAACGGACTGCGCAAGTCCTACGGCGACAAGACCGTCCTCGACGGCGTCGACCTCGCCGTACCGCAAGGCACGATCTTCTCCCTGCTCGGCCCGAACGGCGCGGGAAAGACCACCGCCGTGAAGATCCTCTCCACGCTGATCAGCGCGGACGGCGGCCGGGCCGAGGTCGCCGGCCACGACCTGACCGCCGACCCGCAGGCGGTGCGCGCGGCGATCGGGGTCACCGGCCAGTTCTCCGCGGTCGACGGCCTGATCACCGGCGAGGAGAACATGCTGTTGATGGCGGACCTGAACCACCTCCCGCGCAGCGAGGGGCGGCGGGTGACCGCCGAGCTGCTGGAGCGGTTCGACCTGGTCGAGGCGGCGAAGAAGCCGGCGTCCACCTACTCCGGCGGCATGAAGCGCCGCCTGGACATCGCGATGACCCTGGTCGGCAGCCCGCGCGTCATCTTCCTCGACGAACCGACCACCGGCCTGGACCCGCGCTCCCGTCACACCATGTGGCAGATCATCCGCGAGCTGGTGACCAGCGGGGTCACGGTGTTCCTCACCACCCAGTACCTGGAGGAGGCCGACGAACTCGCCGACCGCATCGCCGTCCTCCACGACGGGAGGATCGCCGCCGAGGGCACCGCCGACGAGCTCAAGCGCCTGATCCCCGGCGGACACGTCCGCCTGCGCTTCACCGACCCCGCCGCCTACCGCACCGCCGCGGCCACCCTGCGCGAAGCCACCCGCGACGACGACGCCCTCACCCTCCGCATCCCCAGCGGCGGCAGCCAGCGCGAGCTGCGCTCCCTCCTGGAGTGGCTCGACACCGCCCACATCGAGGCCGACGAACTCACCGTCCACACCCCCGACCTCGACGACGTCTTCTTCGCCCTCACCGACACCACCCCACACACCACCCACCAGCCCAAGGAGACCGCCCGATGAGCACCCTCTCCCTCGCCGTGCGCGACTCGTCCACGATGCTGCGCCGCAACCTCCTGCACGCCCGCCGTTACCCGTCGCTGACGCTGAACCTGCTGCTCACCCCGGTGATGCTCCTGCTGCTGTTCGTGTACGTCTTCGGTGAGGCGATGAGCGCCGGGCTCGGCTCCGGCGCCGACCGCTCCGACTACATCGCCTACCTGGTGCCGGGCCTGCTGCTGATGACCGTCGGCAGCACCACCATCGGCACCGCGGTCTCCGTCTCCAACGACATGACCGAGGGCATCATCGCCCGCTTCCGCACCATGGCCATCCACCGCGGCTCCGTCCTGATCGGGCACGTCGTCGGCAGTGTGCTCCAGTGCGTGATGAGCGTGGTCCTGGTCGGCGCGGTCGCCGTCGCCATCGGGTTCCGCTCCACCGACGCCACCGTCCTGGAATGGCTCGCCGCCTTCGGCCTGGTCACCCTGTTCGCCCTGGCGCTGACCTGGATCGCGGTCGGCATGGGCCTGGTGAGCCCGAACGCGGAGGCGGCCAGCAACAACGCGATGCCGCTGATCTTCCTGCCGCTCATCTCCAGCACCTTCGTGCCCCTGGAGAGCATGCCGGGCTGGTTCCAGCCGGTCGCCGAGTACCAGCCCTTCACCCCGGCCATCGAGACCCTGCGCGGCCTGCTGCTGGGCAGCGAGATCGGCACCACGAACGCCGTCCTCGCCATCGCCTGGTGCGTGGGCCTCGCCGTCCTCGGCTACGCCTGGTCCACGTCCCGATTCAACGACGACCCGAAGTAACCGCCATGACCACGCGGGCACGGGATCCCGCACCGGCACGAGGGCCCCCTCAGGGCGGCGTACACCGACAACGGTCGGAGTACGCCGCCCTTTTCGTACGCCGCCCCTCGCCACCTCCTTCGTACGCCCGCCCCCTCCGTATGCCCGCCGCCGCTGCCCGCGCCCGCCCATGCGGCCGGTCACCTGCCGGTCTCCGGCAGATAACGGCCCGGCCGGAGTGCCGGAAGCGCCTCTGGGCCCCGCCGGTCCCGTCCCGCAGGATGGCCCGGTGACCCCGACTGCTGACCGAGACCCCAGGACGCGCAGGCCGACACGGGCGGCCGTCGCGCTCGGCGTGGTGTGCGGCCTCGTGGCGGCCTGGCTGCTGCTCGGGCCGGCGCGCGGCGCGCTCGACGAGGAGCGGGCCTACCGCGCGGCGGTCGCCTGCGGCACCGACGGCGGCCGCGACGGCGACTGCCTGTGGACGACCGGCGCGCGGATCGAGCGCGTCGAGGAGGAGCGGAGCCGCAGGTTGCCCTCCTACTGGCTGTACCTCAGGGAGGCGGACGGGACCACCAGCCGCACCCGTCTGAACGACCACCCGCCCGCGGGCGCGGGACAGCGCGTCGAGGTCACCTACTGGCGGCACCAGATCCGCTGGGTCGACTTCCCCGCCGAACGCCGCCACACCACCGCCGACCCGCGCGACGACCACCGCGTGTACACGGCCTGGGCCTTCGGCGTCGGCCTCTACGGCCTGGGCGTCATGGCGGTCGTCCTCTGGTGGTCCAGGCGCCCCCGCACCACCCCCCGGGCGCACTCCTGGCAACTCGGCTGGCCCCTGCTGGGCGCGCTCGCCCTCGCCGCGGCCGGCGTGGCCGCCGCCCTCGCGACGGACGGCCCCGGCGCGGCGTTCCTGGCCGTCGTCGCGGCACTCCCGGTGATCGCCGCCCTCTCCTGGGCGGGCGTACGACTGGCGGCGCGACGCGAGCGCGGGGACGACACGGTCGCCGTGACCCCGCGCGTGCCGGACCGCGAGCGGGTCGTCTTCGGCGAGATCGTGGGCGAGGTGCCGTACGCCCGCGGCGGCGGTCACCTGGTCGCCGGCCCCGGCGTCCTGGCCTCCACCCCCGACCCGACCGGTGGCTTCCGCCGCCGCGAGGCACCCCCCACCCTCACCCCCCTCCGCGTCCGCCCGCCCTACCACACCGACCGCGACATCCCCGATTACGGCGGCCGCACCCTGGTCCTCGAATGCGACGACAACGGCACCCCGGTCCTCATCGTCACCCACCGCAAGGACATGCCCTGGATCCTGGGCGCGCTGGGGCACGCGGCGAACGCCTCCTAGCCGGTCCGCCCCGCGGGGTCGTCCGCGGCGGGCCCGGCTTCCCGTCTGCGGTCCTAGGCGAGCGGGCACGTGAGGTCGGGGTGGTGCCGATTCGGACAGCACACCAGGTTGAGCGAGGCGATGTTGCCCGACCGGTTGTAGTACACCCAGCTCACGTCGACGCCGACCGGCAGGACGTCCAGCGCGTACGCACGCTTCGTGTCCAGGCTCGCGTACGCCCGGCGGCCGTCTTCCCGCTCCATCGGCGGGTTGTCGAGGAAGTGCTTCGTCGCCCAGTCGAGTGCCGCTGCCGGGTCCGTCCAGGTCCGCTCGACCGACGTCTGGTTCCGCCTCAGCAGCCAGTGCCCCGACATCATGGGCGGCAGGTTCGAGGTCGGGAACTCGGCCACCACCTCGCGGTAGCGCTGAAGGATGCGGATGGCCACCTTGTCCTCGTCGGAAGAAGGGGGCGCAGGAGGGTCGGGATGCGGGGGTCGCCGGTCGCCTTCGCGGTGGTAGCTGTTGGGCGGTCCGACCCACGGGCCGTAACCGTGGATGTGTCCTGTCCAGGTCATGCGCGCCTTCCGGAAGAGGGGCGGGCCGCCTTCACGTACGAGGACGGCCCGCTCTGGTGGAGAGGTGTAGCAGGGTCGGACGGTCAGACCGCGCTTCTTCACCCGGCCGGCGGAGAAGGTCGCCGAGCTCCGCGGGAAGATGTCGAACGGTGGCTGGCTGCGCTGCGACGGCTCGTGCCCCTGCTGGACGGCGCAGCTGTACCGGCACTTCGAGGATCCGAAGCCCGGAGGAGACGTGCGTCAGCACGATGAAGGCCCCCCACCTGCCGGTCGGGGGCCTTCGTCGTGCATGAGCTGGTCGCATCACAGTCGACCGATCGCTTGGTTCTGCCTCGCACTGAGCCGGCCGGGTGTCCCCGCCGGGCGTCTTCTACCGGGTCACCTGGTTGCCGCCGAACGTCACCACCAGGCGGCCGTCCGAGGCGTACGACCAGTTCAGGGCGCCGGAGTAGGCGGCGCAGCGGGAGCCGTTGGTGCCGGACCAGAACTGGTTGGTCGCGTCGGCGTTGCCGATGATGCGGTCGCTCGTGCCACTGGAGCTGCGGCAGGAGGTGTTGCCCCGGAACACCGACGTGCCGGCGTCGAAGTTGAAGTTGCGCTGGGCGTTGTCGACGCTCACGTTGTCGGAGACGGTCATCGAACCCGGGTTGCTGTTGTACGTGAAGCCGTGCTTGCCGTTGTCGTAGGCGATCGAGCGGCGCACGACGTGGTTGACGGCGATGTCCTCGCCGCCGAGCTTGTAGCCGTTGCGGTCGCCGTTGCCGGCCTGGGAGCCGTCGCTGAGGGTGCCGTTCTCGTAGGCGAGGGAGTCCTCGATGGTGACGGCGCCGATGGGGCCGGTGTCGGGCTTGGTGTAGAGGTCCCAGCCGTCGTCGATGTTGTTGTGCGCGACCGCGTACCGGAAGACGTTGCCGGGGCCGGAGGTCAGCTTCGCGGCGAAGCCGTCCGCGTCCTCGCCGTCGGAGTCGGCGTTGTCGTGGGACTCCGCGCTGAGGATGAGGTTGTTCGACGGCCACTGGGAGGCGGGTGTCGTGGACGCCATGCGGGACAGCTGGAGGCCGGTGTCGCGGTTGTAGCGGGTCACCGTGCGTTCCACGATGTTGTTGCTGCCGCCGATGAAGATGCCGTTGTCGCCCGCGCGTTCCACGGTGAGCCCGTGAACGTGCCAGTAGTTGCCGTTCAGCGCCAGACCGCGGTTGGCCGGGTCCTCCGCCATCGCCGAGAAGTTCAGGACCGGCTTCTCCCCGGGGTACGCCGTGAGCTTCGTACGGGCGCTCGCCGTACCGCTGTTGGCCGGCGGGATCGTGACGGTCTGGGAGTACTGGTACGTGCCGCCGCGGACGTAGATCGTGCCGCCGGGGGTGATGCGGCTGATCGCCGAGGTGAGGGTGGTGGGCGAGGTCTGGGTGCCGGCCGCGCCGTCCGTGCCGTTCGGGGCGACGTAGAGGACGTTCGTGGGGGGCGGGGTGGTGCCTCCGTCGGTGGTCTCCACCTCGGCGTAGTCGATGTTCGCCAAGCCCGCCGAACTCGTCGGGTTCAGGCGGATGGTGTTGGCGCCCGCCGCCAGGGACACGCTGACCGTCTTCGTCGCCCAGGTGCTCCACGCGCCCGTGCCCTCGAAGGACAGGGTGCCCGCCGACGCGCCGTTCACGGTGAGGGCCGCGGCGCGGGCCGTGGTGGTGCCGTTGGCGAAGCGGATCCGCAGGGTCGCCGTGCCGGCGGCCGGGGCGTTGGCCGTGAACTGGACGTACCCGCTGGTCGAGTTGGTGCCGTTGCAGAAGCCGGTGCCGGAGTAGCCCGCCCAGTCCGACTCGATGGCGCCGGCGCAGACCGCGGGGGAGGTCTCGGCTTCGTAGCGGGTGGTCGCCGCCTGCGCGGCCGTGGTGCCGGAGAGCGCGACGAGGGTGCCGGCCAGGAGGCCCGCGGACGCGATGACTGGTCTCAGGTGCATCGGTTCGTCTCCCGTGGTGTGGGGTGGCGAACCACGGCGGTGGTGATCGGGTGTTCAGCTTGCTGGTGAGTGTGCAGATATCTGAACGACTGACGTGCGCGGGTGCCGCCGAGGTCCGGGGAAGTAGCTGCTCTCCCGGACGGTAAGGGCTTGCTATGGGCACGTCAATACAACTGCGTCGCTTGGGTGTAGTTCAGGAATGTGAACAACATCGAGGAAGCCCTCTGGATCCGGCCCTCCGCCCCGCCGCCCGCCCGCGACCGCTGGACAGGTACCCCTAGGGGGTATACGTTCGAAGTGTGGGGCAGAAGAGAACGCCCCAGCCGGACGGGAATGGGGAAACGTCATGGACCACAGCGCTCACCACCCTCACCACAGCGCCGGGCACACGGTTCGGGCCGCGCACGGTGGTCACGGCGACGGACACGGCCCGGCCGCCACCTGGGGCACGGCCGTCAAGGCGACCCTGCACTGCCTCACCGGCTGCGCCATCGGCGAGATCCTCGGCATGGTGATCGGTACGGCCCTGATGTGGGGCAACGCCCAGACCATGGCCCTCGCGATCACCCTGGCCTTCCTCTTCGGCTACTCGTTCACCCTGTTCGCGGTCCTGCGGGCGGGCCTGGGCTTCAAGAGCGCGCTGAAGGTGGCCCTGGCCGCCGACACGGTCTCGATCGCGGTCATGGAACTCGTCGACAACACGATCATCGCCCTCACGCCCGGCGCGATGGACGCCCACCTCACCGAGGGCCTGTTCTGGTACGCCCTCCTCGGCGGCTTCGCCGTCGCCTTCGTGCTGACCACCCCGGTCAACAAGTGGATGATCGGCCGCGGCAAGGGCCACGCGGTGGTCCACGCGTACCACTGACCGGCCGGCCACCGACCGCCCGCCCGTCAGCAGGACTCCTCGACATACAGCAGGGTCATGCCCTCCGCGGAACGGAACTCGAAGGCCCGGTAGCTCGGCGTGAGGGGGGAGTCGAGGCGGTCCTCGATCGCCCGCCAGGCGGGGAGACGGTCACCGGAGGCCACGTGCCGGAACCGCTCCCCGGCGCCCTCACCGATGACGAACGCATCCGCTCGGGCCGCCAGGCGCCTGCCGAGCCGGGGGTGCAGCGGGCCGCGCACCTTCCGCCAGCGCCGGCCCGCGTCGTCGGTGAACTCGGCCCGGCCGGCGGGGGACGGGCCGCCCAGGACGTCGTCGCCCACGGCGGGCTCGGCGGACGGCGGCGCGGCCACCTGCCCGGCGGGCGCCGGAGTGGCCTCGCGTCGCCCGGAAGTCCCAAACTTCCCGGACTTCCCGGGCGTCCCGAACTGACCGGACTCGCTGGACATGGAGTCGATCCTCTCAAAGGCGCCGCGTGACGCGGCCGTTCCGGACGGCCCGGATCAGGCGGCGACCGCCGAGTCCTCCGTCTCGGGTGCCGCCTGCGGGGCCGGCCGGCGTGCCCGGCGGGCCCGCTTGCGCCGTACCGACAGCAGCGCCCCGCAGCTCACCACCAGCGGCCACAGCAGGTAGAGCCCGGACAGGGCCAGCAGCAGCAGGACCGCCCCCAGGGCCGCCCAGGCCGCCGCGCGGCCCGCACTGCGGCGCGGGAGGAGACGGATCGCGGCGGCCACGCCGAGCGCGTAGACGACCACGAAGGAGCCGGAGGAGAGCATCACGGCGGGCACCGCGCCCGTGCCCGTCACGGTCACGGCGAGCAGGGCCAGTCCGGCGAGGGCGGAGACGAGGAAGAGGCTGCGCCGGGGGGTCTCGCCGGCCGTGGACCCCTGGGCGAACCAGGCGGGCAGTACGCCGTCGCGGCCCAGCGCGGCGCCGAGTTTGGCGGCACCCGCGTAGTAGGCGTTCATGGTGCCCAGCGTCAGCAGGACCGCGGCGAGCGCGGCGAGGGGCCGGGCGCCGCCGCCGAGGCCGAGCGCCATCAGGTCGCCGAGCGGCGCGTCGGAGCGGGCCGCGGCCGGGCCGAGGACGGCCACCACCGCGAACGCCACCGCCAGATAGAGGACACCGACGATCACCACGGCCGCCCCGGTCGCCCGGGGCAGGTCACGGGCGGGGCGGCGGAACTCGCCCGCGAGGTGGGTGACCGCCTCCCACCCGGCGAAGCTGAACACCAGCAGCGCCGCCGCCGGACCGACCGCCGCCCAGCCGTGCGGGGCGAAGGGGCGCAGGTACTCCGTGCTCGCGTGCGGCAGCGACAGCCCCACCGCCGCCGTCAGCAGCGCGAGCAGCAGCAGGAAGAGCAGGAACTGGGCGCGCCCGGTGACCCGCAGCCCGACCGCGTTGACCAGCGTGACCGTCAGCATCAGCCCGGCCGCCGTGACCGCCGTGGTCACGGCGCCGCCGCCCAGCGCGGACGAGACGTACGAGGCGCCGAACAGCGCGGCGGCCACCGCGCCCGGCGGTATCGCGAAGTAGAAGCACCAGCCGGCCACCGCGGCGGCGCGTTCGCCGAACGCCAGCCGGGCGTAGGTGGACACGCCCCCGGCGTCCGGGTGACGCGCCCCCAGCGCGGCGAACGCCGCCGCGAGCGGCGCGGACAGCACGGCGAGTCCGAGCCAGGCCAGCAGCGAGGCGGGTCCCGCGATGTCGGCGGCGAGCGCGGGCAGGGCGATGACTCCGGTGCCGAGCACGGCACCGACGTACAGGGCGGTTCCGTGGGCGGCGGTCAGCCGTCCCTCGGCGGGCTTGTGATCAGACATACCGTCAGCGTCGCCGTGCCGCACCGGCACCGGCCAGTGGCAGAAACGGCCGAGTGCGCTAAATTCCCGCCATGAGTGCCCACAAGGCCACGGCCCCCGGAGCCACGGGACGGCATGTCGTCGCCGTCGCCGTCACCGGCAACGCCCCCGTCTTCGAACTCGCCGTCCCCTGCGAGGTGTTCGGCCTCGACCGCAGCGAGGTCAGCGACCCCTGGTACGAACTGCGGCTGTGCGCCGCCGAACCGGGCACCCTGCGCACCCCCGCCGGCCTGACCCTGCACACCCCGTACGGCCTGGACGACCTCGCCGAGGCGGACACCGTGGTGGTCAGCGCCTGCGAGCGCCGGGTGCAGCTCGACCCGCCGGAGCCGCTGCTGGAGGCGGTGCGCGCCGCCCACGCGCGCGGGCGCCGGATCGTCTCGCTGTGCAGCGGCGCGTACGTCCTCGCCGCCGCGGGCCTGCTGGACGGCCGCCGGGCCACCACCCACTGGATGAACGCCACCGACTTCGCCCGCCGCTTCCCCCGCGTGACCTACGAGCCGCACGCCCTCTACGTCCAGGCAGGCACCGTCTTCACCTCGGCGGGCACCGGCGCCGTCATCGACCTCTGCCTCCACCTGGTCCGCCAGGACCGCGGCGCGGCGGTCGCCAACGAGGTGGCCCGCCGGATGGTCGTACCCCCGCACCGGGAGGGCGGCCAGAGCCAGTACGCCCGCCCCTCCGCTCATCCGCCCCTGGAGCCGCGCGCGCTGCGCTCCCGCCGCCCGGACGCCGGTCTCGGGCCGGTCCTCGACTGGGCCCGCGAGCGGCTGCACGAACCGCTGACCGTCCCCGCGCTGGCCCGCGCGGCCCATCTCAGCGAGCGCACCTTCGCCCGCCGCTTCCGCGAGGTGCTGGGCACGACGCCGCTGCAGTGGATACTCCAGGAGCGGGTCCGCCTGGCCCAGGAGCTGCTGGAGACCACCGACGACCCGGTGGAGTCCATCGCCCGGCGCACCGGTTTCGGCACCGCGGCCAACCTCCGCCACCACTTCGCCCGCCTGACCACCGTCTCGCCGCAGTCGTATCGGCAGGTCTTCCGCAGCGGGGCGTAGCGGGACGCAGATCAGCGCGCGGTGACGGGCCAGGCTTTCTCCCCGTTCGGCGGCGGGCGAAACAGCGGCGGCAATTCCACTTCGGTGACGCGGTGAACCAGGCCGGAACAGCATTGCGGAAAAGAGGGGGCCGGGGCAGATATTCGATCACGGACGATTCCGGCTGTCGGTCCCGATGAGCCAGGCCCGTACGGCGCCGCCGCCGGCCGAATGTCGGCCGGAAGGGTTCACGGGGTTCTCGTGCGGTGCCGGGGAACGGTCTTGCGCGGCGCCCGGGTCAGGGTGATCTGCCGGACCGCCTGCTGGAAGCAGGCCAGGGAGGCGAGCCCCGGCAGGGCGGCGGAGATGATGTCCAGCAGGGTCTTCGGGGCCTGGAGGACGCACAGGAGGATGGTGATCGCCGAGAACAGCAGGACCGTGCACCACGAGTGCACCGCGCGCCGCCGGTGGAGCGCGGCCCGCAGCACGGACAGCGACGCGACCAGCCACGGCCCGTACACCAGCAGCGGCCAGAACGGGACCACACTGTCCGGCACCCGGGCCGCGGCCACCACCCGCAGCGGGTCGCACGCGACCATCCCGCTGAAGAAGCTCACGGCGGAGGCGATGGCCGCCGCCAGCGCGGCGACGAAGTAGCTCATCGTCTGGAGCGCGCTCGCGCGTCTGCGCTGGGGAACGCGGCGGTGACCGCGGGAGGCGGGCCGCAGCGGCGGCAGCTCCGCGGTGATCTCCTGGAGATTGCCCAGCGGGGTGCCCTCGCCCGGCGTGAGGGCCGACTCCTCGTCGCGGGGCCCGGGAATCCTGTGCAGATCGCCGTGCAGGTCCTCGTCGATCGCGTCCCGGAGCATCCAGGCCAGTTCCTCGGCCGGATCCCAGGCCGCGTCCGGCGGCAGCAGGGGGTACGAGAGATTTCCTTGGGCGTGCATGACGCGGTCGGACTGCTCCGATTCCGGATAGATCATCGGTTTTCGGTCTTGATCCACCGTTGGGCCAGATCGTCTTCCAGTCTGCTCAACAAGTCCAGGAATTCCCGCAGGAGGGGCTCGGTGGCCTGCACCATGGCCGGGTGTTCACTCGCGTTCACCGCCGGGCGCTGCACGAGGAGGTGATAGCGCCCTTCCCTGGTTGCTTTGTCCATATCCCCCCTAACGTTGCGGCAGTTCGGCGGGTGCGCGGCAAATGAGTGAACAGGAGCCTTGATAATTACTTAATCCAGGGGCCATTCCAACACCAAATATCGCTGTCACACATATCCCTGTACGACATGTCGTCACGGGACGCCGAGTTCGAACAGCGCGTATCCGGCGTACGAGCCGGAGGCCAGCGCGGCCAGGCCGAGCAGCGACAGCAGCACGGGCAGGCCGAGGCGGCGCAGGGCTGCGGCGAGCGGCAGGAACAACGGGAAGGCGGGCAGCAGATAGCGGGAGACGTTCGCGAAGATCTGCTGGCTGCCCAGGACGAGCGCGAGGGTGAGGACCGTGTAGACGACCAGCACGGCCGGCGGGCGCCGGCGGATCAGCAGCGGCAGCAGGGCGAGGGCGAGCAGGACGACGCACACGCCGATCAGGTCCGCGAAGGGGAACGCGGAGAGGTAGTCGAAGTGGCCCACCGGGACGGAGGTCAGCACGTCCAGGGTGTGCTTGCCGTAGTCGAAGGTGTGCGCCCAGGCGTCGCGCTGGAGCGTGAAGTAGCCGCCGTAGTCGCCCATTTCGTGGCCCACCCAGCCGAGGTAGGCGAGCAGGCCGAGCGGGGCGACGGCGAGCGCGGCCAGCGGGCGCAGCGCACCGTCGCGGCGCTCGCGCAGCGCGAGCAGGACGGCCACGCCGAGGGCGGCGATCAGGGCGACCGAGGTGGGGCGGTTGAGTCCGGCGGCGCAGGTCAGGAGCCCGGCGGTGAGCCAGCGGCCGGTCATGACGGCGTAACAGGCCCAGGCGGCGAGGGCGACGAAGAGGGAGTCGGAGTAGACCGCCCACTCCACGCCCGACCCCGGCCACACCGCCCACAGGCCGGCCGCCGCCAGCCCGGCGCGGTCACCGGCCAGCCGGGCGGCGACGGCGCGGATGCCGAGCGCGGCGACGAAGGAGGCGACGACCGAGACCAGCAGCCCGGACCCGAACAGGCCGAGCCCGGTGACCTCGGAGACCAGCCGCATCAGCGCCGGGTAGAGCGGGAAGAACGCCGCCGAGTTCCCCTCCAGGGTGATCAGTCCGGTGGCGCCCGGGATCGGCTCCAGCGCGGGGTCGTAGCCGTGGGCGGCGATCTGCTGGTACCACCAGCCGTCCCAGGTGGCCAGGACGTCCCACGGGCGCTCGCCGCCGCCGAAGCGCGGGTGCTTGTCGCGGTAGTCCCCGGCGAGGTGCAGCAGGGAGAGGAAGACCGTGAACCCGGTCAGCTTCAGACCGCCGTAGACGGCGAGGACGGGGCCGTACCGTCCGGCCGCCCGGCGCAGCCGCCGCCGGGCGCGCGAGGCCGCGGGGGCCGGGGAGTCCGGGGGCGCGGGGGAAGAGGCGGGCGGGGCGGGCGGGGTGGAGAGGCCGGTCGCCGGCGCGGCGTTCACGAGGCGGACCCTCCCGCCGTACGACGGGACGGGCGGGCGCCGAAGACCCAGCCGCGCAGGAGGAGGAACCGCAGCGCGGTCGCGGTCAGGCCGGCGGTGACGATGACGGCGAGTTCCGTGGCGGGCGCGGCGCCGGGTGCCGCGTGGTGCAGCGCGGCGAGCGAGCCCGAGGTGAGGGCCAGGCCCAGCAGGAAGACCACCAGACCCCTGGCCTGGTGGCGCAGCGCGCCGCCGCGGCCGCGCAGCCCGAAGGTGAGCCGCCGGTTGGCCGCCGTGTTGGCGACCGCGCAGACCAGCAGCGCCAGCGCGTTGGCGGCCTGCGCCCCGGCCGCCGGGCGCAGCGCCGCGTACAGCAGCAGATGCCCCAGCGTGCTCACCGCCCCCACGGCGGCGAACCGCCACAACTGGCCGGCCAGACCGGCCGGTGGCGCGCCGCCGTCCGGGTGCAGGTCGGCGGGGCGCAGGGTGCCGCGGGTCAGCGCGCGGCCCAGCCGGGCGATGCCACGCAGGTCGGCAAGCGCGGTGGCGAGCACGTCGACCCGGCTGTCGGGGTCGTCCACCCAGTCCACCGGCACCTCGTGGATCCGCAGCCCGGCCCGCTCGGCGATCACCAGCAGCTCGGTGTCGAAGAACCACTCCCCGTCGCGCACCAGCGGCAGCAGCCGCTCGGCGGTCTCGCGGCGTACGGCCTTGAAACCGCACTGCGCGTCGGAGAAGCCGACGGCGAGCGTGGAGCGCAGCAGGGCGTTGTAACAGCGCGAGACGAACTCCCGGCGGGGACCGCGCACCACCCGCGCGCCGGGCGCCAGCCGGGTGCCGATCGCGATGTCCGAGTGGCCCGAGATCAGCGGGGCCACGAGGGGGAGCAGCGCGCTGAGGTCGGTGGACAGGTCCACGTCCATGTACGCCAGCACCGGGGCCGGCGAGCGCGACCAGGCCGCGCGCAGCGCCCGTCCCCGCCCCTTCTCGGCCAGCCGCAGCCACTCCACCTCGCGCAGTTCGGCCGCCAGCCGCGCGGCTATGCGCGGGGTGCCGTCGGTGCTGGCGTTGTCGGCGACGGTGATGCGGAACGGGTAGGGGAAGGTCGCCCGCAGGTGCGCGTGCAGCCGCCGCACGCTCGGCTCCAGGTCCGCCTCCTCGTCGTACACGGGGACCACGACGTCGAGTACGGGGTCCGGGTGGTGGGCGGGGACGGGGGCGCGGGCCGGCCGGGGGACGGATGCGCGGGCCGGGCCGGAGGCGGGCCCGCGGGCGGGGTCGGGGGCGGGTGCGGGGGCCGGTTCGCGGGCGGGGGCCACGGCGGTGGCGGGTTTCGTCATCTGCTGTCCTTGTGTGTTCCCTGGATGAAGGGGTGCGGCGTCAGGGCGCCGGAAAGCGCGGGAAGCGGGCGAGACGCGGGAAGCGGGGGAGCGCCGGCCGTCAGCCGCCCGGTTCCACCGACACCGACGCCTCGGACGACGGCTCGCCGCCCGCCGTGTGCGTGGCCGAGTCCGCGGGGTCCGTGGTCTCCGGCGCCGGGGGTGTCGGCGACGGGTCGCCCCCCGCGGGAACGGACTCGGTGGCTTCGGGCGGCGGCGCGGTGGTGGCGGAGCCCCGGTCCGGGGTGGCGGACGGGGTCTCGGTGGCGGGGGGCGCGCTCGTCGTGGGGGACGTGCTCGGGGGTGCGGTCGTCGTCTCGGGCGGGGCGGTCGGGGACACGCCGGGGGACGGTGTGGCGTCCGGTACGGGGGACGGGGGGCGGAAACTCGTCGTCGGCTGCGGGCGGGGCAGGCCCGGCTCGGGCTCGGCCGGACGGCCGGGCAGCAGGAACAGGCCGACACCCAGTCCGGCGACCGCGAGCACCGAACCGGCGGCCCTGCGCGCCGCCCGCGCCCGGCGGCGGGCCCGGACCCGGTCCATGAGCCGTTCCCGGTGCCGCGGCTCGAAGGGGGTGTGCTCCTCGGCGCCGCGCATCATCCGCGCCAGCTGCCGTTCGAAGTGGTCCATGACGTCTCCTTCACCCCACCGGCTCGATGACATCGGCCAACAGCTGCCGCAGCCGGGCCACTCCGCGCGCGGTATGGGACCGGACCGTGCCCAGCGGGCACCCCAGTGCTTCCGCCACCTGGCGTTCGGGGAGGTCCTGGTAGTAGCGCAGCACCACCGCGGCCCGCTGCTTCGCCGGCAGCCGGCCGAGCGCGGCCTCCAGCCGGGACCGCTCGGCCACGGCCGCGGACACGTCCCCGGCCGCCGGGGTGTCGGGCAGCCGCTCGACGGGCCGCTCCCCCCACCAGCGGCGCCGGGCCGACCGCGCCGCCGCGCGCACCATCACCGTGCGGACATAGGCCTCCGGCGCCTCGTCGCCGACCTTCGGCCAGGCGAACCAGAGCTTGACCAGGGAGTCCTGCACCAGGTCCTCGGCCCGATGCCGGTCGCCACCGGTGAGCAGCCGCGCGAGGTGGAGCAACGCCGACCAGCGGGCCGCCACGAACTCGTCGAACTCACCGGCCCGAGCTTGCTCCATGCGCACGTCCCCGCTCCCGCCAGTTGCCTACGTGTGAGGAAAGACGGTGGCTGTGCGCTCGCTATGCACCCGGAGCCTGTGATCCGGGTCACGGCCGCGTCCGCGAGGCGCCCGCCGCAAGATGGCGCGATCCGAGCGTTGCGGTGACCACTTCCAGGGCGCAGCCTGGAATGGGAGCGCTCCCAAAGACCGACCCCCCACCGGTACGGCTCCCGCTTCCGATCCCCCCATGAGAAAGAGAGAGACCGTGCTCCGTACGGCAGTCACCGGATGTCATGAGCACGCCATTACGCGTGCCGGACTCCGCCCCGCCCTCCTCCTGAGTCTGCTCGCCGCCCTGCTGATCACCCTGATCCCCGGCAGCGGCACCGCGCGCGCCCACGGTTCGGTCGTCGACCCGGCCTCCCGCAACTACGGCTGCTGGCTGCGCTGGGGCAGCGACTTCCAGAACCCGGCCATGGCCCAGCAGGACCCGATGTGCTGGCAGGCCTGGCAGGCCAACCCGAACGCCATGTGGAACTGGAACGGCCTGTACCGCAACGGCTCCGGCGGCAACTTCCAGGCGGTCGTGCCCGACGGGCAGCTGTGCAGCGGCGGCCGCACCGAGAGCGGCCGCTACAACGCGCTGGACGCGGTGGGCCCGTGGAAGACGACGGACGTCTCCGGCAACTTCACCATCAAGCTCCACGACCAGGCCAGCCACGGCGCGGACTACTTCCTGGTCTACGTCACCCGCCAGGGCTTCGACCCGGCCACCCGGCCGCTGCGCTGGAGCGACCTGCAGCTGGTCACCCGCACCGGCCGGTACGCGCCCAGCCAGAACTACTCGATCCCCGTCAGCACCTCCGGTCTGAGCGGCCGCCACGTCGTCTACACGATCTGGCAGGCCTCGCACATGGACCAGACGTACTTCCTGTGCAGTGACGTGAACTTCCGCTGAGCACGGCCCTCCCGCCGGACGCGGCACCGCCGCACGCGGTCGCGTCCGGCGGGCACGGCTGTCTGGGGGGCGGGCGCGGTGGGCGGCGGTCCGCCGCTCGTCCCGTCCCAGCCGTCCAGGCCGCCTAGTTCGCCGAGTCCGTCTATTCCGCCGAGTCCGCCGAGTCCGCCGAGTCCGTGGTGTCCGCCGAGGCCGCCGAGTCCGTACGGTTCGCCGGATTCGCCGGATTCGCCGAATCCGCCGGTCCGTCGGGTCGGCGTCCTCCCGCGCGGCCGCCCGTTCCGTACAGCCGCGCCGAGGCGTCCACGTGGGCGAGGCGCCGCAGGGCGCTGAGGACGGCCTCGCCCAGGACGGTGCCGATCACCACCCCCTCCACCATGTCCTCGACGGCCACCTTCCGGTCGACGTACGCGAGGTCCGCGCGGGCGACCCGTTCGGCGGCGTCGGCGTAGTCGTCCAGCATCTCCACGAAGGACTCGTGGCCCAGGCGCGCCAGGGCGGCGAGCGCGCGGGCCAGGTCGACGCCGGCGGGACTGTCCGGCGACGTGTGCCAGCCGCGCCGCGCGAGGAGGCCGGCGACGGCGGCGCGGGCCGCCGCCGACTGTGCGTCGTCCTGTTCGCCGTGCGCGCCGCCGATGCGGTCCGCGGCGGCGCCGAGCACCTTGTGCAGCGGACGCGCCGGATCGTCGACGGCCGCGAGGACGTCCGCGATCTGGGCCACCTTCATGCCGCCCACGTCGAGCAGGGCGCGGATCAGCCGCAGCCGCCGCTCGTGCGCCTCGCCGTACGTGGCCTGGTTGCGGCTGGTCAGCTCGCCGGGAGGCAGCAGGCCCTCACGGACGTAGAACTTGATCGTCGGCACCGGCACCCCGGTCTTCCGGCTCAACTCCCCGATGCGCACGACCGGTTCGCTCCTCACCTGTCTCGGCTTCCGCCGAACGCTGCCCGATGTCCCTCGGCCCTTGCCGGGCCCGCGCCCATGATAGATAGTGGGGCTATCGGATAGCGGATAGCGCCGCTATCCATATATGAAGAGCGCCGCTGTCTGTGTACGGAGAGCGCCGCTACCCATACATGCCGTCCGTACGTCCTGGGGGTGTTTTGCGTGGCCTCGTCCCTGTCCACACGCGTGTCCTTGAGTACGGCCCTGCGCGAGTCCTGGCAGCGCGCCCGGTCCTGGCACCGGCCGCTCGTGCTGTTCTCGGTGCTGATGGCGGTGACGGCGGTCGTCTCCGCGGTGGGCCTCGTGATCGACGACCGGGTCCTGGTGGGCGCGCCGATCTGGGCCAAGCCGTTCAAGTTCGCGGTGTCCTTCGTGTCGTACTCCCTCTCCCTCGCCTGGATGCTGTCGCTGCTGCCCCGCGGGCGCCGGGCCGGCCGGCGGGCGGGGACCGTGGTCGCCGTCGCGAGCCTCGGCGAAATGGTGATCATCGTCGGGCAGGTGGTGCGCGGGAAGCGCAGTCACTTCAACGTCGCGACGCCCTTCGACGAGGCGCTGTTCAACACGATGGCCGTCACGGTCGTCGTGCTGTGGACCGCCACCCTCGTCATCGCCGTCCTGCTGCTGCGCGCGCGGATCGCCGACCGCGCCGCCGCCGCGGCGATGCGCGGCGGAGTGCTGCTGGCGCTGGCGGGGGCCGCCGTCGGTTTCCTGATGACCCGGCCGGCGCCGGGGCAGCGGCGCGGCGAGTCCGACGTGGTCGGCGCGCACAGCGTGGGCGTGCCGGACGGCGGCCCGGCGATGCCGCTGACCGGCTGGTCCACGACCGGCGGCGACCTGCGCATCGCGCACTTCGTCGGCATGCACGCGCTGCAGCTGCTTCCGCTGGTGGTCATGGTGCTCGCCGTGCTCGCGCCGCGCCGTCCCCGGCTCGCCGACGACCGGGTCCGGCTGCGGCTGGTGCGGGTGGCCTCGGGAACGTACGCCGCCGTCTTCGCCCTCGTGCTGTGGCAGGCGCTGCGGGGGCAGCCGCTGCTCCGGCCGGACGCGGTGACGCTCGGCGCGGCCGGGGCCGTCCTGCTGGCCGCGGCGGCCGGGACGTACGCCACCCTGCGGGGCGCCCCGCGCCCGGGGGCCGGCCTCCCGCCCCGGCCCTCGGACCACTCCCCGTCGGTGGCCGAAACTCGCCCCTCCGCCGAGGTGACCGGCGCGCGCAAGGACCTGGTGTCGTGACCACCTTCCTCTTCGAGCTGTCCTTCTGGCTGGCCGCCCCCGTGTGGCTGCTGATGATCTTCGCGCCGGCCTGGGGCCCGACCGCGCGTGTCGCCGCGTCGCCGTGGACCGCGGTGCCCGTCCTCCTGGTGTACGCCGCCCTCGCCGTACCGGTGTTCCCCGAGCTGTGGGCCGCCGTCCGCAGCCCGGACCTCGGTGCCTTCCGCGAGCTGACCGCCCTCGCCGACGGCGCGGGCGCCGTCTGGGCGCAGGTCGTCGCCTGGGATCTGCTGGTCGGGCAGTGGATGTACCGGGAGGGCCGGCGCCTGGAGATCCCCGCCCTGGTGATGGGGCCGCTGCTGGTCCTGACGATCCTGCTGTCACCGTTCGGGCTGCTGCTGTTCCTGGTGGGCAGGGAGGCGCGGACGCGCCGCCGCGCCGTCGAGCGGGCCGGGACCGGCTGTTAGGATCCGGCCACTTGCGTTGAGGGGGGCCTGAACGCCATCCGCCACACGTGCGCCGCGCGTCCGTGGGACACCGGCGTGCCGTACGAGCCTTCCCCAGCTCTCCCAGCTCCCCTGCCAGCCCTGGAGAAGACCGTATGGCCAGACGCGCGCTCGGACGTGCCGCGACCGCCGCCGCCGTTTCTTTCACGCTCGCCGTGGGCCTCGCCCCGCTGACGGCCGGCATCGCGCACGGCGAGACGGTCGCCGGAGAGGTCCTGGTGCCCGCCACCACGGCCCGGCTCCCCGAGACACGGCTGCTGGGCGCGGGCCCCTCCGGGTTCCTCCGCTACGAGTACGGCCGCGGGCACGTGTGGACGACGTACGCCGGCGCCGACACGGTCGTCGACGCGGCCGGGACGCCGTACGACCTCACCGCGCACGGCGTCGGCTCGGACGTCGTCGCCCGCCACGACGCGTCGGCCGGCACCGTGACGCTGCGGGACATGGCGACCGGCACCTCCCGCACGGTCGTGCTCCCGGCGGGGCACAGGTACTTCACCAGCCTCGGCTGGACGGTCGTCACCCTGGCCGGCACGCTCGGCACCGACGCCCGCTGGCACCTGCTGGACACCCGGGAGGACGGCTCCTTCGAGGACCGCCCGGTGGAGGGCGTCCCCGACGGCATCACGTGGACGGCCGGGGCGAGCGGCGCGCTGGGCGACCCGAAGGGACAGGTCGTCACCTACCGCGCGGGCGGCAAGGCGTACACGAGCTGGCTGGACGTCGCCCAGGGCCGGCTGCTCCCGCTGCCGTACACCGCCGAATACCCCTCCGGTTTCGTCCTCACCCCCACCCACCTGCTGTGGTGGGAGGACCACGGCGAGGCCGCCATCGCCTCCCGCGCCGACCTGACCGCCGCCCCGCGCACCCTGTCGATCCCCGGCGGCGACGTGCAACTGCTCGGCACGGTCGGTGACTTCGTCGTCGTCTCCCGGTACGACGAGACCCTCGGCGGATACGACGTGGGGCTGCCGTTGTGGCGCGTCGAGGCGATCGCCGCGGACGGCTCCACGACCAGGACCCTCCTCGACCGGTCGTTCGGGCGCGGGCTGCCGACCCCGGACGGCGGGCTGCTGGTGCCGGGCGGCACCGACGCGGAGGACTGGGGCGTCTGGCTCGTCGAGACCGCCGGCGGCGCCGCGGGCGGACCGACGGTGCGCCGGATCGCCGACGGCACCCTGCGGGAGCAGCACCACACCGTCTCCCAGCTGACCCTGTCCCAGGGCCGGCTGAACACCCTGGAGAAGGACCCGGGGCGCGGATGGACCTACCTGCACACCCGTGAGATCGACGTCACCGGCTCCCTGACGCCCGGCGAGCGCACCACGCGGGGCCGGGTGATCCCGGAGAACTACGCGAACGAGCGCCCGCGCCTGCACGAGACCGGTGACGGCCGCACGGTCGTCTCCGGCCACGGCACGACCACCGCCCAGCAGCCGCACGTCCTCGGCCCCGCCCAGCCGATGCCCGGCACCCGGATCGACGCCTCGCGCGTTTACGAGTCGGTGTCCGCCGCCGGCGGCCGCTTCGCCGCGCTGCGGGCCCCCTACAGCGGCGACTCGGCGCAGACGTCGGTCGTCGACCTGGACACCGGGCGCACCGTGTACACGACGACCGAGGGCGTCGCCGCGATCTGGGGCACCACCCTGTGGCTGCACGACGGCAACGACAGCGTGGTCCCCGTCGACCTCACGACCGGGCAGCGCGGCGACGCCGTCTGGTTCGGCAAGGGCTGTCTCCTCAACGACTTCCAGGCCGTCGGCCGCTGGCTGCTGTGGACGTGCGTGGGCGGCCTGGAGGCCCAGGGCGTCTACGACACCGCCACCCGGACCAGCCGGACCCTCGTGGCCGACTCCGGCTGGGAGCAGGCCCAGCTCGGCGACGGCTTCGTCGCCACCGTGCGCGACGGGCAGCTCCAGGTGACCGACGTGCGCGGTCAGACGCCCGTGTCGCACACCGCCGGGCCGTTCGAGTGGGACACCTGGGACGTCGACCCGTACACCGGTGTCATCGCCCAGCACCGCGGCGACGGCTCCGTCCGCCTGACCCCCAGCGGCGTCCCGGTCTCCGCCCTCGCCCAGCTCGACGCCACCGTCGCCGCCTCCGCCGACGTCAAGGGCGGCACCGGGCAGTGGGCCCCCAAGTGGTGGCTGAACAAGCCGGCCGCCTCCTGGCAGCTGACGATCAGGCACAAGGCCACCGGTACGGCCGTGCGCACCCTCGGCGGCGGCCAGGCCCGCGGCGTCGTCGCCCCTGCCTGGAACGGCAAGGACGGCTCCGGCCGGCTCGTGCCCAACGGCACCTACACCTGGACGCTGACCGCCGCCCCCGCCGACGCCCACGGCCCGGCCCTGACCCGGTCCGGCACGCTGAAGCTGAGCGGCGCCGCCGCCGTGGCCCGGGACTTCGCCGGCTCCGACGGCATCGGCGACCTGCTCACCCTGAACGGCTCCGGCGGCCTGACCTACCAACGCGGCGACGGTGCCGGGAAGTTCTCCGCCAAGACCACCGGCACCGGCTGGCCCACCACCCTCAAGGCGGTGCCCTACGGCGACCTGAACGGCGACCGCTGCAACGACGTCCTGATCCGGCTCTCCAGCGGCGCCCTGCGCGCCTACAAGCCCGGCTGCGGCAAGGCGCTCACGACGTCCACGCCGTACACGTCCCTCGGCACCTCCGGCTGGACCCAGTACGACGTCCTGACCTCGCCCGGGGACCTCACCGGCGACGGCCGCGCCGACCTGATCGCCCGCCAGGCGTCGACCGGCGCCGTGTACCTCTTCAAGGCCACCAGCAGCGGCACCCTCTCCGCGCGCACCAAGCTGTACGCCGACTGGAGCGGCTACAAGAAGATCATCGGCGCCGGCGACCTGAACGGCGACGGCCGCGGCGACCTCCTCGCCCAGGACAAGTCCAACGAGCTGTGGCGCTACGACGGCACCGGCACCGGCACCTTCAAGACCCGCGTGAAGGTCTTCAGCGACTGGGGCGCGTCCTACAACGCCGTCGTCGGCGTCGGTGACATCACCGGCGACGCCAAGGCCGACCTCGTCTCCCGCGACACCTCCGGCGACGTGTGGCGCAGCACCGGCAACGGCAAGGGCTCGTTCGCGGCGCGGGTGCGGATCGCGAGCGGATGGCAGGGGTACAAGGGGCTCTTCTGAGGGCTCCCCGGGCACGCCTGGCCCTCGTGCGCGCCCGGCACCCTGCCACTCGTGGCACTCCTGGCACGGCGAAGGCCCCGGACGCGGTCGTCCGGGGCCTTCACCGTCACCTTCACCAGCCCAGGACACCCTCGTCGTGACCCGTGCCCGTGCCCGCGCTCGTGCTCGGCGTGACGGCGGGGGCCTCGTGGACGGTGAAGCCCAGCCGGGTCAGGGCGCGGCGCATCTCGCCGGAGGTGAAGTCGCGGCGGCTCTGCCGGGTGATGACCTCGCCGACCTGCATCACCGGATAGGCGCGGCGGTTGATGGTGACGGCCAGGCCGGTGACGGGTTCGGCCTTGATTCCGCTCATCGACTGCTCGACCTCGCTCTTGATGAGGTCGAAGGGGAAACGGGCGATGACACAGCGCATGACGCCTCCACGGGGTCTGGTCGGGAAAGTGGGTCGAGGGTGCCGTACGGCGGTCAGGAGGTGAGGGCGAGGACGCCCAGGGCGTATCCGTGCTCGTCGATCACGGGGGACACGTCCAGCGCCCGGCCCCGCATGGCCGCTTCGGCCTCGCCGAGCACGGCACCGGACGAGGTGAACGGCCCGCGGTCGAGCGGGATGTCCCGCAGCCGCGTCCGGTCGCTGTACCAGGAGCCGCCGCGGTGCGCGGAGAGCTGGGTCAGGGTGACCAGTCCCACGCACCGCCCGTCCTCGTCCTGGAGCAGCAGATGCGGGACACGGGCCCCGATGAGCACGGACAGCGCCACGTCGACGGTCATGTGGTCGTCGACCTGGGGCCCGGGAGCGTCCATTGCGTCACGGGCGGTCAGGCCCGTGCCGACGGTGTCCGCGGGGTGGGGTGCGCGGGGCGGAATCGGCGTCAAGGCTTCTCCTCGTTGTCGTCGGACTCGTCGTCGGATTCACCTGTGGGCCCATCCGCGGGCCGGCGGGCCAGCGGGCACCCCGCGTCGCGGACTACGGATTGCTCCTCGGCGCCGACCGGCGAGCCGACCCGCCCGTCGGTCCCGCGCCGCTGCCCCCGCCGCTGCCGCGGCCGGCGGTGCGGGCTCCCCGGCCGCCGCGCTGGCCGCGCTGCCCGGGGCGTCCGCCCCGGCCGCGACCGCGGCCGCCGGAGCCCGTGCCGCCGCTCTGCTCGGCGGCGGGCACGGTGATGGTGACGGGCACGCCGGAGGGCGTGCGGGCGCCGGTGATGCGGTGCAGCTCGGCCTCGCCCGGACGGACGCGGGCCGTGCGGGCGGTGATCCCGGCGTCGGCCATCAGCCGGTCCACCGCGCGGCGCTGGTGCGGCAGGACGAGGGTGACGACGGTGCCGGACTCGCCCGCGCGGGCGGTGCGGCCGCCGCGGTGCAGGTAGTCCTTGTGGTCGCCGGGCGGGTCGACGTTCACGACGAGACCCAGGTCGTCGACGTGGATGCCGCGCGCGGCCACGTTGGTGGCGACGAGCACGGAGACGTGCCCGTCCTTGAACTGGGCGAGGGTCCGGTTGCGCTGCGGCTGGGACTTTCCGCCGTGCAGGGCCGACGCGCGTACGCCGACGGAGAGCAGGTGCTTGGTCAGCCGGTCCACCGCGTGCTTGGTGTCGAGGAACATGATCACCCGCCCGTCACGGGCGGCGATCTCGGTCGCGGTGGTGTGCTTGTCCGCGTCGAGCACGTGCAGCAGATGGTGCTCCATGGTGTTGACGGCACCGGCGGACGGGTCGACCGAGTGCACCACGGGGTCGTGCAGGTAGCGGCGCACGAGAAGGTCGATGTTGCGGTCGAGCGTGGCCGAGAACAGCAGCCGCTGGCCGCCGGAACCGACCTGGTCGAGCAGCGCGGTGACCTGCGGCATGAAGCCCATGTCGGTCATCTGGTCGGCCTCGTCCAGCACCGTGACGGTGACCTGGTCGAGCCGGCAGTCACCCCGGTCGATGAGGTCCTTCAGGCGGCCGGGCGTGGCCACGACGACCTCGGCGCCGGCGCGCAGCGCGTTCGCCTGGCGGCTGATCGCCATGCCGCCGACGACGGTGGCGAGCCGCAGCCGCGCGGCGCGGGCGTAGGGGGTGAGCGCGTCGGTGACCTGCTGGGCCAGTTCCCGCGTGGGCACGAGCACCAGGCCGAGCGGCTGCCGGGGCTGGGCCCGCTGCCCGTCGAGCCGGGACAGTACGGCCAGGCCGAAGGCGAGGGTCTTGCCGGAGCCCGTACGGCCGCGGCCCAGGACGTCCCGGCCGGCCAGCGAGTTCGGCAGGGTGGCCGCCTGGATCGGGAACGGCACGGTGACGCCCTCGGTGCCCAGCGCGGCCAGCAGCGGCGCCGGCATGTCCAGCTCGGCGAAGGCCGCGACCGCGGGCAGCGGCTCGGTGAGCGCGACCGGGAGGGCGAACTCCTGGCGGCGGGCGGTGGGCTTCGCTGCGGGGCCGTTACGGCGTCCGGCGGCCGGGCGCGAGTGCTGCCGGCCACCCGACTGCCGGCTCGAATCCTGGGCACGGAAGCGGCCGGAGCCGTTGCCGGCCCCGGTACCACGGGTGCGGTTCATGGAGGAACCTTCCTCGATGCGGCGCATCGAGGAATGTGGGCCACGGCAGAGTGCCGGGCCCGGATTCACAAGAATGAGCCGAAGAAAATGCGAAAAGCGCGAGATGCGCGCGGGCCGGTCCGGTGACACCGGACGGACAGGGAACGGGCTGGGGCCCGCACCCCAGAGAGTGCGGGCCCCAGCCACATGAGATCGCGTCAGCGTCAGGCGGGAACGATGTTCTCGGCCTGCGGGCCCTTCTGGCCCTGCGTGACGTCGAAGGTAACCTTCTGGCCTTCCTGAAGCTCGCGGAAGCCGGAGGTGGCGATGTTCGAGTAGTGGGCGAACACGTCAGCGCCGCCGCCGTCCTGCTCGATGAAGCCGAAGCCCTTTTCCGCGTTGAACCACTTCACGGTGCCAGATGCCATATTGAATCTCCCTTGGGGGCAGTGCCGGACGCCGCACTTTGCGGGGCCCGAGTCGCCGCTGTGATCACCCCTCCGGAAAGATCCGGAAAGTCTGCAAAGAAAAAATCTCTGGGACCAAAACTGCAACTGCTATCACGCTAACACAGATCGCCCGACGGGCCACCTGTGATTTACGCCCTGTCGTAATTCTCAAACCGCTGCGACCCACAATTCTGTACTCGCGGAACTAGATATCCGGGCCGTGCTCGTCCAGCCTGCGCCGCATGTCCTGGTTGCGGCGGCGCTCCTCGTCGAGCTGGTCCTCCAGCGAGACGATCCGGCAGGCGGCCTCGATCGGGGTGCCCTGGTCCACCAGCTCGCGGGCGCGTGCGGCGATCCGCAGCTGCCGCCGCGAGTACCGGCGGTGCCCCCCGTCCGACCGCAGCGGCGTGATCAGCTCGGCCTCACCGACGGCCCGCAGGAAGGCGGGCGTCGTACCGAGCAGGTCGGCGGCCCTGCCCATGGTGTACGCCGGGTAGTCGTCGTCGTCGAGGTGGCCGGCGACGGGGACGTTCTCAGCGGGCATCGCACCTTCGTTCGTTTCGGGACGCTTCAGGGGCCCGGGCGGGCGCGCCACCCGTGCTCCGAAGGGGGTCGGCACCCTCTGCCTCGTGTGACAACCCTAACGCCGTCGGCTCCGAAGATGTGGGGTCGCCGGTACAGAATTCCCGGGACCGGCGCCCCGCGAGGCACGGCGCCCGGCACACGCAGACGAGGACGGCCGCGACAGCGGCCGTCCTCGTCGGACCTCGCGGATCCGCCCGCTAGCCGCCCACGTACCAGCTGAAGCCGTCGTTGCTGGCCGCGACGGCCAGCAGCACCAGCCACAGCACCACGTCGACGACACCGAGGATGATGCCCGCCTTCGCCATCCCGGCGCCGTTCTTCACCGCCGCCTGGCGCCGGGCCACGACACCGAAGATGATGGCCAGCGGCCCGAGGATGAGGTTGAGGAAGAACAGCCCGATGACACCGCAGGACAGACTCGCGATCGCCAGGCCGTTGGTGCGCGACCCGGAGGACGCGGCAGAGGAACTGCCGTAACTCGCCATTGCATACTCCCGGTTGTCGGTTGCACTGACTGAACGGGGCGCCCACTCCGTATGCTTGCCTGCACCTCGGGTGCCCCGTCGGGCGGCACCCATGCAACGGACCGTCAGGAAGCCCGGCGCACCAGCGTGGGCAAGGGGAAGGGCCCCGGCCGCAACCCGGCCGGGGCCCTCCGTTCGTCCGCGCACGTACGGCTCAGGGGTCAGAACAGACCCTTGTATCCCTGCCATCCGGTGGCGATCTTCACGCGGGCGGCGAACGAGCCCTTGCCGTCGCCGCTGCTGCGCCACACGTTCCCGGAGGTGTCGCGGGAGACGAGGTCGGCCTTGCCGTCACGGGTGATGTCGCCGACGCCGACGACGGCGTTGTACGACGCGCCCCAGTCGTTGAAGACCTTCACGCGGGCGGTGAACGTGCCCGTGCCCGTGCCGTGGTAGCGCCACAGCTCGTTCGAGGAGTCCTGGACGAGCAGGTCGCCGCGGCCGTCGCCGTTGAGGTCACCGGCCCCGACGATCTTCTTGTGGCTCTTCCAGTTGTCGTAGAGCTTCACGCGCGCCGTGAGCTTGCCGTCGCTGGTGCCCTTGTGCAGGTACACCGTGCCGGTGGAGGCGTTGCGCGTGATCAGGTCCGCCCGGCCGTCACCGGTGACGTCGCCCGGTGAGGTCAGCACGTTGTACTGGTTCCAGCCGGTGCCCAGCGACACGTACGGCGTCGACGGGGTGACCGCCTTGCCGCAGCCCGGCCGGTAGGCACGCAGGGTGCCGTCGGTCATTCGCACCAGCACGTCGTTGCACCGGTCGCCGTTGACGTCCCCGAAGGGGATCGCCCTGATCGAGGTGGACCAGCCGGAGCCGCTGGTCTTGCCCGAGAAGGCGCCCGTGCCGGAGCCGTGCTGGAAGGTGAGCGCGCCGCTTGAGCTGAGCGTCAGCAGGTCCCCGGCGCCGTCCGGCACCGCACCGGTGCCCGCGTGGTCGCGGGGCGCCGCCGTGATCACCCGCGCGGCGGACTCGGCCGTCGCGCTTGGCCAGCCGCTCTTGCGGGCGGTGACGGCCACGGTCAGCTTCTTGCCGCGCAGCGAGGCGGGCACCTGGTACGTGGCGGCGGTGGCCCCCGAGATCGCCTGGCCGTCCGCCTTCCACTGGTAGGCGTACGAGTCCGGCGTCGGCGACCACGAGCCCGGCTTAGCGGTGAGCCGGGCGCCGACCTGGGGGGTACCGGTCACGGTCGGGGCGGCCGTGTTCTCCAGCGGGCCCGGGGTGACGGTGAAGGAGCCGCGCGGGTACTCCCAGCCGTTGTGGGTGATGACGCTGAGGTACCAGTCGCCCGCCGTGAGCCCGGTCAGGTCCAGGACGGCCTTCAGGGACGTGCGGTCGGCGGCCACCGAGACGGTGGTGGACTCGACCGTCTTCCCGGACCGGCTGATGCGGACCTTGTCGTCCTCGTGCAGGGCGGTGCCGGTCACGGTCACCGTGGCCTTGTCGCCGACGGCGCCGGTGGTCGGGGTGACCGTGCCGACGCTGACGGTCTCGGTGCCGCACAGCCCGAACGTGCAGGTCAGCTCCGCCTTGAAGGCGGTCTGCGACGCCCGCTCCGGCAGGCCGATGACCAGGATGCTCGGCGTGACGTCCTTCGTGTACGGCTCGTTCACGTAGCACTGGTAGCCGCTCGGGACGGACAGCACGCAGTTGTTGTCCAGGCTCGCGTCGTAGAGCGCGGGCACGGCCGTGTGCGTGCCGCCCGCGGTGTCGCTGACCTCGAAGTCGAACCGGTCGTCGTGCGAGGTGGGCAGCGCCGCGCACACCGCGGTGTGCTGCTCGTCGAGGGTGCCGGTGACCGGTCCGTACCCGTAGCTGACGTTGGGGACCTCGGCGCACTCGGCGGCCGGTCCGGCGGACGTCGCGATGCGCAGGGCGTCGAAGCGGTAGGACTCGGCGGACGTCCGGTTCGTCGGGACGGTGACGAGGACCTGGTAGCTGGTGGAGCCGGTGACCGCGCACGCCTTGTTGCGGTACGAGCACACGACGTCGCCCTCCGCGTCGTACGCCAGGAGGTTGGCGTTGCCCAGCGGGTCGCGGACGTCGAGGTGCAGGGTGTCACCGGCGTCGGCGGTGGTCACCTGGCGGCACACCAGCAGGCCGGGGGCGGCCGGAGTGCCGCCGGTGGACGGGCCGCCCACCGCGGTCGCCGGGTTCGCCGCGCAGCCCTTGGCGGTCGCGGTGACGTCACGCCGGGCGAGGGTGTACTCGGCGGCGGTGTCGCGGCCGGTGACCAGCACCGTGTGCGCGGCACCGGGCGTCAGGGCGCAGGTGGTCCAGGCCGACAGGGACGGGTACACGGTGCACACCTGCTTGCCGTCGGCGTCCAGCACCGAGAACTCGGCGGTGGACCCACCGGAGACGGCGCGCAGCTGCAGGTTCTCGGTCGCGCTGTGGTCGTCGGCCGGGATGGACAGGCAGCGCGAGAAGACCCCGTCGCCGGTGCGGAGCCGGGCGGCGGGACCGTCGGCGGTGAAATCACCCGCCGGGAGGACCGGGCAGCCGTTCGCCGCGTCCGTGCGGTGCAGGGCGACGCGGTAGGTGCCGGTCGCCGTGTCGCTGTCGTCGGCGGACACCAGGGCGCGGAACGGGGCGGCGCCGGTCAGCGCGCAGGTGCCCTCGCCGAGCGTCTCCCCGTTGCACCGCTGGACGCCGTCGGCGTCGACGACCACGACCTCCGGCTGCGGCGCGGGCCCGCTCAGCGGCGTCAGCGCGGCCATCCGGGCGCCCTCGGGCAGCGGCAGGGTCAGGCAGTCGGTCTCGCCCGCCGTGGCGAAGGTGCCCACGTGGGTGCCGAGTTCCGCGCTCTCGCAGCCGGCGGTCGAGGCGCGGTCGAGGATGAGCGTGGCCTCGTCGGTGAAGACGGTGTAGTCCCCGGCGGGCAGGGGGCAGCCGGCGCACACGGCCTTCCCCTCACGGTCGTACACGGCGAGGCCGGTACGGGACCCGTCGGCCACCGCGTACACGCTGTAGCGGCCCCCCTCCCGGGCGGTGAAGACCTTGCAGCCGGTGTCCGGGTCCACGGCGGTGGGCGCGGAGCCGTACGCGTTCACGGGCACGCGCGCACAGCCGTCCGGGTCGGACAGCCGGCGGATCGTCAGGGTGTACGGGGCCGGGAAGCCGCGCTCGGCGTCCCGGACGTGCCCCAGCACGCGGTACGGCCCGTCGCCGGGCAGGACGCATCCCTCGCTGTCGTCCTCGTTGTACTGCGGGCAGATGTGCGCACCCGACTCGTCGGTGATCCAGTGCGTGAACTGGCCGTAGGTGTCGGTCCGGAAGTCGGTCTCGATCCGCTCGCCGGCCTTGCCCGTGAACGGGTGGCACACGAGGCCGAACGGGGACACCGCGGAGCCGGTGACCGGCGGGAGGTCCCAGGACGTGCCGGTCTCCCGCGCGCACCCGGTGGTGGCGGCGAGCGGGGTGACGGTCACGTGGGTGTCGAGGGGCTCGGTGCCCCAGCCGGTGCGGACGAGCTTCAGCGTGAAGGCACCGGCCCGCGGCAGCGCGCACCAGCCCTCGCCCCACGTGTGGTCGTAGCAGTCCACCTGCGTCTCACCGTCGAAGACCTGGGCGGCCGCTCCGCCGCGCTCGGTCAGGACGCGGTGCAGGCCGGGCTGCTCGGCGGTGAACGTGAAGCAGGCGCTGCCGTCCGCGGGGACGGCGGCCTCGCCGACCGCGGAACCCGGGTCGCCGAAGGGGGCGAGGGGGAGGGTGGGGCAGTCGTCGGCGGCGGGGGCGGAAGCGGAGGGCTCCGTCTCGGTGGTTGCTTCGGTGGCTTTCGTGGTGGCCGTCGCGGTGGCCTTTCCGGTGGCCGTCGCAGCGGACGTGGTGCCGTCGGCCGCCTGTGCCGTACCGACCGGCAGCAAGCCCGTCAGCAGCACCGAGAGCGCGATGGTGAACAGGACGACGGTGTACGCCGCGGATCTTCCGCGCGCACACAAGCGGTAGGGCATGGCCATCCCCCCAGGACGGCGTCGAGACGACGCGGGTGAGTGCCGGGGCCCTACGTGACCGCGGGTCGAGGGCGGCGCACGGCAGAAAACAGGCGAATGATCGCACACATGTGCGCTGAGGGACACCCGGTTCCGCACGCGGTGGCGATCAGTAGAGGATCGAGGGCAGGTAGGCCCCGTCGGGCTCGTTGTAGAGGCCGATGGTCATCAGGCTCAGCAGCTGCACGACCTTGAGTCCGCCGGCCAGGCACCACTGGAGCAGCGTGGTGTCGCGCGCGGGCACGAGGATGCCGGGTCCGCCGAACGCGGGCGCCGAGGCGATCAGTGCCCGCAGATCGAGGGTGGTCTCGGCCACGGCGTGCGCGAAGAACGCGAGGTCCGTGGCGTACCCGGTCACCCGCCCCTCCCGTTCGACGACCCGGGCGGTGCCCTGCTTCAGCGCGTCGGCGACCTCACCGCCGCGATCGACGCCGTGCACGCGCCGGCACAGCTCGTTGCACGCCGCGAGGTCCGCGTCCACGGCCTCGCGGACACCGGCTCCGGGCACCTCCCGCCGCAGCGCCTCCCCCTGCACACAGGCCACGGTCTCCCGGAACGCGAACCCCAGGCTGACGTACAGCGAGAACGACCTGTTGTGATAGCCGCTCTGCAGCAACCGGATCCCCGGCGCCCCGCGCTCGGCGGCCCGGCGCATCACGTCCCGCATCAGCCGCCGGCCCACGCCCCGGTTCTGGACAGCCGGATCGATGGTCACCGGCCCGACGCCCACGACGGGCGACCGCTCGTCCAGGAAGTTGCTCCCGACCACGCGGCCGTCGAGTTCTGCGACGACGCTGTAGAACCCCGGATGCGTCAGCGCGCCCTCGATGAGGGCGAGACCCGCCTCGAGACTGGGGATGTCCGGCGGGAACCCGTGCTCACGGGCGACCCCGGCGAACGCCTCGAAGCAGATCCTGCCGCACTCCGCCGCGTCCTCGGCGGTACCTGGGCGCAGGACGAGATCCACGATCCCCATCTCCTTCAGCGCACGAAGCACGCCGCACGCCGCACGCCGTGCGGAAGTCCTCCCTCCATGCTCCGCCCGCTCGGGCGGCGCCGCAAAACCGGCCGGGACCGCCCGGAGACGTCGTACTCCCCTCTCCCTCCCCTCTCCCTCTCCTTTCCCTATTCCTCGTCGCCGTCCGAGGCGGGAAGGAGGGTCGCCAGCTCCTCCGAGAGCTCCAGCTTGTAGCGTGCGGCGATGACACCGAGCTGAATGCCGAAGACCGCGCGCAGCTCTCCCAGCGCGGCACCGAACGTGGCGCTCTCGTGCGGCCCGAGCACATGCCCCGAGTGGTCGGGACCCACGGCGTTCAGGAACCGCCGGCAGGCGGCCCGCATCGCCTTGAGGTTCTCCGCGAGGTCGTCCCCGGTGTCGGGCTCCATCAGGATCTGGGTGAGGGTCTCCCTGACTGCAACACCGACGCGACGCAGTGGCCCGGTTCCTCCACCGCGTGCATGACGGCACGCGACATCGTCAGGACCCTGCGGTCCTCCAGATAGACGACGACCTTCTCGGCGACGGCGCGCTGGGGGACCGGCGGATCCCAGTCCAGGCCGCCGAGCGGGGTGCTGAAGCCTCTGATCCGACGCATGATGTCCAGAACCTTCACGCGCGGCATCGTAGGCAGCCTGGTCAGGGGCCGGTCCGGGAACGAGTGGGAATGGCCGGATCGAACCGCTCGGCGCGGGACGAGGGACGGCTCACCCAGTCGAGGGGAAGCTGGAGCCGTACCGGCGGACACGGGCGGCCACAGCCGCATCACGCATCCGGCGGACACGGCCCCCGCTGCCCCGACGGGACGTCAGCCCGCCCACACCTCGGCCTCGTCGGCCGGGACGGTGGTGGCCAGGCCCAGCTCCTTGCGGGCGGCGACCGACTTGTTGGGGTCGATGCCGGTGAACGCCGGGTCGTAGGCGACGTAGAAGGCGTCCGCGTCGGCGGCGCCGGCGGCCTTCTTCCAGTCGCCGGCCGCCTTCTGCAGCGTCGAGCGGAGCTTGCCGACCTCGGCGCCCTCGATGCCGGCCAGGCCCTCGACGTGCGCGTTGAGGGCGGCCTCGACGGCCTTGGCCTGCGCCTTGTAACCGGCCAGGTCGTCCTCGACGGTGTCCTTCTCGGGCTGGTTCGCCCACAGGGCCTCGTAGACCGCGTTCGAGCCCTTGAGGAAGGTGAGCTGCTCCGGCTTCAGGGACTTCGCGGTCTCCAGGGAGCCGCTGAACTTGCCCTTCTCCGCGGTGTAGGTGCAGCTCACCGCGCGGTCGCCCGTCGCCCAGCTCTCCTGGGTCGGCGTGTAGTAGAAGAGGGCGGCGCCCTTGGGCAGCGCCCAGGTGTCCGGCGCGAACTTCTGCGCCTCGACCGGGCAGCGGGTGTCCGCGACCGCCGTGATCTCGTCGTCGCCGGGGTACTTCTGGCCCTTGCCCTCGATCGCGAACTCGCCGACGACCTGACCCACGTGCGCCTCGTCGCACGGCACGACCTCGACGGCGTACGCCGTCCCCTCGGCCTTGCCGTTCGGGTTGTAGCAGTCACCGATGTCGAGCGAGTACACCGACTGCTGGCGAGCCGCCTTCTTCGCGGTGTCCTTCGCGCTGTCGACGGCGTCGGAGACTCCCGAGCATCCCACCGCGCCGATCGCGAGCAGGGCGGCAACGGCGGGTATGCCGCGAAGGGAACGGTGCGGGGCACGGACTGTCATGACGTGTACATCCTCTTACGTGATCTCTGTGAGCGCATACGGCTCGTACGGGCTCTCTGACTCGCGACGGGCGGGGAGGGTTGTATCCGGGCCGCTCAGAGGTGAGGGCTGGTTGCGTCCAGGGGGCGAGCGACCGGCCCACCCCCACTTGCCGCACCGGAAACTCGTCTCTTTCCAGCACGGAAAATGAGCGCTAGTCTTTCCGGCATGGAAACTCACGGGGCACGACTGACGCCCGAGCAGGCCCGCGCCGCCCTGGCCGACACCAAGCACATCAGGGCCTCCATCGCGCCCCTGTCGGCCACACCCTGGCCGAAGTGGTTCTTCCTCACGCTCACGGTCTACGTCGCCGCGTTCCCGATCATGTACGGAGGCGCCCTGGCCGACACGGACTGGCTGCTGCCGCGCCCCGCCTGGATGGCCATCACCCTCACGAGCACGGCGGTGTTCGTGGCGCTCTTCGCCGTCGCGGCGAAGGCGTGGCGTGACAGGACCGGGGTGGCGCTGCGGTTCGACGTGCTGCCCAAGCGGGCGACCGTGCCGCTCTCGGTGGGTCTGCCCGTGCTGCTGGTGGGGTCGGCGTTCGCCTTCCGCGTCACGGGACGGCCGGTGTGGCTGATCGCGGCCTCGCTGATCGGTGCCGCCGTGTCCGTCGGCTTCCACCTCGCCTTCGTCCGCCTGCACCGGAAGACGCCGTGAGCACCGAGATCCCCGATCCGCTGGAAGGTTTCGACGCCACCATCCACGCCCCGAACCGGCTGCGCATCTGCGCTCTTCTGGACGCTGCCGGCGAGGCGGAGTTCGGCCTGGTCCAGAACCAACTCGGCGTCTCCGCCTCCGCGCTGAGCAAGCACGTCACCGTACTGATGGACGCCGGCTACGTCGAGCAGCGCAAGGCCGTCCGCAACACCCGGCAACGGGTGTGGCTCCGGCTGACCCCCCGAGGACGCGACGCGTATCAGGGGCACCTTGCGGCGCTGCGGGCGATCGTGGGGTCGTCGGATCCGTCGCTCTGATCACCGCCCAGCCACGCGACTGCTGCAGACGGACGGCCCTGGGAACTCCCACCTCCGGAGGGGTCAGTCGATCCTCACGCAGTACACGAACGGCACGCTCGCCGTGGTGCGACCCGACGTCAGATCGACCGCATATACGCGGGCGTTCGGGTTCCCCGGAGCGCACCGTCCGGGGAAGCCGGGGGTGAAGCCGAAACTCCCGCCGGCGTATCCGGCGTGCCTGGTGGCCGTGACCGTCCAACTCCTGTTGACGGCGCCGGAGAACACGAGGCGGACTCGGCGGTTGATGTTGAAGTGGTCGCCGCTGACCTTGAGGGAGCCGTTCTCCGACGTGACCCACAGCCGCACCGCCAGCCGCCGGTCATCGGCCCGGCTGTTGTCGTACCCCGCCTGCGCGCGGGCCTGCGGGGTCACGCAGGTGTGGTCGTCGGAGCCCCATGCCTCCCGCCAGACGTAACCCTGCACGCAGTAGCCGTTCGGGAGGGTCCGGCCGGGGGCCAGAGCGTTGTCGTGGGCGGTGTTCGCCCGCGTCTGCGGCGTGACGCACACGAGATCACCGGCACGCGCGACCCTCCACACATATCCCTGGCGGCAGGTGTTGGGCCCGTAGTCCTGAGCGTTGGCGGTCGACGGCGCGGACAGTCCACCGCCGACACCGGTGGCAACCACCATCGCCGAGGCAAGGAAACGCCTGAACATGGTCATACCTCCGCAGTTTCTGCGGCCGCTATGGTTGTGCCCCAATGTGCGACGTCGCCCGGCTCGGCTGACCGCGAGAGTGCCCGTCCCGACGACATATCGCCGCGACGTCGCCCGCCTCTGACGGCAGTGCAACCACGAATCGACGGCACCGACTGTGAAGTTGGCGCCCGGTGCCCGTGAATGGACACGCACCCGAACGGTGTCCGCTGGGGTAGCCGCGCTATCTGGACCAGACCCCGCCGTCACATGCCGGCAAGGGCCGGACATCCTCGGTGCCCCGGAGCCAACGGCGGGTTGCTATGCGACGGCCCTCATAGCGAGGTTAAACACCGTGGCGCGTGTTCTGCATCTCGGGGGTGCAGCCTCACTGGCCCAGTGACGCTCGGGTGGCGCACGGGCTGCTCTCCTGGCAGCACAGTTGCGCCTTCAACGAGTTGGCCGTCAGAGGAGACGGCCAACGTGTGACCGGCGCCGAGACCTACCACCGCGACACCAAGCGGCTGAGCCGTGGAACGCGCCTGTCGACACCGTCGCCATGCGGCGGCTGATGGCGAACCTCGGTGTCGCCGTGCACGTTCGCGGTCGTGATTGCGGACACCCCGGGGACGACGCTCGTGGTCACTGCCGATCAGCCACACCCGAACAACTGGATCGGGCGCGAAGTCGAACGGCACTGCGATCCGACGTCGTCCCAGCCGGACGTGAGAACGGAGCAACTGTGCACGCTCGTTGGTTCCCCGTGGTTCCCCGCACGATCTGGCACGGGAGTGGCACGCACGCCCCAATTCAAGCGCTGGGCCCGCTGAGGCCTTGCGGCGATTAGCTGGTGCTTCGACAAGAGGTTGGGGAAGGATGCGCCAGGGGCACCGCGGAGACCGCATCGCGGGCCGGGGGAAATGAGACACCGTGAGTTCGAGCGTGGGACCCGACAACACCTTGCCCACGGCGCAAGAGGCTCGTGAAGCTTGGGCAAGAGAGGCGTACGTGGTCCTCACGGACGTGGCGCGCAGCTATCACGCTGTCACCACCTACAAGGAGCTTGCGGAGGAGATCCAGCACAGGACCGGGATTCACACCAACGCTCTCCTGCACAACTGGGTCGGCTCCGTCCTTGGCAGGGTGGTCCGGGAAGCGCATCGCCGACACGCGATCGAATGCCACCCTGAAGGACACGATGATGTGGGCATGGCAATCCTCCGAGAAGGCCGTGCTGATCTAAGGACTTCGACGAGGAGCGACAGGAAGAGGTCGCCGCCGGCCTCGACGCCACGGTGCGGAAGGCTGGGGCCGAGGCTACCCAGCAGCGTTGTGGCACGGATCTGGCGCGCGGCGAGTGATCATCAAGCACGACAACAAGGCCCTGATCTCCGACCGGGGCCTTGATAATGGAGCGGGTGACGAGAATCGAACTCGCGCTCTCAGCTTGGGAAGCTGATGTTCTACCATTAAACTACACCCGCGTAAGACGCCGACCGATGGGTCGGTGTCCGAACGCTCGCCCACTGTACCAAACCGCAGGCCCCCGGTGTTCCAGCCGAGGGGCCTGAGTCCGTTCGAGGGGGGAGCGGGGGGGCGGGTACGCGGCTGCGCGGGGCGGGAGTTGGGGAGTACGGTGGAGGGGTCGCCGAAGGGTCGCGCGGGATCGGAGTGCCGCCTGGAGGGGCGTCCCATTGATCCCGTAGTGTGGCTTTTGTCGTCAGGCAAGCAGCAGCCTGACGCGGCTCTTGGGGAAGGGACTTAAGGGACTTGATGGAGCGCACCGTCGTCCGCTGTGCCGAAGGGCACGTGTTCACCACCGCCTCGTTCCCGATGCAGCAGGCCGAGCGCCTCGGCCCGGGACGGCTCGTCCGCTGTCCGCGCTGCGCGCGGCTGCGGAGCGTCGTGCCGGTGGCGCTGGAGAAGCACTAGCCGGCACCGGCGAGCCGTCGCCGTGACCGGCACGGCGGTAGCCGGTTGTAGTCGGCCGTAGTGGCAAGGGTTACGCAATGGGCGCGCGAGGTTCTCAGGATTACGGGGGCCCCGCGCGCCTTGCGTATCCTCGGGGCGTGCTTCTCTCAGACAAGGACATCCGGGCCGAGATCGACGCCGGGCGGGTACGGATCGATCCCTATGACGAATCGATGGTGCAGCCGTCGAGCATCGACGTGCGGCTGGACCGTTTCTTCCGGGTGTTCGAGAACCACCGGTACCCGCACATCGACCCCTCCATCGAGCAGGCGGATCTGACGCGGCTCGTGGAGCCGGAGGGGGACGAGCCGTTCATCCTCCACCCCGGGGAGTTCGTGCTGGCCAGCACGTACGAGGTGATCTCGCTTCCCGACGACCTCGCCTCCCGCCTGGAGGGCAAGAGCTCGCTGGGGCGGCTCGGGCTCGTCACCCACTCCACCGCCGGGTTCATCGACCCCGGCTTCTCCGGGCACGTGACCCTCGAGCTGTCGAACCTCGCCACGCTGCCGATCAAGCTGTGGCCCGGCATGAAGATCGGCCAGCTGTGCATGTTCCGGCTCAGCTCGCCGGCCGAGTTCCCGTACGGGAGCGAGCGGTACGGCTCCAGGTACCAGGGGCAGCGCGGTCCGACCGCGTCGCGCTCCTTCCTCAATTTCCACAGGACGCAGGTGTGAGCAGCGTGAGCGACGTACGGGAGAATCTGACCTACGAGCGGTTCGGTACCGCCATCCGTGAGCTCGCGCAGACCATCGCCGACGACGGGTACGAGCCCGACGTCGTGCTGAGCATCGCGCGGGGCGGGGTGTTCGTGGCCGGTGGGCTCGCCTACGCCCTCGACTGCAAGAACATCCACCTGGTGAACGTCGAGTTCTACACCGGTGTGGGCACCACGCTGCCCATGCCCGTGATGCTCGCCCCCGTGCCGAACGCGATCGACTTCACCGACAAGAAGGTGCTGATCGCGGACGACGTCGCCGACACCGGCAAGACGCTGAAGCTGGTGCACGACTTCTGCCTGGAGCACGTCGCCGAGGTGCGGTCCGCGGTGATCTACGAGAAGTCGCACTCGCTCGTGAAGTGCGAGTACGTGTGGAAGCGCACCGACGAGTGGATCAACTTCCCGTGGTCCGTCGAGCCGCCCGTGGTGAAGCGGGCCGGGCAGGTGCTCGACGCCTGACATCGTCCGGCGGACATGCACAAGGGCCCCTGGCGCGACGCCAGGGGCCCTTCCCGTGCACCGCACGGACGGCCGCTAGAACGTGCCCAGCTTCACGATCGACAGCAGCGCGATCAGCTGGATCGCCGACGCGCCCAGCGCCTTCGGCCACGGCAGGTCGTGGGAGCGGGACACCATCAGGGTGAGCAGGGCGCCGCCCGCCACCCAGGTGACCCAGCCGAGGATCTGCACGAACGGGGCGTCGCCGCCGAGGAACATCGCGACGATCAGGCGCGGCGCGTCCGAGAGGGACATGATCAGCATGGAGAGGCCGACCGTCGGCTGCCAGGCGCCGTTGCCGCCGAGCTGGCGGGCCAGGGTGTGGGTGACCACGCCCAGGATGAACGCGCTCAGCACCATGGCGACCGCGGTCGTGAGCACGATCGGCACCGCGCTGGAGAGCGTGGCGTTGATCGCGTCCTCGCGGGCGCCGTCGAAGCCGAAGACCGCGAGCAGGCCGTAGAGGAAGGTGACGATGAGGGCGGTGCCCCACATCGTGTAGTCCCGCATCCGCAGGAACGTCTGGTTCGGGGCGAGGACGATGCCCTTCAGCAGGTCCTTCCAGGGCAGCCGCGGGCCGATCGGCGCGGCCGGGGCCATGGCGCCCGTCTGGTAGGTCCCGCCCTGCTGGTACGGGTCCTCGTCGATGGAGAAGGCCTGGGTGTGGCCGGGGTTGTTCGCCGCGTACGGGTCCGTGGTGCCCGGGTGCGGGTACGACGAGCCGTCGTCGCCGAAGTACTCCGGCTCGCCGCCGCTGTGACCGCCGTAACCGGCGTGGCCGCCAGGGCCTGCGTGACCGCCTCGGCCGCCGGGACCGCCCGGTCCGCCGTGCGACGGGGGCCACGGGCCGCCCGGCCCGCCGCCGTAGCTCTGCTGCCCCGGGTACGGGTGCGGCTGCGGCGCGGGGGGATGGCCGTACGACGACGGGCCCTGCGGCGCCTGCCGGCCGTACGGGGGGTTGTGCGGTCGCGTGTGCGGGGCGCGGTCGTCCCGGCCGCCGCGTCCGATCCTGAATCCAGCCACGTCAACGAACGTACCTGGTCCCGGAGAGTGACGTGCCGGGCCCGGGGTTCCGGGCCCGGCTTTGCTGCCGAGCTGTGACATCCCTTACGGAGGTCCCTTAGGGGCCGGGCGGTTCGGCCCGCAGGGGTCGGGCCGGGCAGGACAGAGGCCCGGCCCGGCTGCCGTCGGGGTCAGTCGGCGATGTTCACGCCGAACGACGGCGTGCCGGTCGTCGAGACGCCGGTCGCGCTCGGCGAGACGGTGCGCCCGCCGGACGTGGTGATCTTCGTGCCGTTGGACGGCAGGTAGAGGATCGCGCCGTTGCCGTCGTTCTCGTACGAGCCGGCGATCAGGTCGGCGCGGCCGTCGCCGGTGACGTCGTCGAGCTTGACGTCGGCGCCGAGCGCGTCGTTCTTCTCGTCCTCGCCGGGGACGCCGGCCGTGCTCTGGGCGAAGGACTGCGCGCCGGAGGAGGTGTTCAGACCGGAGGCCGAGCCGTACAGGACGGTGACCATGCCGGTGTCGGTGATGCCGTCGATGTTCTCGCCGGCCACGCCGACCACCAGGTCCTGGTAGCCGTCGCCGTTGATGTCGCCGAGGTCCAGCTCGTAGCCGAAGTAGTCGTTCTTCTCGGAGGTGCCGGGCACGTTGCCGGTGTTCTGGGTGATGCTGGTGGTGGAGCCGGCGCCGCTCGCGGTGCCGTACGTGATCCACACCTTGCCGCCGTCGGAGGCCTCCGGGAAGGCGACGTCGCCGTCGGCCCGGTTCCAGTACATGCCGGTGACGATGTCGCCGTAGCCGTCCGCGTCGATGTCGCCGATCGCGGTGATGACGCCCGCCTTGAGCCGCTGGGCGGAGGCGGTGGACAGCCCGCTCGCGGTGCCGGGCACCAGGTAGTTGGTGTTCCAGCCGTAGTCGGTCTGCGTCTCGAAGCCGTCCACGACGAGGTCGGTGCGCTTGTCGCCGTTGACGTCGCCCGCGGTGAGGTTGAGCGGGCCGCGGGCGGAGCCGCCGGACAGGATCGGCGGCTTGATCGTGTAGCGGCCGCCGACCGCCTTGCCGGTGGCGCTGATGCCGCCCTTGAGGACGTGGAGGGTGCTGGAGGTGTTGCCGACGGCCAGGTCGGCCTTACCGTCGCCGTCGAAGTCGCCGGCGGCCAGGTTCTTGCCCCACCTGTCGTGCGCGGAGGGCGCCGGGTCGGCGATGGTCACGCCGGTGCCGGTCAGGCCCTTGGCGGAGCCCCACAGCACGGCGACGCCGCCGCCGTCCTGGTCGCTGCCGACGTCCTCCCCGGGAGCGGAGACGGCCAGGTCGTCGTAGCCGTCGCCGTTGAAGTCGGCGTAGGCGTGCTCGGAGCCGAAGCCGTCGCCGGTCTCGGCGCTGCCCGGGGTGCCCGTGGTGTTCTGGCTGACCACGGCGCGCTGGGTGGAGGTGACGCCGGTGGCGGTGCCGTACAGGGCGACGACCTGGCCGGCGGTCTGCTTGCCGCTCACCTGGGCGCCGGCGGCGGAGAAGGCGACATCGCCGATGCCGTCGCCGTTGAAGTCGGCCTGCGGGACGTGCGTGGAGTCGGCGGCGGTCGCCGTCGCGGCCGTGAAGGTGAGCAGCCCGCCCGTCAGCGCGGCCGCGGTGGCCGTCGCGAGGGCGAGTCGCAGGGTGTGCTGCATGCGGATCTCCTGCGGCATGCGGGGACGCCCGGCGGGCGTCCCGCGTCGATGGGGGTGCGACGGACGGCGAGCGTGCCGGGACGCCTCGGCTGGTGTCGCCGCGAGTTCCCCAGGTGTTCACGGTCCGGTCGGCGAACAGGAGACCGCTGGTGGGGCGCAAGGGTTGTACGTGAGGCCGAGGGGCGTTCGGAACCGGATCAGCGGGCCAGGAACGCGGACGTCGAGAAGGTGACGGCCGGCGTGCGGGCGAGCAGCCCGGTCCTCGCGCCCGGGTACAGCGCGACGGTGTCCTCGGTGTCGCCCCGGTGGGACCGTACGACGAGGTCGTCCCGCCCGTCCCCGTCGAAGTCCCCGGTGGCGAGGACCCGGGTGGTGCCGGCGGCGGGCGGGGTCACCGTCACCGGTCCGGCCGCGGGCAGTCCCCGCGTACGGCCGTGGAAGACGCGCAGTGCCGAGCCGCCCGAGATCAGCTCGCCGAGGCCGTCGCCGTCGAGGTCGGCGGTGTCGAGCAGGGCGCCGGGGGCGGGCAGGGTGGCGGAGGCGGGCGGGGTGGCGCCGGCGGGGGCCGGGAGGTCGTAGCGCAGGGCCGTCTCCCGCGCCGCGCCCACCGCCGCGTCCAGCGCCGGGCCCCTGCCGAAGCGAGCGAGGGCGACGTCGACGCCGGCGGGCAGGGTGACGCCGGTGCGGGCCGGGCCGGCCGGGCCGCCGAGCACGACCGCCGCGGGGCCCGCGCCCTCGGCCGTACGGACCACCAGGTCGTCGTATCCGTCGCGGTCGACGTCGGCGGCCGGGCCGACGGGCACGTTCCCCGGCGCGGCGATCGGCGCGCCCGCCGCCTTCGGGTCACCCTTGCGGGTGAACGGGCCGCGCAGGAAGCTCAGTTGCTCGCCCGAGGCGTGCACGACCAGGTCGTGCGCCCCGTCGCCGTCGAAGTCGCCGCACACCGGCCGGTCGGGCCAGTCGTTGCCGGCCCGGGCGCGGGCGGGGACGACCAGCCGCACGGCGCGGCCGGTGAGTCCTTGCGGGGAGCCGAAGAGGAGCTGGAGGGGGACCGGGGGCCGCCCCTGGCCGTCGTAGGGCGGATCCGTGGACACGACCAGGTCGGTGAACCCGTCGCCGTCGAGGTCGCAGCTCGCCTCGGCGTCCAGGACGGCGGGCAACTGACCGGCCGTACGGGCTCCTTGGCCGCCCGGCGTGATCAACTGCCGGGCGCCGGGGACCAGTCCGCGCGGACCGCCGCCGTACACGATGCCGATGCCCGCGTCGTCGGCGTGGCTCTGCCGCTTGACGAGGTCGTTGAGGACGAGGTCGCGGTGGCCGTCGCCGTCGAAGTCGTCGGGGACGTCGCTGCCGTCGCCGCGCGGCACCGGGAGCAGGCGCGGGGCGTCGGCGGCCCGCCGCACGGGAGGGCGTGGCGGCGCGGAGGGGGCGGTGGATCCGCACGCGGTGAGCAGCAGGACCCCGGTCACCACGGCCACCCCGGCAGCTCGCACGCGCATCCTTCACCTCGTCCGCCTCACGCACAACGACCGAGCAATGATGCACCTGTTCGAGAAAGGCGGATAGTACGAACTTCGTTGACCGGAAGTGCACGGCGGCCGCGAAACGGTCCTAGGCTGACCGTCGTGGACGACGACCGGAGCATCATCGACCTCCTCCATACCCTGGACCGCCTCCCCGGGCCGGAGCACCTGCAATTCCCCGACGGCTTCGACCTCATGAGCGCCCGTATCCGCGCCATCAAGCTCAGGAAGCGCCTGAACGAGGATTTCGGCACCCCGGAGCGCGATCAGCCCGTCCGCCTGGACGAGGGCATCCAGGACGCCTCCTTCTCCTTCGGCCTGCGCATCCCGCCCGGGGTGACGGAGGCCAAGCAGTGGATCTGCGTACGGCTGAGCAACTACGGCGACCTCGCCGTGGTGACCACGCCCCAGCCGGACAGCCACCCGGACCTGGACGCGGCCGTGGCGGCCGGCGCCCTGTCCGAAGGGGACCGCCGGCACGTCGTGAGCGCGCTGGCCGAGCTGGAGTACACCCTGGTGCCGCCGCGGCTGCTGCTGCGCGAGTACGACGGGGTGACGTGGCTCGCGGACGCGGACCCTCCGGGGGAGGTGACCTGGTGGACGCGGTTCTTCGACTATCTGTGACGGCGGCTGCCTGTGGCAGCGGCCGTGACCGCCGCCGGACTGCCCCGGACTGCCGCAGGGGCCGCCGCGGGGTTGCCGCATACAATCGCGGCATGAAGACCTACTGGCACGTCGTACTGCCGCCGCTCCGCGCCTGACGGGCGCGGACGGCGGACCGACCGTCTGATCCGATCCCCGACCGGCCCGCCGGGCCGCCGGCTCGCCGAGCCGTCGGGGGTCGTCGTCGCGCGCCCGTTCTCGGACTCACCGACCGGTCCCGGACGCATACGACGACGGAAGATTCACGACAGTGCCGAACCGCACCTCCTCCACGGCTGCCGCACGCCCGCGCACGCCGCTCGCCGGTCTCCTCGGCGGCCCCGCCCCCATCCTCATCTCGGCCGTCCTGTGGGGCACCACCGGAACCGCCGGCTCCCTCGCCCCGGCCGGCGCGCCCGCGGCGGCCATCGGCTGCGCGGGCCTCACCCTCGGCGGTCTCCTGCTCTACGTCACCTCCCGCGCCGCCCGCGCGCTGCCCGCCGCCTGCACCCGCCGCGAACGGTGGCTGCTGCTGCTCGGCGCGCTCGCGGTGGCCGGGTACCCGCTCACCTTCTACCCGGCGACCGCCCGCACCGGCGTCGCCGTGGCCACCGTGATCGCGCTTGGCAGCGCGCCGGTCTTCGTCGGCCTGCTCTCCTGGGCGCTGGGCCGCTCCCGCCCCACCACCCGCTGGACCTGCGCCACCGCGGCGGCCGTGCTCGGCTGCGCGCTGCTGGTGCTGGGCCCCGGGTTCAGCGGATCCGGCACGCCGGTGGACCCCACCGGCGTCCTGCTGGCCGCCTGCGCCGGGCTGTCGTACGCGCTCTACTCGCTGATCGGCGGCCGGCTGATCGCGGACGGGCACTCCTCGGACGCGGTGATGGGCGTGCTGTTCGGGGCGGCGGGCGTGTTGGTGCTGCCGGTCGTGGCGGGCACGGACACGCGGTGGCTGACCGAGACGCGGGGCGCGGCGGTGGCGCTGTACCTCGCCCTCTTCACCGTCTGCCTGGCGTACCGCCTCTTCGGCCGCGGCCTGCGCGCCACCCCGGCGTCCGTGGCGACGACCCTCACCCTCGCCGAGCCGGCCGTCGCCGCGGTGCTCGGCGTGACCGTCCTCGGCGAACGCCTGCCCGTCCTGTCATGGGGCGGGCTGGTCGTCCTGGGGGCCGGTCTCGGCGTACTGACGGCCGGGGGCGGCCGACGCGCGGATCGGCGGGAGGCGTCCGGCAGGATGGGGTCATGAGCGTAGTGAAGATCAACGTGCTGACCGTGCCCGCCGAGCAGCGGGAGGTGCTGGAGAAGCGGTTCGCGTCCCGCGCCCACGCGGTGGAGTCCTCCGACGGCTTCGAGTGGTTCGAGCTGCTGCGCCCCGTCGAGGGCACCGACAACTACCTGGTGTACACGCGGTGGCGGGACGAGGAGTCGTTCCAGGCGTGGATGGAGGGCCCGATGAAGGCGGCCCACCAGGGTGGCGCGGGCCAGGGCCAGGGCGGTGGCGAGGGCGCGGAGCGTCCGAAGCCGGCCGCGACCGGGTCCACGCTGTGGTCGTTCGAGGTCGTGCAGCAGGCGGCGCCGAAGGGAGAGTAGACGGGGATGGCCGAGAGGACTTGGCTCGCCTCTCGGCCGTACCCTCACCCGGTGCCCCGGGGCGGCGAACTCGCCTCCTGGCGCCATGAAGTGCAAAGAGGCTGTGAAGAGAAGTCCCGTTGAAATCAAGGGCTTTCGAGACCCACAGCGGAGCGCGCTAGTGTACGGATGGTCGTCAAGTGGGAGCCGGTGCGCCTGTGCATCCTCGCGGTGAGGTATCGGCAGAGCAGGGTCCGGACAGTCCCGTGATCGGGACGGACGGGGAGTGACGTGACGCAGCAGACTGTCGGGATGCGACTGAACCAGTTGCCCGCCGACCCCGGCGGCTCGGGTGGTCAGACTGATCTCACGTCATCTCCAGCAGAGAAGAAGGCCGCGGCGAAGGCCATCGAGGACGAGATCGAACCCGGGACGCGCAAGGCCGGCGACTTCGCGGACACGGAGACCAACGACGCGGTCAAGGCCTTCCGTGACGGATGGCGCACCTCGGGGGCCTTGAAGACGGCGCACACGACCTGGGGTGAGCAGGTGCGGAACCTGATGAACCGGCTCGCGTCGGAGAAGGCCGCGTTGCGGGGCGCCAACACGGTGCTCCAGGGCGCGGACCTCCAGACCGGCGTCGATGCCCGTGCCGTGTCCGTGATCGACACCTTCTGACCGCGCCGCCCAGCGTCCAGCTCGACGGCCGCTGCGCCTGGCCGGCCGTTACCGCCACGAACACGGGGACCCGATGCCGACTTACGCCGAGATCATGGCGACCGATCTGTCCGCACTCACCACGGCTGCCGACCGTTGGGACGGGATGGCCAAGGCGTTCCACACGCAGGAGACCGCCTATAAGCGGGATGTACACGGCATTTCCATGGGGCAGAGCTGGACGGGACTCAGCGCGGACGCCGCCAACAAGCGCTTCGACATCACGTTGAGGGAGTTCCAGAACGCGCAGACAGAGGCGAAGGCGGTCGCCTCCCTGCTGCGGGACGCCCATACCCAGTTCACGGATCTGCGGAAGAAACTCGAGTCGGCTCGTAAGGACGCCATCGAAGCGGGCATGGCGGTGTCTGAGCAGGGTGTGGTCTCCTTCGACACCACGAAGCTCACCGACGGCGAGCGCAACGCCCTGCACCACGATCCCGATTATCAGCAGTCCGTGAGCAAGGCCGTCGCCTCGTGGCAGGCGCGCATCGACCAGCTCGTGAAGCATGTCGGTGAAGCCGACGCCGGGGTCGAGATCGCCCTCAAGGCGGTGGTGCTCGACTCCGACCTCAGCGACGGCACGCTCACCGGCTTCAACGGCCAGGCGCAGGGCGACATCGAGAAGTACGAGGCCGCTGCGGCGGCGGAAGCCAAGAAGGAAGCCCAGAAGAAGAAGGAGGGATGGGTCGCCGAAGGGGAGACCTCGACCTCCGGACCGGAAACCGGTACGTCCGTTACCGGCCCCGACGCCAAGAGCGGGAAGCTGGGCGAGGCCGAAGCACATGCCGACCTCGGCCGGGCCGGCGCGGAGGGCTCGCTCACCAACGGACCGATGAAACTCGCCGGGGAAGCAGAGGCGTACGCCGGCGCCAAGGCGTCCGCGAGTGCCACCGTCACGAACGAGGGGTTCAACAGCGGCGCGTCGGGTTTCGCGGGCGCCGAGGCCACTGCTTCCGGCACGGCCGACGCCGGTCCCATCGGTGTCTACGGACGGGCGGAGACGATGGTCGGCGCGGAGGCAGGGGTCAACGCGGGAGCGGGGGTGGACGGTGTGCACCTGGGAGCCGAGGCATTCGCGGGGGCCAAAGGGTCCGTCTCGGCGGGGGCGGACATCGGCGGCATCGGGGCAGGTATCACGGCGGAGGGCTGGGCGGGGCCCGGCGCGGAGGCGAGCTTCAACTTCAGCAAGGATGCGAACGGCACCTGGCACGTCGGCCCCAAGGTGGGTGCGTCCCCGCTTCTGGGCGGCGGCCTCGGGTTCGAGTTCACTCTCAACCCCGGGAAGGTCATCGACACCGCAGGCGGAGCGGCCGACGCGGTGGGGGACGTTCTGGGCAGTGTGTTCTGAGGTACGCCCCCCGTGCCACCGCTTTCAGCCGTAACTAGGAGTGCTCACCATGGCGACGACCCTCCCCGTGCCCATCGCGTTCGAGTTGCCGGAGGGCTGGCGCGCTGCCTCTCCGGACGCGACCGGCGCACCCGGTGCCGCGTTCGTGGCTCTTCATCCGCGGCCGGACGCTGGATTCACAGCGAACATCACGATCGACGGGGAGTACCGCCCTGACGGCGCTACGCTGCGAGAGATCGCCGACGCCTCGGTTGAGCGCATGCGCCGGGCCGTCGGCTCCGTCGAGGTGACCACGCGCCGCGAGATCGGCTCCGCGGAAGCGCCCGGCCTCACGCAGACACTGGCCGTGTCGGCCGTGGTCAAAGGCGCGTACCAGGACCTCGTTCAGGCGCAGGCGTATCTGTCCATGCTGGATGTCACCGATCCGACCCGACGGGTGGTGCTCCGACTCGTCCTGACGGCCACTGCCTTGCAGTTCCCCGAGGTCCTGGAGGACTTCCAGGACTTCGTCCGTACGGTGCGCCCGGACACCGCGGCGTCTTCTTAGCGACTTGCTCCGATCGTCCGACAACGCGTGTCGCTCCGGCTCGGTCGATGTTGAACCGGCGGCCCGCCCTCTCTTAGGTTGAACTCATGGGACTCTTCGACAAGCTGACCGGTACCAGGCGTCCCGACGACGGTGTCACACCGGCCCCGCTTGAGGAGGTCCGGACGGCGCTGTTGGGACTGAACCGTTCTGACGTGCCGTACGTCATCCGAGACGGTGCAGCGGAGGACGCCGACCTGGTGGCGGAGTGGCGGATGGCGGAGCCTGCTTGGCAGGCCTTCTTCCTGGAGTCCCAGCTGACGCGTGCCGTGCGGATCCGCATGCGACTGGTCCAGGCGGAGCACGAGGTGCGTGCTCTTGAGGAACAGTGGGAGGTCACGCGCGTCGGCGATCCGCCGAGGCTTCAGATCTCGTCGCAGTACTCGCGCGGCCCGGACCGAACCGTTTCCCGTCACTGGACGATCGGTCGGGGGGAGAGCGGTCGGCTCGAGGTGACGGAGACCTTCCGCTTCGACGGCGCGGAGCTGCGCAACCCGCTGCGCGACGCTGTCCTGAAGTCGGGCTGGACGTGGCGCGGAGTGGTGTTCGGCAAGCTGTGAGCACGTGGTGATGAAGACGTGCTGACGGATACAGCCCCGCCTGGGAGTCAACCATGACCACTATGCTTCCGGCGTCTCTCTGTCCTGGTATTCGAATGGAGTCAGCCATGACCACGCCGCGCTTGCCCGCAGTAGCCCGGAGCCTTGCGACCTGGGCCGTCGGCGCGCTGCTCGTCGGCTGCTCGGCCTCGGTCGGTGCCGGCGACGGCGAGCCGAAGCTGTCCTCCGGGAAGCTGGCCGACACGGTTGCCGAGAAGCTGGCGGCCACCACCGGGCAGCCGAAGCCGGACGTCGCCTGCCCCGAGGACCTCACCGGCAAGGTCGGTACGACCACCCGTTGCACCCTCACCGCGGACGACGGCAGCACGCTGGGCGTGACGGTCAAGGTCACCTCCGTCGACGGGGACCGGATCGACTTCGACATCAAGGCCGACGAGACGGCTTCACCGGCCCCGCGCTGACGGCCGCGCCGCGTGCCGCCGAGGTGCCGGCGGGTCAGCGCGCCACCGGTTCCGTCTCCGTCCGCGGGGTGCGCTGAGGCGCCTGACGGTCCAGGTGGGTCACCACCGTGGCGTAGAACCGGTGCACGGCGTCGTCCACACTGCGGATGAAGCCCGTCTCGGTGCTTCCGCGGCTGCTGCCCATGCCCTTGAAGAGGGACAGCCGGAAACCGGTGTCTGCGCGCCGTTCTTCGGCAGCATGTCCCCCGGCTCCGGGCGCAGCCGTTCCAGGGTGCCTCGCGGCCCGCCCGTCTCCCCCTCGACCAGGGTCTCGACGTGGAGATCCGCGGGCGCCTCGGCCAGCTTCGGCGGCTTCAACTGCTTCGGCTCTCTCGGCTGCTTCGGCCGCATCGGCGGCTGCCGCCGCTTCGGCGTCGTCCTCGATGTCCACGCCGAAGTCCGTGGCCAGACCCGCCAGGCCGGAGTCGTAGCCCTGCCCGACCGCCCGGATCTTCCACTCTCCGGCGCGGCGGTACAGCTCACCGAAGATGAACGCGCTCACCGAACCGGCGTCCTCGACCGCGAAGGTGAGCAGGCCGTCGCCGGAGCTGTCGGACAGCGTCAGCCGCGGGTCGTCCAGCTCGCCGAAGTGGGCGCCGCCGTACCGGCTCGCGGCCACGACGACCCGGTCGACGTCCTGCGGGACCGCCGTCAGGTCGAAGCCGGTCCGGTCCTGGTTGCCGCTTCCCGTCGGCGCCTTGCCCAGCAGCTGCACGCTTCCGTCGGCGGCCACCGGGTCGTTGTAGAAGGAGAAGTCCGCGTCACTGCGGACCTCGCGGTCCGTGTTCAGCAACAGGACGGAGACGTCGGCGTCGCCCTCGCCCGTCTGGCTGGCCCAGTCGAGGCTCAGGAACACGGACTCGACGCTGTCGCTGAGGGCCGCCAGACCCACATGGGCGCCCTTGACCAACTCGTACATGATCCCCCCACCCCTGTACGCGACGAGTTCGTCCCGAGGCCGTTCAGGCGTATAGCCGGCACGCCTGAAGGCGGGGCCTAGAAGACCGTGACCCAGCCGAGGGCGAGGAGCACCGCGGCACTGGCGGCGCAGAACGCCGCGAGGAGGAACCACAGGACGGCGCCGAGCGGCCTGACCACCGTGTCCACGACGGCGTAGGAGGCCCTGCCCGGGTCATCCGTCCGGTAGCGCAGCCGGGCGTGCGAGCCGACCCTTCCGCGGTCGTGCTCCGACGTGCGCGGCACGTAGACGTCCCGGCTCACGCCGTCCGGGGTGGCGAAGCGGTAGGTGTGACGCGTCGTGCCGGAGGCGACGCACGTTGCCCTGACTCCCCGCGTGCCCCGCAGAGCGGTCCGCGTCTGCCGGACGAGGTCGACGCCGAGGCGGCCGACCTGCCGGCACGCCCAGGCGAGTCCCACGGCGGCGGCCACCGAGGCGAGTCCGACCAGTGTCCCCATGAGCCGAGCCTTCCGCCGCTTCCCCCGGACGAGGGTCACGCTAGCCGAAGCCCCGGACCGGCACCCGGGTCACCGTAACCGTCGGCCGGCGGGGAAACGGCCGACGCCCCCACGTCGCGGGTGACGTAGGGGCGTCAGGGGTGCCGTAGGGCCGTGGGGCCGTGGGGCCGTTACTTCACCGGCTCCGGCTCCGGCGCGTTCTCCGGGGCCGCGGGGCCCGTCGGGTCCTCCGGGTCCGCGGGGGTCTTGACGGAGTCCAGCAGGAGCTGGGCGACGTCGACGACCTGGATGGACTCCTTGGCCTTGCCGTCGTTCTTCTTGCCGTTGACCGAGTCGGTGAGCATGACCAGGCAGAACGGGCAGGCCGTCGAGACGATGTCGGGGTTGACCGACAGGGCCTCGTCGACGCGCTCGTTGTTGATGCGCTTGCCGATGCGCTCTTCCATCCACATGCGCGCGCCGCCCGCGCCGCAGCAGAAGCCGCGCTCCTTGTGGCGGTGCATCTCCTCGTTGCGCAGGCCCGGGACCTTGCCGATGATCTCGCGCGGAGGCGTGTAGATCTTGTTGTGGCGGCCCAGGTAGCACGGGTCGTGGTAGGTGATGATGCCCTCGACCGGGGTCACCGGGATCAGCTTGCCCTCGTCCACGAGGTGCTGCAGCAGCTGGGTGTGGTGGATGACCTCGTAGTCACCGCCGAGCTGCGGGTACTCGTTGCCGAGCGTGTTGAGGCAGTGCGGGCAGGTGGCGACGATCTTCTTCGCCGACTTCGGCTTCGCGGACTCCGGGACGACCTTGCCCTCGTCGTCCAGCTCCTCGCCGAACGCCGTGTTCAGCGCCATCACGTTCTCCATGCCCAGCTCCTGGAACAACGGCTCGTTGCCCAGGCGGCGGGCGGAGTCGCCCGTGCACTTCTCGTCGCCGCCCATGATCGCGAACTTGACGCCCGCGATGTGCAGGAGTTCCGCGAAGGCCTTGGTGGTCTTCTTGGCGCGGTCCTCCAGGGCGCCGGCGCAGCCGACCCAGTAGAGGTACTCGACCTCGGAGAGGTCCTCGATGTCCTTGCCGACGACCGGCACCTCGAAGTCGACTTCCTTGGTCCACTCCAGGCGCTGCTTCTTCGCCAGGCCCCAGGGGTTGCCCTTCTTCTCCAGGTTCTTGAGCATCGTGCCCGCCTCGGAGGGGAAGGCGCTCTCGATCATCACCTGGTAGCGGCGCATGTCGACGATGTGGTCGATGTGCTCGATGTCCACCGGGCACTGCTCGACGCAGGCGCCGCAGGTGGTGCAGGACCACAGGACGTCCGGGTCGATGACGCCGTTCTCCTCCAGCGTGCCGACCAGCGGGCGCTCGGCCTCGGCCAGCGCGGCGGCGGGGACGTCCTTCAGCTGCTCCTCGGACGCCTTCTCCTCGCCCTCCATCGTCTTGCCGCCGCCCGCGAGCAGGTACGGCGCCTTGGCGTGGGCGTGGTCCCGCAGGGACATGATCAGCAGCTTCGGCGAGAGCGGCTTGCCGGTGTTCCACGCGGGGCACTGCGACTGGCAGCGGCCGCACTCGGTGCAGGTGGAGAAGTCCAGCAGGCCCTTCCACGAGAACTGCTCGACCTGGGAGACGCCGAAGACGTCGTCGTCGCCCGGGTCCGCGAAGTCGATCGGCTTGCCGCCGGAGGTCATGGGCTGCAGGGCGCCGAGCGCCGTCGAACCGTCCGCGTTGCGCTTGAACCAGATGTTCGGGAAGGCGAGGAAGCGGTGCCAGGCCACGCCCATGTTGGTGTTGAGCGAGACCGTGATCATCCAGATCATGGTCGTGCTCAGCTTGATCATCGCGAACAGGTAGACCAGGTTCTGCAGCGCGCTGACGCTCAGCCCGTCGAGGACCATGATCACCGGGTACGACGCGAAGTACGCCGCCTCGTAGTGGTCCACGTGGTGCAGGGCGCCCTCGAGCGCGCGCAGCATGTAGATCGCGAGGCCGATGGTGAGGATGACCCACTCGACGAAGTAGGCCTGGCCCATCTTCGAACCGGCGAAGCGGGACTTGCGGCCCGGCCGGCTCGGCAGGTTCAGCAGGCGGATCACCATCAGCACGGCGATGCCCAGCGTCGTCATCGCGCCGATGAACTCGATGTACATCTCGTACGGCAGGAAGCCGCCCAGCACCGGCAGCGTCCAGTCGGCCCGGAACAGCTGGCCGTACGCGGTGATGATCGTCGGCGGCAGCGTCAGGAAGCCGATGGCGACGAACCAGTGGGCGATGCCGATGATGCCCCAGCGGTTCATCCGGGTGTGTCCCAGGAACTCGCGGACCAGGGTCACGCTGCGCTGGTAGGGGTTGTCCGTCCGGGTGCCTGCCGGGACCGGCTGGCCCAGCTTGAAGTACCTGACGAACTGGCCGATCGCGCGTGCGAGCAGCGCAACGCCGACCACGGTCAGGACCAGCGACACGATGATCGCGGCGAGTTGCATGGGGGCTCCTCGGGCCTGCGAGGGAGATTACTAAGCGGTAACTTATGCAGTCCGTCTGAGACTACCCGTATCTTCCGCCGCACTGTAGCCGGGCGCGGGGTGATCTGAGTCGCTGAGGGTTGCCTCAGCGGGTGGCGGCGACGGCGACGGCGACCGGGCCGCGCACGAGGGGGAGACCTCGCGGCGACCGATCGTGTTATTCGCATCAAATCGGTACATTCGCCCCTACTTTAGTTCCGTGCTCTACGGGATTGCCGCCGCCACCGCCGCCCTCGTCGCCGCCGCCCTCCTCGCGGCCCTGCTGCGCGCCCCCGCGCAGCGCCTCGGCCTGCTGGACCGGCGCCGCCGCGACCGCCCGCTGCCGCTGCTCGGCGGCGTCGCCGTGGTGCTGCCGACCGCGGGCGTGGCGACACTCGGCGACCTCACCGCGGTCGCCCCGCTCGGCGAGGGCGTCGCGGCGCTGCTCGCCGCCGCGGCCGGCATCGCGCTGCTGGGCCTCGTGGCCGACGTACGGCCGCTGCGGACCCGCGCCCTGTTCGCCGGTACGGCGGTGGCGGCCGCCTGGGTGATGCCGTACGAGGAGACCGGCGTGCTCGGCGGGGTGCTGGCCGCCGGCTGGGTCGCCTCGATCGCGCTGGCCTTCCGGGCGCTCGACCACGCGGACGGGCTGGCGGGCACCGTCGGGGTCGTCACCGCCTTCGGGGCGGGGGTGTGCGCGGCGGCGGAGGTGATGGACGGGCTCGCGGTGCTGCTGAGCGTGCTGGCGGCGGCGCTGACCGGGTTCCTGATGCACAACTGGCCGCCCGCGCGGATCGGCCTGGGCGCCTGCGGGTCCCTGTTCACCGGGTTCCTGCTCGCGGCGGCGGCCGTCCTCACCCGCGCGGGCCGCGAGCCGGGGGAATCGGCGGCGGTCCTCTTCGCGCTCACCGCGGTGGCCGCCGCCCAGCCGGTCCTCGCGGCGGGGGCGCGGTGGCGGGACCGGCGGCGGGCGGCGGCGATCGGCCCTTCCCGGCGGCGCGGCCCCGTCGGCGTCTCCGGGCGCACCTTCGCCGACACCCCGGGGCGTGCCCCCGCCGACACTCCCGGGCGCGTCTTCGCCGACACCCCGGGGCGTGCCCGCGGCGACACCCCCGGCCGCGCTCCCGCCGACACCCCCGACGGGTTCGCCTGCCGGCTGCGGCGGCGGGGGATGACCGCCCAGGGGGCCGTGGTCGTCACGGCCGGGTGCGCGCTCGGCGGGGTGGCCGTCGGGGTGCTGGTGCACACCGGGTCGGTGGGGGCGGGAGCCGTGTGGTGGGTCCTCGCAGGGGTCGTCGGAATGGTCGTTTTCCTGTGCAGGAGCCGTCGCAGAAAGGCATCGGCGCAGGTCGGGAGTTACTTGCGCGTAAGGAACGGATAAGAGTTGAGCCCAGTCGGCTCAGGTCTGTTGACCCGGCGCATGGTGTGGGGCACACTTGAGCCTGTTCCACTCAAGTCGCTGGAGGAATCAACCATGGCACGTGCGGTCGGCATCGACCTGGGCACGACTAACTCCGTCGTCAGCGTTCTGGAGGGCGGCGAGCCCACCGTCATCACCAACGCCGAGGGCGCCAGGACCACGCCGTCCGTCGTCGCCTTCGCCAAGAACGGTGAGGTGCTGGTCGGCGAGGTGGCCAAGCGTCAGGCCGTCACCAACGTCGACAGGACCATCCGGTCGGTCAAGCGCCACATGGGCACCGACTGGAAGATCAACCTGGACGGCAAGGACTTCAACCCCCAGCAGATCAGCGCCTTCGTGCTGCAGAAGCTGAAGCGGGACGCCGAGGCCTACCTGGGCGAGAAGGTGACCGACGCGGTCATCACCGTCCCGGCGTACTTCAACGACGCCGAGCGCCAGGCCACCAAGGAGGCCGGCGAGATCGCCGGTCTGAACGTGCTCCGGATCGTCAACGAGCCGACGGCCGCCGCCCTGGCGTACGGCCTCGACAAGGACGACCAGACCATCCTCGTCTTCGACCTCGGTGGCGGTACGTTCGACGTCTCGCTGCTGGAGATCGGCGACGGTGTCGTCGAGGTCAAGGCCACCAACGGTGACAACCACCTCGGTGGTGACGACTGGGACCAGCGCGTCGTCGACTACCTGGTCAAGCAGTTCCAGGCCGGGCACGGCGTGGACCTGTCCAAGGACAAGATGGCGCTGCAGCGTCTGCGCGAGGCCGCCGAGAAGGCGAAGATCGAGCTGTCCTCGTCCACCGAGACCTCGATCAACCTGCCGTACATCACGGCCTCCGCCGAGGGCCCGCTGCACCTCGACGAGAAGCTGACCCGCGCCCAGTTCCAGCAGCTGACCGCGGACCTGCTGGAGCGCTGCAAGACGCCGTTCCACAACGTCATTAAGGACGCCGGCATCTCCATCAACGAGATCGACCACGTCGTCCTCGTCGGCGGCTCCACCCGTATGCCCGCCGTCGCCGAGCTCGTCAAGGAGCTGACCGGCGGCAAGGAGGCCAACAAGGGTGTGAACCCGGACGAGGTCGTCGCCATCGGCGCCTCGCTCCAGGCCGGTGTCCTCAAGGGCGAGGTCAAGGACGTCCTGCTGCTCGACGTCACCCCGCTGTCCCTCGGCATCGAGACCAAGGGCGGCATCATGACCAAGCTGATCGAGCGGAACACCACCATCCCGACCAAGCGGTCGGAGATCTTCACCACGGCCGAGGACAACCAGCCGTCGGTGCAGATCCAGGTCTACCAGGGCGAGCGCGAGATCGCGGCCTACAACAAGAAGCTCGGCATGTTCGAGCTGACCGGTCTGCCCCCGGCGCCGCGCGGCGTCCCGCAGATCGAGGTCTCCTTCGACATCGACGCCAACGGCATCATGCACGTCACGGCGAAGGACCTCGGCACCGGCAAGGAGCAGAAGATGACCGTCACCGGCGGCTCCTCGCTCCCGAAGGAAGAGGTCGACCGCATGCGCGAGGAGGCCGAGCGCTACGCGGAGGAGGACCACAAGCGCCGCGAGGCCGCCGAGACCCGCAACCAGGGCGAGGCGCTGGTCTACCAGACCGAGAAGTTCCTCAAGGACAACGAGGACAAGGTCCCCGGCGACATCAAGTCCGAGGTCGAGGAGGCCGTCGCCGAGCTGAAGGAGAAGCTCAAGGGCGAGGACACCACCGAGATCCGCACCGCCACCGAGAAGGTCGCGGCCGTCTCGCAGAAGCTGGGCCAGGCGCTGTACGCCGACACCCAGGCCGCGCAGGCCGCCGGCGGCGCCTCGGCCGGTGCCGGTGAGGCCAAGGCCGACGACGACGTCGTGGACGCCGAGATCGTGGACGACGAGCGCAAGGACGGTGCGGCGTGACGGAGGAGACCCCGGGCTTCGAGGAGAAGCCCGACGTCCCCTCCGGCGCCACCCCTGACGACGCCGAGCCGAAGGCCGCCGACTCCTCCACCCCGGAGGAGGCGGCGGCCCCGGCCGGGGACGCGAACGAGACAGCGGGTCTGGTGGCCCAGCTGGACCAGGTGCGCACCGCGCTCAACGAGCGCACGGCGGACCTCCAGCGCCTCCAGGCCGAGTACCAGAACTACCGCCGCCGGGTCGAGCGCGACCGGATCGCGGTCAAGGAGATCGCCGTGGCGAACCTCCTGACCGAGCTCCTGCCCGTCCTCGACGACATCGGGCGCGCGCGCGAGCACGGCGAACTGGTCGGCGGCTTCAAGTCGGTGGCCGAGTCGCTGGAGACCGTGGCGGCGAAGATGGGCCTGCATCAGTTCGGCAAGGAGGGCGAGCCCTTCGACCCGACGATCCACGAGGCCCTGATGCACTCCTACGCGCCGGACGTCACGGAGACGACCTGCGTCGCGATCCTCCAGCCGGGGTACCGCATCGGCGAGCGCACCATCCGCCCCGCGCGGGTCGCCGTCGCCGAGCCCCAGCCGGGCGCGCAGCCGGCCAAGGCCGAGGGCGAGCAGGGCGCGGAGGGTGCCAAGAAGGCCGACGACAAGGAGAACGGTGGCCCGGAGGAGGGCTGACGTTATCGCGTACGCAGGAGAGGAGGGACGTCGGGGATGAGCACCAAGGACTTCATCGAGAAGGACTACTACAAGGTCCTCGGCGTCCCCAAGGACGCCACCGAGGCCGAGATCAAGAAGGCGTACCGGAAGCTCGCCCGCGAGTTCCACCCGGACGCCAACAAGGGCAACGCCAAGGCCGAGGAACGCTTCAAGGAGATCTCCGAGGCGAACGACGTCCTCGGTGACCCGAAGAAGCGCAAGGAGTACGACGAGGCGCGCGCGCTCTTCGGCAACGGCGGCTTCCGGCCCGGTCCCGGCGCCGGCGGCGCCACGTTCAACTTCGACCTGGGCGACCTCTTCGGCGGCGCCCAGGGCGGGGGCGGCTTCGGCGGCGGACTCGGCGACGTCTTCGGTGGCCTGTTCAACCGGGGCGGCGCGGGCGCCACGCGCACCCAGCCCCGGCGGGGCCAGGACATCGAGTCCGAGGTCACCCTGAGCTTCACCGAGGCGATCGAGGGCGCCACCGTCCCGCTGCGGATGTCGTCACAGGCGCCGTGCAAGGCCTGCTCCGGCACCGGCGACAAGAACGGCACACCGCGCGTGTGCCCGACCTGCGTCGGCACCGGGCAGGTGGCGCGCGGCTCCGGCGGCGGCTTCTCCCTCACCGACCCGTGCCCCGACTGCAAGGGCCGCGGCCTGATCGCCGAGCACCCCTGCGAGATCTGCAAGGGCAGCGGCCGGGCCAAGTCGTCGCGCACCATGCAGGTGCGCATCCCCGCCGGGGTGTCCGACGGGCAGCGCATCCGGCTGCGCGGCAAGGGCGCGCCGGGCGAGCGCGGCGGCCCGGCGGGCGACCTGTACGTGGTGGTCCACGTCAAGGAGCACCCCGTGTTCGGCCGCAAGGGCGACAACCTCACCGTCACCGTCCCCGTGACCTTCGCGGAGGCGGCGCTCGGCGGCGAGGTGCGGGTCCCGACCCTCGGCGGCCCGGCCGTCACCCTGAAACTGCCCCCCGGCACGCCGAACGGCCGTACGATGCGGGCCCGGGGCAAGGGCGCGGTCCGCAAGGACGGCACCCGCGGTGACCTGCTGGTCACCGTGGAGGTGAGTGTTCCGAAGGACCTGTCGGGGAAGGCTCGTGAAGCGCTTGAGGCGTATCGCGAGGCGACCGCGGGCGAGGACCCGCGGGCGGAGCTGTTCCAGGCCGCGAAGGGAGCATGAGTCAGATGGATGGCCGTCGTCCCCGCCAGCGCGGGGGTTTTCCTCCGTATGAACTGACCGAGGACACGCCGGTCTACGTCATCTCGGTGGCGGCCCAGCTGTCCGGCCTGCACCCGCAGACCCTGCGCCAGTACGACCGACTGGGCCTGGTCTCCCCCGACCGCACCGCCGGCCGGGGCCGCCGTTACTCGGCCCGTGACATCGAACTGCTCCGCCAGGTGCAGCAGTTGTCGCAGGACGAGGGCATCAACCTGGCCGGCATCAAGCGGATCATCGAACTGGAGAACCAGGTCGCGGCGTTGCAGTCCCGGGTCGCGGAGCTGGAGGCCGCCCTCGACGGCGCGGCGGCGGCCATGCGCCAGCGCGAGGCCGCGGTGCACGCCTCCTACCGGCGCGACCTGGTGCCGTACCAGGAGGTACAGCAGTCCAGCGCGCTGGTGGTGTGGCGGCCGAAGCGGCAGCAGCAGCCGGACTGACGAAGCGGCGCACGCGTGCGGGGCCCGGAGGTACGACACCTTCGGGCCCTTCGTCTGTTGTGTCCGGCCTGTCCCGGCTCGCGGCCTTCGTGAAGGAGTGTCAGGGTCGTGGCGGTGGCGCGGCTGGCCGAGTTCGTTCGGTCCTTCGGTCGAAAACGAGCCGCCCCGTGCGGCGGCCGTAGGGGTTATGACTCCCGCGGGGCCGGATGGGTTGTACGAGACGAAGCGGAATGTGGTGTTGTCATCTCGTTAAGTAGTTTTGCTTGACGCTGGGGCCCGACGCCGCGTTGGCTTTTCAGTCACATGGGTCGCAAGGGTGCGCCCCCGTCCGGAAAACACCCCCGGAAGACACCTAGAAGTGAGCCTTTCCATGCGTCGTCGTATCGCCATGTCCGTGGCCGCGTGTTCGTTGGCCCTGTCGCTCGCCGGCTGCGGTGTGCTGAACGCGACAAGCGACGGAGGCGACGCGACACCGACCAAGGGCGACGACCTCACGGTCGGTCTGCTGCTCCCGGAGAAGGCGAACACCCGGTACGAGAAGTTCGACTACCCCATCATCCGGGACAAGGTCGCCGCCCTCACCGACAGGCGCGGCAAGGTCGCGTACGCCAACGCCGAGCAGAACGCCGCCAAGCAGGCCCAGCAGCTGCAGCAGATGATCGACGACCAGGTGGACGTCATCCTGCTGGACGCGGTCGACGCGCACGCCATCGCCGCCGGCGTGCAGAAGGCCAAGGAGGCGGGCATCCCGGTCATCGCGTACGACCGGCTGGCCGAGGGCCCGATCGACGCGTACATCTCGTTCGACAACGAGCTGGTCGGCGAGGTGCAGGGCCGCACCCTGCTGGAGGCGATGGGCCCGGACGTCGACACCTCCGACAAGATCGTCATGATGAACGGCTCGCCCACCGACCCGAACGCCAAGCAGTTCAAGGCGGGCGCGCTGTCCGAGCTGAACGGCCGGGTGACGATCGCCTCGTCCTTCGACACCAAGGACTGGAAGCCGGAGAACGCCCAGGCCAACATGGCCAAGGCGATCGAGGTGCTCGGCGCGGGCAACATCGCCGGCGTCTACTCCGCCAACGACGGCATGGCCGGCGGCGTCATCGAGGCGCTGAAGGCCGCCGGGGTGACCAAGCTGCCGCCCGTCACCGGGCAGGACGCCGAGCTGGCGGCCGTGCAGCGGATCGTGAGCGGCGAGCAGTACATGAGCGTCTACAAGTCCTACCCGGCCGAGGCCGAGGCCGCCGCCGAGATGGCCGTCGCCAAGGTGCAGGGCAAGGACATCCAGTTCGACGCGCTGACCCGCGACCGGGTCGACAGCCCCACCCACAAGGACATCCCGGCGCAGCTGGTGTCCGTGGTCGCGCTGACCCGGCAGAACATCAAGCAGACCGTCGTCTCCGACGGCATCTACAAGGTGTCCGAGATCTGCGCCGGGCCGTACAAGGCGGCCTGCGCGGAGCTGGGCCTGAGGTAGCCGGCGCCCGCGGCGTCGTCCGGGCGCGCGTCAAGGGGAGTTCACGCCGTACGGGCGTGAACTCCCCTTCGCCGTACGCCCGTACGGGCGAGGGGCGTGGGGGACGGCACGCGCGCCGCGGGCAACGAGCCGTCGCGATCCGTTGTCGGAATGTGACGGACCGGGGTGGGGGCGAACCGCTGCATACCGGGGCTTTCCAGCGGCCACAGGGGGAAGAGGCGTGTTGCGGAGCAGGTGCGCTCCGCGCATAGTTGCGCTGCGGAAGACGTGGAAACCGGGGGTGGGATGGGCGATGGCCGGGCACGGGACGGACGAGCATCCACACGGTGCTGACCGACTGTGCGAGGCCGGGGATCGGGTGTATTCCCGGGCCGTACGGCGCGGCCGCGTGCCCCGCCGCGACGCCGAGGCGGTGCCCTGCCTGCTGGAGCTGGCGCTGCTGCACCCGGATCCCGACGACATGGACTGGCTGGTGCCCACTTCCCCGCAGGAGGTCATGACCCGGCTGCTGCGCGGCGTCTACGACGAGATCAGCGCCAGCCAGCGGCGGGTGGGCTCGGCGGTGGCCGCCGTGGAGTGGTACGCGGGCCTGGGCGGCCGTACGGCGGCCTCCGCGGCCGGCGGTGAGGGTACGGCGGCGATCCGGGTCCTGGACGGGCCGGCGCGCATCCAGGCGGCGCTGGACGAGGCGACGGCGGCGTGCACCACCGAGGTGCTGACCGTGCAGCCGGGCGGCATCCGGCGCGAGCACGAGCTGTCCGAGGGCCTGCACCGGGCGCTGGCGCTGCGCGGGCGGGGCGTGCGGATGCGGGACCTGTACAACCACGTCGCCCGGCACGGGCAGGGGCTGCTCAACTACCTGGAGCTGATGGGCGACGCGGTCGAGGCGCGCACCCTCGACGAGGTCATCGAGCGGCTGATCCTGTTCGACCGCACGGTCGCCTTCATCCCCGCCAACCCCGACCGCACGATGGCCCTGGAACTGCGCCATCCCGGCCTGGTGGCCTACCTGGTGACGGTCTTCGAACGCCTGTGGCGCCTGGCCATCCCCCTCACCGCTGCCCTGCCCGACACCGGCATCGAGGGCATCTCGCACCGCGAGCAGTCCATCGCCGCGCTGCTCGCCGAGGGCCACCAGGACGCGGTGATCGCCGAACGCCTCGGCATCAGCGTCCGCACCTGCCGCGCCCACATCGCCCGCCTCTGCGAAACGCTGGGCGCGGCCAGCCGCACCCAGCTCGGCGTCCGCATCGCCCAGGTCGGCCTGGACGGCCCGCCGCGCCCGGCGGGCCTCACGGTCCCGGGGCGGGAGTCGCCGGGGGTCCGCTGAGCGGGACAACGGGCCGGCGGCGGGCGCGTGGACGCACCCCTCGCCGCCGCGCGGCACCCGGGAAGGCCCCCGCCCGCCCCGCAGGCCCCGACGGACGCCCCGGGGCCACACCGGGCCCGCACGGCACTCCCGAGCCGTCCACGCCCGCCTCAGACGCCTCCAGGGCGCTCTGGGGTTTCCCGGTCACCGGTCCGATGCCGTCCTCGACGGCGCACGGCAGCCGCGGCAGCGCCACCGACGGCGCCGCGGGCCGCTCCCCCGGCTGGCGAGACACCCCCTAGCGGTCGCGCTCCAGGATTCCCGACCGGGCGATGAGATAGCCGAGTTGGGCCCGGCTGCCGCTGCCGAGGGCGGCGGCGAGCTTGGCGATGTGGGCCCGGCAGGTGCGCACGTTCATGCCGAGGCGGCGGGCGATGGCCTCGTCGACGTGGCCCTCGATGAGCAGTTTCGCGATGGAGCGCTGGACGCCGGTGATGCCCTCCGGCGTGGACTCGTACGGCACTTCCTCCATCAGCGGCACGGCCCGCTGCCACAGTTGCTCGAAGACCTTGATGAGGTACTGGACCAGTCCGGGGTGGCGCAGTTCGAGGGCGACCTGGCGGTCGTCCTGGGCGGGGATGAAGGCGACGGTGGCGTCACAGACGATGAGCCGTTCGATCAGCTCCTCCAGCGTGCGGATCTCGACCTTCGCGCCGGCCATCTTGTCCATGTACGCGAAGGTGGCCTGACTGTGCCGCACGGTGTGCTGGTAGAGGGTGCGCACCGAGATCCCGCGCTCGATCAGCGGCTTGCTGCGCTTGAGCGCCTGGCTCAGGATGTGCTCCGGCCTGCTGCCGCCGGGCTGTACGGTCAGCACCTCGGTGCGGGCCTCGGCTATCGCCACGTCCAGCGCGGCGTGGATCCGGTCGATGCCCTCCAGCACGGTGATGGCATGCGTGGCCGCCGGTTGCTGGGCACTGATGGCGAGGAAGGGCTGGAAGGTGTCCGTGAGGTCGACGGTCAGCCGCCGCCGGTCCTGTATCTCCCGTTCCAGCGGCTGGAGTTGCTGGGCCAGCACGATGGACGGGGGGACGGGGCGCAACCAGTTCGCGTCATCCGGGTCGGGGTGGAGCAGGGCGAACTCAAGCAGGCAGGGAGCGGGCTTGACCTCGTCGCGCGCTATTCGTCCGGAGCTGAGGGCCGCGGCGTACAACCGCGATCCGTCGGCGCACAGCTCAGTGATGCCGTGAGGATGTGTCGGGTTTGTGCTCTTCGGTGACAAATCTCCACCCCCCAGGGTCCTGAACGTGCAGGAACATGATGCATCCCCCCGGTGGCATTGACGTGCCTGAATGAGCCATCGTCTTGTTCCGCGGGGGAGAGGAAGCCATCAAGTGAGGACGAAGCCGACCATGAATAAGAGAATGCTTCGCTCGGTGCTTGCTACTGCCGTCGTTGCTCTGGCGCTGGCCTTCGGTGCGGCCGGTCCTCTCGACGTCGGCTGGCGGACCCCTGCCCAGGTGGAGAGCGCGGCGGCGGTGACCGGGGACGTCGGCTGGTCCGTCGAGGCCGCGCCCGGCGACGTCGGCTGGAGCGTCGTGGCCGGCGGCGAGGACGTCGGCTGGTCGGAGCCGGCGGGCGCGGACGCATGACCACCCCACCCGACGACCGGTCCTTCCGGCGTGAAATGGCCACCGCGTACCGTTCCGGCTGGCACTTCATCGACCTGGCCACCGCCATCCCCCACAACGGTGACTCGCTCATGGTCACCGTGTTCGGTGAGCCGGTCGTCGTCACCCGGGACGAGGACGGGGACGTACGGGCGTACCGGTGCCTGCGCCGGCCCCGGGGTGCGCCGCAGCCCGTGCGCTGCGCCATCCGGTACGGAATGATCTTTGTGAACCTCGACCAGCGCGACCACCGGTTGGCGGAGCCGGAGACCCCGGACCCCATGACCATCTCGGCCACCCCCCGCAGCGCCTGACGCGATTCCCCCGTCGTAAAAGATCGCGCAGGTGCTTCCCCCCGCAGCGGCGTCACCGTGACCTGAACACGGTGACGCCGCTGTGTTTCCTGCCGTTATCCACGGGTTCGGGTGGATCGGCGGTTGGCCGAAACCCGCGCCTGGACCCCGGTCCTCAAGCGGCCCTCGAGCCGCTCCTCGCGCGTGTCCCCGGCCGCGCGCTCACGCGGACCGGCGGGCGTTGCCCATCGCGCGGGTCAGCTCGATCTCGATGACCACGCGGTCCGGATTGGGGGCCGGCGTCCGCTCGTAGCGCTCGGCGTAGCGCCGTACCGCCTCCGCCACCCGCTCCGGCTCGGTGCGCACGAAGGCCCGGCCCTCCAGCGTCGCCCACCGCCTGCCGGCCACCTGGCAGACGGCCACCCGCGCGCCCTGCGGCCCGGCCGCCCGCACATGGCGCACCTTCGCGCTCGTCCTGTTGGTGATCACCCGGGCCAGCCGTGCCTCCGGGTCGTACGTCACCCCCACCGGGACCACGTGCGGGCTGCCGTCCGGGCGCGGGGTCGTCAGGGTGCACAGGTGCCGTTCGCGCCAGAAGCTGAGGAACGCCGGGTCCGGGGCACCCGGATCGAGGGAGTGTGTGGCCATGGTCAATCCGCCTTGAGTGGAATAGACTCAACTTTGTGTACGTTGCCTTCGTCAGTATGGATGACGGCTGACGACGCCAGGAGGAGAACGCGAACGTGGACGCCGAGCTGACCAACCGGAGCCGTGACGCGATCAACGCGGCCGGCAACCGGGCCGTGACGGAGGGGCACCCGGACCTCACGCCGGCTCACCTGCTCCTGGCTCTGCTCCAGGGTCAGGACAACGAGAACATCACCGACCTGCTCGTCGCCGTCGAGGCGGACCTCGCGGCCGTCCGCGCCGGCGCCGAGAAGATCCTCGCCGGGCTGCCCAGCGTGACCGGCTCGACGGTCGCGCCGCCGCAGCCCAACCGGGAGCTGCTCGCCGTCATCGCGGACGCGCAGGCGCGCGCCCGCGACCTCGGCGACGAGTACCTGTCCACGGAGCACCTGCTGATCGGCCTCGCCGCCAAGGGCGGCCACGTCGCCGAGCTGCTCGCCCGGCAGGGCGCGAGCGCCGAGAAGCTGCAGGAGGCCTTCCGCACCGCCCGCGGCGGCCGCCGGGTGACCACCCCGGACCCCGAGGGGCAGTACAAGGCGCTGGAGAAGTTCGGCACCGACCTCACCGCCGCCGCCCGCGAGGGCCGGCTCGACCCGGTCATCGGCCGGGACACCGAGATCCGGCGCGTGGTGCAGGTGCTGTCGCGGCGTACGAAGAACAACCCGGTCCTCATCGGTGAGCCCGGCGTCGGCAAGACCGCCGTCGTCGAGGGGCTCGCCCAGCGGATCGTGAAGGGCGACGTGCCCGAGTCGCTGAAGGACAAGCGGCTGGTGGCGCTCGACCTCGGCGCGATGGTCGCGGGCGCGAAGTACCGCGGCGAGTTCGAGGAGCGGCTGAAGACGGTCCTCGCCGAGATCAAGGCCTCCGACGGGCAGGTCATCACCTTCATCGACGAGCTGCACACCGTGGTCGGCGCGGGCGCCGGCGGCGACTCCGCGATGGACGCGGGCAACATGCTCAAGCCGATGCTGGCGCGCGGTGAGCTGCGCATGGTCGGCGCGACCACCCTGGACGAGTACCGCGAGCGGATCGAGAAGGACCCCGCGCTGGAGCGCCGCTTCCAGCAGGTGCTGGTCGCCGAGCCCAGCGTCGAGGACACCATCGCGATCCTGCGCGGGCTCAAGGGGCGCTACGAGGCCCACCACAAGGTGCAGATCGCGGACAGCTCGCTGGTCGCCGCCGCCGCGCTCTCCGACCGGTACATCACCTCCCGCTTCCTGCCCGACAAGGCGATCGACCTCGTCGACGAGGCCGCGTCCCGGCTGCGCATGGAGATCGACTCCTCGCCCGTCGAGATCGACGAGCTCCAGCGCGCCGTCGACCGGCTGAAGATGGAGGAGCTGGCGCTGAGCCGGGAGACCGACGAGGCCTCCCGCGAACGCCTGGAGAAGCTGCGCCGCGACCTCGCCGACAAGGAGGAGGAGCTGCGCGGCCTCACCGCCCGCTGGGAGAAGGAGAAGCAGTCCCTGAACCGGGTCGGTGAGCTGAAGGAGAAGCTGGACGAGCTGCGCGGCCAGGCCGAGCGCGCCCAGCGCGACGGCGACTTCGACACCGCGTCCAAGCTGCTCTACGGCGAGATCCCGGCCCTGGAGAAGGAGCTGGAGGCCGCCTCCGAGGCCGAGGAGGAGGTGGCGAAGGACACCATGGTCAAGGAGGAGGTGGGTCCCGACGACATCGCGGACGTCGTCGCCTCCTGGACCGGCATCCCGGCCGGCCGCCTGCTGGAGGGCGAGACGCACAAGCTGCTGCGCATGGAGGAGGAGATCGGCAAGCGGCTGATCGGCCAGCAGGAGGCCGTGCGGGCGGTGTCGGACGCGGTGCGGCGCTCGCGCGCGGGCATCTCCGACCCCGACCGGCCCACCGGCTCCTTCCTCTTCCTCGGCCCGACGGGCGTCGGCAAGACGGAACTGGCGAAGGCGCTCGCTGACTTCCTCTTCGACGACGAGCGGGCCATGGTCCGCATCGACATGTCGGAGTACGGCGAGAAGCACAGCGTGGCCCGGCTGGTCGGCGCGCCGCCCGGATACGTCGGCTACGAGGAGGGCGGCCAGCTCACCGAGGCCGTCCGGCGCCGTCCGTACTCCGTGGTCCTGCTGGACGAGGTGGAGAAGGCCCACCCCGAGGTCTTCGACATCCTGCTCCAGGTGCTGGACGACGGCCGGCTCACCGACGGCCAGGGCCGCACGGTCGACTTCCGCAACACCATCCTGGTGCTGACGTCGAACCTGGGCAGCCAGTTCCTGGTCGACCCGCTCACCACCGAGGCGGAGAAGAAGGAGCAGGTGCTGGAGGTGGTCCGGGCCTCTTTCAAGCCGGAGTTCCTGAACCGGCTCGACGACCTCGTGGTGTTCTCGGCGCTGACCAAGCCGGAGCTGGAGCACATCGCGCGCCTCCAGATCGACCGTCTCGCCCAGCGCCTCGCCGAGCGGCGCCTCACGCTCGACATCACGCCCGAGGCGCTGGCCTGGCTCGCGGAGGAGGGCCTGGACCCGGCCTACGGCGCCCGCCCGCTGCGCCGCCTCGTCCAGACCGCCATCGGCGACCGCCTCGCCAAGGAGATCCTCTCCGGCGAGATCAAGGACGGCGACACGGTCCGCGTCACCCGCTCCCCCGACGGCCTCCACGTGGGCCCGGCCACGTCCCCGCAGCCGGCGGACCTGGGCAAGACCCTCTGACCCCGTCACCGGCCGCCGCAGCCGACCCCGGCTCCGGTGGCCGCACGGCGGTTCCGGCGGCCGTGCTGCCACGGCGGCCGTGGAGGGCGCGGGGACCGCGTCCCACGGTGGCTGTGCGTCGCCCTCGGGGACGTGCGGCCGAGGCCGACGTCGTGCGCGTCCGCCCTTCCCCCGGCAGCCGTTCCCCGGCATCTCCGGCTCCGGTGTGGCGGGTGCGCGGAGGTTTCGGCGGTGGGGCCTCAGGGCGGCCGGAGGGCATGTGGGGACCGCGTCCCACGGTGACCCACGGGTGGCTGTGCGTCGCGTGCGTCGCCCTCGGTGGGGCGGGCGGTCCGAGGCCCGCGACACGCGCGCCCGACCGGCCCCCCGGCAGCCGCCCCGCGCTCCGCGGTGGTACGGCCGCCGGTCACACCGTGAACGCCGACAAGCGCACCAGGACCGTGCGCGGGCTCTCGTGGTCCACGAGTACCTCGGTGGTGTGCGCGCCGAAGCCCGGGGAGGTCTCGCCGGGCATGTGGACGTCCTCGTCGGTGAAGCCGACGCGCAGGCAGAGGTCGGTCGTGTCGCCCGCGCAGAGGTCCGTGCGCCGGGGCACGCCCGGGTAGGTGCGGTCGAGCCAGGCGGACAGATCGGCGCGCGGGAGGCGGAACTCGGCCGCGTACCGGGTGTCCAGCCAGCTCTCGACGGTGCAGTCCGCGTCGTACGCGCGTTCCGGCAGTCGCGCCCCGCCGAACGCGAGCGCTTCGGCGCACGACGCCTGCTTGGGCCCGCCGCCGCGTGGATAGTCGGAAGGGGAGGCCGCGGCGGTCACCACCTCCGCGACCAGCCAGACCGACAGCAGTGCGGGGAGCGCCCCGACCGCCGCCACCGGCCCCCGTCGGACGCGTCCCCGTGCCATACCGTCTCCCCGCTGTTCACCGGCTCCGCGCCGACCGGCCGGATCATGTCAGCCGAAGGCTGACAGGCCGCGTCGGGGCTTGCCACCCCCCGCCCCGCATGGGGGAGGATGGCGGGATCCGTACGAAGGGAAATTCACGGTGAGCATCGACCCGTCCTCGATTCCGAACTTCGGGGGCCAGCCCCAGCCGCAGCCCCAAGGACCGGCGGGCCCCGTCGTCCCGAATCAGGACCTTGTGAAGCAGCTCCTGGACCAGATGGAGCTGAAGTACGTCGTCGACGAAGAAGGCGACCTCGCGGCGCCGTGGGAGCAGTTCCGTACGTACTTCATGTTCCGCGGTGAGGGCGACCAGCAGGTCTTCTCGGTGCGGACGTTCTACGACCGGCCGCACGACATCGAGGAGAAGGCGCGGCTGCTGGAGTCGATCGACGACTGGAACCGCCGCACCCTGTGGCCGAAGGTCTACACGCACACCCACGACGACGGCACCGTCCGCCTCATCGGCGAGGCGCAGATGCTGATCGGCCCCGGGGTCAACCTGGAGTTCTTCGTGTCGTCGACGGTCAGCTGGGTGCGCGCGGCGATCGAGTTCGACAGGTGGCTGATCGAGCAGCTCGGCCTGGAGCAGGAGATCGACGACGCGGACAAGCCGGAGGGCGAGGAGTAATCCCCTCGCCCGTCCACAGCCTGTGGATACGGCGGCTCAGCCCGCGAGGGACGTGAGCCGCCGTACCGCCTCCTCCAGCACCGCCGTCCGCTTGCAGAACGCGAACCGCACGAACGGCGCGCCCGCGTCGCGGTGGTCGTAGAAGACCGCGTTGGGGATGGCCACCACCCCCGCGCGCTCGGGCAGCGCGCGGCAGAAGGCGAAGCCGTCCCGCTCGCCGAGCGGCCGGATGTCGGTGGTGACGAAGTACGTACCGGTGGTGCGGAAGACGCCGAAGCCCGCCTTCGCCAGTCCCGCCGAGAGCAGGTCCCGCTTGGCGCGCATGTCCGCGCGGAAGGCCTCGAAGTACGACTCGGGCAGCGCCAGCGCCTCGGCCACCGCGTACTGGAACGGCCCCGACGCCACGTACGTCAGGTACTGCTTCGCCGACCGCACGGCCGTGACCAGCCCGGCCGGCGCGGTGATCCAGCCGACTTTCCAGCCGGTGAACGAGAAGCTCTTGCCCGCCGACCCGATCGTCACCGTCCGCTCCCGCATCCCGGGGAACGTCGCCAGCGGCACGTGCTCGGCGTCGTCGAACACCAGGTGCTCGTACACCTCGTCGGTCACCACCAGCAGGTCCCGCTCCACCGCCAGCTCCGCGATCGCGGCCAGCTCGGCGCGGGTGAGCACGGTGCCGGTCGGGTTGTGCGGGGTGTTGACGAGCAGCAGCCGGGTGCGGTCGGTGACCGCCGCGCGCAGCTCGTCCAGATCGAGCCGGAACGTGTCGCCGTCCGGCCGCAGTGTCACGGGCACCCGCCGGCCGCCCGCCATCGCGATGCAGGCCGCGTACGAGTCGTAGTACGGCTCCAGCGCGATCACCTCGTCGCCGGGCTCCAGCAGGGCCAGCAGGGAGGCGGCGATCGCCTCCGTCGCGCCCACCGTGACCAGCACCTCGCTGTCCGGGTCGAAGGCCAGGCCGTAGCGGCGCTCCTGGTGCGCGGCGATCGCGGCGCGCAGCTCGGGGACGCCGGGGCCCGGCGGGTACTGGTTGCCGCGTCCGTCGCGCAGCGCCCGTACGGCCGCCTCGCGGATCTCCTCGGGGCCGTCCGTGTCGGGGAAGCCCTGGCCCAGGTTGATCGCCCCGGTCCGCACGGCCAGCGCGGACATCTCGGCGAAGATCGTCGTGCCGAACTCGGCGAGGCTGCGGTTGAGGAAGGGGCGCGCGGTGGAGGTCATGGCGGCCATCCTGCGCCGAAGCCGAGGCCTTCCTCAACCGGGCCCCGCAGACCGGCTCCCCTGGCCGGCTCCCCTGGCCGGCTCCCCTGGCCGGCTCCCCTGGCCGGCTCCCCTGGCCGGTTCCGTCGGCCTGTTCCGTTGACTGTTTCGTCGGCCGGTTCCCTTGGCCGGTTCCGTTGACCGTTTCGTCGGCCGGTTCCCCTGATCGGCCTGCGCCGGTGTGCCGGTCGGGGGACGCGGGTCTTCGATGGGCCTATGCCCCGACACGATCGCGTTCGCTTCCGCTCCGTGCGCGCCGCCGCGGTCGCGGCCGCGGGACTGGTGGCGGCCCTGGCCGCCGGCTGCACCGGGGCCGACACCGACACCGACACCGCCGCCGTCGCGCGGTCGGCCGCCGCCACGTCGCCGTTGCCCACCGTCCCGCCGGCCCAGCCGCCGTCGCAGATCACCCGCGCGGAGGTCGAGACCGCGGTCGGCCGGCTGGACGGCGTCGTACGGGATCTCATGCGCCGCACCGGGGTGCCCGGTGTCGCGGTCGGCGTGGTGCACGACGACGAGGTGGTGTACGCGAAGGGGTTCGGCGTGCGCGAGGCGGGCACGCAGGACCGGGTGGGCGCGGACACCGTCTTCCAGCTCGCCTCGGTCTCCAAGCCGCTCGCGTCCACGGTGGTCGCCGCGGCCGTGGGGGAGAAGACGGTCGGCTGGGACGACCCGGTCGTCGAGCACGACCCCGGCTTCGCCCTGAAGGACCCGTGGGTCAGCCGCCGTGTCACGCTGGCCGACCTGTTCTCGCACCGCAGCGGACTGCCCGACCACGCCGGAGACCTCCTGGAGGACCTCGGCTACGACCGCTCGTACATCCTGGGCCACCTGCGGTACGAGCCGCTGGCGCCCTTCCGCGCCGACTACGCGTACACCAACTTCGGGCTGACCGAGGCCGGCGTCGCCACCGCGCGGGCGGCCGGGACCAGCTGGGAGGAGCTGTCCGCCGAGAAGCTGTACCGGCCGCTGGGCATGGACTCCACCAGCTCTTCCTTCGCCGACTACGAGAAGGCGCGCGACAAGGCCGCCCTGCACGTGCGCAGCGGGGACACCTGGCGCGCCGTCCATGTGCGGGACGCGGACGCCCAGAGCCCGGCGGGCGGGGCCAGTTCCACGGTCCGGGACATGACGAAGTGGATGCGCCTGCAACTGGGCGGGGGCACGTTCGAGGGGCGGCGGGTCGTCGACGCCGACGCGCTGGCCCAGACCCATCTGCCGCACATGCTCTCCGAGCCGCCGCACGCCCCCACGGGCCGGTCCGGGTTCTACGGGCTCGGCTGGAACGTGGGCTACGACGACCGGGGGAGGCTGAAGCTCGGCCACTCCGGCGGGTTCGCGCTGGGGGCGGCCACCCACGTCGCCCTGCTGCCCTCGGAGAAGCTGGGCATCGTCGCCCTGACCAACGGCCAACCCGTCGGCCTGCCCGAGGCGATCACCTCCACGTTCCTCGACACCGCGCAGACGGGCGGGCCCACCGTCGACTGGCTGGCCTTCCTCGGCCCGCTCATCGAGCAGAGCCTGACGGCGGGCCGCTCACCGGTCGACTACGCCAAGCCCCCCGCCTCACCCGCCCCCGCCGAGGCGGCCGACGCCTACACCGGCACGTACGCCAACGACTACTACGGCCCGATGACCGTCAGCGCCCGGGACGGCGACCTCACCATGCGGCTCGGGCCCGCGCAGCGGGAGTTCCCGCTGCGCCACTACGACGGCGACACCTTCAGCTACCGCACCACCGGCGAGAACGCCGTCGGCCTCTCCGGCGTGACCTTCACCGTCGCCGACGGCCGCGCGGAAAAGGTCCGCGTCGAAAACCTCGACACCACCGGCCTCGGCACCTTCACCAGGACCGACTGACCCCACCGGTCACGGCCGTACCGCGCCGGACGGCCACCACGCAGCCCGCGAGGCCGGCGTCCCCTCGGCCGTCCTCCGCCCGAAGCTCTGGAGTTGCTCAACTCTGCTTTGGCCGTCCCGCGGGGCGGGCATCCCCCGGGCACGCACGACACGAGGCGCCCACGGGGGGCCGCTTCGGGGGAAGAAAGGAGGGTGGCGCCATGGTCATCGGCATCATCCTGGCGGTCGTGGCCGTAGTCATCGCGGCGGGTGTGCTGGCGAGCCGGAGTGCCCGGCGGGCGCCCGCGCGGGGGCCGGTCCGGTCGGGGGGCCGCGCCGGGTCGGGCGGCAGCACACACGGCAGCACCCACGGCAGCAGCAGCGCGGACAGCAGCTGGTGGGTGGTCGGCGCGGCGGGCGTGGGGGACAGCGGTTCGTCGTCCTCGGACTCGTCGTCGTCGGACTCGGGGTCCGGGTCCTCGGGGCACAGCTCGGGCGGGCACTCCTGCGGGAGCGGCTCGTCGTCGTCCTGCGGAGGCGGGTCCTCCTGCGGGGGCGGCGGAGGATGCGGGGGAGGCAGCTGACACGGGGCAGCCGAGCTCCGCGGGGGGAACCGCATCCCCAGGGCGCCCGCCGGCGACGACCGGCGGGCGCCCGCCTGTTCGCGCCCCGCTCCGGCGCGCGCCGTCGACGCGGAGGCGTACGCCCTGGTTGAACAGTTGAGCTGAGGAGCCCTCTGAGGGATGGAAATCCTACGAAGTTGGGTAAAAACGCTGTGGCGGTGCCACTGTTCATGATTCCCTCTCCATCACCAACGCAGCCCCTCGGACGTCCTGGCGGACACCCTTCCTGGCTGGGCTGACCGGGCCGATCTCCCGGCGTCGATCTCTCTTTGCGTGCTAGCGGAGCCGATCCATGCTCACGACCCTGAACACCTCCTACACCGACACGCGCGCGGCCGACCTCGCCTGGGCCCTGGGCCGTGAACCCCTGCCCGCCCTCGCCACCCTCGACCTCGAACTGGCCGGTGCCACACTCCAGTTGCGCCTGCTCGGCGCCTCCCACCAGGTGCTCGTGGAGGAGGAGGGGGTCACCTGTTCGGAGACGGTGGCGTGCATCCCCGGCAGCAGCACACCCCTGCCGCTCGGCGTCGCCAAGCGGGTCGGCGACTGGGAGTACGAGTTCGCCGCCCGCGTCGAGGTGCTGTCACCGGGCTCCTTCGCCGGCCGCGCCCAGGAACTCCTCGCCCTCGTCTCCGACCACCCCAACGGCCTCGCCGGTGTCTTCCCCGGCAGCCCGCACGCCTTCACCGCCATGCTGGCGCAGCGCCACGAGGGCCAGGTGCACTGGCGCACCTGGCACGCCTATCCCCAGGACGGGCAGCTGGTGGCGACGCGCACCCGGGTCGGCAACCGGGTGCCGGTGAAGGCCTGACACGGTTCAAACCCGCGGTGCGCCGTCCGCCCGCAGGTCCACACGTGTGGGTGACGAAGCGCGCCACACCCGTGACGTAACGTCGCAGTCGTGATCGATCCGCACGCGCCGGCGCGGCCCGGCGCCCCGCCGTCCCGGTGCGGTCCCGCGCGGCTGCCCGTCCGTCCGGGAACCGGGCGGTGCCTGGTCCTCGCGGGCGTGTTCGTCTGCGCGGCCTGCGGACTCGTGTACGAACTCGAACTGCTCGCGCTCGCCGCGTACCTGACGGGCGACTCGGTCACCCAGACGTCCGTCGTGCTGTCCGTCATGGTCTTCGCGATGGGCGTCGGCTCCCTGGTCGCGAAGCGGCTGCGCCACCGCGCCGCCGTCGGCTTCGGCGCCGTCGAGGCGACGCTCGCCCTGGTCGGCGGCTGCAGCGCGATGGCCCTGTACGCCGTCTTCGCGTGGGCCGGCGACTGGGGCGGACTGTGGGGTGGCGCGCCCCGGGCGCTGATGGTCGCCTTCTCGCTCACCATCGGCCTGCTGATCGGCGCCGAGATCCCGCTGCTGATGGAACTCATCCAGCGCGTCCGCCGCCAGGACGCGGGCCGCGCGGTGGCCGACCTGTTCGCCGCGGACTACGTCGGCGCGCTGGTCGGCGGCCTCGCCTTCCCCTTCCTCCTGCTGCCGCTGATGGGCCAGTTGACGGGCACGCTGCTCACCGGCGCGGTCAACGTCGCGGCCGGCGGCGCCCTGGTGCTCGGCCTGTTCGGCCGCGACCTCACCCGCCGCGCCCGGCTGGCGCTGCTGGCCGTCAACGCCACCGTGCTCGGCGTGCTCGGCGGGGCCGCCGTCCTCGTCGACGACTTCGAACGCGCCGCGCGGACCGCTGTGTACGGGGCGGACGTCCGGGTCGCGCTGCGCACCGACGTCCAGGAGGTCGTCCTCACCGGCGGCACCCGCGGCCGCCCCCTCGACCTGTTCCTCGACGGCCGGCTGCGGGTCAGCGCCCGCGACGGACACCGCTACCACGAGGCGCTGGTCCACCCCGCGATGAACGGCCCGCACGCGCGCGTGCTGATCCTCGGCGGCGGCGACGGGCTGGCCGCGCGGGAGGTGCTGCGCTTCGCGGGGGTGCGGCGGGTGCGCGTGGTGGAACGCGACGCCCAGCTGGTGCGGCTCGCGCGGACGGACCCGGCCCTGTCCGCGCTGAACGGCCACGCCTACGACGACCCGCGCGTGCGGGTCACCACGGCGGACGCCTTCCGCTGGCTGCGCGGGGCGCCGCACGCCGCGTACGACGTGGTCGTCGCCGACCTGCCCGGCCCGCGCCTCGCGGCCGGCCCCCAGCTGTACTCGCAGGAGTTCTACGGCCTGGCCCGCCGCGCCCTCGCCCCGGACGGCCGGCTGGTGGTCCACGCGGGCCCGGCGACCGTCCGCCCCCGCGTCTACTGGACCGTCGACAGCACCCTGCACGCCGCCGGCCTGCACACCACCCCCTACCTCGACACCCGCGACCGCGGCCTCATCCTCGCCGCGCCCGGCGCCCGCCCGCCGCTGCGCCTGGACGGCCGCCCCGGCGCGCCGCGCCCCCGCACCCTCACCCCCGCCCGGCTGACCGCCGGGCGCGCCTCGGCGGCGGCCACCCGGGTGCCGGGGCTGCCGCCGTCGACGCTGATGCACCCGCGCTACCGGCACTGACCGGCGCACGCGCGCGTGCGGCGGCCCGCCCCGCCTCCCCCAGGAGCTGGCGCCGGCCCCCGGCGGTGCTGTGGCGGTTCGGGCACGACGCCCGCCGGACCACCGAACTGACCCGGCAGCTGCGCGCGGAACAGGCGGAACGGGCCCGGCGCGAGGTCGCCGAGGAGCGGGTGCGGATCGCCCGGGAACTGCACGACGTGGTCGCCCATCACATGGCCGTCATCAACGTCCAGGCCGGACTCGCCCGGTTCGTCTTCGACTCCGACACGGGCACCGCCCGCGACGCCCTGGACACCATCACCGGCGCCAGCGGCGCGGCGCTCGCCGAACTGCGCCGCATGCTGGGCTTGTTGCGCGCCGACGGCACCCCCTCCGCCGAGGGCGCCTCCGCGGCGTACACCAGCCGGGCGCCCGGGCCGTCCGGGGACGCCGGGCCGCCGCCCGGCCTAGAGGTGCTGACCGGGCGGGAGGTGGAGGTGCTGACCCTGGTCGGCCGGGGGCTGACCAACGCGGAGGCCGCCAACCGCCTGTTCATCAGCGGCCACCGTCAAGACGCACCTCAACCGCACGATGGCCAAGCTGGGCCTCGCCGGCCGGGCCCAGGCGGTCGTGGTGGCCTACGAGACGGGGCTGGTGACACCGGGCGGGCCGGGCGCCGCGGGCGGGTGACGCGGGGGCACGGGCGGCTGCCGAACGGGTTGTGTCCGGGCCGTCACTGGGTAGGCTCCGACGACATGGAGCACGAGGTGTTCGTACCGGTACCGGCCGACCGGCTCAAGGCGGCGCTCACGGACCCCGCGCGGGTCGCCCGGGCGGTCCCCGGGCTCCAGCAGGAGGCGGGCGCCGAGCCCGTCGCGGGGCGGCTGAAGCTGCGGGCGGGCGGCACCACCATCACCTACCGGGGCACGGCCGAGGTCTCCGCGCGCGACGACGGGGCGCACACCCTCGTCGGCGAGGGCGCCGAGACCCGCGGCACCGGCACCGTCAAGCTCTCCCTGACCCTGCGCCTGCGCCCCGAGGACGAGGGCACCACCGTCGTCTTCGAGGGCACGGCCTCGGCGGACGGCCGGATCACCGAGCTGCCCGAGGACGCGGTGCGCTCCGCGGCGACCCGGCTGCTGAACCGTTTCGCGGAGAACCTGGGGGAGGAGGCGGGCGACGAGCCCGCGGACGACGAGCCCGCGGACGACGAGCCCGCGGCCGTCGGCGGCGAGGATGCCCCGCGCACCGCGCCCGACGACGTGACCCGCGCCGAGGCCAGGGACTCCCTCTTCGACACCGAGGTCCCGCCGCCCTCCCTCGACCCGGACACCGACGACGCGGGCGAGTCCGACGCCTCGTGGGACTCCTCGCAGCCGCCCGCCGAGGCCGCGCACGCCCGGCGCACGATGATCGGCCGCAGCGCGGAGGAGGTCGACCACGCCCCGCCGCGCGGCCGCTACGCCCCCGTGCCCGCCCCGCAGACGGTGGCCCGCTCCGGCGCCCTGCGCTGGGCGGCCCCCGCCGCGGCCCTGGCCGTCGCCTCGGCGATCGTCGTCGGCAGGGCCCTGCGCAGACGCCGCTAGGCGGTGCCCGGCGTGTCCGAAAGGCGGGTACGCCCTCTTGATCAGCCCAGTAGGGTCGTCTCGTGAGTAACGAAGACATCACGCTGACCGCGGGAGACGCGGAGGTGACCCTCGCACCCGGCAACGGCGGCCGGGTCGCGGGACTGCGGCTCGGCGGGACCGAGCTGCTGCGGCAGGGCGACCGTTTCGGCTGCTTCCCCATGGTGCCCTGGTGCGGCCGGATCCGCGACGGCCGGTTCCGGGACGGCGCGGAGGAGCGCCAGCTGCCGCTGAACGCTCCCCCGCACGCCATCCACGGCACCGCCCGCGACGCCGCGTGGAACGTGGCCCGCGCCACCGCGGACGAGGCGGTCCTCACGTACGACCTGACCGACCCCTGGCCCTACCCCGGCCGCGTCACCCAGGTGTTCGCCCTGACCCCGGACGCCCTGACGCTGACCATGGCCGTCGAGACGTACGCGTCGTCCTTCCCGGCGCAGGTGGGCTGGCACCCGTGGTTCCACCGCACCCTCGCCGGCGCCGACGTGGAGATCGACTTCTCCCCGGCCTGGCAGGAGGAGCGCGGTGCGGACCACCTGCCCACCGGCAACCGGATCGACCCCCAGCCGGGCCCGTGGGACGACTGCTTCGGGATGCCCGACGGTGTGGACGTCACCCTGACCTGGCCCGGTGTGCTGCGGCTGAAGGTCACCAGCCCCGAGCAGTGGGTCGTCGTCTACGACGAGCAGGAGGCCGCCGTGTGCGTGGAGCCGCAGACCGGCCCGCCCAACGGCCTGAACACCGCGCCGCGCCTGGTCACGCCGCTGGAGCCGCTGGAGGCCACCACGACCTGGAGCTGGACGCGCCTCTAAGCTGTTCGGCATGACGGACGTCAACGAAGCAACGCCGCCCGGCGCACGCGCGGCGCTGCTGCAGCAGATCAAGGACAAGGCCGTGGTGCACGGCAAGGTGACCCTCTCCTCGGGTCTCGAGGCCGACTACTACGTCGACCTGCGCCGCATCACCCTGGACGGCGAGGCCGCCCCGCTGGTCGGCCAGGTGCTGCTGGACCTGACCGCGGACCTGGAGTTCGACGCGGTCGGCGGCCTGACCATGGGCGCCGACCCGGTCGCCGCCGCCATGCTGCACGCCGCCGCCGCGCGCGGGCAGCGGCTGGACGCGTTCGTCGTCCGCAAGGCCGCCAAGGCGCACGGCCTCCAGCGCCGTGTCGAGGGCCCGGACATCGCCGGCCGCCGGGTGCTGGTGGTCGAGGACACCTCCACCACCGGCGGCTCCCCGCTGACCGCGGTGGAGGCGGTGCGCGAGGCGGGCGCCGAGGTCGTCGCCGTCGCGACCATCGTCGACCGCGCGACCGGCGCCGCGGAGAAGATCCAGGAGGGCGCGGGGGTGCCCTACCTGTACGCCTTCTCCAAGGACGAGCTGGGCCTCGACTGACCTCGCGGCCTTCTGTGCCGCCCACGGCTCGGACGGCCCCATGGACCTTCCGGCCGAGTCTGGAAAGATGGGCCCGACGATGACGTCGCCCCCATGGTCTAGGTCAGGGCCGTAAACGCACCACACGCCCACCCGCACATACAAGGAGCGGACAGATGCCCATCGCAACCCCCGAGGTCTACAACGAGATGCTCGACCGGGCGAAGGCAGGCAAGTTCGCCTACCCGGCCATCAACGTCACCTCGTCGCAGACCCTGCACGCGGCGCTGCGCGGCTTCGCCGAGGCCGAGAGCGACGGCATCATCCAGATCTCGACGGGCGGCGCCGAGTTCCTGGGCGGCCAGCACAACAAGGACATGGTCACCGGCGCGGTCGCCCTGGCCGAGTTCGCGCACATCGTCGCCAAGAAGTACGACGTGACGATCGCCCTGCACACCGACCACTGCCCGAAGGACAAGCTCGACGGGTACGTCCGTCCGCTGCTGGCGATCTCCGAGGAGCGCGTCGCGCGCGGCGAGAACCCGCTGTTCCAGTCCCACATGTGGGACGGCTCCGCGGAGACCCTGGCCGACAACCTGGCCATCGGCCAGGAGCTGCTGGCCCGCGCCCAGGCCGCCAGGATCATCCTCGAGGTGGAGATCACCCCCACCGGCGGTGAGGAGGACGGCGTCACCCACGAGATCAACGACGAGCTGTACACCACCGTCGACGACGCGATCCGCACCGCCGAGGCCCTGGGCCTGGGCGAGAAGGGCCGCTACCTGCTGGCCGCGTCCTTCGGCAACGTCCACGGCGTGTACAAGCCGGGCAACGTCGTGCTCCGCCCCGAGCTGCTGAAGGAGCTGAACGAGGGCGTCGCCGCCAAGTTCGGCAAGGCCTCCCCGTTCGACTTCGTCTTCCACGGCGGTTCCGGCTCCACCATCGAGGAGATCCACACCGCGCTGGAGAACGGCGTCGTGAAGATGAACATCGACACGGACACCCAGTACGCCTTCACGCGTCCGGTCGCCGACCACATGTTCAAGAACTACGACGGCGTCCTCAAGGTCGACGGCGAGGTCGGCTCCAAGAAGACCTACGACCCGCGCACCTGGGGCAAGCTGGCCGAGGCGGGCATGGCCCAGCGGGTCGTCGAGGCCTGCCAGAGCCTGCGGTCGGCCGGTACGAAGCTGAAGTGAGCCCGGCGGCGCCGGCCGGTCACCCCGGCGGCGCCGAGCCGTCACTCCCCGCGGCGCTGAGCCGTCACCCCCTGCGGCGCTGAGCCGTACGCGTCGAGCCCGGTGCCCCGGCACCGGGCTCGCTGTATACCTGGGAACATGCCCGACGTCCGGCTGGCCTCCCCCCAGGGCAGGTGGCTTCTGCTCGCCACGGTCCTCGGCTCCGCCATGGTCCTGCTGGACTCCACGGTCGTGGGCGTCGCCCTGCCCCGCATCGGCCGCGACCTGGACGCCGACCTGGCCGTCCTGCAGTGGACGGTCAACGCGTACCTGCTGACCCTGGCCGGGCTGATCCTGCTCGGCGGGGCGCTCGGCGACCGCTACGGCCGCCGCAGGGTCTTCGTCCTCGGCGTGGTGTGGTTCGCCGTCGCCTCTCTGCTGTGCGGGCTCGCCCCGAACGCGGGCGTACTGGTCGCCGCCCGCGCCCTCCAGGGCGTCGGCGGCGCTCTGCTCACCCCCGGGTCGCTGGCGCTGATCCAGGCCTCCTTCCACCCCGACGACCGGGGCCGGGCGGTCGGCCTGTGGTCCGGGTTCGGCGGCATCGGCGCGGCCGTCGGACCGTTCCTGGGCGGCTGGCTGGTGGACGGGCCCGGCTGGCGCTGGGTGTTCCTGATCAACGTGCCGCCGGCCCTGCTGTGCGTGCTGGTCGCCCTGCGTCACGTACCCGAGTCCGCGGACCCGGGCGCGCGCGGCCGCTTCGACGTCCTCGGCGCCGCGCTGGGCGCGCTGGCGCTGGCGCTGCTGACGTACGCCCTGATCGAGGCGCACGCGGGCACCCTGACCGTGGTCGTCACGGCGGGCGCGGGCCTGCTCGCCGCCGTCGCGTTCGTCGGCGTCGAGCGGCGGCGGCCGGACCCGATGATGCCGCCGGACATCTTCGCCTCCCGCCAGTTCACCGCGGTCAACGTGATCACCCTGTGCGTGTACGCGGCCTTCGGCGGCTTCTTCTTCCTCGCCGTCCTCCAGCTCCAGGTCGTCTCCGGCTACTCGGCGCTCGGCGCGGGCACCGCCCTGCTGCCGGCCACGGCCCTGATGCTGCTGTTCTCCGCCCGCGCCGGCGAGCTGGGCGAGAAGACCGGCCCCCGCCTGCCGCTGACCGTGGGCCCGCTGCTGTGCGCGGCCGGGATGCTGCTGATGCTGCGGGTCGGGCCGGAGGCGTCGTACGCCGCGGACGTGCTGCCCGCGCTGGTGGTGCTCGGCCTCGGCATGGTCACCCTCGTCGCCCCGCTGACCGCGACCGTCCTCGGCTCCGTCGACACCGCGCGGGCGGGCCTGGCCAGCGGCATCAACAACGCCGCCGCGCGGGTGGCGGGCCTGCTCGCGGTCGCCGCGCTGCCGCTGCTCGCCGGGATGGGGCCGGAGGCGTACCGCTCGCCGGCCGCCTTCGACGCCGCGTTCGGCCGGTCCATGCTGTGGTGCGCGGGCGTGCTCGCCGTGGGCGCGGCCCTGGCCTGGGCGACCGTACGCCGGCCCGCGCCGGGCTGCCGCCACCCGCAGTGCCGTACTCACTGCGGGGTGCAGGCACCGCCGCTGGAGGGCGACCCGTCGGCCGCGTCCGGAGGGCCACCGGCCGATGACACCCCCCAGTGACAGACTGAACCCATGACGATTCACGAGAACCTGCTCGGGGGCCCGCCCCCGACCCACCTCCCCGACGACCCGGAGCCGCGCGAGCTGCTGGCCGGCGGCACCCCCGCCGCCGAGGTCGCCGCGAAGTACCCGACCTCGTCGCTGGCCTGGGCCCGCCTGGCCGACGAGGCGTTCGAGCGGGGCAGCACGGTGGAGTCGTACGCCTACGCCCGCACCGGCTACCACCGCGGCCTGGACGCGCTGCGCCGCAACGGCTGGAAGGGCCACGGCCCGGTGCCGTGGGAGCACGAGCCGAACCGCGGCTTCCTGCGCGCCCTGCACGCCCTCGCCCGCGCCGCGCAGGCGATCGGCGAGCAGGAGGAGTACGAGCGCTGCTCGCAGTTCCTGAAGGACTCCTCGCCGACGGCGGCGCAGACGCTGGGCTGAGTCCCGCGCGCCGGTGAGGCCCGCCTGGTCAGGTGTGACCGGGCGGGCCTTGCGATGTTGCCGGGCATTGCGCAGGATGCGGGGTGGGGACCGGGGCCCCCGTGCCGGTAACGGCAGGGGCGGACCGCTACCCGGAGCAACAACAGGAGACAGCGATGTCCCACGAGGCTCAGCACATCCACGAGCCCGAGACCCCGCATCTCGACTTCCAGGGGACCACCCCGTACGAGGACTACGTCAAGGCCGACGTCCTCACCCATCTCCAGCACACCCTCTCCGACGATCCCGGGGAGATGGTGTTCCTGGTCACGACCCAGGTCATGGAGCTGTGGTTCACCTGTGTCGTCCACGAGTGGGAGACGGCCGCGAAGGCGCTGCGCGAGGACGACGTCCCGGTGGCGATCGCCGCGCTGAAACGATCCGTCCGCGAGCTGGAGGCGCTCAACGCGTCCTGGAAGCCGCTCGGCCAGCTCACGCCCGCGCAGTTCAACGCCTACCGCGGCGCCCTGGGCGAGGGCTCCGGATTCCAGTCCGCGATGTACCGGCGGCTGGAGTTCCTGCTGGGTGAGAAGTCCGCGTCCATGCTGGTCCCGCACCGGGGCGCGCCCCGCGTCCACGCGGAACTGGAGAAGGCCCTGCACGAGCCCAGCCTCTACGACGAGGTGCTGCGGCTGCTGGCCCGCCGCGGCCACGCCATCCCGGCGTCCGTCCTGCAGCGTGACGTGTCCCGGCGCTACGAGCCGTCGGAGGAGGTCGAACGGGCCTGGGCCGCCGTCTACTCCGGCGACGAGAGCGACGAACTCGCCCGCCTCGGCGAGGCGTTGACGGACGTGGCGGAACTGGTGTGGCGCTGGCGCAACGACCACCTGGTCGCCACCCGCCGCGCCATGGGCGCCAAGCCCGGCACGGGCGGCTCGGCCGGTGTGGCCTGGCTGGAGAAGCGGGCGCGCAAGAACGTCTTCCCGGAGCTGTGGACGGCGAGGTCGTATGTCTGACCTCACGGCACGGGCCGAAGAACTGGACGCGGCCGACGAACTGGCCGCGAAACGCGCCGAGTTCGTCCTCGACGACGTCGTCTACCTGGACGGCAACTCGCTGGGCGCGCTGCCCGCCGTCGTCCCCGGACGGGTCGCCGACGTCGTCTCCCGCCAGTGGGGCGAACTGCGCATCCGCTCCTGGGAGGAGAGCGGCTGGTGGACCGCGCCCGAGCGGATCGGCGACCGGATCGCCCCGCTGCTCGGCGCCGCCCCCGGGCAGGTGGTGGTCGGCGACTCCACCAGCGTGAACATCTTCAAGGCGCTGGTCGCGGCGGTGCGCATGGCCGGGGACGGGCGGGACGAGATCCTCGTCGACGCGACGACCTTCCCCACCGACGGCTACATCGCCGCGTCGGCGGCCCGCCTGACGGGCCGCACGCTGCGCCCGGTGGCCCCGGCCGAGGTGCCGGACGCGCTGGGCGACCGTACGGCCGCCGTGCTCCTCAACCACGTCGACTACCGCACCGGCCGGCTGCACGACCTGCCGGCGCTGACGGCCGCCGCGCACCGCGCGGGCGCCCTCGCCGTCTGGGACCTGTGCCACAGCGCGGGCGCCCTGCCGGTCGGCCTCGACGAGCACGGCGTCGACCTGGCGGTCGGCTGCACCTACAAGTACCTGAACGGCGGCCCCGGTTCACCCGCGTACCTCTACGTGCGCGCCGAGCACCAGGACCGCTTCGACTCCCCGCTGCCCGGCTGGAACTCCCACGCGGAGCCCTTCGGGATGCGCCCGGAGTACGAGCCCGCGCCGGGCGCCCTCCGCGGCCGGGTCGGCACGCCCGACATCCTCTCCCTGCTCGCGCTGGAGGCGGCCCTCGACGTCTGGGACGGGGTCTCCGTCGAGGCGGTGCGCGCCAAGTCGCTGGCCCTCACGGACTTCTTCCTCGAGTGCGTGTCCGCGTACGTGCCGTCGGGCCGCGTCGAGTCCGTGACCCCCGTCCCGCACGCGGAACGCGGCAGCCAGGTCGCGCTGCGCTGCGCCGACGCCGGTGAGGTCATGAAGCGCCTGATCGGGCGGGGCGTGGTCGGCGACTTCCGCGCCCCGGACGTCCTGCGGTTCGGCTTCACCCCGCTGTACGTGGGGTTCGCGGACGTGGAGCGGGCGGCGCGGGTGCTGGGGGAGGTGCTGGACTAGGGGGTGTCGGTCACGTACACCCCCGCCACGGCGGCGGCGTGGGCCGCGCGCGCGGCGCGCTCCGCGGCGGGGGCGTCGGGGACGGTCCCCAAGGTCAGCAACCCGTAGTACAGGGGGGCGGACACGGCCCGTACGACCGCCCGGGGGTCCGTGCCCGCGGGCAACTCGCCGCGGGCCACCCCCTGTTCCACACAGGGGGCCCACTCGTCCACCCGGACCTCGTAGAACCGGCGCAGCGCCGCAGCCGTCCGCTCGTCGCAGGTCGCCGCGGCGATCACCGCCCGGAACAGCGCCCCTTGCCGGGGGTCGGCCAGGGTGCGCTGCACCAGCGAGGCGTTGGCCCGCAGGTCCCCGAGCACCGAGCCGGTCTCCTCCCGGGGCGACGACTGCTCGGCCATGTCCACGAGCAGGTCGGCGACGAGCCCCGTGACCGATCCCCACCGCCGGTAGACGGTCGTCTTGCCGACCTCCGCCCGCCGTGCCACGTCCGCGAGATCGAGCCGGTCGAAGCCCTGCTCCGCGAGCACGTCTCCCGCGGCCCGCAGCACCGCGGCGCGGACTCGGGCGGTCCGTCCTCCGGGACGTACGGTGCCGGGTTCGGCGGACATGGCGGCCTCCTCGGTGCACGCGGGGGACCCCTGAGGGTCGTCCCTTCGTCGTCCCTGTGTCGTCCCTCCAGGGTAACGAAACAGCAGAACCGTTTACCCCTCACCGAGCGTGACATCCCCATGTCCCCGCACGTCACCCGCCTGATACCGTCCCGGCCAACGGCCTGATACCCACCCGGTCCGCCAAGAAGGTCTCATCGCTGAGAGGTTGGAGCATGACGGACGACGTCGCAGCAGCACGGGCCGCCGCCGAGGAGGAGTCGGCCTTCTCGCATCCGCCCGTCGCCCCCGACGCCACCGCCGCGTACGGGGACCATCCCGACCAGGTGATCGACTTCTACGTCCCGCGCGGCACCGAGCCCGCCGGCCCCACGTCCCTCGCACCGCTGGTCGTCGTCCTGCACGGGGGCGCCTGGCGGGCCCCGTACGACCGTCGTCACATCAGCCCGTTCGCCGGCTTCCTGGCCCGCAGGGGCTTCGCGGTGGCGAGTGTGGAGTACCGGCGCGGGGCACCGGAGGGGGCCGCGGGCGGGGCGCGGGAGGGCGGTGCCGACGGGCCGCATGCCGCCGGGCGCTGGCCGGACACCTTCGACGACGTGGCCGCCGCGCTCGACGCCCTGCCCGCGCTGGCGCGCGGAGCCGTGCCGCAGGCCGATCCCGGCCGTACGGTGCTCACCGGGCACTCGGCCGGCGGCCACCTCGCGCTGTGGGCCGCCGCCCGGCACCTGCTGCCCGCCGACGCGCCCTGGCGCACCGACGGACCCGCCCCGCTGCGCGGGGTCGTCGCCCTCGCCCCGATCGCCGACTTCACGGTCGCGGACAAGCTCGACGTGTGCGGCGGCGCGGTGCGTCAACTCCTCGGCGGACAGGACGCGTTCGCCGAGCGGCAGCCGTACGCCGACCCGGCGCTGCTGCTGCCGACGGGCATCGCGACGACCCTGGTCCAGGGGCGTACCGACCGGGACGTTCCGCAGGCGGTCGCCGAGGCGTACGCGGACGCGGCGGCCAAGGCCGGGGAGGTCGTCGGGCTGACGCTGCTGGAGGACGTCGGCCACTTCCCGCTGATCGACCCGGCGGCGGACGCCTGCGCGGTGGTGGCGGAGGAGATCGCGCAGCTGGCGTGGTGAGGGGGAGACGCCGGGCGGGCCGGGCGGGCCGGGCGGGCGTCCGGACCGTGGCCCTCGTCATACCCGTAGTACCTGAGAGCTACGTCCGCGAAGAGCTCCGCGGCGGGACGCGGGCGACGCCTCGCGCTCCGTAACTTCCCTGGTGAGCCTGCCCGATGGACGGGCGGGCCGGAAGGGAAGCGACCATGGAGCCGACCGCCGAACCGGGCCGCGGCACCTCCGGCGGCCTCAGCGTCCCCGGCACTCCGGGCCCGCACAGCGCCCCCGGAGCCCCCGTCACTCACGGTGCCCTCGGCGCTCCCGGCACGCAGGGCGCCTCCGCCGTCCCTGGTGCCCGCGGCGCCCTCGGCACTGCCGGCGCGCAGGGCACCCTCAGCGCTCCCGGCCTACAGGGCGCCTCCGGGGCTTCCGGCGCGCACAGCGCCCTCGCCGTCCCTGGTGCTCGCAGCGCTCCCGACACTCCCGGCACGCAGGGCACCCCCAGCGCTCCCGGCCCGCACGGTGCCTCCGGGGCTCCCGCTGCCCGCAGTGGCCTTCGCACCGCCGGCGTCTCGCCGGTGCGCCGCGGTGGTGTGCGCCGCCGCCGTGCGCCCCGACGGGTGCGCGCTCTGCTCGCCCTGCTCATCACCGTCTGTGTGGTGTTCCCGCTGTCCGCCGCCGCGCGTCCCTCGATCCCGGCCCCGGCCCCGGCCGTCCTCCCCCCGCTCACCGCGGCCACGCTGGACACGGCGTACGCGGCGAACCGCGCCAACGCCGCGCGGGCCGCCCGGATGGCCGCCGCGCACGGCGACCGGCACCGCGCGGACGCGGACCGCGCCCTGGCCGCCGCGTCCCGCCGGCTCCTCGCCTTCGACGGCCGCGGCAGCGGCCGGGTCGTCGAGGTCTTCGGCGACCTCGCCCGCGCGGAGCGCGTCGCCGTGCTGGTCCCCGGCTCCGACACCTCCCTCGACACCTACGGCCGCTTCCGCGCGACGGCGACCGCCCTGCACCACCGGCTCACCGCCGAGGACGGCCGCGCGGCCGGACGGGTCGCGGTGGTGGCCTGGCTCGGCTACGACACCCCCGGCACGGTCAGCACCGCCGTCCTCACGCCCGGCCGCGCCGACCAGGCCGCCCCCGCGCTGAACGAGTTCCTGCACCGGCTGTACGCCGTAACGGGCCGCGACACCCGCGTCTCCCTGCTGTGCCACTCCCGGGGGACCGGGTACGGGTCTGGCTGCGCGTGCTGCGCGACGACCTGTGCACCCTCGCGGCGGACCCGTTGCCCCCGTTCGTGTGGCTGCGCTGGCTCCCGCACGGCCTGGTGTGCCTGACCGCGGTCGCCCTCACGGTCGGCGATCTGGCGCAGCTGCAGGACCACGGCGCGCTCGGCTTCGGTTTCGCCCTGCCGATCGCCGCGGCGAAGGGCGGCGCGGTGGCGCTCGCGCTGTGGCGGCCGCTGCCCGCCTGGTGGCTGTCGACGGCGGCGTTCGTGGTCGGGGCCGTGGCGCTGCGGCAGCGGCAGCTGTCGGGCGCCGCCGACGAGTTCACCTGGCCGTGGACCTCCGCCGGGATCATCGCGGGCCTGCTCGTGCTGCTGCTGCTCGCGCTGCGGGTGCCCAGCCGGGTGTCCGCCGAGGCGCTGTTCGTCACACTGGCGCTGACCTGGGCGCTGCAAGGCCTGCTGGGCGCACCGGACTACCAGAGCACCGGCGTCCTCGCGATCGCCCTCTTCGCCGTCGCCGTCATCCTCGGCATGGCCCTGCGCGGCCACCGCGAGGCCCGGGCCGAACTCGGCCGGCAGGCCACCATCACCGCCGAGGAACGCGCCCGCCGCACCGTGCTGGAGGAGCGCAACCGGATCGCGTGGGAGCTGCACGACGTGGTCGCCCACCACATGTCGGTGATCTCCATCCAGGCCCAGGTCGCCCCCCACCTGGTGGAGAACCCGCCGGAGGAGCTGAAGGAGAACCTGGCCGGCATCCGGCAGAACGCGCTGGAGGCGCTGACCGAACTGCGGCGCGTCCTCGGCGTGCTGCGCTCGGAGAACCCCGGGGACCCCTACGGCCTGGGCGAGTCCGGGGCCGGCGCGGCGCCGGACGCCCCGCAGCCCACCCTGGACCGCCTGGACGCGCTGATCGGGAACACCAGGGCGGCCGGGCTGAAGGTGGCCGCCGAGGTGCGGGGCCGGCCGGAGTCGCCGTATCCGCCCGGCGTGGAGCTGTCGGCGTACCGGATCGTGCAGGAGGCGCTGAGCAACGCGCTGCGGCACGCGCCGGGTTCCCGCGTGCGCGTCGTGGTCGACCACATGCCGGAGGGTCTGCTCCTGGACGTGGTCAACGGCCGTCCGGAGCGCCCGGCCCCGCCCTCCCCGGGCGCCGGGCACGGGCTGCTCGGGATGCGGGAGCGCGCGGCGATGCTCGGCGGGCACGTCACCGCGTCGCCGACCCTGCACGGCGGATTCCAGGTCAACGCCTTCCTGCCCAGGGACGGCGCCATCGACGGCTCCGACGAGGACCTGCGCGGCCTGCCGGAGGCGGAGTACATCTTTCCCGGCCCACCGACCGACCGACCGAAAGCCCCACCGAACGACCCATCGACAGACCCACCGACAGGAGAAGAGACCCCATGACGAGCGGCACGATCCGCGTACTCATCGCCGACGACCAGCAGATGGTCCGGCAGGGCTTCACCGTGCTGCTCAACACCAAGCCCGACATCGAGGTGATCGGCCAGGCGGTGGACGGCCTGGACGCGGTCGCCAAGGTCGCCGAACTCGACCCGGACGTCGTGCTGATGGACATCCGCATGCCGGAGCTGGGCGGTATCGAGGCCACCCGCCGCGTCACCGCGTCCACCCAGCGCACCCGGGTGCTGGTGCTGACCACCTTCGACCTCGACGAGTACGTGTACGAGGCGCTGCGGGCCGGAGCCTCCGGGTTCCTGCTGAAGGACGCCTCCGCCGACCAGCTCGCCGAGGCGGTCCGGGTGGTCGCCGCGGGGGACGCGCTGCTCGCGCCCGGTGTCACCCGGCGGCTGATCACCGAGTTCTCCCGCCTGGAGGGCGCGCCGCGCGCCCCGCTGAAGGAACGCGTCGCGGATCTCACCGAGCGCGAGACGGAGGTCCTCGCCCTGATCGCGCGCGGCCTGTCCAACGCGGAGATCGCCCGTCAGCTGGTGGTCGCCGAGCAGACCGTGAAGACGCACGTGGGCCGCATCCTGGTGAAACTGGGGCTGCGTGACCGGACCCAGGCGGCGGTGTTCGCGTACGAGTCGGGGCTGGTGCGGCCGACGGGCTACTGAGCGGGGGCGACCCGTAGTACCTGAGACGGACGCCGAAGGACCCGTCTGCGTGGTGACGACGGTGACCCCCCGACCGGCCTAACGTTCCGCACGTGACCGAGACGCCCCAGACCCACCCGACGCACTCCGCGAGCCGCGCGGAACACGCGGCATCCACACCCCCCACGACATCCGCGAGCTCCACCGGCTCCCCGCATTCCACGGGCTCCACCGGCTCCCCGTACGCCGCCTACAAGCCGCGCAGCCCCGAGTACCGGCTGGCCGCCGACGCCCTGCGCGGCCTGCGGCAGGACCTGTTCCGCGATGCCTTCGCCTACCGCCCGCTGCCCCGCGTGGCGGCGGACGGCCCGCTCACCCGGCGGCTGCGCGGCCGGCTCCGGGAGTACGTGTCGTGGACCCCGCACGCGGTGATCTGCGCCGCCGGCTTCTTCGCGCTGCTCCTGGCGTCCGTCAGCAGCGACGGCGGCAGCGCGGAGCCGATCGTCGCGCTGTGCGCCCTCGCGCCGGTGCTGCTGACCATGGTCCGGCCGGTCGCCGCGTTCTGGGCGTCGATGGCCGCGACGCTGATATGCGGCGTGCTGGGCGGATGGGGCGACTGGCCGTGGCCGCCCGGCGCCTTCCTCTCCCACCTGGTGGTGCTGACGGTCGTCGCGATCCGCACCCGGCCCCGCACGGCGGCCTGGATGTGGCTGCTGACCGGCGTGTACGGGTTCTTCGCCGAGAGCCTCTTCGGCTGGGGCCACTACAGCACCAACACCGCCCCGATGCTGGTCGTCTCGGCCATGGCCCTGCTCGTCGTCACCGTCTGGCACATCCGCCGGGAGGCCGAGCAGGAGGTCACCGCCCAGCAGACGGTGACCGCGCACGAGCGGTCCCGGCGCACGCTGCTGGAGGAGCGCACCACGATCGCCCGGGAGCTGCACGACGTGGTCGCCCACCACATGTCGGTCGTCGCCATCCAGGCCGAGGCCGCCCCCTACCGGGTGGAGAACCCGCCGCCGGAGCTGGAGCGCGCCTTCGCGACGATCCGGGAGAACGCCGTCGCGGCCCTCACCGAACTGCGCCGCGTCCTCGGCGTGGTCCGCGCCGAGGACTACGAGGCCCCGGACGCCCCGCAGCCCACCCTCGCCGACCTGGACGCGCTGCTCGCCAACGTGCGCGACGCCGGCCTGGACGTCGGCAAGACGGTGACCGGAGCGGTGCGCGAACTGCCGCAGGGCGTGGAGCTGTCGGCGTACCGGATCGTGCAGGAGGCGCTGAGCAACACCCTCAGACACGCGCCCGGCGCGAGCGCCCGCGTCGAGATCGGCTACGTCCTCGGCGGGCTGGGCCTGCGCGTGGTCAACACCGCCCCGCCCGCGCCGTCCCTGGTCAAGCCCTCACCGGGCGCCGGCCACGGCATCACCGGGATGCGCGAGCGCGTCTCGATGCTGGGCGGCGAGATGACGGCCGGCCCCACGGACGACGGCGGCTACGAGGTGACGGTGTTCCTGCCCGTCCCGACGGCGAGCGAGGACGACGCATGACCATCCGCGTCCTGGTCGCGGACGACCAGATGCTGGTGCGCGAGGGCTTTTCGGTCCTGCTGAACGCGATGCCGGACATCGAGGTCGTCGGCGAGGCGGTGAACGGCCGCGAGGCGGTCGACCGGGTCCGGGAGCTGTCACCGGACGTCGTGCTGATGGACATCCGGATGCCGGAGCTGAACGGCATCGAGGCGACCCGGGAGATCGTCGCCGCGGACGGCGCGGCGAAGGTGCTGGTGCTGACCACCTTCGACCTCGACGAGTACGTGTACCAGGCGCTGCGCGCGGGAGCCTCCGGGTTCCTGCTGAAGGACGCCTCGGCGCGGCAGCTCGCCGAGGGCGTGCGGGTGGTGGCGTCCGGGGAGGCGCTGCTCGCCCCGTCGGTCACCAAGCGGCTGATCACCGAGTTCTCCAAGCTGGCCGAGGGCCCGAGGGTGCTGCCGCAGGCGCAGCAGGCGTACGGCGACCTCACCGACCGCGAGACGGAGGTGCTGGTCCTCATCGCGCACGGCCTGTCGAACGCGGAGATCGCGCAGCGGCTGGTGGTCGCCGAGTCCACGATCAAGACCCATGTCAGCCGGGTCCTGGTGAAGCTGGGCCTGCGGGACCGCACCCAGGCGGCGGTGTTCGCCTACGAGGCGCGGCTGGTGACACCGGGCTGACCCGGCCGCGAGGGGCCCGGCCGCGAGGGACCTGGCCGCGCGAGCGCGAGGGGACCTGCGCGAGGGGGCGCGGGAACTGGGCATTGCGGCCCCTGGCCAGGGACGGGGCCGCCGGGCTAGCGTCCGGTCATGGCAGCCTTCGACCCGTGGGACCCGGCGTTCCTCGCCGACCCCTACCCCGCCTACGCCGAGCTGCGCGCCCGCGGCCGCGTGCACTACTACGAGCCCACCAACCAGTGGCTGGTCCCGCACCACGCGGACGTCTCGGCGCTGCTGCGGGACCGCCGACTGGGGCGGACGTACCGGCACCGCTTCTCGCACGACGAGTTCGGCCGCACCCCGCCCCCGCCGGAGCAGGAGCCGTTCCACACGCTCAACGACCACGGGATGCTGGACCTGGAGCCGCCGGACCACACCCGCATCCGGCGGCTGGTGTCGAAGGCGTTCACGCCGCGCACGGTGGAGCGGCTGAAGCCGTATGTGGAGGCGCTGGCCGGGGAGCTGGCCGACGGGCTGGTCCGGCGGGGCGGCGGTGATCTGCTGGCCGAGGTCGCCGAGCCGCTGCCGGTCGCGGTGATCGCCGAGATGCTGGGCGTCCCGGAGTCCGACCGGGCGCCACTGCGGCCCTGGTCGGCGGACATCTGCGGGATGTACGAGCTGAACCCGTCGCAGGAGACGGCGGCCAAGGCGGTGCGGGCGTCGGCGGAGTTCTCGGACTACCTCCGGGGGCTGATCGCCGAGCGCCGCAAGGAACCCGGCGACGACCTGATCTCCGGCCTGATCGCGGCGCACGACGAGGGCGACCGGCTCACCGAGCAGGAGATGATCTCGACCTGCGTGCTGCTGCTGAACGCGGGCCACGAGGCGACCGTGAACGCCACGGTCAACGGCTGGTGGGCGCTGCTGCGCCACCCGGACCAGCTCGCGGCGCTGCGCGCGGACCACTCCCTGGTCCCCACCGCGGTCGAGGAGCTGATGCGCTACGACACCCCGCTCCAGCTCTTCGAACGCTGGGTCCTCGACGAGATCGAGATCGAGGGGACGGTGATCCCGCGGGGAGCGGAACTGGCCCTGCTGTTCGGCTCCGCCAACCACGATCCGGCGGTCTTCACCGAGCCCGGCCGCCTCGACCTCACCCGCGCCGACAACCCGCACCTCTCGTTCAGCGCCGGCATCCACTACTGCATCGGCGCCCCGCTGGCCCGTATCGAACTGGCCGCCTCCATGAGGGCACTGCTGGAGCGCGCCCCGACCCTGACCCTGGCCTCGGAGCCGGAACGCAAGCCGAACTTCGTGATCCGGGGACTGGAGGGCCTGGAGGTGAAGATCGCCTAGCGGGCGTCGCGGGCGTCGCGGGCGCCCGCGCCCCCCGGTGCGGCACCCGGTCACTTCAGGAAGCGACCAGGCCTCACGAAGCGACCAGAAGTGACCAGGCCTCACGAAGTGACCAGGTCCCGGCGCCGCAGTCCCGCCAGCCCGGCCGTCACCAGCGCCGCCGCCAGCGCGGTGAGGAGGACCAGCGGCGTCCAGTCCGGCTCCCCGCCCGGCAGCTTCGGGAGGTGGCCGAACGGGGAGAGGTCCAGCACCGCCCGCGGTACGTCCAGCGCGGGCCCGATCCAGCCGAGCAGCAGCGCCGCCCCGGCGACCGCCCACGCGGCCGTCGCCGCCCGGGGCAGCAGACCGTGCAGCAGGACCGCCACCCCGCCGATCACCCACACCGCGGGCACCTGCGCCAGGCACGCGCCCAGCACCGGCCCGACCCGCTCGCCGTGACCCAGGGCGAAGCCCAGCCCCGCCAGCAGCATGATCAGGACCGTACCGCCGAACGCCACGGCGAGATGGCCGGCGGCCCACCGGAGCCGCCCCACCGCGGTCGCCAGCACCGGCTCCGCCCGGCCGGAGGTCTCCTCGCCGTGCAGGCGCAGCACCGAGGCGACGATGTACAGCGCCGCGACCAGTCCCAGCATTCCGATCATGGCCGACAGGAACGCGTCGGTCAGGCCGGCCTGTCCGCCCATCCGCTCGATGATCCGCCGCGCGTTGTCGTTGTCGCCGACCAGGTCGGCCGCGCCCTCTGTCATCCCGCCGTAGACGACACCGGCGAGCAGGAAGCCGATGCTCCAGCCGAGCACGCCGCCCCGTTGCAGCCGCCAGGCGAGCGCGCCCGCGGTGCCGAGGCGTCCGGCGGCCGGACCGGACCGGGCGGGCAGGAAGCTCATGCCGATGTCCCGGCGTCCGGCGAGTGCGTAGGCGACCGCTCCCTGGAGCAGGGCGGCGCCCGCGAACAGCAGCAGCACCCACCACCGTTCGCCGGCGAACGCCCGCAGGTTCTCCAGCCAGCCCAGCGGCGACAGCCAGGTCAGGACGTGCGAGCCGTCGTCGGTGGCCGAGTCGCCCGCGGCGCGCAGCACGAACGCGGTGCCCAGCACCGCCGCCGTGAGCCCGCGGGCCAGCCGGGCGCTCTCGGTGAACTGGGCGACGATCGCCGCCATCGTCGCGAACACCATGCCGGTTCCGGCGACGCCGAGCCCGAAGGCGAGTGCGCCGGTGCCGCCCTGGGCGGCGAGTCCGCCCGCGATCAGCAGCGCGAGGGCGGTGTTGGCGACGGCCGCGGTGAGCAGCGCGGCGGTGAGCGGGGCGCGGCGGCCGACCACCGCGGAGGAGATCAGCTCCTGACGGCCGCTCTCCTCCTCGTCGCGGGTGTGCCGGACGACGAGGAGCAGGCTCGTCACGGCGGCGAGCGCGGCCGCGTAGACCCCGGCGCGCCAGACGGTCAGGGCGCCGTAGGACTCGCCGAAGACCGGGCCGACCATGGCGCGCAGCGAGGCATTGGTCTCCATCTGACGCAGGAGGCCGGCGCGCTCGGCCGCCGTGCCGTACAGGCCCTTGAGCGTGTTCGGCATGGACAGCACCATCAGCGCGTTGACGCCGACCCAGAGCGGGATGGTCAGCCGGTCGCGGCGCAGCGCGAAGCGCAGCAGGGTGCCGGTGCCGGCCAGCGGGCGCGAGCCGCCGCCGGGCCGTGCGGCGAGGACGGTGGCGGCGGCGGTCATCGGGCCGCCTCCGGCGCCGGCTCGTCCTGGTAGTGCCGCAGGAACAGCTCCTCCAGGGTGGGCGGGGTCGAGGTCAGCGAGCGCACGCCCGCCTCGCTGAGCTGCCGCAGTACGGCGTCGAGCTTGTCGGTGTCGACCTGGAGCCGGACCCGCCGCCCCTGGACGTCGAGATCGTGCACGCCGGGCAGCCGGGCCAGCCCGTTCGGCGGTCCGGCCAGCTCGGCGCTGACGCTGGTGCGGGTCAGATGCCGCAGCTCGGCGAGCGATCCGCTCTCCACGGTCCGCCCCTTGCGGATGATGCTGACCCGGTCGCACAGCTCCTCCACCTCGCTGAGGATGTGAGAGGAGAGCAGGATCGTCCGCCCGCGCGCGCGTTCCTCCGCCACGCACCGCTGGAAGACCTCCTCCATCAGCGGGTCGAGTCCGGAGGTCGGCTCGTCGAGGACCAGCAGGTCGACGTCGGAGGCGAACGCGGCGACCAGGGCGACCTTCTGCCGGTTGCCCTTGGAGTACGTCCGGCCCTTCTTCGTCGGGTCCAGCTCGAACCGCTCGGTCAGCTCGGCCCGCCGTCGCGTGTCGAGTCCGCCGCGCAGCCTGCCGTACAGGTCGATGACCTCGCCCCCGGAGAGGTTGCGCCACAGCGTCACGTCGCCGGGGACGTAGGCGATACGGCGGTGCAGGTCCACGGCGTCTGCCCACGGGTCGCGGCCGAGCACCCGCGCGCTGCCGGAGTCGGCGCGCAGCAGGCCGAGCAGGACCCGGATGGCGGTGGACTTGCCGGCTCCGTTGGGCCCGAGGAAGCCGTGGACCTCGCCCGCCTCCACGTCCAGGTCGAGTCCGTCGAGTGCCCGTGTCCGGCCGAACGACTTGCGCAGTCCGGAAACGGTGATGGCCTTCGTCATGCTTCGGAACGTACGCTTCATTCAGAAATTTGTGAAGTTAAGGAAGCGTATAAATCACCGTTAGACTCGGACGGGACCGGCCCGACGGCGCTGAACCGGGGAGATGATCGAGGGCATGACGGACGTAGCCGGAGCGGCGCACGGCGTGGCGCGCGATCCCGAGACGGTCTCCCGGTTCGTGGAGCACTTCGCGGCGCAGCTCGTCGAGGCGGGCGTGCCGCGGATGCCGGCCCGTGTCTTCGCCGCGTTGCTCGCCTCCGACAGCGGCGCCCTCACCTCCGCCGAGCTGGGCGAACAGCTCAGGATCAGCCCCGCCGCGGTCTCCGGCGCCGTCCGCTACCTGGCCCAGGTCCACCTGGTCTCCCGCGAACGCGAGCCCGGCTCCCGGCGCGAGCGCTACCGGGTGCACAACGACCAGTGGTACGAGGCGCTGACCAACCGCGAGGCGATCATCAAGCGCTGGGAGGACGCGCTCCGCGAGGGCGTCACCAGTCTCGGCCCCGACACCCCCGCGGGCCGCCGCCTCGCCGAGACGCTCGCCTTCTTCGAGTTCGTGGAGGACGAGCTGGAGACGCTGATGGCGCGGTGGCGCGAGCGGCGGCAGGAGCTGTTCGGCCGATGACCTCGTGATCCGCCGAAAGGATCACATGACCGTAGTCGTTTCACTACCGCTGGGTGCTGCCTGGTCTGCGGCGAGGGGAGGGCGCATCATGACGTTGATGACTGAGCGACCGACGACAAGCGGCACCGAGGCCGGCAGCTTCGAAGAGCTGCTCGACACCCTCGACAAGTGGGACGTGCCCGGCTTCAGGGCCGAGGTCATCCGGGGGAGCATCGTCTTGTCGCCGTGGTCCAGGGGTTACTACGAGGACGTCATGGAGCTGATCTGCGATCAGCTGCGACCGCACATGCCCGACGGGCACCGCCTCAGTTACAGCCCCTTCCTCTACGTCTTCCCCGGCGAAGAACGCGCCTACGGGCCGGACATCCACGTGGCGCCGCGGCAGATCTTCAGGACGACCAGCACCCGCCTCGACGGCGAAGCCCTGACCCTGGCCGCCGAGCTGACCTCCTCCGCCACCCGCGACGACGACCTGACGGACAAGGTCGTGGTCTACGGCAGGGCCGGTGTCCCCGTGTACCTGCTGCTGGACATGCAGGAGGAGCAGGCCACCGTCTTCTGGGACCCCTCTCCCAAGGGGTACGAATCCCGTCAGACGAGGCCGTTCGGGGAGAAACTGACCCTGCCCGCCCCGTTCCGGTGCGCCCTCGACACCAGCGGCTTCCGGGCGCCCCGGCAGCAGGCCGAAGAGCGCGAGCGGGAACAGGCCGGGGACTGACTCACCCGCCCGGCGCCGGGACCATCAACCCCAGTGCCCCCTCCGACACCGTCCACGTCCGGCGCCGCACCGGCCCGGTGACCTGGGTGTCGGCGCGGTAGCGGAAGGCGGGACCGGTCACCGTGATCCTGCGGCCCTCCGCGCGCAGCGGCGTGGCCGCCGCGCCCACCGACAGGGGGCGTACCTCGACCTCGGCGAGGCCGGAGGGGCCCGGGATCACCGAGACGGCCGTCAGGGGCTGGCCGAGGTCCACCAGGGTGCGCCCGTCGACCTCGACCCGCAGCCGGGCCGGCCCGGCGGGGCTCGGCGGGGCGACGGTGGCCACCCGGGCGGGGCGCGGCGGTACGAGGGTGCGGACCAGTGACTGGCAGGTCCGCAGCCACGGCCGGCTCACCGCGGTGGCCCCCTCCGGTGCCGTACGCCCGCCCGGCAGCGGCGGGATGCCGACCCCGCCGACCACCACCCCGTCGCTGTCGTCCACGAGCAGGTCCAGCCGCCGCTCCGCGCCCTCCAGCACCGCCCGCGCCGCCGCCACCGTGCCCGTCGGCACCCCGAGGGACCGGGCCAGCGACAGCACCCCGGAACCGCTGCCGACCGGCACCAGCGACAGCACACATCCGGCCAGGTCCCGCTGCCGGTGCAGAACGGACACGGCCCGCACCAGCGCCCGGTCGTCACCGACCACGACCGGGCGCCGGGAGCCGCGCCGGGCGAGCATCCGGGCGAATTCCTCCGGACCGTCCGGCAGGCACACCTTGGTGGCCGCACCCGCGCTGAGCACGTCTTTCGCGATTCGCGCGGACTCCGAGTCCACTCGCCGGGCAACCGGATCGATGATCACCAACAGCTGCTCGGACGTCGCGGAAGTCGCCACCTCGGTCATGCCTCGCTTCCTCGGGTAGCATCTTTGTGCAAGAGCCCCTTGCGCTATTGCGCCAGGGGCTTCGTCTATTCCGGGGCATCCGGTCCGACGGGTTGCGGCCAAAGAAGGTCGCCGGTGTACGAGGCACACTCCGTGTCACGCGCACCCCTGACCTTGGACATGCCCCGCCCGGAAGGGGTGTACGCGCGTGCCCGCACTTGTGCTGCTCGGTGCTCAGTGGGGTGACGAAGGCAAGGGAAAGGCGACGGACCTGCTCGGTGGATCCGTCGACTACGTGGTGCGTTACCAGGGCGGCAACAACGCCGGCCACACGGTAGTCGTGGGCGATCAGAAGTACGCCCTCCACCTGCTCCCTTCCGGAATCCTGTCCCCCGGCTGTACGCCGGTCATCGGTAACGGCGTCGTCGTCGACCCGTCGGTCCTGCTCTCCGAGCTGAGCGGGCTGAACGAGCGCGGCGTCGACACGTCGAAGCTCCTGATCAGCGGTAACGCGCACATCATCACGCCGTACAACGTGACCGTCGACAAGGTGACGGAACGCTTCCTCGGCAAGCGCAAGATCGGCACCACCGGCCGCGGCATCGGCCCGACCTACGCCGACAAGATCAACCGCGTGGGCATCCGCGTCCAGGACCTCTACGACGAGTCGATCCTGCGCCAGAAGGTCGAGGCGGCGCTCGACGTCAAGAACCAGATCCTCACCAAGCTGTACAACCGCCGCGCCATCGCCGTGGACCAGGTGGTCGAGGAGCTGCTGGGCTACGCGGAGCAGATCCGGCCGTACGTCGCCGACACCGTCCTCGTGCTGAACAAGGCGCTCGACGAGGACAAGGTCGTGCTCTTCGAGGGCGGCCAGGGCACCCTCCTCGACATCGACCACGGCACGTACCCGTTCGTGACCTCGTCGAACCCGACCGCGGGCGGCGCCTGCACCGGCGCCGGCGTGGGCCCGACCCGGATCAGCCGCGTCATCGGCATCCTCAAGGCGTACACCACGCGCGTCGGCGCCGGCCCGTTCCCGACCGAGCTGTTCGACGAGGACGGCGAGGCACTGCGCCGAATCGGCGGCGAGCGGGGCGTCACCACCGGCCGCGACCGCCGCTGCGGCTGGTTCGACGCGGTCATCGCCCGCTACGCGACCCGCGTGAACGGCCTGACCGACTTCTTCCTCACCAAGCTCGACGTGCTCACCGGCTGGGAGCAGATCCCCGTCTGCGTCGCCTACGAGATCGACGGCAAGCGCGTCGAGGAGCTGCCGTACTCGCAGACCGACTTCCACCACGCGAAGCCGATCTACGAGATGCTGCCGGGCTGGTCGGAAGACATCAGCAAGGCCAAGACCTTCTCCGACCTGCCGAAGAACGCCCAGGCGTACGTCAAGGCGCTGGAGGAGATGTCCGGCGCCCCGATCTCCGCGATCGGCGTGGGCCCGGGCCGGGACGAGACGATCCAGATCAACTCGTTCATCTGAGTCGTTCGTCCGAGGCACGCGAGAAGCCAGAAGCACCCGCGGAACCGGACCGCGGAACCGAGGACCCCGCCGTGCACCGGCGGGGTCCTCGGGCGTCCGGCGTCCCTGGGCGGCCGAGGGCTCCGGGCGCCGGGGTCATCCGTTCGGTGGACCCCCGCCTCGTCCCTTCCGGGCGCCGGACGTACCCGGTGCGCCGACGGGCCGGCCCGGCGGGCGGCCACAGCATGGACGTCATGCAGAACATCAAGCGCATCCCCCGCCGCACCCGCCTCCTCACCGGCGGTGCCCTCGTCGCCGCCGTCACCCTCGGTACCGTCGGCGCGGTCTCCGCCGGTGCCGGCTCCCCGGCCCACGGCGCCCCCGCCGCCGTTCAGGCCGACGCGGGGAACCGGGACCTGTTCCAGACCTCCCACCTGACGATCGACGCCGCGACCGAGACCGCGCGGGCCGCGCTGGACGCCGCCGGGCAGGAGGGGCAGCGGGTCACCGTCGCCGTCGTCGACCGCGACGGCAACACGCTCGTCACCCTGCGCGGCGACGGCGCCGGACCGCAGTCCTACGAGTCCGCCGAGCGCAAGGCGTACACCGCCGTCTCCTGGAACGCCCCCACCTCCGAGCTGGCCAGGCGGCTGCAGAACGCGCCGAACCTGAACGACATCCCCGGCACGCTCTTCCTCGCCGGCGGCGTGCCCGTCACCGCCAAGGGCGCCCCCGTCGCGGGCATCGGCGTCGCGGGCGCGCCCTCGGGCGACCTGGACGAGAAGTTCGCGCGGGCCGGCGCCGCCGCCCTGGACGACTGACCCGGCCGCCGTGCGCGGTACGCCCACCGCGCTGCGCCACCTGACCCGCCCGGCGAGTTCCCCCACCCTCCGCATCACCGTGCTGTGACTGTGATGTGCCGGGAACTGGCAAGTGGGTAAAGGGAGTTGGGGAGAGAGGGACACGTGAGCGGCGGGTGCGGCGCGAGCGGTACGGCCGCGGCCGCCGGGGGAGGAGCGGGGGATGCGGTTCACACTCGGCGTGCAGGCGGCGAGCGGCGACCACGCGGGCGCCACGGACGAGTTGTACGACTGGCTGCGGCAGGATCCCGAACTGCGCGGCGTGGTGCGGCGCGACCTCGCGGACAGCGCGCCCGAGGGAGCGATGGGCGGTGCGTGGAGCGAGCTGCTCACCCTGCTGCTCGCCCCCGGCGGGCCCACCGCGGCGGCCGGCGCCGCCCTCGTCGTCTGGCTGCAGAACCGGCGCAGCAACGTGACCGTCACCATCAACCGGCCGGACGGCACCCAGCTGGTGGTCGCGTCCGAGAAGGTGCGGCCGCTGACCGCGGAGGGCACCGGCGAACTGGCCCAGCGGGTGGCGGAGGCCCTGCGGGAGCCCGCGGCCGGAGGCGACCCGGCCCCCGAGGACGGCTCCCGGCGGGCCGACGGGGCGCGCTGACCATGCCGTTGGACGGAAGTGCCGCGCCGTCGGGGGGACGGTCCACGCCCTCGGGGCGAGGGCCGGACCTGACCGGGCCCGGCTGTCACGCGGTGGTGGTCGGCACGGGCACCCACCCGGGCGACCGGCTGCACGATCTCCCGGCGGCCGTCCCCTCGGCGCAGGCGCTGGCCGAGACGCTGCGCACCCACTGCGGCATGGGCGACCGGGTCCGCCTGCTGACGGATCCCGCCTCGCCCAGCGACGTGCTGGAGGCGCTCGCGGAGGCCGTCGACCGGGCGGCACCCACCGAGGAGCGGCCCGAGAGCGGCATCGTCGTGTTCTGCTTCGTCGGCCACGGTCTGCGCGGGCCGGGCGGACGGCTGTATCTGGCCACGGCCGCGACCAAGTCCCTCACCGACACCGCGCACTCGGTGCCCTACGCCGAGATCGAGCGCTACCTCGGCGACACCGCCGCCGCCGACCCGGTGCTCGTCCTCGACTGCTGCTTCGCCGGGAACGCCCGGGAACCCGGCCGCACCCCCGGCCCGGATCCGTTCGGCGCGTCCCGCCCCCAGGGCAGCTATCTGCTCGGCTCCGCCCAGCGCAACACCCTCGCCTACGCCCCCAAGGGCGCTGAGTACACCCTGTTCACGGGCCACCTGCTGAGGCTGCTGCGCGAGGGCGACGCGGGCGCGGCCCGCCTGCTGACGCTCGGCGGGGTCTACCGGCTGCTCGACCAGCGGCTCCAGGGCGAGGCGGCCCGACCCTACGGCGGCGGCACCGCCCGCATGGCTGAACTGGTCCTCACCGAGAACCGCCGCTATCGCGCGCAGCCCGCGGCGGACGGCCCGGCGGCGCCGGACGACGACGCGGACGCCGTGTGCCCGTATCCGGGCCTGCGCCCGTTCCTGCCCGAACAGCACCACCTCTTCTTCGGCCGCGAGGAGATGACCGAGCGGCTGCTGGCCAGGGTCGCCGCGACCCGGCCCGGGGAACCGCTGGTCCTCCTCGGCAACTCCGGCGTCGGCAAGTCGTCGCTGCTGCGGGCCGGGCTGAGCGTGACGGCCCAGCGCGCCGGACTGGGTCCGGTGTGTCTGGTGCCCGCACCGGGCGCGCGGCCGTTCCGGCGGCTCGCCGAGGCGTGGGCGCAGGCCGTGGGCCGCCCGCTCGCCGACGTCGTACGCGATCTGGAGCGGGGACGCTTCACCCCGGCGCGGACCGAGCGGCAGGGGCAGACCGGGCCGCAGGGGCAGGCCGGGGGACAGGGCAGACCCGTGCCCGGGATCCTCGTCGTCGACCAGCTGGAGCAGTACTTCACGCACGGCGCCGACGAGGACGAGCGCGCCCGGTTCGCCGCCGCGCTCACCGCGGCCGGCGGCCCGCGCGTGGTGCTGGCGCTGCGCGCCGACTACCACGGTGACGTCCTCGGCGACCCGCACCTCGCCCCGTTCGCGGAACGCGGCCACTTCGTCGTCCCCGCCCTGAACGACGCCGAGATCGAGGCGGCCATCGTCGAGCCCGCCCGGTACGCCGGGCTGCAGTGGGAGGCGGGCGTCCCGCGCATCCTGCTGCGCGAGGTGAACGAGGAACGGCGCGGCGGACGCACCGGCGACGCGGCGGCCCTGCCGTATCTGGCGTACGTCCTCCAGGAGATCTGGCTGCGGCGGCGCGGCAGGACGCTCACCTACGCCGCGTACCAGGAGGCGGGCGGCATCCGCGACGCGGTGGCGCGCGCCGCCGACCGGATCCACGACCACCTCGACGAGGACGGCCGCCGGCGGCTGCGCGCCCTGATGCTCGCCATGGTGCAGGTCGCCGACGGCGAGGGCCGGCTGGTGCGCCGCAGGGTGCCGCGCGAGGAACTGGCCGACGCGCGGGACCTGCTGCGCCTCCTCGCCGACGCCCACCTGGTCGTCGTGGACGAGGACGGCGGGGCACAGCTCGGCCACGACTCGCTGCTGCACGCCTGGCAGCGGTTGACCGGCTGGATCGAGGAGGCCCGCGGCGATCTGCTGCGGCTGCGGCGGCTGACGGCCGCGGCGGAGGGCTGGGACGAGGGCGGACGCGGGCCCAGCGGCCTGTGGCGGGGCTTCGACCTGCGCGAGGCGCGCGAGCTGGCCGCCGGCCGGACGGCCGGGGCGGCGCCCGTACGGCAGGTGGTGCGCGACTTCGTCGCCGCGAGCGAGGCCGCCGAGCGGCGGCGCCGCCGCGCCGTCCGCGCGTGGGTCTCCGTGCTGTCGGTGCTGACCCTGCTGGCGGCCTCCCTGGCGGGCTGGGCGTTCTACGAGAACGGGCAGGCGGCGAGCCGGGAGCGGGCGCTGATCGCCAAGGAGATCGCCAACCGTGCCGACCGCATCCGCGACCGTGACCCCGGGACGGCGCTGCGCCTCAGCCTGGCCGCGTACAACACGGCCGAGACGGCGGAGACCCGCTCCGGTCTGTACGCGTCGGCGATCACCCTGACACCGGTGCACCTCACTCCGGCGAAGCCCCACCGCGAGCCCGTGCTGAACCTCGCCTACCGCCCGGACGGCAAGGCACTGGCCGCGAGCCACCGGGACGGCCGGGTGCGGCTGTGGGACCTGTCGGACCCCGGGCGGCCGGTGGAGGCGGGCCACTTCCGGCTGAACGGCCGACCCGCCCTCGCCCACCACCCCGCCAGGCCGCTGCTGGCCGCGCAGACGGGTACGGAACTGACCTTGTGGAACACCGCGGACCCCCATCGGCCCCGGCGGCTGGTGCGCCTGCCGGTCGAGAGGAGCAGGACGGCGTTCAGCGTGGCGTTCAGCGGGGACGGCCGGACCCTGGCGTCCGGCGGCGACAAGGGCCGGCTGTGGCTGTGGGACGTCTCCGACCCGGCGCGGCCGGCGCTGCGCGCGCAGCGCACGGTGGCCGAGGCCGGGCTGATCTCCCTGGCGTTCACCCGAAACGGTCACCACCTGATCACCGGCAACGGCAACGGGCCGGGTGCGAACGGGCATCCCGCCCAGGTGCGGCTCTGGGACCTGACCGACCCCGGCCGGCCCGACCTGCTGGACACCGAGCGGGCCGACTCGGTCATGTCCGTGGCCGTCCACCCGCGCCGCGACCTGGTCGTCGCGAACGGCGGCGGGGGAGTGACGGCCTGGTGGCGGGTGGTGGACGGACGGGAACTGCGGCGGGTGCACGCCGAGGACTACCTGGACAGGTGGGGCGCCTCCATGGGCATGCCGCAGCTCGACTTCAGCCCGGACGGCAGGTTCCTGGCGGGGGCGGACCGCGGCGAGGGCGTACGCCGGCTCACGGCGACGGCCACGGCGGCCGACCTGGCGAAGGCAAAGCCGGAACTCCCCGTGCTGTCCGCGGGGCAGCCGGTCCAGTCGGTCGCCTACAGCCCGGACAGCCGCTATCTGGCCGCCGGTGAGGTGGGCGGCGAGATCCGGCTGTGGACCGAACACGCCTGGGCGCCCGCGCTCCCCGGCTACCTGCCCGTGCAGGAGCTGGAGGGCACGAGCCCCATCAGCGCGGACGGCAGGCTGCTCATCACCAAGGAGGAGGAGCCGGACCACTCCTGGACCACGCGGATCTGGTCCGTCGGCGACCACGGCTCGCCGAAACCGCGCTACACCCTCCCGAAGGGCTGGGAGGCGAACTGGTTCCTGACCGGCCGGCGTGGCGACCCGGTCCTGCTGGCCCACCACTGGACGGGAGGGCTCGACCACGCCCTGCAGCTCTGGCGGTTCGGCGCCGAGGGACCACCGCGCAGGAGCCCGAGCATCCGGTACACCGCCGACGTCTCGCACATCGCCGTGAGCCCCGACAACCGGCTGCTGGCCGTGGGCTCGCGGGAGGAGCCGACCATCGCCCTGTGGGACATCAGCGACCCCGCGAAGCCGGTACGCCGCGCCGACATCCCCGCGCAGGCGAAGGGCGGGCTCTTCGCGTCGGGACACCTGTGGTTCGCGGGCCCGCACACCGTCGTGACCGTCGAGAACCGATGGCACCTGCGGTTCTGGGACGTCTCCGACCCCGACCACCCCCGCATGGGCGACATGATCGAGGACGGGGCGCTGGGCGAGGGCGCGATGTACGACGACACCTCGAAGCTGCTCATCACCGAGGAGAGCGGCCACACGATCCGGCTGTACGACCTGTCCCGGCCCGCGCGTCCGGTGGAGGGCGGCCGGATCCCGGCCGCTCCCGAGAGTTACTTCCCCGCCGGGAAGGACGAACTCGCGACTGCGGTCGCCGACGGCACGATCGAGTTCTGGGACGTCTCCGATCCGGGCAACCCGAGAAAGAAGCGCAAGACCGTGCACCTCGACCGCGCCATCACGTCTCTCGCCGTCACCGCCGACCGCCGCCACGCCATCACCGGCAGTCCCTACCGCCTCTGGTCCCTGGGCCGCGACGGCCGCTGGTCGACCCCGGAGTTCGCCACTCTGGAGGCTGCGCAATCCGTCCGGCTGCCCTCGGGCAGGGGCTGGCTGGCCGTCACCACCAAGATCGACGCTCCCGGCCTGTCCGACGACGAGAACACCTACATCCTCGATTACGACACCGACCGCCTCTACGAGGCCATGTGCCGCACACTCTCCGTCAGCCTGTCGCAGGACCGCTGGGAGGCCCTGTTCCCGCACCTGGAGCACCGCGACTCCTGCGGCTGAGGGCCGAGGGCCGGCCGGCAGGTCCCGCGGGGGTCAGCTGAAGACGATCATCGACCCCTGCGCCAGACTCCGCGTCGCCGCCGCGTGCAGCCCCAGCCAGACGTGCCGCTCGCGGGCGAACGGGCTCGGATCGTACGGCGCCGGGACGGCGGGCTCCTCCAACTCGGTCGGCCCGAGCGGCGGTTGCGGGGCCGCCGGGGGGTTGGCCGGGTCGATGCCGAGGGCGGGGGCGACGAACTCCAGCTCGCGCAGCAGCGTCTGCGAGGAGCCCAGCGGGCCGCCGCCCGCGAGGAGGTCGTCGTTGGACAGGGGGTGCGGGAAGTCGACGGGGACGTAGGCGCCCGCGTGGTCGTAGTGCCAGACCAGGTGGGACTGCTGGGCCGTCGACTCGAACATCTCCAGCAACTGCTCGTAGTCGCCGCCCAGTTCGTCGACCGGGGTGACGGGCAGCCCGCAGACCTGGAGCAGATAGGCCCGGCGCAGGAAGTGCAGCGCGTCGTAGTCGAACCCGGCGACCGGGGCGACCTCGCCGGACAGGCCCGGCATGTACTGGTACACCGGCACCGGCGGCAGCCCGGCCGCGGCGAGCGCCTGGTTGTATTGCGCGAGTTCCTCGGCGAAGGGGTTGTCCGGTGTGTGGCACAACACGTCGACGAGCGGGACCAGCCACAGGTCACAGGCCAAAGAGGGCTCCTCGGGTACGAGCGCGCAGGTGGTCAGGGAAGCGTAATCGGTGGGGGCCGCACGGGTCCCCACCCGTACCGGTCCCCTCTCGTACCGGTCCCATACCCACAACGGCCGCCCACCGCCCGTCGGCCGAGCGTCAGCCGGCCACCGACGCCCGCCGGCGGGCCGCCGGCCGAGTGTCAGTCGCCCGCCAGCCGTTCGATCAGCGTCAGCGCGTGCGTGTTGTACGCGGCGATGAGCGCCCGCGCGGTGTCGGTGTCGCGGCGCGCCAGGGCGTCCACCAGTTCGGTGTGCCCGGCCCACAACTGTCCGCGCAGATCGGTCAGCCGACGCAGGTGCTGCACGGCGCACACCCAGGACTGCACGCGCAGCCGGTGCAGGAAGTCGGCGAGGTAGGGGTTGCCGAACAGGCCGCTCAGCTCGCGCCAGAAGCGCAGGTCGTAGCCGATGAGGACGGTGAGGTCCCCGGCGGTGGCGGCGCGCTGGGCCTCCTCGCCGCGCCGCCGCACCCCGGCGAGCGCGGTCGCGGTGCGCGGGTCGTCGGGGTCACGGAAGCCGCGGTGGCCCTCGCCGAGCGCCTGGAACATGCCGTCGGTGACCAGGCTGCGGGCCTCGACCAGACCGCGGAAGTCCTCGACGGAGTACTCGCGGACGTGGAAGCCGCGGTGCTGGTCGGCCTCCAGCAGGCCCTGCGCCGACAGGTCGACCAGCGCCTCGCGCACCGGGGTCGCGGAGACCCCGTACTGGTCGGCGATCTCCCTGACGGTGAACTCCTGCCCCGGCTGAAGCCGCCCCGCCAGCACCTCGTCGCGCAACGCGTCCGCGATCTGCTGCCGCAGGGTGCTACGGGTCACAGCGCCGTGGCCGCCGGTGCCGGGCATGGTGGGGGAACTCCCTCGTGCGTGCGGATGGCAGGGCACGGTTGTGCCCACGAGCACGCCACCTTACGCGCTCCCCCCACCATGGGTAACGGGTCACGCCGCCACCCGGGCCGCCTACTCGGTCACGTACTCGTCGGCCACCGCGAGCGCCGCGTCCAGCGCCGCCAGACCTTCCTTCAGCTCGGCCTCGGTGACGTTGCACGGCGGCACGACATGGGTGCGGTTCATGTTGATGAACGGCCAGATGCCGTGGGCCTTGGCGGCGGCGCCGAACGCGGCCATCGGGGCGTTCGCCTCCCCGGTCGCGTTGTACGGCACGAGCGGCTCGCGGGTCTCCCGGTTCTTCACCAGCTCCAGCGCCCAGAACATGCCGACGCCGCGCACCTCGCCCACGCTCGGGTGCCGCGCGGCCAGCTCCCGCAGCCCCGGCTCCACGACCTCGGCGCCGAGCCGCGCCGCGTGCTCGACCACGCCCTCCTCCGCCATCACGTTGATCGTGGCGACGGCGGCGGCGCAGGCGAGGGGGTGCCCGGAGTAGGTGAGCCCGCCCGGGTAGGGGCGCTTGGCGAAGGTCTCCGCGATGGCGCCGGAGATCGCGACGCCGCCCAGCGGGACGTAGCCGCTGTTCACGCCCTTGGCGAAGGTCATCAGGTCGGGGGTGACGCCGAACAGGTCGGCGGCGAACCACTCACCGGTGCGCCCGAAGCCCGCCATCACCTCGTCGAGGACGAAGACGATGCCGTACTTGTCGCAGAGCTCGCGCACCCCGGCGAGGTAGCCGGGCGGCGGCACCATGATCCCGGCCGTGCCCGGGATGGTCTCCAGGACGATCGCGGCGATCGTCTGCGGCCCCTCGAAGGCGATCGTCGTCTCCAGGTGCTCCAGCGCCCGCGCGCACTCCTGCTCCTCGGTCTCGGCGTAGAACCGGGAGCGGTAGAGGAAGGGCGCCCAGAAGTGCACCACGCCGGCCGTTCCGCTGTCGCTGGCCCAGCGGCGCGGGTCGCCGGTGACGTTGACCGCCTGCTGGGTGCCGCCGTGGTACGAGCGGTAGGCGGAGAGCACCTTGGGGCGGCCGGTGTGCAGCCGGGCCATGCGCACTGCGTGCTCGACGGCGTCGGCGCCGCCGTTGGTGAAGAAGATCTTGTCCAGGTCGCCGGGGGTGCGTTCGGCGATCAGCCGGGCGGCCTCCGAGCGCGCCTCGACGGCGAACGCGGGCGCGAAGGTGGTCAGCTTCGCGGCCTGCTCCTGGATCGCGGCGACGACCTTGGGGTGCTGGTAGCCGATGTTCGTGTAGACGAGGCCGCTGGTGAAGTCCAGGTAGCGCTTGCCGTCGTAGTCCCAGAAGTACGACCCCTCGGCGCCGGCGACGGCGAGCGGGTCGATGAGCTCCTGCGCGGACCAGGAGTGGAAGACGTGCGCGCGGTCCGCGGCCTTCACGGCGGCGCCGGCCCGGGCGTCGGGAACGGGATGAGGGGTCATGCGGCCGAGCGTAGATGTCCGCCGTGCGGACGCGGTATCGGCGTCCTGTCTGTGGTCAGGGCCTTTCCGCGACAGGTTGTCGACGGATGACGGGCCCCGGCGCCCTCGATCTGTTGACAGGAAGCTGTCGAAATGACAGCCTGCTGTCATAGGGGATCCCGTACGGGATCCCACCGGAGGAGGAGCCATGAGCACGGACACCACGGGCACCGGCACCACGCACCGCAAACCCGTCCACCTCGCCGTCTACGACACCCTCGCCGACTGGGAGCCCGGCCACGCCACCGCCCACCTCGCCCGCGCGGGCCACGAGGTCCGCACGGTCGGCCCCACCACGGACCCCGTCCGCACCCTCGGCGGCCTGCGCGTCCAGCCCGACCTCGCCCTGGCCGGCCTGCGGCCCGAGGACAGCGCGCTGCTGATCCTGCCGGGCGCCGACCTGTGGGACACGGGCGACGACCTCGCGCCTTTCGCCCGCACGGCCCGCGAGTTCCTCGCCGCGGGCGTCCCCGTCGCCGCCATCTGCGGCGCCACCGCCGGACTCGCCCGCGAGGGCCTGCTCGACGACCGCGCCCACACCAGCGCCGTCTCCTTCTACCTGGCCGCCACCGGCTACCGGGGCGGCGAGCGGTACGTCGACGCCGACGCGGTCACCGACCGCGGACTGATCACCGCCGGCCCCACCGAGCCGGTCGCCTTCGCCCGCGAGATCCTGCGCCTGCTCGGGGTGTACGAGGGCGAGGTGCTGGACGCCTGGTACCGCCTCTTCCACGACTCCGACACCGAGGCGTACGCCGTCCTGGAGAAGGCGGGGGCGCTGTGAGCCGCGCGCGCCAGGACCTGTTCAGCCGGAGCGCGATCGGCGTGTTCCGGCTGAACGGCCAGTTCCTCGCCGTCGCCGAGGAACTGGCCCGGCCCGCCGGGCTGACCGCGGCGTGGTGGCAGGTGCTGGGCGCGGTGCTGCGCGAACCGCTGCCCGTGGCCGGCGTCGCCCGCGCCATGGGCATCACCCGGCAGAGCGTCCAGCGCATCGCCGACCTGCTGGTCGAACGGGGCCTCGCCGAGTACCGCCCCAACCCGGCCCACCGCCGCGCCAAACTCCTCGCGCCCACCGAGGCGGGCCGCGCCGCGATCGCCCGCGTCGACCCCGGGCACGCCGCCTACGCCGACCGGCTCGCCGACGCCCTGGGCGAGGCGGAACTCGCCGCCGCCGTCGAGGCACTGGAACGGCTGTCGAAGGCACTGGACGCACTGGGGCCGCCCGCCGCGCCTGTTACGGAACCGTAGAGGGCACGGCGTACGACTCCCCGCACGGCCGCACTATCCTCGGCCTGTTGCTCACCTGGGGGGAGGCGGTGGGGATGGAGAGGCTGGAGCCCGGGGACCCGCGGCACGTCGGCGCGTACCGGCTGCTGGGGCGGCTCGGTGCCGGAGGGATGGGGCAGGTCTACCTGGCCCGGTCGGACCGGGGACGGACCGCCGCCGTGAAGCTGGTCCGCGAGGAACTGGCCGCGCGCGAGGAGTTCCGGGCGCGGTTCCGGCAGGAGGTGCGGGCCGCGCGGCGGGTCGGCGGCCACTGGACGGCACCCGTCCTCGACGCCGACACCGAGGCCGCCGTGCCCTGGGTCGCCACCGGATACGTCGCCGGACCCAGCCTCCAGCGGGTCGTCGGCCACGACCACGGGCCGCTGCCCGAGCGCTCGGTCCGCGTCCTCGCGGCCGGACTCGCCCACGCGCTGAAGGACATCCACGCCGCCGGCATCGTCCACCGCGACCTGAAGCCGTCCAACGTCCTCGTGACCATCGACGGCCCCCGCGTCATCGACTTCGGCATCGCCCGCGCGCTGGAGACCGTCACCGAGGCGGGACTGACCAGCACCGGCGTCCTCGTCGGCTCGCCCGGCTTCATGGCCCCGGAGCAGGTGCGCGGCGAGCCCATCACGCCCGCCTGCGACATCTTCTGCCTCGGCTCGGTCCTCGTCCACGCCGCCACCGGCGCGCTCCCCTTCGGCAGCGCCGACAGCGGCATACCCGCCCTGATGTTCCGCATCGCCCAGGAGGAACCGCACCTGGACGGGGTCCCCGAGGGCATCGCCGACCTCGTCCGCGCCTGCCTGCGCAAGGACCCCGCGGCCCGACCCACCCTCGACGAGATCCTCGACCACACCGGCGCCGAACACACCGTCACCGCAGGCCGCACCCTCGACCCCTGGCTGCCCAGCCCCCTGGTCGCCCAGCTGGGCCGCCACGCGGTCCGACTCCTGGAGACGGAGAACCCGGAGGGGACCACGCCCGGCACGGGAGTCCCGGCCGCACTGGCACCCGGCGGAGCCGGGGGACCGGCCGGGGCCCGGGGTGGGACGGGCGGTACTGCCGGATCCGCCGCGCCGGCCGCGCCCGCGCCGGCCGCGCCTGCCGGGGGTGCCGTACCAGCCGCGCCCACCGCGCCCACCGGGGCCGGCGCACCCGCTGGAGCCGGCGGGCCCGGCGCCCGGGACGGTTCCGCCGTACCCGCCGCCGCAGGGGGACCGGCTCGGTCCGGGTCACCGGGCACACCCGGCGGACCCGGCCCTCACGCACCGGGCGCCCCCGGTGCGGCCCACACCCCCGGAACCCCCGCCACCCCCGGCGCCCCGACGGCGCCGGCGGCACACGGCCCGGGCGGCCCCGTGCCGCCGGACCACTTCCCCACGCCCACCGCGGGCCACCCCGCGATCTCGGCCACACCGCCGCCCGCACACCCGGCCGCCCCCGCCACCCCGCGCACACCCCCCGCCCACGGCGCCCACCCCACCTCACCGGCCCCCGCCGCCGCCGCGCCGTCCCCAGGCACCCCGCCCCACCAGCCGTACGGCTATCCCCACCCGCTGTCGGGCACCCCGCAGCACGCCTACGGCGGGTCCGTCCCGCAGGGATACGGGCACCCCTCGCAGGGATACGGACACCCCCCGCAGAGCGCGGGCCAGGGCTACCCGCCGCCGTACGGCGTGCCGCCCGCGTCCGCCGTCGGACCGTACGGCGGAGGCGGCCAGGCTCCGCCACCGGCCGCCGCCCCGCACCCGGCGCCGCCGCCCCGCAGGAACGGGAAGGCCACCGCGCTGCTCGTCGCCGTGGCCGTGGTGGTCGCGCTGGCGGCGGGCGGGACGGTGTACGCGCTGATGAACGGCGGGGGAGACACGAAGGCGTCCCCGTCGCCGAGCCCGACCTCGTCCGCCGAGCCGACCGGCGGCGAACCCACCGGCTCCGGCCGGCCCACGCCCTCCCCGTCACCGTCGGTGTCCGCCTCCGCCCGGGAGGACGGCGCGGTCCCGGCCGCGTACCTGGGCGCCTGGGCCACGACGATCGAGAACGCGGACGGGACCCACACCCGCCGGCTGACCATCCAGCAGGGCGAGCCGGGCGACACGGTCATGTCGCTCACCGCGGACGGCGCCGACTACCACTGCGTGTTCGCGGCGGAGCTGACCGCCGCGCCGGCCGGTCAGGGGCCGCTGCGGATCGGGCCGTCCACCGTGACGGTCGGCGAACCGCGCTCCTCGTGCAGCCCCGGCGAGGCCACCGAGATCACCCTGCTGTCGCCGGACACGCTCCAGCGCCTGAACACGAGCACGGGGGAGAAGCTGACGTACACCCGCCAGTGAGGACGCCGGCCGCGCGGGGACGGCTCAGCGCGGCTCGGGCGGACGCTGGCGCGGCATGTTCGGCCGGGCCGGTCCGGGCGGCAGCGGAAACCGGCTGTGGGTGCCCGTCTGGTCCACGCGCGGCCCGGCCGCGACCGCCGCCTGGATGCCCAGCGGCGCGGACCCGGTGCGGAACTCCACCATCCAGTCGGCGGTCTCGGTGCGCACCAGCTCGGTGACGTCCTCACAGAACCGCCGCAGCACCCCCAGGCACCGCTCCGCCGCCTCGCTCGCCGTCCCCTCAGCCGGCCCCAGCACCTCCCGCACGCTCTCCGACGCCCAGTCGAACTGCAGGGCCTGCAGTCGGCGCTGCACGGCCTGCGCGGTCGCCACGTCCCTCATCCACCCCGAGGTCACCCCGAAGAACCGGTCCACGCCCACGCACGCCACGGACATCAGCAGCGCCAGGTACCCCCAGGGGGCGACCCCGCCGATCACCCCGGTCAGATCCAGCAGCGGCAGCGAGGCCCCCGCCACCGCGCCCGCCGCCGCGCCGGTGCGCAGCGTCCGCGCCCCGCGCCGCTTCCACACCCGGTCGGCGAGATACCAGGCCGCCGTGTCGAGTGCGCCGCGCTCCACCCACCGGTACAGCTCGTCCAGGCGCTGCGCGGGCTCCGCCCAGTCCCCGAGCGGAAACGCCCGCCCGGCCAGGTCGCCCGGCCGCAGCCCGGCCGCCCCCTCGCCGCGCCCGTCCTGAGGCGGACCCTCGGGCTGCATCTCCGGCTGACCCACCCGGCACTCCCTACTGACTCTGCGCACTGACCTGCGCACCGACTCTGCGTGACGCCTGACGCTGATGACGGAAGCTGACGACGGTTGCTGACGTGCCGGACCCTTCCTACCGCCCAACGGGTGGCGAGGAAGACCCTTTCATCGCTTTTCCGCCCGGACGGGGGCCTTGATCAGGTATACGCCACGAGGGCAACTCACTCGAAAGAGTGCTGGGGCGACGACCGCGCGGACCACGTAGGCTCGTGGCTGGTGGAGTAAGCCATACGAAAACAGGAGCTGATCGTGATTCCCGGTGGTGGCCAGCCCAACATGCAGCAGCTGCTCCAGCAGGCCCAGAAGATGCAGCAGGACCTGGCCCGCGCCCAGGAGGAGCTGGCGAACACGGAGGTCGACGGGCAGGCGGGCGGCGGCCTGGTGAAGGCCACGGTGACCGGCGCCGGTGAGCTGCGCGGCCTGGTCATCGACCCGAAGGCGGTGGACCCGGAGGACACCGAGACCCTCGCCGACCTGATCGTCGCGGCCGTCCACGCGGCCAACGAGAACGCGCAGACCCTGCAGCAGCAGAAGCTCGGCCCGCTCGCTCAGGGCCTGGGCGGCGGCGGCATCCCGGGCCTGCCCTTCTGACGTCCCGCTCTCCGGCCCTGCCTTACGAAGCCGGGGACGGGGCATCTACCGTACGTAGTGAAGGCACCCGAGGAAGGACGGCAGTCCGTTGTACGAAGGCGTGGTCCAGGACCTCATCGACGAGCTGGGTCGGCTGCCCGGCGTGGGTCCCAAGAGCGCCCAGCGGATCGCGTTCCACGTCCTCCAGGCGGAGCCGACGGACGTCCGCCGCCTCGCCCAGGCGCTGCTGGAGGTGAAGGCGAAGGTCCGCTTCTGCGCGGTGTGCGGCAACGTCGCGCAGGAGGAACAGTGCGGGATCTGCCGCGATCCGCGCCGCGACGCCTCGGTGATCTGCGTCGTCGAGGAACCCAAGGACGTCGTGGCCATCGAGCGCACCCGCGAGTTCCGCGGCCGCTACCACGTCCTGGGCGGGGCGATCAGCCCCATCGAGGGTGTCGGCCCCGACGACCTGCGTATACGGGAACTTCTCGCGCGGTTGGCCGACGGGACGGTCACGGAGCTGATCCTGGCCACCGACCCGAACCTGGAGGGTGAGGCCACGGCCACGTACCTCGCCCGCATGATCAAGCCCATGGGCCTCAAGGTCACCCGCCTGGCCAGCGGCCTCCCGGTGGGTGGCGACCTGGAATACGCGGACGAGGTGACCCTCGGCCGCGCCTTCGAGGGGAGACGACTCCTAGATGTCTGACGCCACGCTGCACTCCACGACGCAGGACCCGGACGACTTCGCGGTCCAGATCGCGGACCAGATCGAAAGTTTCCTGGTGGCCGTCACGGAGGTCGCGAAGGGCGACGAACCGGACTCGGCGGTCCCCTTCCTCCTCCTGGAGGTCTCCCAGCTGCTGCTCGCCGGCGGCCGCCTCGGCGCGCACGAGGACATCGTCCCCGACGAGCGCTACGAGCCCGACCCGGGCCCCGAGCCGGACGTGGACGATCTGCGCGAGAACCTGGCCCGCCTGCTGGAGCCGATCGACGTCTACTCCGAGGTCTTCGACCCCTACGAGCCGCGCAAGGCCCCGGTCCCGGCCCGGATCTCCGACGACCTCACGGACGTCATCACCGACCTGCGCCACGGCATGGCCCACTACCGTGCGGGCCGCACCACGGAGGCCCTGTGGTGGTGGCAGTTCTCCTACTTCTCCAACTGGGGCGCGACGGCCTCCGCGACCCTGCGGGCCCTGCAGTCCGTGGTCGCCCACGTCCGCCTGAACCAGCCCCTGGAGGAACTGGACGGCCTGGACACCGACCAGGGCCTCGGCGACGACACCCTGGAGATCGAGGCGGGCAAGGTCATGGAGCGGGAGATCCTGGGCCCGCTGGGCCTGGGGCCCGCCAAGAGCTAGGGGACACCCTCCCGGGCGCTCTTCCGCAGGCCCCTCGGCGCGAGTGACACAGCGCACATTCCCGCGTGGCGGCGAAGCCCCCTGGGCATGAGCCTCCTGGTCACGGGCGGCCGGGGACATCTCACGATGCGATACCGCAGGGGTGGAATTCGGACGCTCGATAGACTGAGCCGACCCGCAGTACACCGTCGTATATGCGGAAAGAACACACATCGAGCGAGGAGCGCACGTGGGCCTTGTCGTGCAGAAGTACGGAGGCTCCTCCGTAGCCGATGCCGAAGGCATCAAGCGCGTCGCCAAGCGGATCGTGGAAGCCAAGAAGAACGGCCACCAGGTGGTGGCCGTGGTTTCCGCGATGGGCGACACGACGGACGAGCTGATCGATCTCGCCGAGCAGGTTTCCCCGATCCCTGCCGGGCGCGAGCTCGACATGCTGCTGACCGCCGGAGAGCGGATCTCCATGGCCCTGCTGGCGATGGCGATCAAAAACCTGGGTCACTCCGCCCAGAGCTTCACCGGAAGCCAGGCGGGTGTCATCACCGACTCGGTCCACAACAAAGCGCGGATCATCGATGTCACGCCGGGCCGTATCCGGGACTCGCTGGACGAGGGCAACATCGCCATCGTCGCCGGGTTCCAGGGCGTCAGCCAGGACACCAAGGACATCACCACCCTCGGCCGCGGCGGCTCCGACACCACGGCCGTCGCGCTCGCCGCGGCGCTCGACGCCGAGGTGTGCGAGATCTACACCGACGTCGACGGCGTGTTCACCGCCGACCCGCGGGTGGTCAAGAAGGCCCGGAAGATCGACTGGATCTCCTTCGAGGACATGCTCGAGCTGGCCTCGTCAGGGTCGAAGGTGCTGCTCCACCGGTGTGTGGAGTACGCCCGTCGTTACAACATCCCGATCCACGTCCGGTCCAGCTTCAGCGGACTGCAGGGCACGTGGGTCAGCAGCGAGCCGATCAACCAAGGGGACAAGCAGGTGGAGCAGGCCATCATCTCCGGTGTCGCGCACGACACCTCCGAGGCCAAGATCACGGTCGTCGGCGTGCCCGACAAGCCGGGTGAGGCCGCCGCCATCTTCCGCACGATCGCCGATGCCGAGATCAACATCGACATGGTCGTGCAGAACGTGTCCGCCGCGTCGACCGGCCTGACGGACATCTCCTTCACGCTCCCGAAGACCGAGGGCCGCAAGGCCATGGACGCGCTGGAGAAGAACCGCTCCGGCATCGGCTTCGACTCGCTGCGCTACGACGACCAGATCGGCAAGATCTCCCTGGTCGGCGCGGGGATGAAGACCAACCCGGGCGTGACGGCCGCGTTCTTCGAGGCGCTCAGCGACGCGGGCGTGAACATCGAGCTGATCTCGACCTCCGAGATCCGCATCTCGGTGGTCACCCGCAAGGACGACGTGCCCGAGGCCGTCCGCGCCGTGCACACCGCCTTCGGACTGGACTCGGACAGCGACGAGGCCGTCGTCTACGGGGGCACCGGACGATGACCGGACGGCCGGCGCTCGCGGTCGTGGGAGCGACCGGGGTCGTCGGCGAGGTCATGCTCCGGATCCTGTCCCAGCACGCGGACATCTGGGGCGAGATCCGACTCGTCGCCTCGCCGCGCTCGGCCGGCCGCAAGCTGGCCGTGCGCGGCGTGGAGGTCGAGGTCGTGGCCCTGTCGGAGGAGGCCTTCGACGGGGTCGACATCGCCATGTTCGACGTACCGGACGAGGTCTCCGCGCGGTGGGCGCCGATCGCCGCGGCCAAGGGCGTGGTCGTCGTCGACGACTCCGCCGTCTTCCGGATGGACCCGGAGGTGCCGCTGGTGGTCCCCGAGGTCAACCCGCACGCGGTACGCGTCCGGCCGCGCGGGATCGTGGCCGGCCCGCACTGCACCACCCTCTCCATGATCGTCGCGCTGGGCGCGCTGCACGCCGAGTTCGGGCTGCGCGAGCTGACGGTGTCGTCGTACCAGGCGGTCAGCGGGGCCGGCCGGGCCGGGGTGCGGACGCTGCGCGAGCAGCTGCGGCTGGTGGCCGGCACGGAGCTGGGCACCGGGCCCGGCGATCTGCGCCGCGCGGTCGGCGACCGGACCGGGCCGTTCCCGGAGCCGGTGGCGCTGAACGTGGTGCCGTGGGCGGGCGAGCCGCGCGCGGACGGCTGGTCCTCCGAGGAGATGGCCCTGCGCGACGAGACCCGCAAGATCCTCGGGCTGCCGCGGCTGCCGGTCGCGGTGACCTGTGTGCGGGTGCCGGTGGTCACCGGCCACGCGCTCACCGTCCACGCGGGCTTCGAGAACGAGGTCACCGTCGACCGGGCCCGCGAGATCCTGGCCACCGCGCCGGGCGTGGTCCTCTACGACAACCCGGCCGCCGGGGAGTTCCCGACGCCCGCCGACGTGGTGGGCACCGATCCGACCTGGGTCGGCCGGGTGCGCCGGGCGCTGGACGACCCGACGGCGCTGGAGCTGTTCGTCTGCGCGGACAACCTGCGCAAGGGCGCCGCGCTGAACACCGCGCAGATCGCCGAGCTGGTGGCGGCCGAGTTTTCGTGAGAGTTTCCGCTCACGGAAAATCTCGCGGCGGTGGCCCGAACTATTTGTAGGATCAACGTAAGAGAATTCCTCCCCGTCTTCCGCAACCACGCGGAGGGCGGGGAGCGTCTATGCGGTCACCCTTCCGGGGTGTGGGGACGCCGCGGACGAGGCGTGGGGACGCGTCGTTCGCATGGAACATAGGGGAAGAGCGGGACGCATGAGGGCATTCGGGGCACCGTCGGCTGTGCTGCCTGGCGCGAGAGCGAACGTGACGCTCGGCACGTACAACCCTCACGGGGGTGCACACGTCCAACTGGCGTGGCAGAGGTTCTCGACTTTCCCGCGGCGACGCGCGGCACGGCCCTCCGGCCGGCCCGTCGGCCGCAGCGCACCCGCATGCCCGGCGCGTCCGGCGGCATGCCGGTGATCGCGCCCATGCCCGCAGCGCGGCCCGCCCGCATACCCAGCCAGCGTGACGGCGCCGAACACACCGACGAGACGGTGGCCACCGGCACCACCGTCGACCATCTGACCGAGACCTATCGCGCGCACTACCGCTCGCTGCTGGGACTCGCCGCCCTACTGCTCGACGACACCGCCTCCTGCGAGGACGTGGTCCAGGAGGCGTTCATCCGCGTCCACTCCGCGCGCAAGCGCGTGCGCGACCCGGAGAAGACGCTCGCCTACCTGCGGCAGACGGTCGTCAACCTGTCCCGCTCGACCCTGCGCCGCCGCATCCTCGGCCTGAAGCTGCTCTCCAAGCCGATGCCGGACATGGCGAGCGCGGAGGAGGGCGCGTACGACCAGCTGGAGCGCCGCGACCTCATCAAGGCGATGAAGGGCCTGCAGCGCCGCCAGCGCGAGGTCCTGGTGCTGCGCTACTTCGCGGACATGACCGAGGCGCAGGTCGCCGAGACCCTCGGCATATCGCTCGGCTCGGTGAAGGCGTACGGCTCCCGCGGCATCGCGGCCCTCCGCGTGGCCATGGAGGCGACGCCGGCATGACGGGCCCCGAGGAACGGGGACGCCGCGAGCCGGGCGTCCCGCACGAACCGTACGAATCGCGTGACCCGACCGAGGCGGCGGCCGGGACGGCCCGGACGCCCGACGCGGCGTCGGAGGCGACGCCCGGCACCGCCGCAGCGCATCAGCAACAGCCGAACCAACCGCACGCTGGGAACGGAACTGTGAACCACGGCCCCGACGACCAGGGCCCCGACGGGCTCGACTCGGACGAGCTGGCACTGCGCAGGCTGCTGCACGGCGCGGTGGACGACATCGAGCCGCGCGACGGCACGCTGGAGCACCTGCGGCGGGCGGTGCCCGCCCGGCGGGCGCGCAAGCGGCAGGCCGTCGTCGGCATGGCCGCCGCCGCGCTGTTCGCCGGCACCGCCGTACCGGCTCTGGTACACGTCTCCAACGCCACCGGAAGCGACGCCAACCCCTCCATCGCCGGCCACGGCTCCCAGGCCCAGGGCGGCACCAGCGAGGGCAAGAGCACCGAGGGCACGGGCGAGAAGCCCGGCGGCGCCTCCGACACGGTCGAGGAGAAGGACAAGGACGGCAAGAAGGAGCACGACAAGGGCAAGGGCGGCTCCGGCGACAGCGGCTCCGGCGACAGCGCCGACCCCGCCGCGCCCAGCTCCGAGGCCGGCGCCGCGTGCACCGCCGGCCAGCTCAGCGCCACGGGCGCGGTCGACGCCCCCGGCTCCACGGGCACGGTCTACGGCACCTTCCGCATCACGAACATCTCCGGCGGCAGCTGCACCGTCAGCGGCCCCGGCACGCTGGTGCCGCTGGCCCAGGGCGCGGCCGACCCGGCGAAGATCGGCCAGGCCCGTCATGCCGCGGGCGACCCGGCGTTCGGCCTGCCCGACCCGTCCCTGGAGGTGGGACAGCTGGTCCTGCTGCCCGGCGCGGCGTACGAGGTGAAGTTCGCCTGGGTGCCGTCCGAGCCCTGCCCCACGGGCAACGGCGACAACGGCGGCACCGACAACGGCGGCGGGACCGGCGGCCCCGAGCCGACCCCCGACCCGACGCCCACCGAGACGCCCGGCACCACCCCGGAGGGCACCTCCACGGGCGGCGACACCGGGACGACCACCCAGCTGGTGACGGAGGACGGCGTGGCCGGCGGCAGCGTCGCCGTGTCCTACACCGCCGACGCGGGCGCGTCGACCGGCGCGACGGTGACGAACGCGTGCGCGGGGACCGTGTACTACACCGGACTGCTGCCGGCGTCCTGAGACCGGCCTCCGCGGGGGCCGTCCGCGGGGGCCGTCCGCGGGGGCCGGCCGCGGGGGCCGGCCGGCGCGGACGCCCGGCCGCCGGAGGGCTAGACGCCGGTGGTGGTGGAGGCGCCGCTGGGCGTCCCGCTCGCGGCGTGCTCCCCGTCGTCCGGCGGCAGGCCCAGCTCCGCGTCGCGGGCGGACTCGATCTCGCGGCGCAGCAGCCGGAACCACATGAAGACGACGAAGCCGGCGAAGACGAACCACTCGCCGGTGTAGCCGAGGTTCTGGAAGGCCTTCAGGTCGAGACCGGTGTCGGGGGTGGCCGCCGCGGGCACCGCCCGCATCCCGGAGTCGCCCTCGTTGAGGGTGACCCAGGCGTCGTGGACGTCGTACGGCACCAGGTTGACCAGCGAGGCCGCGCTGATCGCGGCGGTCTGCCCGGCCGGCAGGCCACCGGCCGCGCTGACCCCGTTCTCGCCGGGGTTCTCGGACGCCTGGAGCGCCCCCGTGACGGTGACCTGCCCGGCCGGCGGGGCGGGCGCCTTCGCCCGGTCGGCGGCGCCCGGCAGCCAGCCCCGCACCACCGGCAGCGCCTTGCCGTCGCCGGTGCGCAGCAGCGTCAGCACGTAGAAGCCGCGCTTGCCGTCCAGCTCCCGGCCGGGGACCAGCAGCTGCGCCCCGTAGGTGCCGGTCGCCGTGGTCTGCCGGCCCGCGGTCGCCTTGTTCACCGGCAGCAGCTCGGCCAGCGGACGGGGCGCCTCCCGCCGGCTCTGCGCGGCCTGCTCGCTCGCGCCGCGATGGCTGTCGACGCGGTCCTCGAACCGGCCCAGCTGCCAGGACCCCATGAACACGCAGAAGGGGATGGCGAGCAGCACGAAGACGTTGATGCCCCACCAGCGGGGCGTCAGCAGAAACCGGTACACGCCCTCAACGGTACGGGGCGGCGGCACGGGCCCGCCGTGCGGGTCCGGGAAGTTTTCCACAGGCTGGGGACCTCGTCAGCGGAATGTCGGCGGAGGCGGGCAGTATGGGGTCATGACTGAGAGCAACGGGGTCGCCGCGCCGCAGCGGACCGAGGACATGCCGGACTGGGAGAAGCGCTTCCGGGCGCCGCGGGTGTCACTGCCCGACTGGGCGCTGGACGCGCCGGACCGCTCCCTGTTCGTGTCGAACGCGACGGGGACGTACGAGCTGTACGCGTGGGACCGCGCGACCGGCGAGCAGCGTCAGGTCACCGACCGGCCGAACGGCACGACGGACGGGGTGCTCTCCCCGGACGGCGCCTGGATCTGGTGGTTCGACGACAAGGACGGCGACGAGTTCGGCGTCTGGCGCCGGCAGCCCTTCCTGGGCGGCGAGGACGAGCTGGCGGTGCCCGGCCTCGACCCCTCCTACCCGGCGGGCCTGGCCCTCGGCCGCGACGGCCGTACGGCGGTGATCGGCCGCTCCACCGACGAGGACGGCACCACCATCCACCTGGCCCGCGAGGGCGAGGCGCCGGTGGAGATCTACCGGCACCGCGAGTCCGCGGGCGTCGGCGACCTCTCGCACGACGGCACCCTGATCGCCGTCGAGCACACCGAGCACGGCGACGCCATGCACGCGGCGCTGCGCGTGCTGCGCACCGACGGCACCACGGTCGCCGAGCTGGACGACACCAAGGACGGCACCCGGGAGCTGGGCCTGGAGGTGCTGGGCTTCGCCCCGGTGGACGGCGACACCCGGCTGCTCATCGGCCACCAGCGCCGCGGCCGCTGGGAGCCGCTGGTGTGGGACGTGGCCACGGGCGAGGAGACCGACCTCGCCCTGGAGCTGCCCGGCGACGTGGGCGCCGAGTGGTTCCCGGACGGCACGGCCCTGCTCGTCTCGCACAGCTACGAGGCCCGCAGCGAGCTGTTCCGCTACGACCTCGCCACCCGCACCCTGGAGAAGATCCCCACCCCGCCCGGCACGGTCTCCGGCGCCACCCCCCGCCCGGACGGCACCGTGGAGTACCTGTGGTCGTCGGCCGCGGAACCGTCCGCGGTGCGCTCCACCCGCGGCGGCGTCGTCCTGGACCCGCCCGGCATGAAGTCGCCGGGCTCCGTCCCGGTCGAGGACGTCTGGGTCGAGGGCCCCGGCGGCCGCATCCACGCCCTGGTGCAGAAGCCGGCCGGCGCGCGCGGCCCCCTCCCCACGGTGTTCGACATCCACGGCGGCCCCACCTGGCACGACAGCGACTCCTTCGCCGCCGGCCCCGCCGCCTGGGTGGACCACGGCTACGCGGTCGTCCGCGTCAACTACCGCGGCTCCACCGGCTACGGCCGCGCCTGGACCGACGCCCTGAAGCACCGGGTCGGCCTGATCGAGCTGGAGGACATCGCGGCGGTCCGCGAGTGGGCGATCTCCTCCGGCCTCGCCGACCCCAGGCGCCTGATCCTCACCGGCGGCTCCTGGGGCGGCTACCTCACCCTCCTCGGCCTCGGCACCCAGCCGGACTTCTGGGCCCTCGGCATCGCCGCCGTCCCCGTCGCGGACTACGTCACCGCGTACCACGACGAGATGGAGGCCCTGAAGGCCATGGACCGCACCCTTCTCGGCGGCACCCCCGAGGAGGTCCCCGAGCGCTTCGAGGCGTCCTCCCCGATCACCTACGTCGACCAGGTCAAGGCCCCCGTCTACATCTCCGCCGGCGTCAACGACCCCCGCTGCCCCATCCGGCAGATCGACAACTACGTCAAGCGCCTTCAGGCCCGCGGCGCCGTCCACGAGGTGTACCGCTACGACGCCGGTCACGGCTCCCTGGTGGTGGACGAACGCATCAAGCAGGTCCGCCTGGAACTGGACTTCGCGCGGCGGCACCTGAGCGCGGTCACCGACTGACGGCCACTGACGGTCCAGGAGGGCGGAGCCACTGGGCGGGCGGGGGTTCACGCCCCCGTCCGCTGCCGGCTGCGCCGGCCCAGCAGCTCCGCCAGCCCCTGCCGCGTCGCCGCGAGGACGACCCGGTCGCCGTCCTTGAGGACGTAGCCGTCGGGCAGGTCCCAGACCAGCCCCGACGGCCGCCCGGCGGCGGAGGCCTCACCGTCGTCGCCGGCGCCGTCCCCGGCCGGCCCGGTGTCCAGGGCCAGCACCCGCCACCACCCCGGCCGGAACGCCTCGGCCACCGTCCGCCCCTCCAGCCGGGGATGCCCGCCCACGTCGACGGCGGCGAACAGCAGCACCCGCCGCTCCACCGGGATCGCCCCGAGGATCTGCCGCCCGAACATCGCCCCGGCGAACGCGGGCGCCGCCAGGTGGGACACGCTGCGGCTGCGGGTGAGCGCGTGCGGGTGCGCGGCCCGCAGGGTGCGGTACACGGCGGTCGCGAAGTCGTCGTCGTACAGCCGCAGCACCACCCGCAGGTCGGGCCGCACCGAGCGGGCGTACAGCGCGGCCTCCAGGTTCGTGGTGTCCGCGCTGGTCACCGCGAGCAGCGCGTGCGCGCGATGGATCTTCGCGGCCTCCAGCACGCCCTCCTGGGTGACGTCGCCCAGCACCACCGGCACCCGCAGCCGCCGCGCCGTGGCGAGGCCGCGGGCCTCCGGGTCGGACTCCACGCACACCACCGGGATGTGCAGCTCCCGCAGCCGGGTCAGCACCCGGGTGCCGATCTTGCCGAGTCCGAGCAGCACCACGTGCCCGCCGAGCCCGCGCGGCGGCTTGCGCAGCGCGGACGCGCTCCGGAAGGTGCCGAGGCCTTCCAGCACCGCGGCCAGCAGCACCGGCAGCAGCAGTAACCCGACCAGCCCGGACAGCAGTTGCAGCACCTGCCGGGCGGTGGACTCCTTCAGGGCGGGCTCGTTGATCGCGAACAGGTCGAGGAGCGTCACATAGGTGGCGTGCAGCAGATGCGAGCCGGTCACCACCTTCAGCGCCACGGCCAGCCCGATCACACACGCCACCAGCCCGAACAGCGACCACCGCAGGCGCCGGGAGAACAGCGAGCCGAACGGCAGCGCCCCGCCGCGCGCGCCCCGGGAAGGCCCGGAGTACGACACCTGCTCCAGCACCACCGCGCCCCGCCCGGTGGCGGCGCGCACCGTCGCCGCGTCCGGCAGCAGCTGCGGACCCTGATCCCCGCTGCCCTCCGAACCGTCCGCGCCGGCCGGGTCGTTGCTGGTCGCGGAGAGCAGCGCCAGGGTGGCCAGCCCGGGGTCGGCGACCTCGCCGGGCGCGGGCGGCGGTCGCTCGACCGCGCGCAGCAGCAGCCCCTCGGTCTGCACGACCTTGCTGGTGCCGGCGAGGGCGGAGGCGGCCAGCGCGGGCGCGGCGGTGTCGGCGTCGGACAGGACGGTCGTGGAGGCGTCGAAGCCGGTGGCGCCGTCGCCGAGGGCCAGGGTGGCGGCCTGGTCGAGCAGGTCCTCGATGTGCTGGCCGAGCCGCCGGTTGTACAGGCGCAGCACGAGCCGCAGCCGGTGGTTGAGGCGGCGGGCGGCGAGCGCGGCACGGATGTTGGTCTCGTCGTCGTCGTACACCAGCGCCAGCGCGGCGGCCCGCTGCACGCCCGCCTCGGCGAGCACGGCCTCGGTCAGCTCGGTGGCCTGGATGACGCGCTGGGCCGAGGCCTCGGCGGCCGCGCCGCCGCCCCCGCTTCCGTTCCCGTTGCCCCGGCCCACGGCGGCGTTCACCATGTCCCGCAGGGCCGCCGACGCCGCGCGGGCCCGGCCGACGACCGGCTGGCGCACCCGGCGGCCGGAGGGCGGCACGACGAGGGTGACCTGTTCGCCGTAGACGATCCGCAGCTCGGCGGCGAGCCGGTGCGCGAGCCCGTCGTCGCCGCACACCACCATGTGCGCGGCCGCGTCACCCGGCAGACCCTGGTTCGGAACGGTCCCCATGTGAGGGAACACTGCCCCAAACGGCCCAGCGGTTCCACGAACCGACTGAACGTCGGGCGACTTCGCGGCGTACTGACCGGCGTGGCCGACACCGCCGGAACCTCCCGCACCCGCCTCGACTCCTCGCTCCTGCTCGCCCTGCTCCTGCCCCTGCTGCTCCTCGCCCAGGGCCCCGTGCGGAGCGCCCTGGCCGCGCCGGTGATGCAGAGCTGGACGACGGTGTTCGTGGCGGTGACCGTGCAGGCGCTGCCCTTCCTGGTGTTCGGGGTGGTGCTGTCGGCGGTGATCGGCGTCCTCGTGCCGCCGTTCTTCTTCGCCCGCGCCCTGCCGGGCCGGCCCGCGGCGGCCGTGCCGGTCGCGGGGCTCGCGGGGGCGGTGCTGCCGGGCTGCGAGTGCGCGTCGGTGCCGGTGGCGGGCGCGCTGATGCGCCGGGGCGTCACCCCGGCCGCCGCGCTGGCGTTCCTGCTGTCCGCGCCCGCGATCAACCCGGTCGTCCTCACCGCGACGGCGGTCGCCTTCCCCGGCGCGCCCGAGATGGTGGCGGCCCGGTTCGTGGCCGGTCTGCTCGCGGCGTGCGCGATGGGCTGGCTGTGGCAGCGGCTGGGCCGCGCCGACTGGCTGCGCCCGCCGTCCCGGCCGGAGCACGCGGGGCAGGGCCGCGGCGCGGCCTTCTGGGGGTCGGTGCGCCACGACGTGCTGCACGCGGGCGGCTTCCTGGTGATCGGCGCGGCGGCCGCCGCCACGCTGAAGGCGGTGGTGCCCGAGGGCTGGCTGCGCGCGGCGGCGGGAAACCCGGTGGCGGGGATGGTGACGCTCGCCCTGCTGGCCGTCGTGCTGTCGATCTGCTCGGAGGCGGACGCGTTCGTGGCCGCGTCCCTGACCCCCTTCGGCCCGACCGCCCTCCTGGCGTTCCTGGTCGTCGGCCCGATGGTCGACCTGAAGCTGATCGCGATGCAGTCGGCCCTGTTCGGCCGGGGGTTCGCGGCCCGCTTCGCGCCCGCCACCTTCGCCGTCGCCGTGACCTGCGCCGTCCTGACCGGGGCGGTACTGCTGTGAGCCGGGCGGCGCAGGCGGCGGGGCCGTTCCCGCTCGGGGCGGTGCCGCTGTGAGCCGGGCGGCGCAGGCGGCGGTGCTGTTCCTGCTCGGCGCGGTGCTGCTGCGCACCGGGGCCGGTGACACCTCCCTGCGCTATGTGAAGGAGGCGCTGCGCCCGCTGCTGCTCGCCTCCGGCGCCGTACTGGTCGCGACGGCGGGCGCCACGGCCTGGTACGCCCACCGGCAGCGCCGCGCGGCGCCCCACGGCACCGCCCACCCCGCGCCCCGCGTCTCCTGGCTGCTGCTCCTGCCGGTCCTCGCGCTCGTCCTCGTCGCCCCGCCCGCGCTCGGCTCGTACAGCGCGCTGCGCGCCGGTACGGCGCTGCAACGCCCGCCCGCCTTCGCGCCGTTGCCGCCGGGCGACCCGGTCCCGCTGGGGCTCGCCGACTACGCGGCCCGCGCGGTCTACGACGACACCGGCTCCCTCGACGGCCGCCGCGTCCGCGTCACCGGCTTCGTCGCGCTCGGCGGCGACGGCACGCCCTACCTCGTGCGGATGACCCTCGACTGCTGTGCCGCAGACGCCCAGCCGGTGAAGGTGGCCCTCACCGGCCGGGTCCCGCCGGTGCTGGACCCCGACGGCTGGCTGGAGGTCACCGGCACCGCCACCGGCCGCCGCGCGCGGGACCCGGTGAACGGGCGTCCCGTGCCGTACCTGGACGTCGAGCGGGCCCGCCCGGTCCCGGCGCCCCGGAACCCGTACGCCGACCGGGACCGGTGACCCGGCGGGGCGGGCTCAGTGAACGGACAGCCCGCCGTCCACGAACAGCGACTGCCCGGTGACGTAGGCGGAGGCGCGGCTCGCCAGGAACACCGCCGCGCCCGCGAAGTCCTCGGCGAGACCGTTGCGGCCGGTCATGGTGCGGGCGGCCAGCTCGGCGACCTTGGCGGGGTCGCTGGACAGCCGCTCGTTGAGCGGGGTCATCACGAAGCCCGGCACCAGGGTGTTGCAGGTGACGCCGTACGGCGACCAGGCCTCCGCCTGCGACCGGGCCAGCGCCTCCAGGCCGCCCTTGGACACCCCGTACGCGCCGCTCTGCACGAACGCCCGGTGCGCCTGCTGGGAGCTGACGTGGATGATCCGCCCGAAGCCGCGCTCGGCCATGCCGGGCCCGAACCGCTGCCCGAGCAGGAACGGCGCCTCCAGGTTGACGGCGAGGGTGACGTCCCAGACGTCGTCGCCGAGTTCGCCGAGCGGCGGACGCAGGTTGATGCCCGCCGAGTTCACCAGGATGTCCGGCTCCCCGAACACCGCGGCGGCCTCCTCGGCGGCCGCCCGCACCCCCGCGCGGGTGGCGAGGTCGGCGCTGACCCACCCGGCCCGGCAGCCGTCGGCGGTCAGCTCCTCGACGGTCTCGGCCAGTTGCGCCTCGCGCCGCGCCACCACCACGACGCGTGCCCCCGCCCGCGCCAGCGCGCCGGCCACGGCCCGCCCGATCCCGGAGCTGCCCCCGGTGACGACGGCGACGCGGCCGTCCAGCGAGAACAGGTCGGACAGATAGGTCTGCGAGCTCATGTGCGCACCCCCGGATCGACGGACACCTGCGGCCAACCTACGCGGGGGATTCGGCGCGGTGCCGACCGGGCAGTCCAGCGGTGACACCCACCCGCGCGACGACCATGGAGGACGCGTGAAGGTCTCCGTCGACCCCGACCTCTGCTACGGCTCCGGCGACTGCGTGTACCGCGCGCCGCACGTCTTCACCGTGGTGGACGGCTTCGGGGCCGTCCTGCCGGGCCGCGAGGACACCGGCGACGACCCCCGGGTCCGCGAGGCGGCCGAGGGCTGCCCGTCGCAGGCGATCAGCCTCGGCGGGTGACGGGCCAGCGCCAGCCGCTCGCGGCCAGCGCCCGCGCCCTGGCCCCCGCCACCGCCGTCCGGGCCCGGCGTTCGGCCGGGTCCGTGTGGGCGGGCCGGCCCGTGACCTGGCCGTCCCACTTGCGGTAGAGCAGGCCGGGCTCGCGGCTGAACCAGCCGCGGCTGACCGCGTCCAGGGCGAGGAGCAGACCGGTGTCCTCGGAGGCGGGCAGGGCCATCCAGCCGCCGAGCGCGAGCAGCAGCTCGCGGCGGGCGCAGAGGGAGGCGGGGTGGACGGGAGCGCGGTGGTCGTTCGCCGACCAGTGCGCGAGGACGGTGCCGGGTTCGAGGGGGCCCTCGTCGGGGTCGCCGGGGAAGGCGGCCGTGGAGCCGTCGGGCAGCAGGTCGAGGACGCCGGAGGTGGCCCAGCCGAGGCTGGGGTCCGCCTCCAGGGCGGCCACGTCGCGGGCGAGCGCGCCGGGGGTGAGCCGGTCGTCGGCGTCGAGGACCTTCACGTACGGGCCGTCGGCGTGCGCGAGCGCCATGGTGCGGGCGACGCCGGGCCCGCCGGGGCGGCCCTGGCGGAAGGAGACCCGCGGGTCGTCGGGCACGTGGGGGCGGACCCGGTCCGTCTCGCCGTCCTCCTGGATCAGCCACCGCCACTCCCAGCCGTCGGGCAGCCGCTGGTCGCGCAGCGACGCGTACGCCTCGGGCAGGAACCGCGCCGACGGGGCGTGCACGGCGGTGACGACGGTGACGGTCCCGCGCACGGCGGCGCTCACCACCTTTCCAGCCGGGTCGTGAACCGCAGCTCGGTGCGGTCGCCGGGCAGCGTGCAGAAGGCGACGTCGACGACGCGGTCGTGGATGTCGTACGACGTCTTGCGCAGCAGGATCACCGGCGTGCCCGCGGCGAGGGCCAGGTCGCGGGCCTCCTCGGGGGTCGCGGCGCGCACGGTGACCCGTTCCTCGATCCGGTCGACCTCGATGCCGACGGTGTGCAGCTGGCTCTGCGTGCCGCCCGGCCAGGGCTCGTGGGACTCGTCCAGCAGGTCCGGGTTGGCCTCGACGAGGTCGTGGCGGAGGTAGGAGGTGACGAGGCTGAAGGGGCCGGGCTCGGTGGCGTGCCGGGTCCGGTAGGTGCGCTCCAGCAGGGGGGTGCCGGGAGGGACGCCGAACGCCTCGGCCAGCTCCGGCGTCGCTCCGGTGAGCCGGTAGGAGGCGTGGAACTCCAGGTCGTCGGTGGTCAGTCCGGTGTCGCGCTCGGTGGCGCCGTCGCCCGCGCAGGCCGCCCGGGGCTTGCGGGCACGGTCCTTCTCCCACTGGTGCCGGCTGTTGTCGCGGACGGCGGGGGTGCGCGGCGGCCGTCCTGGTACGTCCGTGGTCTTCTCGTACGCCTGGGACACGGGCCCAGCCTAGGCGGCCGACGATCATCCGGCAGGGCGGTCCGGCGGGCCGGACACGCGAACGCCCGATCGCTGGTGACGGGGGATACACCAGCGATCGGGCTGACACCCAGCCTAACAAGGCGACTCGTGCGAGGGGAGCCGACTGCTCCGCCCCGCCGAGCGGGTGTGGCGCTAATCACGCGAACGGGTGTCGAACAGGTGCGCGCCGCGACTCGCGCCGCGACTCGCGTACGACTCGCGCCGCGGCTCTCGTCCGGCCCCGCCGGCCCGCGTCACTCCTCGCAGGGCGGGTCGTACGACAGCCGCGGAAGGTACTCGTTCCACTTCTCCCGCGTCAGCACGCCCCGCGTGGTCGCGCAGATGTGCCGGATCGCCGAGTCGACGTCGAGGTTCCACAGCCGCACGGTGTCGGTGCCGCTGGACACGCCGAGCATGTGACCGGCGGGGCTGAAGGACAGGAAGTTGCCGGTCTTGGCGTTGGGGCTCATCGACTGGCCGATCGGTGCCGCGTCCGCCGGGCTGGCCACGTCCCACAGCCGGACCGTGTTGTCGTTGCCGCCGCTCGCCAGGGTGCGGCCGTCGCGGCTGAACGTCAGCGACACGACCGCCTCGGTGTGCCCGGTCAGGGTGGCGGCGGGGCGGGCGCCGCGGGCGGGGTCGGAGAGGTCCCACAGCCGGACGGTGTCGTCGTCCCCGCCGCCGGCCAGCGTGCTCCCGTCAGGGCTGAAGGCGAGCACGTTGATCGGTCCCCGGTGGTCGGTGAGCGGCACGTCCAGGCGGGTGGCGCGGGCCGGGTCGGTGACGTTCCACAGCCGCACGGTGCCGTCGGCGCTGCTGCTCGCCAGGGTGTGCCCGTCGGGGCTGAAGACGAGGGCGTTGACGTACCCCTTGTGGCCGGTGAGGGGCGCGCCGAGCGGCACCGGCCGGGCCGGGTCGGCGACGTTCCACAGCCGTACGGTGCGGTCGTCGTACGCGGTCGCCAGGGTGCGCCCGTCGGGGGCGAAGGCCAGCGCGTCGGGGGAGGCGAAGCGGGTGCGCAGGGCGATCGGCGGGCCGGCCGCCACCGGGTGCGCGGGGTCCGTGACGTCCCACAGGTGCACCGACCGCTGGAGGGTCTGCACGGCGAGCAGGTGCCCGTCGGGCGAGAAGGCCAGCGCCCGCTCACCGCCGTCCGCCGGCATGAACGCCCGGCCCAGCCGCACCGGCCGCGCCGGCCGCCGTACGTCCCACAGCCGCACCTTGCCGTCCCGCGCCGCGGTGGCCAGCACCCGCCCGTCCGGCCGGAACGCCCCGCTGCGGCCGATCATGTCCGAGGTCGGCACCGTCCACAGCCGCACCTTGCTGTCGCCGCTGCCGGTGGCCAGGGTGCGCCCGTCGGGGCTGAACCCGAGCGCGTACATCTCCCCGCTGCTGCCCGCCAGCGGCTCGCCGACCTGCGAGGGGTACGCCGGATCGCTGACGTTCCACAGGCTGGCGGTGCTGTCCGCGCTGGCGGCGGCGAGGGTGCGCCCGTCGGGGCTGAACGCCACCGACCAGACGGGACCGGTGTGCGCGGTGAGCGGGGGACCGAGCTGGGCGCTGTCCGCGGGTGCGGCCGGGTCCCACAGCCGTACGGTGTCGTCGGCGCCGCCGCTGGCGAGGGTGCGCCCGTCGGGGCTGAACGCCACCGAGTGCACGGTCTCCGTGTGCCCGCGCAGTGTGCCGAGGGCCCGCGCCCGCCGCGGGTCCGCCACGTCCCACCGCCGGATCGTGTGGTCGTCGCCCCCGGCCGCCAGGGTCCGCCCGTCGGGGGCGAACGCCACGGACCGTACGGCCGCCCGGTGCCCCGTCAGCTCGGCGACGCGCCCGGCCCGTCCGGGGTCGGAGACGTCCCACAGGCCCACGGTGCGGTCCTCGCTGGCGGAGGCGAGGGTACGGCCGTCCGGGCTGAACGCCACCAGGTAGACCGTGCCCTCGTGACCGGTCAGCGGCGCGCCCAGCGGACGCGGGCGCGCCGGGTCCCGTACGTCCCACAGCCGGATCACGCCGTCGTCGCCCGCGCTGGCCAGGGTGCGGCCGTCCGGGCTGAAGACCGCGCTGCTCACCCAGGAGCGGTGCCCGGCGAGCGGCGCGCCCAGCGGGGCCGGCCGGGTCGGGTCCGCCACGTTCCACAGGCGTACGGTGCGGTCGTAGGAGGCGGTGGCCAGGGTGCGGCCGTCGGGACTGAACGAGGTCAGGTAGACCGCGCCGGTGTGGCCGAGCAGCGGGGTGGCCAGCGGGGCGTTCACGATCGAGATCAGCCGGTTGTTCGTGCCGGCGTCGTCCGGGCGGAGCCGGTGCGCCACCAGGTCCAGCTGCGCGGACAGCGACGGGTCGGTGTACTGCACCCGGTCCGCCTCGGCGACCACCTGCTCGAACACCGCGTCGTCCCGCTGCTGGAAGGCCACCACCGCCGCCCCGACCGCCACCAGCGCCAGCGCCACCAGCGCGGCGACCGCGCCCCGGCTGAGCCAGGCGGTACGGCGGCGCAGCCGCACCGACGCGGCCAGGAACTCCACCGCGCCGCGGGTGAGGTAGGTGTTCCCGGCCGACTTCGCCCAGCTCTCCGCCTGCTCCAGCCGCGACCCCCGGTACAGCAGCGCCGGGTCGCGGTGCGAGGCCTCCCAGGCCCGGCCGTCCTCCTCCAGCCGTTGGCGCAGCAGGTTGCCGCCGCGGTCCTCGTCGATCCACTCCCGCAGCCGGGGCCAGGCGTGCAGCAGCGCCTCGTGGGTGATCTCCACGGTGTCCGCGTCGAGGGTGACGAGCCGGGCGCGGACCAGCGCCTCCAGCGACTCCTCCGTCTTGCGCGGGTCGGCCGACTCCTCCGCGAGCTGCCGGCGGGTGCCGCGCCGCCGGGTCGCGGCGGTGTCCTCGCCGACCCGGACCAGCCGCAGCAGCAGTAATCGGGCGGCCGTCCGGGCCGCCGGGTCCAGCCCCGACCAGGCCCGCTCGGCGGTCGCGGCCACCGCGCCCTGGATACCGCCCGCCGCCCGGTAGCCGGCCAAGGTCAGCCGGCCCGCCTTGCGGCGCTGCCAGGTGGCGAGCAGGGCGTGCGAGAGCAGCGGCAGCACGCCCGCGTCGTGGGCGCCGCGCGGCCCGTCGGAGCTGACCTCCCGCACGATCAGCTCGGCCAGTCCCGGCTCCAGCTCCAGCCCCACCGCCTTGGCCGGGCCGGTGACGGCCTCCCGCAGCTCGGCGGTGGTCAACGGGCCGAGCACCATGTGCCGGTGCTGCAGGGCGTCGGCGAGTTCGGGGTGGTGCAGGCACTGGTCGTAGAAGTCGGCTCTTATGCCGAGCAGGACCAGGACGGGGGGAGTGGGGGCGGGGGTGGGATCGGTGGCGGGTTCGGTGGGGGTGGCGGGGGTGCGGGGGGCGCGTTCGCTGGGGTCCGTGGGGGTGCTGGGGCTGCTGGGGCCGGGGTTGCCAACGGCGCCGGGGCTGTCGTTGCCGGGGGCGCGTCCTGTGGGAGCACCGGAGACGCTGGAGTCGAGGGGACCGCTGGGCGCATCGAGGCCGGCGAGGCTGGCGGGGCCACCGGCGCGTTCAGGGTGATCGGGGCCGCCGAGACCATCGGGGCGACCAGGGCGACCGGGGCGACCAGGGCGACCAGGGCGACCGGGGTGACCGGGGTGACCGGGCTGACTGCGGCGGCCTGAGTCACCGGAGCCGTCACGGTCATCGGGACGGCTCCCCTCACGTAAGCCGCCCGGGTCCCGGTGGTCGCCGGAGCCACCGGGGCGGCCTGGTGCACCGGGGCGACCCCAGTCCCCCCGTCCGCCGGAGGCGTCGATGCCGTCGGGGGAGCAGGCGGCGTGCAGGAGGCGGATGAAGGTGCGGCGGTCGGCCTCCTCGGCGCAGAGGGTGAACGTCTCCTCGAACTGGTCCACGATCACGACCGGCCGGGCGCCGGGCCCCGCCCAGGCGGCGAAGACCTCCCGCACCGCGCGGGCGAACTCCGGGCGGTCGTCCGCGCCGTCCGGGGCCCCGGCCACGACGTCCGCGAGCCCGGGGACCAGGCGGCACAGCTCGCCGAGCGGATCCGCGCCCGGGACCAGTTGCAGCACCCGCCGCGCCCCGGCGTCGCGCAGTGCCGGGACCAGGCCGGCGTTCAGCAGCGAGGACTTCCCCGCGCCCGAGGCGCCGACGAGCATGACGAGGCCGCCGGTGCCGTTGTCCTCCACCGCCCGCAGCTGGGCGAGGAGCGCCTCGGTGCTGCGTTCCCGGCCGAAGAACCAGCGGGCGTCCTCCAGCCGGTAGGCGGCCAGGCCCCGGTAGGGGCAGACGGCGGCGGGGAGGTCGGGGGGCGGTTCCTCGGCGGGTGTCTCGCCCGCGGGCCGGTCCGCGACCGGGTCGGCCACCGCCCGCTCCCACAGCCGCTGCCACTCGGCCACGTCGTACAGGCCGGGGCTCACCGGCACGGAACGGATCCGGCGCGCCTGCGGGATCAGCACCTGGAGCACGGCGGCGAGGGCGGCGAACTGGGCGGGGACGTTCTTCGCGCGCCGCCAGTCGCTGATCCGCTGGGCGGAGACCCGCACGGGCCGTCCCCGCTCGTCGACCCGCTCCAGCCGGGTGACCGCCTCGGACACCCGTTTCAGCGGCGGGTTGCCGGCCTCCTTGTACAGCAGCGCGAGCCGTTCAGCGAAGGCTGTGCGTGTCGCCGAGTCGGAACCCAAGGCCTCCACCCCTCTGCCGCCGCCCTGCCGGACATCCGGACCGGAAAACTCACTCTATACGTCTGACCTGCGGCTTCACCCTGCTCCGGAGACCGGAACCTCCTCCTGGCCAGCCACGAATGGCAGGATCTCGACCAGATCCGGAGCGGTAGCCACTCCGCCACTCAGCGCTAGTACCCACACCCGAACGTCCGGTACCGGTCCCCGCGAGGGGAGGGACCGGTGCCGGACGCAAGCATTCAAAGTTCGCACCACGAACAAATATTGTTCGTGGTGCGAACCTATTGTCGTTCTCGGGGGTGAACGGCCATGCTCGACCACTCACCCGCGTCGTCGTCCGTCCCGGTCTCCCGGCGGCCCGTCGTCTTCGGCTTCGGCGCGCCCGGCGGCGTCGAGGACACGGCGGAACTGCTGAGCACGGTCCAGCGGGCCGACCGCGACGGACTCGACCACTTCTCCCTCTCCGACCACCCCTACCTCGGCGACCGGCTCGACGCGTACGCCGCGCTCGGCTTCCTCGGCCTCGGTACTGGTGGACTCGCGTAATCAACTGTCGCCAGTTCCCCGTGGAACCCAACCTGCCGGTGACCGTGTGTGATCCCCAACGGCGTTTCGGCCCCAGGTCCCGCCGGTCTCGTTGAGCCGGCGGGGTGGTGGTTTTTGTCGAGGTAGCCGAGAGCGTTCGAGATGGTCCGGTCGTCGTTGCTTGCCCGGTAGGGGTGGGAACCGAATACGCAGGAAGGGGGCCGCCGCCGGAACCGGCTACGCGCGCCGGGTCGGGAGCCAGGTGTCGATGACCTCGGCGACAAGGGCGGCGCCGCGGCTGTTCTGGTGGATGTGGTCGGTCGTGAGCACGAGACCCCGGCGCCGCGAGATCGTGTCGAGGCTATGGCCCAGCAAGGCGCGCCGGACGAGGACGCTGACGCTCGCTGCGGGCGTCGGTTCCCGGTAGGGGATCGGCGGCGGGTCCGCCTGGCGTAGTTCCTCGGTCTGGCGTTCGTGGAGCGGGAGGTAGGTCGCCTTATTGGTGCTGGCGACCTCGGCGATCATGCGGCTGTACGCCTGTGATGCCCGCGCCGCGGCTCCGTCGAGTTGTTGGCCGAGGACCGGGAGGGACAGCAGAGCGATCGTCGCGTCGGTCTGCGTTCGCAGCCGTTCGACGACGGCTCCCAGGCACTGCTGGAACCATCCGGCTGACGGGCGCTCGGGGAGTTGTTTGCGCTTCATGGCCCGCTCGACGGGGTAGCCGGCGAGGCTCGCTCGGGCGTCGTTGGTCCCGATCAGCACGGTGATCACGTCGGGTGGGTCCGCGACGACGGCATCGAGGCGCTGTGAGAGGTTGTGGGCGAAGTCGCCGTTGACGCCGAAGCGGGCGAGCCGTACGTCGCCGGGAGGGCGGCGTCGTTCGAGAAGGTCCAGGTAGTCGACGCTCAGTTGCGCGCGGGTGAGGCTGTCGCCGAGGCACGCGACACGGGTCGTCACGGTGTTCGCGGGCCGGACGTGCCGGCGTGCTCGGTCGGGCGGGCTTCGGTCCGGGGACGGTGGTCGGTGCCGAGGCCAGCGGTGATGGTCAGGATGGACGCCGGGCCCGCCATGTCGACCGCGTGCCATGTCCCGGCCGGGTTGACGGTGGCCTCGCCCGGCCCGAGCACAACCCGGTCGGGCACTCCGTCCACATCGCGGGTGACCGTCACGGACCCGCTGAGGCAGACGACCAGTTCGTCGCCGGCGGGGTGGCGCTCCCAATGGTCGCCGAGGCCGTCGCCGTCGAAGATCGTCACCATCCGGCCCTCGGCGCCGTCCGCCGCGACCGCGGCGCTGTAGGCATGGAGCACCTCCGGGTCCCAGGCGAAGCCCTCGACGGGTTTCGCTCTCGACCCCAGCCCGAGGTGCACGGGGGTGGTTCGCAGGTCGATGGCGTTGGGTTCGTGATTGACGAGTCTCATGCCGACGATCGTCACAGGACGGCTATAGGGTGGTCTTGAAGAAAAGGGAACGGAAGCCGACGTGATGGGCGGCCGGTCGGCGACTACCCAGTCCCGAGCAGGACTTCGCCGCGACGCCATGCTGTCGGCGATCGGCCCGTGAACTCGCTCCAGTCCCGGACGAGATGGGCCTGGTCGGCGTAGCCGGAGACGGTCGCCACTTCGGCCCACGGAAGCGGGTCGTGCATGGTGGCCAGTTCGTGCGCGTGCTCGAAGCGCAAAACCCGGGCGAAGGTCTTCGGTGACAGGCCCACCTCACCGCGAAACCGCTCGGTGAGATACCGACGGCTCCAGCCCAGTTCTGCGGCGACCCTCCCAACCGGGACACGGCCCCGCGCGGCCAAGAGGCGGCGCCAGGCCTCGGCCACCTCGGGGCGCACCCGGGACACGGGGTCGCCGCCGACGCCACGGCCGACGGCTCGCAGAAGCAACTCGTCCAGCGCGGCGAACCGCGCGGCCCATGTCGTCGCCGCGCGGAGCCGGTCGACCAGCTCGACGCCGAGCGCTCCGAGAAGCTCGTCGAGTGGGACCAGTCGGTGGGCGAGATCAGCGGCGGGCATGCCGTAAACAGCCCGGGCCCCGAGCGGCGTCAGCGACACCTGCACGCCTTCCTGGCGTCCGTCGTGGTGGATCGCGACGGAGCGGCGCATCAGACCGCCGGCCACGCTGTCGAATCGGGTGACCGGTGACCCGTCGTCGACGCCTGCCGCCACCTCCAAAGGACCGGACAGACTGATTACCGCAGTGAGCACGCGGCTCGGCGGACCGCAGTGCACCCCCGCCGGGAACCCACGAAGATCGAAACCGACATACGAGCCGACGTAGCGCCGCAAGGCGGGCGCCGGACGTGCATAGATCCTGGTGGCCGTATGGTCTTCCACCCGCGCAGTGTACGAACCGGCGGTTACTGGTGTGCTCTCGTATTCAGCTGCCCCGCACGACCGCGACGGCCGCTGGCTCGGCGGCTCGGTCGCCCAGTGGACCGACGAACTCACCGACGCGGTGCTGAACCACGGCGCCTGCGGCTTCACCCTCTTCGCCCCCGACCACGGCACCCCCGACCCCACCACCCTGTCCCGCTGGGCCCGTGACATCGCCCCGGCGGTACGGGAGGCGGTGGCGAAGGAAGGGCTGACGGCCTGAGCGCGGTGGGGACGGAGGGGTGACCCTCCGGGCGGCACCGCGCCCACGGACCCAGGCCTCGGACCCAGGCCTCGGACTCCGGCCTCGGGCCCCGGCCCCACGGACTCGGCCTCAGACCCCATGTGCCGAGCCCACGGGACACCCCGCCCCGGACCCCCGTACGCCGACCACACCCGGCCCCCTGTCAACCGCGGTGCACCTCCCGCGTCAACCGCAGCGCGCCCCCCCGCGTCAACCGCAGCGCACCCCCGCGCCCGGCCCCCGCTCCCGCAGGGACTCCTCACGCGCCCACGTACGCCGCCAGGTGCTCGCCCGTGAGGGTCGAGCGGTCGGCGACCAGGTCGGCCGGGGTGCCCTCGAAGACGACGCGGCCGCCGTCGTGGCCGGCGCCGGGGCCGAGGTCGATGATCCAGTCGGCGTGGGCCATCACGGCCTGGTGGTGCTCGATCACGATGACCGACTTGCCGGAGTCGACCAGCCGGTCCAGCAGACCGAGGAGCTGCTCGACGTCGGCCAGGTGCAGACCCGTGGTCGGCTCGTCGAGGACGTAGATCCCGCCCTTCTCGGCCATCTGCGTGGCCAGCTTCAGCCGCTGCCGCTCGCCGCCGGAGAGGGTGGTGAGCGGCTGGCCGAGCGCGAGGTAGCCGAGGCCGACGTCGACGAGCCGCGAGAGGATTTTGTGCGCGGCCGGAGTGCGCGCCTCACCGGCGGCGAAGAACTCCGCGGCCTCGGTCACCGGCATCGCCAGCACCTCGCTGATGTCCCGCCCGCCGAACCGGTACTCCAGCACCGACGCCTCGAACCGCCGCCCCTCGCAGTCCTCGCAGGTGGTGGCGACCCCGGCCATCATCGCCAGGTCGGTGTAGACGACCCCGGCGCCGTTGCAGGACGGGCAGGCGCCCTCGGAGTTGGCGCTGAACAGCGCCGGCTTCACCCCGTTGGCCTTGGCGAAGGCCTTGCGGATCGGGTCGAGCAGCCCGGTGTACGTCGCCGGGTTGCTGCGCCGCGAGCCGCGGATGGGCGCCTGGTCCACCGACACCACGCCCGCGTCCGCCGGGAGCGACCCGTGCAGCAGCGAACTCTTGCCGGACCCGGCGACCCCGGTCACCGCCACCAGCACCCCGAGCGGGATGTCGACGTCCACGCCCTGCAGGTTGTTCGTCCGCGCCCCGCGGATCTCCAGCGTCCCGGTCGGCCGGCGCACCGACGTCTTCAGCGCCGCCCGGTCGTCCAGGTGCCGCCCGGTCACGGTGTCGCTCGCCCGCAGCCCCTCGACGCTGCCCTCGAAGCACACCGTGCCGCCCGCCGTGCCGGCCCCGGGACCCAGGTCCACGACGTGGTCGGCGATCGCGATGACCTCCGGCTTGTGCTCCACGACCAGCACCGTGTTGCCCTTGTCCCGCAGCCGCAGCAGCAGTTCGTTCATCCGCTGGATGTCGTGCGGGTGCAGACCGGTGGTCGGCTCGTCGAAGACGTACGTGACATCGGTGAGCGAGGACCCGAGGTGGCGGATCATCTTCACGCGCTGCGCCTCACCGCCCGACAGCGTGCCCGCGGGCCGCTCCAGCGACAGATAGCCCAGCCCGATCTCCACGAACGAGTCGAGGGTCTGCTGGAGCGCGGTGAGCAGCGGCGCCACCGACGGCTCGGCCAGCTCCCGCACCCACGCGGCCAGGTCGCGGATCTCCATCGCGCAGGCGTCCGCGATGGAGATGCCCTTGATCTTCGACGACCGGGCCCCCTCGCTCAGCCGCGTCCCGTCGCACTCGGGACAGGTGGTGAAGGTGACCGCCCGCTCCACGAACGCCCGGATGTGCGGCTGCATCGCCTCCTTGTCCTTCGCCAGGAACGACTTCTGGATCTTCGGGATCAGGCCCTCGTAGGTGAGGTTGATGCCCTCCACCTTGATCTTCGTCGGCTCCTTGTGGAGCAGGTCGTGCAGTTCCCGCTCGGTGAACTTCCTGATCGGCTTGTCCGGGTCGAAGAAGCCGCAGCCGCTGAAGATCCGCCCGTACCAGCCGTCGACGGTGTAGCCGGGGATCGTCAGCGCGCCCTCGTTCAGCGACTTGCTGTCGTCGTACAGCTGGGTGAGGTCGAAGTCGGTGACCGAGCCGCGCCCCTCGCAGCGCGGGCACATGCCGCCGGTCCGCTCGAACGTCGCCTTCTCGGCCTTCGTCTTCGCCCCGCGCTGCACGGTGATCGCGCCGCTCGCCCGCACCGAGGCCGTGTTGAACGAGTACGCGCTGGGCGGCCCGATGTGCGGGTCGCCGAGCCGGCTGAACAGGATCCGCAGCATCGCGTTGGCGTCGGTGGCGGTGCCGACCGTGGAGCGCGGGTCCGCGCCCATCCTCTGCTGGTCCACGCTGATCACGGTGGTCAGCCCGTCCAGCACGTCCACCTCGGGCCGCGCCGTCGTCGGCATGAAGCCCTGCACGAAGGCGCTGTACGTCTCGTTGATCAGCCGCTGCGACTCCGCGGCGATGGTGTCGAACACCAGCGAGCTCTTGCCCGAGCCGGACACCCCGGTGAACACCGTCAGCCGGCGCTTGGGTATCTCGACGCTGACGTCCTTGAGGTTGTTCTCGCGGGCACCGACCACGCGGATCAGGTCGTGGCTGTCGGCGACGTGCGGGGCGGACGGGCGCGCGTCCGTGCCGGTGGCTCTGGTCATCGTGGCCTCCATGATTCGTGCCGTACGGCGGTGCGGGCGGTGCGGGTGCCGGCATGGGCGGGGCCGGCGGGGCCGGCGGTGCGGGCTCGGCCGGCTCCGAGGGACCGTAACCCGGCCTCGGGCGGAGTCAGCCGTTCCGGCGCTGGGCGAAGCGCAGCATGTTGCCCGCGGGGTCACGGAAGGCGCAGTCGCGCACCCCCCACGGCTGGTCGACCGGCTCCTGCAGCACCTCGGCGCCCGAGGCCTGGACCCGCTCGAAGAGGGCGTCGCAGTCGTCGGTCGAGAAGATCACCCCGCGCAGCAGGCCCTTGGCGAGCAGCTCCGCCATGGCCCGCCGGTCCGCCTCGGAGGCGTTCGGGTCGGCGACCGGCGGCTCCAGCACGATCTCCACACCGGGCTGCGCGGGCGAGCCGACGGTCACCCACCGCATCCCCTCGAAGGAGACGTCGCGCCGGACCTCCAGCCCGAGCGTGTCCCGGTAGAAGGCGAGCGCCTTGTCGTGGTCGTCCACGGCGATGAAGCACTGCGACAGCGTGATGTCCATGCCGGACACGCTACGACCGGGCCGAGCCCTTCGCTTCTCCGTTCCTGACCGGTCTGGTCAGCACCTTGGCGACGCACGCCGGGACGTGCGCGCCCTCCCGGTGATCCAGGGCCCGGTAGGCGCTCGGACTCATCCCCACCAGCTCCGTGAAGCGAGAACTGAACGACCCCAGCGACGTACACCCCACCGCGAAGCACACCTCGGTCACCGACAGGTCGCCGCGCCGCAGCAGCGCCTTGGCCCGCTCGATCCGACGGGTCATCAGATAGCTGTACGGCGTCTCCCCGAACGCGGCGCGGAAGCTGCGCGAGAAGTGCCCGGCCGACATGTGCGCCTCCCGCGCCAGCGCCGGCACGTCCAGCGGCTGCGCGTAGTCACGGTCCATCCGGTCACGAGCCCGCCGCAGCAGCACCAGATCCGAGAGCGTCACGGCACCAGGATGACACGCCCGCGACCCGGGACTCAGGGACTGATGGAGTCGAGGAAGTTCCCGATGGCCTCGACGATCCGGTTCCTGCGCCGATGCGCGGTGCTGCAATACCGCCGGGTGCGCCACCGCCGTCGCTGCGGCACCGGTGTGCCGCACCACGAGCACGGCACCGTTCGTATCGCTCCCCCGTTCACGCCCCACACCGTAGCGGGTCCGGATGCGGGGCGTCCGTGAGGAGCCGGGGGAGGCACGTACGGAGAGAGGGGCGGGCGATGGGACGGCGAGTGGGCGGGCGCGGACCCCTCACCCGCTCACGTGACGCCGCAGCGCGTCGACGCGGTCGGTGCGCTCCCAGGTGAAGTCGGGCAGCTCCCGCCCGAAGTGACCGTAGGCGGCGGTCTGGGCGTAGATCGGGCGCAGCAGGTCGAGGTCGCGGATGATAGCGGCCGGGCGCAGGTCGAAGACCTCGGTGACGGCCCGCTGGATCGCCTCCTCGGGGTGGAGGGCGGTGCCGAAGGTCTCGACGAACAGCCCGACGGGCTCCGCCTTGCCGATCGCGTACGCCACCTGCACCTCGCAGCGGGCGGCGAGACCCGCGGCGCCACGTTCTTGGCGACCCAGCGCATCGCGTACGCCGCCGAGCGGTCCACCTTGGACGGGTCCTTGCCGGAGAACGCGCCGCCTCCGTGACGGGCCATGCCGCCGTAGGTGTCCACGATGATCTTGCGGCCGGTCAGCCCCGCGTCGCCCATCGGACCGCCGATCTCGAAACGGCCGGTCGGATTCACCAGCAGACGGTGGTTCTCGGTGTCCAGCTTGATGCCCTCGTCCAGCAGCGCCTTCAGCTCCGGCTCGACCACGAACTCGCGGATGTCGGGCGCCAGCAGTGAGTCGAGATCGACGTCGGACGCGTGCTGGGACGAGACGACGACCGTGTCGAGGCGGACGGCCTTGTCACCGTCGTACTCGATGGTGACCTGGGTCTTCCCGTCCGGGCGCAGGTAGGGGATCGTGCCGTTCCTGCGCACGTCCGTCAGCCGCTTGGACAGCCGGTGGGCCAGGAAGACCGGCAGCGGCATCAGCGTCGGCGTCTCGTCCGTCGCGTAGCCGAACATCAGGCCCTGGTCGCCGGCGCCCTGCCGGTCCAGCTCGTCCCCGTCGCCCTCGACGCGGGTCTCGTAGGCGGTGTCCACCCCCTGCGCGATGTCCGGGGACTGGGCACCGATCGACACGGACACCCCGCAGGAGGCGCCGTCGAAGCCCTGCTTCGAGGAGTCGTAGCCGATCTCCAGCACGGTGTCCCGGACCAGCTGGGCGATCGGGGCGTACGCCTTGGTCGTGACCTCGCCGGCCACATGGACCAGGCCGGTGGTGATCAGCGTCTCGACGGCGACCCGGGAGGCCGGGTCCTCGCGCAGCAACGCGTCGAGGATCGTGTCGCTGATCCGGTCGGCGATCTTGTCGGGGTGACCCTCGGTCACGGACTCGGAGGTGAACAGGCGACGCGACATGGCACTCCTTGGCGGGTGGGGCGGCTGGAGGGCTGGGGGGTTGGAGCCGGTGCCCGCGGACGGGGCGTTCGTGTGCGGCCCCAGGAGGCCCAACCAGTCATACGCGCCGACGGGTTGAGCCCGGTCCCCCGCAGGCGACGGGGCGGACTCTGCCATGGACGCGGCGACGCGGGGCAGATCCTTCCGTTCGCCGGAAAGCCACGCGGCCCGCAGGGACCACGACGGTCACGGACCCGGCCGGTGAGACGGGGCCCTACGGACGGCGGACGAGTGGCGGACGGGCGGCGGACGGGCGGCGGACGGGCGGCGGCAGGCTCAGACCGCCGTCGTATCCGCCTCGGCCGAGGACTTCCGGGCCGCCGCCGCCACCGGCTCCGGCGCCCGGAAGGCCCCGGCCGCCGCGAAGATCGCCGCGGCGACGAGGAGCGCCAGGACGGTGAACCCCGCGACCCCCTGGAAGCCGTCGAACTCGGTCAGCAGCACACCGCCGACCAGGCCGCCGATCGTCGTCCCCGCGTACAGCGCGGTCGTCGACAGCGACGACACCGTGCCGCGCGAGGCAGTCGTCCGCGACAGCAGCATGTTCATGAAGACCGGGTAGGCGAGCCCGAGCATCGCGGACGCGAGGGCCAGCCCGGTGAGCGCAAGGCCCAGGTTCGGCGCGAACGGCACCCCGGCGTACACCACCACCAGCACCACGAACACCAGCCGCAGCGTGCGGTGTTCACCGATCCGGCGGATCAGCCGGCTGCCGAAGAGCGACGTGGCCGCCATGCCCGCGCCCAGGGCCGCCATCGAGGCGCCGACCGCGCCGACGCCCAGGCCGAAGTCCCGGTGCAGCCAGGAGCCGATGAAGGAGAACGTCTCGAACACACCGGTCTGGTAGACGAGGTAGCCCAGCAGGTACCAGGTGAAGGTCGCCGACCGGAACAGCCGGGCGTACGTCCCGAGGATCCCGGTGTCCTCGCCCGCCGCACGGGCGGACGGCACCGACGGGAAGACCCGGAACAGCAGCAGCCAGGCGATCCCGGAAAGCCCCGCCACCACGAGGAACGGCACGTGCCAGGAGACCGCCGCCAGCCAGCCGCCGACCGGGACGCCGACGACCTGCGAGATCGACATGCCCGCACCGGCGACGCCCATCGTCCGCACGGTCGAGTCCGGCGCCACCAGGACCGGGATGGACGCCCAGATCTGCGGGGTGACGAGCGCGGCGCACACGCCCGCCAGGAACCGGAACAGGATCATCGACCACAGTCCCTGCGCCGCGGCACAGAGCGCCGTGGCCACCGTGAACCCGGCGAACCCGAGGAGCAGCACGCCCCGCCGGTCCCGTCCGTCCGACAGCGGACCGGCCACCAGCGCGAACACCGCGAAGCCCAGGGCGTAGGCGCTGACCATCCACCCGGAGACACCGGCCGGCACGTCGAACTCCTCGGCCAGCGTGGGCAGCAGGGGAGCGACGAGGAAGGTGTCGGTTCCGATGACGAACATGGTCGCGAACGCCGACCACGCGACGACCGCGCTGGACGGGGCACGACCGTGCCGCGTGCTGTGTGCCTGTGTCACGGCTTTCCTTTCCGCCCAAGGGCTGCGGGAGGGTAAGGGGGAGGAGGGGGAGGAGGAGAGGAGAGCCCAACTGATCGCGGCACACGCGCAGTTGCCGCATCGCCCTCCGGGGGAACGCCGCTGCGGGCGTCACAGGGCAGGAGTCTGCGCACGGGGCGCGGGGCCTGCCACGGACGACGGGGAACTATGTCAGGTCGCCCGGAGCGGCAAAGGGCCGGCGGCCTGCCCTGCCCGAAGATCCGGCGAACTCACGCGGGCAGGACACGAGCCCGGGTCCGGTCGTGGCCGTCGCCCTGGATGCCGGCGAGGGCGAGGACGGCGTGGGCGGCGGAGGCCAAGGTGACATGGCGGTGCCAGCCGCGGAAGGACCGCCCCTCGAAGTCCTTGAGCCCGACGCGCTCGCCGATCCCGGCGAGGTCGCGGCGGGCCCGCAGGGCCAGCTTGGTCATCCGCAGCAGGGCGCTCGCCGGTACGGAGGCCATGTTGGTGAGCCACATGGCGGACGGCACGCGCCCCTCGGCCTCCCACTCACCGAGCAGCACCAGCTCACCGGAACCGGCACCGACCGGCGCGACCGCGCTCATCCGCGCGACCGACCCGACCGCACCGACCCGCACGCGCGCGGCCACCGAGACCCGCCGCGACCACGAAGCCCCCTCGGCCCCGTCAGCCCCTGCTGTCCCGCCGGCCTCCGCCATCCCCTCCGGATCAACCCACTCGACGGCCCGCCCCAGCCCCCGCACGGCGGTCAGGATCCGCTCGGCGCCCAGCGCCCCCGCACCATGACCGGGCAGAGCGGGATCACGGACGGTCAGCCGTACGCTTCCCCCGACCCGCAGGATGACGGGGACGCCCGCCTCACTGAACCGCCGGACGGTGACGGTGGGCCGGACGGAATGAACGTTGAGCACCACGGGCCGCACGGGAACCCGCCAGGAGGTCATGGCCTCCAGGACGGCGACGGAGGCGCACTCCTCCTCCGTCTCCTCCCCGATCCCGTCGGGCACCTCGGCCCGACGGCGCCGGTTGTCGTCCCGCACCCAGGTGTGCGGCAGATGCAGCCGCCAGTGCAGCGGGGCACTGAAGTGCTCGGACGCATGCCAGACGCCGAAGGCGTGCTGCCCCCGGAAGGCCTGCCCCAGGCAAGGATCAAACACCCGGTCGACTCCGACGGAGTGCTGCCCGGCCTTGAGGATGGGCATCGTCCGCACCACCCACGCCCGAGGCGCCACGGCCTGCTCCAGGTACGCGGCCAGCGCCTGCCGGACGGGCATCCAGTCCCACGGGGAACTGCTGATGAAGTGGTGCAGACTCTGCTCGGCGGCCGGCCCGCCCACCTGCGCGGCGATGTTACGAATGGACTTACGCCCCTCGGTGCTCAGCAGCCCCCGCAGATACCGCTCGCCCTTCTGCCGCTGGTCGCGCCGCGGGAAGGAGGCGAACAGCACAGCGGCCAGCTCCCGGGCCCGCTCGTCCCACACGCCGCTTCCACCTCTCAGGCGGCGTCGGGCCGCACCGCACTCGCACCCGGAGCGGGCACGCTCTCGTCCTCGGACGGGAAGACCTCGCCCTCTCCGAAGTCCGGAGCCTGGAACGGGTTGGTCGCCGGAGGAGGCGACACCACCGCGGAGCGGCCGGGCTGCCCCTCCGGAGCGGAGAACAAAGACATCGAGTCGATGAGAAATCTGCCTTTCTTTACAGGTCCCCGAAGGAGACCTGGCGTGCCATGACCGGACACGACGGTCCTACAGCTTGATCATCTTCGTGTACGGGCTCAGGATCCGCATCCGCGCCGAGCCGAAATCCACGAGCGCCGCGATCCCGTCCTCCATGCCGACCACCCGGCCGAGGCCGTACACGTCATGCGTGACCTGGTCGCCCAGGGCGAACTGCTTGGGAGTCGGTACGGCCGGGGCCTTGAACGGGCTGGTGGGCAAGTGACGCTTGGGCGCCGCAGGCTTTGTCATGCTTCAGTATGCGCCCAGACCCCCCACCCCCGCTGTGGCAATCCACACAGCCCCACCCGCACACAGCTCCACCCAGGCCGGTGAGCCGCACCA